>NZ_RCCV01000001.1:4222453-4825661 GCF_003664255.1 Micromonospora sp. M71_S20 | reverse complement strand
ACTGCGCCGGCGGGCCGAGCCGGCGTCCGACGAGGCCGAGGCCGTGCTGGACGAGGCCCGGAGCTGACCGGTCAGGCCGGGTAGAGGTTCTGCAGCCGGACCTGGCCGCGGGCCACGAGCCGGGCGTCGGCGTCGGTGATCTCCACCTGCCAGAGCTGCTGGCTGCGCCCCCGGTGCACGGGCGTGCCCACCGCGGTCAGCTCGCCGTCGCGCACCGCGCGCAGGAAGTCGGTCTGGTTCGACACGCCCACGACGCGTCCGCGCTCGCCCAGCCACAGCGACCCGCCGATGCTGGCGGCCGTCTCGACCACCGAGCAGTACACGCCGCCGTGCTGGATGCCGAACGGTTGGTGCAGCTCCGGGCGGACCTGCCACCGGATCACCACCCGGTCGCCGTCGACCTCGTCGAGCTTGAGGCCGAGCAGGGCGACGAAGCCGCCCGTCAGATCCGGCATGTCCACGGCGTTCCCTCCCTCGATCACGGCGCCGCCAGCCTACGCCGACGTCCGCCCGGCAAACCCGGTACGTTCCGTCCCCGCTCATGGGGGAGAATCGGTGACCGTGACCGACAGCAGCCCCCCGCCGCCCGGGCGGGACTCCCTGACCGACGACCTGCGGTGGCGGGGCCTGATCCAGGACTCCACCGGCCTCGACGAGCTGCGTGCGCTGCTCGACAGCGGCTCCGCCGCCTACTACGTGGGCTTCGACCCGACCGCGCCGAGCCTGCACGTCGGCCATCTCATGCAGGTCGCCACGGCACGTCGGCTCCAACTCGCCGGGCACCGGCCGCTGCTGCTCGTCGGTGGCGCCACCGGCCAGATCGGCGACCCGAAGGAGAGCGCCGAGCGGAGCCTCAACCCGCCCGAGGTGGTCGCCGGCTGGGTGGCCCGGATCCGCGACCAGCTCGCCCCCTTCGTCTCGTACGAGGGGGAGAACGCCGCGCAACTGGTCAACAACCTGGACTGGACCGGTGAGATGTCGGTGGTCGAGTTCCTCCGCGACGTCGGCAAGCACTTCCCGGTCAACAAGATGCTGGCCCGGGAGGTGGTCAGGGCGCGGCTGGAGAGCGGCATCAGCTTCACCGAGTTCAGCTACCAGCTGCTCCAGGCGAACGACTTCTTCGAGCTGCACCGCCGGCACGGCTGCCAGCTCCAGTTCGGCGGCTCGGACCAGTGGGGCAACATCACCGCCGGCGTCGACTACATCCGCCGGCGCGGCGCCGGGCCGGTGCAGGCGTTCACCACGCCGCTGGTGACGAAGTCCGACGGCACGAAGTTCGGCAAGACCGAGGGCGGCGCGATCTGGCTCGATCCCGAGATGACCAGCCCGTACGCGTTCTACCAGTTCTGGGTCAACGTCGACGACCGGGACGTGAGTCGCTACCTGCGGTACTTCAGCTTCCGCTCCCGCGAGGAGCTGGAGGCGCTGGAGAAGGAGACCGCCGAGCGGCCGGCGGCCCGGGCGGCGCAGCGGGCGCTGGCCGAGGAGCTGACCACGCTGGTGCACGGCGAGCGGGAGATGGCGCAGGTGGTGGCCGCGAGCCAGGCGCTCTTCGGCCGCGGTTCGCTGGACGAGCTGGCGCCGGCGACGCTGCGGGCCGCGCTGACCGAGGCCGGCCTGGTCCACGTCGACGAGCTGCCTGATGTCGCCGGGTTGCTGCGCGACTCCGGGCTGGTCCCGAGCCTCAAGGAGGCGCGCCGGGTGATCGCCGAGGGCGGCGCCTACGTGAACAACACCCGGGTCACCGAGACCGACGCCACGGTGGACCCCGGCGACCTGCTGCACGGCCGGTACCTGGTGCTGCGCCGCGGCAAGCGGTCGTTCGCCGGGGTCGAGCTGCGCGGTTAGCCGTACGTCGCCCGACGTGACGCGGGACGCCCTCGGTGGATTTGACGATCGATCCGCCGGGGGCGTAACTTTCTCTCTGCCAGCGCGGAACGGACGAACCGGGGCGAAGCCACCGGAGGCCGGGCGCGGGAATGAGCTTCGGGTCCGGTGTGTTGCACTCACCGGTACCCGGACCGGGCGGTGCCCCCGGATCCGCCGAGAGGCGGATTTGGCGAGGCGGAACCGACCGGGTATGGTTCATCGCCGGTAGGGAACCGGGCGAGCTCGCGGGAGACCGCAGAGCGGCCGGCCTGCCGGAAGTCACGATCGACAACGGCGGAAGCCGATGTCGCGTGGTGCCCGGAAATGGGATCGAAGTGGTGCGGACCGCTGCGAAGCGGTTTGACACGGCGGAAACCAGCGGGTAACGTAGTAAAAGTGCCCGGCGCGGGAAGCGGCGGGTGCGGTGAACGAAATGCCCCGGGTCGGGGGCTCCACGGTGTGGGGTTTCCGGGCGGTGTGTGGTTGTTCTTTGAGAACTCAACAGGGTGCTTGATAAGCCAGTGCCAAATTGATTTATACCCCGGACTGGCAAGCCATTCGTGGTTTGTTGGTCTTGGATTCCTTTGGCAACACTTTTTGTTGCCGGGATGACTGTTTCAACAAGTTTTTGTTGGAGAGTTTGATCCTGGCTCAGGACGAACGCTGGCGGCGTGCTTAACACATGCAAGTCGAGCGGAAAGGCCCTTCGGGGTACTCGAGCGGCGAACGGGTGAGTAACACGTGAGCAACCTGCCCTAGGCTTTGGGATAACCCCGGGAAACCGGGGCTAATACCGAATAGGACCACCGGTCGCATGGTTGGTGGTGGAAAGTTTTTCGGCCTGGGATGGGCTCGCGGCCTATCAGCTTGTTGGTGGGGTGATGGCCTACCAAGGCGACGACGGGTAGCCGGCCTGAGAGGGCGACCGGCCACACTGGGACTGAGACACGGCCCAGACTCCTACGGGAGGCAGCAGTGGGGAATATTGCACAATGGGCGGAAGCCTGATGCAGCGACGCCGCGTGAGGGATGACGGCCTTCGGGTTGTAAACCTCTTTCAGCAGGGACGAAGCGTAAGTGACGGTACCTGCAGAAGAAGCGCCGGCCAACTACGTGCCAGCAGCCGCGGTAAGACGTAGGGCGCGAGCGTTGTCCGGATTTATTGGGCGTAAAGAGCTCGTAGGCGGCTTGTCGCGTCGACTGTGAAAACCCGCAGCTCAACTGCGGGCCTGCAGTCGATACGGGCAGGCTAGAGTTCGGTAGGGGAGACTGGAATTCCTGGTGTAGCGGTGAAATGCGCAGATATCAGGAGGAACACCGGTGGCGAAGGCGGGTCTCTGGGCCGATACTGACGCTGAGGAGCGAAAGCGTGGGGAGCGAACAGGATTAGATACCCTGGTAGTCCACGCTGTAAACGTTGGGCGCTAGGTGTGGGGGGCCTCTCCGGTTCCCTGTGCCGCAGCTAACGCATTAAGCGCCCCGCCTGGGGAGTACGGCCGCAAGGCTAAAACTCAAAGGAATTGACGGGGGCCCGCACAAGCGGCGGAGCATGCGGATTAATTCGATGCAACGCGAAGAACCTTACCTGGGTTTGACATGGCCGCAAAACTCGCAGAGATGTGAGGTCCTTCGGGGGCGGTCACAGGTGGTGCATGGCTGTCGTCAGCTCGTGTCGTGAGATGTTGGGTTAAGTCCCGCAACGAGCGCAACCCTCGTTCGATGTTGCCAGCGCGTTATGGCGGGGACTCATCGAAGACTGCCGGGGTCAACTCGGCAGGAAGGTGGGGATGACGTCAAGTCATCATGCCCCTTATGTCCAGGGCTTCACGCATGCTACAATGGCCGGTACAATGGGCTGCGATTACCGTGAGGTGGAGCGAATCCCAAAAAGCCGGTCTCAGTTCGGATCGGGGTCTGCAACTCGACCCCGTGAAGTCGGAGTCGCTAGTAATCGCAGATCAGCAACGCTGCGGTGAATACGTTCCCGGCCTTGTACACACCGCCCGTCACGTCACGAAAGTCGGCAACACCCGAAGCCGGTGGCCCAACCCTTGTGGGAGGGAGCCGTCGAAGGTGGGGCTGGCGATTGGGACGAAGTCGTAACAGGTAGCCGTACCGGAAGGTGCGGCTGGATCACCTCCTTTCTAAGGAGCACCTTCACCCGAAAGGGTGCAAGGAGCCCGCGACCTGCGAATGTCGGGTCGGGGTGCTCAATGGCGGAGACACTGGCGAGTTTTTTCCTGGCAACGGCCACGATGATCTAGTACACGCCTCCCGGGTGTAGGAGCGGTCGGGTTGGTGCGGCTGGGGAGGGATGCAGAGCACCCTGTTGGGTCCTGAAAGAACAACCGTTGGTTGTTTCTTTCGGAGCCATTGCTTCGCTTGTGGGTGGAGCTGGTTGCCAGGCATGGCCTGGTCTCGCATACCGCCGGCGGTTGTCGGGTTTTGGTGTGGGGCTGTGGGTTGTGGGTTGGTCGTTTGTTGAGAATTGCACAGTGGACGCGAGCATCTTTGTGGTTCAAGTTGTCAAGGGCGAACGGTGGATGCTTGGCACCAGGAGCCGATGAAGGACGTGGGAGGCCGCGATAGGCCTGGGGGAGCTGTCAACCAAGCTGTGATCCCAGGGTGTCCGAATGGGGAAACCTGGCTGGAGTCATGTCCAGTCACCCACACCTGAACACATAGGGTGTGTGGGGGGAACGCGGGGAAGTGAAACATCTCAGTACCCGTAGGAAGAGAAAACAAATAGTGATTCCGTGAGTAGTGGCGAGCGAAAGCGGATTGGAGGCTAAACCGGCTGCGTGTGATACCTGTCAGGGGTTGCGTGGTTTGGGGTTGTGGGACCCTGCTGAACAAGCTGACACTTGTTCGAGAAGTTACAAAGCCAGTTGCTAGCCGAACAGTCTGGAAAGGCTGACCGTAGGCGGTGAGAGTCCGGTAGGTGAAAGTGGCTGGTCTTCTGTGGGTGTTCCCGAGTAGCGGCGGACCCCTGTAATCTGCCGTGAATCTGCCAGGACCACCTGGTAAGCCTAAATACTTCCTGGTGACCGATAGCGGACGAGTACCGTGAGGGAATGGTGAAAAGTACCCCGGGAGGGGAGTGAAATAGTACCTGAAACCGTTCGCCTACAATCCGTCGGAGCCTTGCGGGGTGACGGCGTGCCTTTTGAAGAATGAGCCTGCGAGTTAGTGGCATGTGGCGAGGTTAACCCGTGTGGGGGAGCCGTAGCGAAAGCGAGTCTGAATAGGGCGTTCAGTCGCGTGTCCTAGACCCGAAGCGGAGTGATCTAGCCATGGGCAGGCTGAAGCGCGGGTAAGACCGCGTGGAGGGCCGAACCCACCAACGTTGAAAAGTTGGGGGATGACCTGTGGTTAGGGGTGAAAGGCCAATCAAACTCCGTGATAGCTGGTTCTCCCCGAAATGCATTTAGGTGCAGCGTCGCGTGTTTCTTGCCGGAGGTAGAGCACTGGATGGTCTAGGGGGCCCACAAGCTTACCGAAATCAGCCAAACTCCGAATGCCGGTAAGTGAGAGCGCGGCAGTGAGACTGCGGGGGATAAGCTTCGTAGTCGAGAGGGAAACAGCCCAGATCACCAGCTAAGGCCCCTAAGCGTGTGCTAAGTGGAAAAGGATGTGGGGTCGCATAGACAACCAGGAGGTTGGCTTAGAAGCAGCCACCCTTTAAAGAGTGCGTAATAGCTCACTGGTCAAGTGGTTCCGCGCCGACAATGTAGCGGGGCTCAAGCACACCGCCGAAGCTGTGGCATTCACATTTTTACCTCGCTTGGACTTGATTCCTTGTGCAGGTGTGTGGATGGGGTAGGGGAGCGTCGTGCCGGGGGTGAAGCAGCGGGGTGACCCAGTTGTGGACGCGGCACGAGTGAGAATGCAGGCATGAGTAGCGAAAGAAGGGTGAGAAACCCTTCCGCCGGATGACCAAGGGTTCCAGGGCCAGGCTAATCCGCCCTGGGTGAGTCGGGACCTAAGGCGAGGCCGAGAGGCGTAGTCGATGGACAACGGGTTGATATTCCCGTACCCGCGAAAGAGCGTCCCTGATGAACCTCGTTGTGCTAACCACCCGAACTTGGGGCGGTCTTCGGACCAAACTGGGGGAGCGTGGGAACCTGGCGGGTAGTAGTCAAGCGATGGGGTGACGCAGGAAGGTAGCTGAGCCCGGCCGGTGGTTGTGCCGGGGTAAGCGTGTAGGCCGTGTTGTAGGCAAATCCGCAACACATGAAGGCTGAGACGTGATGCCGAGCCGATTCAGGTGAAGTCAGTGATCCTATGCTGCCGAGAAAAGCCTCTAGCGAGTTCTTAGCGGCCCGTACCCCAAACCGACACAGGTGGTCAGGTAGAGAATACCGAGGCGATCGGGCGAACTGTGGTTAAGGAACTCGGCAAATTGCCCCCGTAACTTAGGGAGAAGGGGGGCCGGAGACGTGAAGCCCCACGCGGGTGGAGCGTTGTATGGCCGCAGAGAGCAGGGGGAAGCGACTGTTTACTAAAAACACAGGTCCATGCGAAGAAGTAATTCGATGTATATGGACTGACGCCTGCCCGGTGCTGGAACGTTAAGGGGACCTGTTAGCTCTTCGGGGCGAAGCGGAGAACTTAAGCGCCAGTAAACGGCGGTGGTAACTATAACCATCCTAAGGTAGCGAAATTCCTTGTCGGGTAAGTTCCGACCTGCACGAATGGCGTAACGACTTCCCCACTGTCTCAACCACAGGCCCGGCGAAATTGCATTACGAGTAAAGATGCTCGTTACGCGCGGCAGGACGGAAAGACCCCGGGACCTTTACTATAGCTTGACATTGGTATCCGAATTAGCTTGTGTAGGATAGGTGGGAGCCGGTGAAGTCCATACGCCAGTATGGGTGGAGGCAATCTTGAAATACCACTCTGGTTGATTTGGGTATCTAACTTCGGACCGTTATCCGGTTCAGGGACAGTGTCTGGTGGGTAGTTTAACTGGGGCGGTTGCCTCCTAAAGGGTAACGGAGGCGCCCAAAGGTTCCCTCAGCCTGGTTGGCAATCAGGTGTTGAGTGCAAGTACACAAGGGAGCTTGACTGTGAGACTGACAGGTCGAGCAGGGACGAAAGTCGGGACTAGTGATCCGGCACTTGCGAGTGGAAGCGGTGTCGCTCAACGGATAAAAGGTACCCCGGGGATAACAGGCTGATCTTCCCCAAGAGTCCATATCGACGGGATGGTTTGGCACCTCGATGTCGGCTCGTCGCATCCTGGGGCTGTAGCAGGTCCCAAGGGTTGGGCTGTTCGCCCATTAAAGCGGTACGCGAGCTGGGTTTAGAACGTCGTGAGACAGTTCGGTCCCTATCCGCCGTGCGCGTAGGATACTTGAGAAGGGCTGTCCCTAGTACGAGAGGACCGGGACGGACGAACCTCTGGTGTGCCAGTTGTCCCGCCAGGGGCACGGCTGGTTAGCTACGTTCGGAAGGGATAACCGCTGAAAGCATCTAAGCGGGAAGCTCGCTTCAAGATGAGGTATCCCACCCACCTTGGTGGGGTAAGGCCCCCAGCTAGACGACTGGGTTGATAGGCCGGAAATGTAAGCCCGGTAACGGGTTCAGTTGACCGGTACTAATAGGCCGAGGACTTGACTACTAAGCTGCTACGCGTCCACTGTGCAACTCTCGATGAACGAACAACAGACCACTCGTGTTGTGGTGTTGTTTGACATGTCGATAGAGTTACGGCGGTCATGGCGGAGGGGAAACGCCCGGTTACATTCCGAACCCGGAAGCTAAGCCCTCCAGCGCCGATGGTACTGCACTCGGGAGGGTGTGGGAGAGTAGGACACCGCCGGACAATCTTTCAGTTCAGGGCCACCCTTCGGGGTGGCCCTGAACTGCTTTCCGTGGTGGAAGATGGCGGTCAGAACGCGTAGCGGACGCGGCAGTACGGCGCCTTCGCGGCGATCAGGTCCGTCAACGCCGCCACGTAGGCGCCCTTGCTGCCGGTGCGGTACCGCACGTTCCAGCCGCCGGTCTGCGACCGCTTCGGCTGCTGGAGATCCGGCCGCCAGAGGACCTCCTCGGCCTTCGGATGCCAGCCGAGGTTCACCTCGTGCAGCCGGTCGTTGTGGGTCAGGAAGATGACCTCGGCGGCGAGCTGCGCCTTCGCGCGGGGGCCGAGCGCGTCGTCGAGCTGGTCGAGCAGCTCCGCCCAGTCGTCCAGCCACCCGTCGCGGACCACCACCGGGCTGAGGTTGACGTGCACCTCGTAGCCGGCCGCGACGAAGTCGTCGACGGCGGCCAGCCGCTCCGCGACCGGAGAGGTCCGGATGTCGAGCAGCTTGGCGTCCCGGGCCGGCATCAGCGAGAACCGGACGCGGGTCCGGCCCCGGGGATCCCAGTCGAGCAGGTCGCGGTTGACGTGCTTCGTGGCGAACGTGGCCTTCGCCGTCGGCAGGTCCCGGAACAGCGTGACCAGGTCCCGGACGTTGTCGGAGACGCGGGCGTCCAGCGAGCAGTCGGAGTTCTCGCCGATGTCGTAGACCCAGGCGGCGGGGTCGCACTGGTTCGGCTCACCCTTGACGCCCTGCCGACCCACGTGCCGCCCCAGGTAGCCGGTGATTCGGTCGATGTTGGCGAAGACCGTCACCGGGTTGCTGTAGCCCTTGCGGCGCGGCACGTAGCAGTAGGCGCACGCCATCGCGCAGCCGTTCGCCGTGGACGGGGCGATGAAGTCGGCCGAGCGGCCGTTCGGGCGGGCGGTGAGGGACTTCTTGACCCCCAGCACCAGGGCCTCCGTCTTGATCCGCACCCACCGGGCCACGTTGGTCTCGTCCCCGTACAGCTCCGGGATGCGGGAGTGGCTCTCGACCTCGACGCGCTCCGCGTCGGGAAAGCGCTCCAGCACGGCCCGCCCACGGGGCAGCGCGGCGGCCTCCGGCTCCACGTAGATCCGCCGGATGTCGAACAGCCGGGAGTGCGGGACAGCGTCGGTCACGAAAGGGGACAACTGCGGACCGATCGCCGTTGTTCCCGTGCCCCGGGCGCGCCGTTTTCGCGCCCGTGCCGCGGGTACCCGGGCGCATGCCCGAGGGCCACCTCGTCCACCGGTACGCGCGCGACCAGCACGCCGCGCTCGCCGGGCAGGTCCTCGCCGCCTCCAGCCCGCAGGGTCGCCTGGACACCGGCCCGTACGACGGGCGGCGGCTGCGCGCGGTGGAGGCGTACGGCAAGCACCTGCTCTACCACGTCGACGACGCGCCGGCCCTGCACGTGCACCTCGGCATGCGTGGGCTGTTCCTGCGCCACGACGACCCGGCCGTCCCGCCCCGTGGGGGCGTCCGGCTGCGCCTGGCCGGTGCCGGCGTCGCGTACGACCTGATCGCGCCCATCCGCTGCGAACCGCTCCCGGGCGACGGCGAGCGGGCGCTGCGGGCCTCGCTGGGCCCGGACCCGCTGCGCGCCGACGCCGACGGAGAGGACGCCGTACGCCGGCTCGGCGCCGCCAGGGGCGCGGTCGGCGCGGCGCTGCTCGACCAGGCGGTGTGGGCGGGTCTCGGCAACGCCTGGCGGGCGGAGCTGCTCTTCCTCGCCGGCCTCGATCCGGACGCCCGGGCGGTCGGGCCGGCGCCGGCCCGCCGGCTGTGGGAGCTCGCCGTCGGGTACCTGGCGCTGGGCCGCGACGTTGGCCAGGTGGTCAGCGACCCGGCGGCACCCGACGAGCGGTGGGTCTACAAGCGGCCGACCTGCCGGCGCTGCGGCGCCCGGGTGCGCACCTGGCAGCTGGGCGGTCGCACGGCGTACGCCTGCCCGGTCGACCAGCCCGCGGCCTGACCGGTCCCCGCGGGACGCCGGGCTCTCCTTCGACCGGGAGGACCCACCTGGCCCGGACGCCGCCGCCGTTCGTCGGGGCCGGCGCTCAGCGGCGGGACCGGCGGGGACCGGCGAGCCGCAGGGCGTTGCAGACGTCGACGACGCCCTGGACGTCCCAGGCGATCTCGCCGGCCACCCGCCGGGTGTCCGGGCCGGCCACGATGCCCGCGAGGATGACGACGCGGTTCTGCACGGTCACCACGATCTGCTGGCGGCGGGTGGTCCAGTCGCTGCTCAACCGCTGGGCGACCAGTGCCGCCAGCCGGCCGTCCTCGTCGTCCGGCGAGGGGCCCGGCGGCTCGGCAGGGAACCCGCCCTCGTCCGGGTACGGCCAGGGGATGAGCATGGCGTGCTTCCTCTCGATGGTTCTGCCGGTTCGGGGCCATCCGGGCCCGGCCACCGGGTCAGCGGGACGACGCCTCGGCCACCGCCGCCGCGGAAAGGCCGCGCGGATCCGGCCCGGCGGTGACGGCCGCCAGCCCGGCGGTGTCACCGGCCCCGCCGGGGGAGAGCCGGCGGACCGCCTCCTGCGGGCTCGCGAAGACCGGGAACAGCCCGTCGAGCCGCATGGTGTGCAGCACGGTGCGGATGAAGCGGGACGGAGCGGCCAGGCAGAGCACGGCGCCCCGCTCCCGGGCGTCGCGGTGGGCCCGGACGAGCAGCCCGAGCCCACCGGCGTCGATGAGGTGCACCCGGGTCAGGTCGACCACCACGTGCCCGTGGACGTCCACCGCCTGCCGCAGGGCGGCCCGCAGCTCGTCGGCGGTGTCGACGTCGATGTTCCCGGTGGCCGTCACCACCGCGACGTCGTCGAGGTGGTCGACGTCCAGCACCCCGCCGCCCGACTGGCCGCCCTGGGCGGCGGCGTCGCCCCCGGCCCCGAGACCCGGCAGGCTGCACCGGGGACAGCGGTGCGGGCCCGTGGCGAACGGCGAGCCGCTCCAGCCGTGTTCGGCCACCAGGGTCCAGACGACCTCGGCGTCGGGCAGGACGCAGGCGGTGCCAGTGGTCGTGTCCCCGCAGTTGTCGCAGATCAACGTCATCAGGTGCTCGTCCGGTACGACGGTCATCGTGTCTTCCTCCACGGGAGGTCGGGCCGTGCCACGCGCCGGCCCGCGACCGGCGGCGTCTGGGCGGTGTCGAGGTCCGGCTCCGTCCCGCCCGGCGGAGCGGCGGCGCGCCGGGGACCGGCCGTGGCCGCCACGAGGGCGACGCCGACGACGGCCGAGCCGGCCGGCACGCCGACGCGCCACGCGGCCGACCCGTCGGTGTCGAGGCCGACGATGCGGGCCAGGATGACGCCGAACAGCGCGGTGACGATCCCCGCCACCAGGGCCAGCCAGACCGGCACCTCCCGCCGGCGCGGGTTCACCCGCCAGCCCGCCCCGGCGACGAGGAGACCGACGGCGAGCGCGGTGACCAGACCGGCGACGGTCATCTGATCCCTCCTGCGGAGCCGGCCGGCCGACGGCAGCCGGCCCACGGATGTTCCCCACCACCCTCGGTGCCGCCCGTGGCGCCGGTCACGCGGTTGTATGACAGTTGCGTGACAAAACCGCCGGACGCCGGACACGGTTGGGCACCCGCCGCCGCCTTGGGGATGATGCCGGTATGACGGACGTGCTGGTGATCGAGGACGACGACCGGATCCGTCTGGCGTTGCTGCTCGCGCTCGAGGACGAGGGCTACCGCGTCCGGGGCGTGGCCACCGCCGAGGAGGGCCTGCTGCGGCAGCGCCGGGAGCCGGCCGACACCGTACTGGTCGACCTGATGCTGCCGGGCCTCGACGGCTTCGAGTGCATCCGGCGGCTGCGCCGCGACGACGACGTGCCGATCGTGGTGGTCAGCGCCCGCGACGACACCCACGACATCGTCGCGGCACTGGAGGCGGGGGCCGACGACTACGTGGTCAAGCCGGTGGCGATCAAGGAACTGTCGGCGCGGCTGCGCGCCCTGCGGCGCCGGGCCCGGGCGGCGCCCGACCCCGTACCGGTGCTCACCTTCGGGCAATTGGAGATCAGCCCGGACGCCGGGGAGGTGCGCCTGGGCGGGCGGCCGGTGCCGGTCACCCGCACCGAGTTCCGGCTGCTGTGCGAGCTGGCCGAGCACGCCGGTCGGGTGCTGTCGCGCCACCAGTTGCTGCAACGGGTCTGGGGCTACGACACCGGTGACGAGCGGCTCGTCGACGTGCACGTGGGCCGGCTGCGGCAGAAGATCGAGGACGATCCGGGCAACCCCCGGCACCTGGTCACCCTGCGCGGCCTCGGCTACAAGCTGACCCGGTGAGGCGCCTCGGACTGCGGGCCCGGGTGTCCGCCGGTTTCGCGGTCGGCGCGTTGCTGCTGTCCGCCTCGATGGCGCTGGTCTCGTACGAGCTGACCAGGCGATCCCTGCTCGACGAGCGGGAGCGCACCGCCGTGCGGGCGGCGTACTTCGACGCGGCGGTGGTGCGTACCGGCCTGGATACGGACGCCCCCGACGTGGTGGAGGTGCTGCGGTCGCTCGACACCGGCGGCAACCGCCGGCCGCTGCTGCACCGCGGCGACGACTGGTACGCCCGCACGGCCGACGCCGGCCTGACCGCCGCCATCCCGGTCGACCTGCAACAGCTCGTCCACGCCGGGGAACCGGCCGTGCAGCGGGTCCGGGTCAACGGCCAGCCCACCCTGCTCGTCGGCCTGCCGCTGGCCCCGTCCACCAGCTACTACGAGCTGACGTCGCTGCGGGAGCTGGACCAGACCCTGCGGGTCCTGGCGCTGGCGCTGACCGCCGTGGCCATCGTGGTCGCCGGGTCCGGCGCCGCCCTCGGCTGGTACGCCACCCGGCACAGCCTGCGGCCGCTGACGGCGGTGGCCGACGCCGCGCAGGAGATCGCGGCGGGCAACTTCTCCGCCCGGCTCGCCGCGACCACCGACCCCGACCTGACCCGGCTCTCCACGTCCTTCAACCACATGGTCGACCAGCTCTCCCGGCGCATCGAGCGGGACCGTCGCTTCGCCGCCGACGTCAGCCACGAGCTGCGCTCGCCGTTGCAGACCCTCTCGGCCGCGGCCAGCGTCCTGGCCCGTCGTCGGGCCCACCTCGACGAGCGCACGGCCACCGCCGCCGGCCTGGTGGCCGACGAGATCACCCGGTTCCAGCAGCTCGTCAACGACCTCATCCAGCTCGCCCGCAGTGACCAGCCGGTCGACCGGGCGCCGGTCGACGTGGCGGCGCTGGCCCGCCGCGCCTGTCAGGTCCGCGGGCTGCCGGACACGCTCGTCCGGGTCGACGCGGGTGTCGCCCCCACCTGGCTGGTCGACGAGCGTCGGGTCGAGCAGATCCTGGCCAACCTGGTCGACAACGCGCTGCGCCACGGTGGCGGCCCGGTGGCCGTGCGGCTGTCGCAGCGGGACGGCACGGGGATCGTCGAGGTCGACGACGAGGGGCCGGGCGTGCCGCCGGAGGACCGCGACCCCATCTTCGACCGCTTCGTCCGTGGCCGGGCCGCGCACTCGCGTGGCGACGGCGACGGCACCGGGCTCGGGCTGGCCATCGTCGCGCAGCACGCCGCCGCGCACCGGGGGCGGGCCGGCGCGGGCGACCGCCCCGGCGGGGGCGCCCGCTTCCGGGTCGAGCTGCCCGGGGTACTGCCGTGATCCGCCGCGCGCCCGGGCGTCCGCCGCCCGCCGGGACCAGCCGCGCGCCCGCGAGCCCTGCGCCCGCGTCCCGCCGCCGGAGCCGGTGGCGCGGCGTCGGTGGCGCGCTCGTCGTCCTGGGACTGCTGGGCGGCTGCGGCGTCCCGACCGAGAGCGCCCCGCGCGCCGTGGCGCCCCCACCCGGGCCGTTCCCCTCGCCGGGGGCGGTCGTGGCGACGCCGACCCCCACCCTGACGGCCGGGCGGACGACGGAGGTTCTCTGCTTCGTACGCGACGACCGGCTGGTCCGCGTCGAGCGTCGGGTCGACGGCACGCCCACCGTCGACGCCCAGCTCCAGCACCTGCTGGCCGGCCCGAGCACCGCCGAGCGCGACGACGGCCTCACCACGGCGCTGCCCGGGGCCGTGCCGGTCGCCGCCGCCCGGCCCCGGGGCAACGAGGTCGACGTGGAGCTCGGCGGGGCCGGCGACGAGACGGGCCGCAGCGACGAGGTCCTCGCCTTCGGGCAGATCGTCTGCACCCTGACCGCCCGCTCCGACGTCGACACCGTGGCCTTCTTCCGGGGTGGGGCCCCGCTGGGGGTCCCGCGTGCCGACGGGTCGCTGTCCCGGCGGCCCCTGGCCGCCGACGACTACGCCGGCCTCGTGGCACCCCGCTGACGGGACCGGCCCGCGCCGCCGGCGCCCCGACGGCGACCCGCCCGGTGCCCGACGCCGCCCGCCGGACACTCCCGATGGCGGCCCGCCCCGGGGCGTCGCGTCGGCGGGGTCAGCCGCTGAGGGCGGCGAGGAACCGGTCGGGGAAGGCGTCCATCGGCCAGACCGGCGCGCGCGGTCCGGGCATCACCCCGAGCGCCTCGTCCACCCGCACCAGCACGGCCACGTCGTCGCGGCCGACGCCGCGCAGCAGGTCGATGGCGGTCGCCCGGATCTGGCCGACGATCATCGTGACAGGCAGCGCCGGGTCGGACGCGAGCAGCCGGCCGGCGACCCGTACCGCCGTCATGGCCGCCTCGTCGGCCCGCGCCGCGTGGCGGTCGGCGTCCTCGCCGGTGAGGTCGGTCGCCACCGCCTCGCCCGCGGCGCGTACGGCGGCGGCCAGGGCGGGCAGCGCGTCGCCCAGCTCCGGCGGCGTCCCCGTGCACAGCCGGGTCAGCGTCACCCCGGCGCGGGCCAGCACCCGGACGTTGCGCACGGCGTAGTCCAGCTGCCGGGTGGTCGCCTCCACGTCCCGCACCTGCCCGACGTGCCGCCGCCGGCGGACGTGGAACCGCAGCGTCTCCCCGGTGGCCCGGACCGCCGTGCACAGCCGGTCCACGCAGTCGTCCAGCTCCCGGGCCCGGTCCAGCGCCGCCCGGGCGGCGGTCTCGTCGCAGCGGGCGAGCGCGTCGTCGAGCGCGTCGAGCACCTCGGCCAGGTCGGCGAAGCTCTGCCGGGCCTCCCTGATCAGCGGGGCGAGCGGGTCGCGGGCCGCCAGGAGCTGGCTCGCGGCCAGCGCGACCGCGCCGCCGATCAGCGCGTCGACGAACCGGAAGGGCATCAGCGTGCCGCTGGGCGCGGCCACTGCCACCAGGTACATCGCGGAGACCGCCGCCTGCACCACGAGGGTGGTGCGCGCCCCGATCGCCACCATCAGGCCGGTGGTCAGCAGCAGCACCAGGAGGACGGTGCCGGTGCCGGGACCGAGCGCGTACACCAGCAGCTCGGCGACGAGCACGCCGGCCGCGACCCCGAACAGGATCTCCACCCGTCTGCCGGACCCGCCGCCCCCGCGCCTCGCCCAGGACGACCAGCGCCGCCGTGGGGGCGAAGAACGGGTCCGGATGACCGATCACCCGGGCGGCGAGGACCCAGGCCACCGTCGCGGCGAGGACCAACTCGACCACCGTCGTGCCGTTGCGCCGGATCCGCCCGCCCACGCCCCGCCATCACTGTCGCACCGTCCGTACCCCTTCTCCGGTGGGGCGCGCTCCACACCGGACCCGTGCGCCGGGCCGGCGTCGAGGACCGCCCCGGCGAGTCCCCCGTTCCGGTCGGACCGGTTCGAGCGTCGCCTCTACCCGCGCCGTGCCCCCGGTAACCGTGCTGGTCACCGTGCCGCGGCGCAGCCGCCGGACGGCGGGCGTCGCGGGGCGCCGGCCGGCGCGCGTGCGACGACCGGGCTGTGCATACTTGCGCGGTCGATGTTGTGCCGGCGGGCGGGCCCCCGGCCGTTCCGCGAGGTGGTTGTGGTGGTCGAGAAGACGGCGGCGCGGCGCAATCCGGCGACCGGTGGGGCCGCGGCGATGGCCGACCCGGGGCTCCGGCAGCTGTTGGCCGGCCTGACGGCGGTGCGGGACGGTGACTTCGGCACCCGGCTGCCCGAGGACGCCGACGGACTGCTCGGGGAGATCGCCACCGTCTTCAACGGCATGGTCGACCAGCTGTCGCTGTTCACCTCCGAGGTGACCCGGGTGGCCCGGGAGGTGGGCACGGAGGGGCAACTGGGCGGCCAGGCCGAGGTGCCCGGGGTGTCGGGCACCTGGAAGGACCTCACCGACTCGGTCAACGCCATGGCGGGCAACCTGACCGACCAGGTCCGCGACATCGCCGAGGTGGCCACGGCGGTGGCCCGGGGCGACCTGTCGCAGAAGATCACCGTGGACGTGCGCGGCGAGATCCTGGAGTTGAAGATCACCATCAACACGATGGTGGACCAGCTGTCGTCGTTCGCCGACGAGGTGACGCGGGTGGCCCGGGAGGTCGGCAGCGAGGGCCGCCTCGGCGGACAGGCCGAGGTGCCCGGCGTGGCCGGCACCTGGCGCGACCTCACCGACTCGGTGAACTTCATGGCCGGCAACCTGACCAGCCAGGTCCGCAACATCGCCCAGGTCACCACCGCCGTGGCCCGGGGCGACCTGTCGCAGAAGATCACCGTCGACGCCCGGGGCGAGATCCTGGAGCTCAAGAGCACCATCAACACGATGGTGGACCAGCTGTCGTCGTTCGCCGACGAGGTGACCCGGGTGGCCCGCGAGGTCGGCACCGACGGGCGGCTCGGCGGTCAGGCCCAGGTCAGCGGCGTCGCGGGCACCTGGCGCGACCTCACCGACTCGGTGAACTCCATGGCGGTCAACCTCACCGACCAGGTGCGCAGCATCGCGCAGGTGGCCACGGCGGTGGCCCGGGGCGACCTGTCGCAGAAGATCACCGTCACCGCGCACGGCGAGATCCTGGAGCTGAAGAACACCAACAACACGATGGTGGACCAGCTGTCGTCGTTCGCCGACGAGGTGACCCGGGTGGCCCGCGAGGTCGGCACCGAGGGCCGCCTCGGCGGCCAGGCGGACGTCAAGGGCGTCTCCGGCACCTGGAAGGACCTCACCGAGTCGGTCAACGTCATGGCGGACAACCTCACCGCCCAGGTGCGCAGCATCGCCGAGGTGACCACCGCCGTGGCGAAGGGCGACCTGACCCAGAAGATCCGGGTCGACGCGCGCGGCGAGATCCTGGCGCTGAAGGAGACCATCAACACGATGGTCGACCAGCTCTCCGCGTTCGCCGACGAGGTGACGCGGGTGGCCCGGGAGGTGGGCACCGAGGGCCGCCTCGGCGGCCAGGCCCGGGTGTCCAATGTCGGCGGGACCTGGAAGGACCTCACCGACAACGTCAACGAGATGGCCAACAACCTCACCAACCAGGTGCGCTCGATCGCGCTGGTCGCCACCGCCGTCGCCCAGGGCGACCTGAGCCGGCAGATCACCGTGGAGGCCAAGGGCGAGGTGGCCGTGCTCGCCCAGACCATCAACACGATGGTCGGCACGCTCGGCGCGTTCGCCGACGAGGTGACGCGGGTGGCCCGCGAGGTG
This sequence comes from Micromonospora sp. M71_S20, assembly GCF_003664255.1. Taxonomy (NCBI): domain Bacteria; kingdom Bacillati; phylum Actinomycetota; class Actinomycetes; order Micromonosporales; family Micromonosporaceae; genus Micromonospora; species Micromonospora sp. M71_S20. The sequence continues at coordinate 4,808,459 of NZ_RCCV01000001.1, read as the reverse complement.
GGCACCGAGGGCCGCCTCGGCGGCCAGGCGCGGGTGCCGAACGTGGCCGGCACCTGGAAGGACCTCACCGACAACGTCAACTCGATGGCGAACAACCTCACCGGCCAGGTCCGCAACATCGCCCAGGTCACCACCGCGGTGGCCCAGGGCGACCTGACCAAGAAGATCGACGTCGACGCGCGCGGCGAGATCCTGGAGCTGAAGACCACCATCAACACGATGGTGGACCAGCTGTCGTCGTTCGCGGCCGAGGTGACGCGGGTGGCCCGGGAGGTCGGCAGCGAGGGCCGCCTCGGCGGGCAGGCCGAGGTCGAGGGCGTCTCCGGCACCTGGAAGCGGCTCACCGAGAACGTCAACGAGCTGGCCGGAAACCTCACCCGCCAGGTGCGCGCCATCGCCGAGGTGACCAGCGCCGTGGCCACCGGCGACCTGACCCGCTCCATCACCGTGGACGCCCCCGGCGAGGTCGGCGAGCTGAAGGACAACATCAACTCGATGGTGGAGTCGCTGCGCGAGACCACCCGCACCAACCAGGAACAGGACTGGCTCAAGACCAACCTGGCCCGCATCGCCGGCCTGATGCAGGGCCACCGCGACCTGGACGTGGTCGCCGGTCTGGTGATGAACGAGCTGGCCCCGCTGGTCTCCGCGCAGCTCGGCACGTTCCTGCTGGTGGACGACGGCCCCGGCGGGACCGGCCTGCGGGTCGTCGGCGGGTACGGGCACGACACCACCGGCCGCCGGTACGCCCTCGGCGACTCCCTCGTCGGGCAGGCCGCGGTGAGCAAGCGGGCCATCGTGGTGGACACCGTGCCGGCCGACTACGTCACCGTCTCCTCCAGCCTCGGCGCCGCCGCCCCGCTGCACCTGGTGGTGCTGCCGATCCTCTTCGAGGACCAGGTGCTCGGCGTCATCGAGCTGGCCAGCATGAGCCGCTTCACCGAGGTGCAACGCGACTTCCTCGACCAGCTGACCGAGACCATCGGCGTCAACGTCAACACCATCGTCGCCAACGCCCGCACCGACGTGCTGCTCACCGAGTCGCAGCGCCTCGCCGCGGAGTTGCAGGCCCGCTCGGAGGAGTTGCAGGCACGCTCCGAGGAACTCCAGCGCTCCAACGCCGAGCTGGAGGACAAGGCGGCCCTGCTGGCCCGGCAGAACCACGACATCGAGACGAAGAACTCCGAGATCGAGCAGGCCCGGCAGGAGCTGGAGGCCCGCGCCCAGCAGCTCGCCCTCGCCTCCAAGTACAAGTCGGAGTTCCTCGCCAACATGAGCCACGAGCTGCGTACGCCGCTGAACTCGCTGCTCATCCTCGCCCAGCTGCTCGCGCAGAACCCGAACCGCAACCTGACCGCCAAGCAGGTCGAGTACGCCACGGTCATCCACTCGGCCGGCACCGACCTGCTCCAGCTCATCAACGACATCCTCGACCTGTCCAAGGTGGAGGCCGGCAAGATGGACATCAACCCGGAGACCTTCGAGCTGGCCGCGCTGCGCGACTACGTCGACGCCACCTTCCGGCCGCTGACCACGCCCCGGGGCCTGGAGCTGGAGATCAGCACCGGCCCGGGCGTGCCGACCGAGCTGCACACCGACGAGCAGCGGCTGCGGCAGGTGCTGCGCAACCTGGTCTCCAACGCGGTCAAGTTCACCGAGAAGGGGCGGGTGCGGCTGCGCATCGAGCGGGCCGCGCCGGGCGAGCTGCCCGAGGGGCTCGCCCCGACGGACACCGTCCTCGCGTTCCGGGTGATCGACACCGGGATCGGCATCGCCGAACAGCACCTGACCGCCATCTTCGACGCGTTCCAGCAGGCCGACGGCACGACCAGCCGGCGGTACGGGGGCACGGGCCTCGGGCTGTCCATCAGCCGGGAGATCGCCCACCTGCTCGGCGGCCGGATCCAGGCGCACAGCGTGCTCGGCCGGGGCAGCACGTTCACCCTCTACCTGCCCGTCGGGCCGGTGCCCGCCGGGACCGGCGACGCGGCTGCGGACGACCGCCCGACCGGCCCGTCGCCGGCAACGGGCCGTGCCGGCGCGCTGCCCTGGACGCCGCCGGCCAGCTTGCCCTGGGCGGCCCCGGCCACCCTGCCGCCGGCCGTGACGCTGCAGCCCGGCGAGGTCCGCCGGATGCTCGTGCTGGAGCGCCACGACAAGGGGCTGCTGACGCTGCTCGCCCAGGGCGTCGCGGCGGACCTGGGCGACGCGCACCCGCCGGTGGAGATCTCCACCGCGGTGGACGTGGCCTCGGCGCTCGAGTCGCTCGCCGGCGGGCGGCACCACGTCATGGTGCTCCAGCTCGACCTGCCCGACGACGGCGGTACGAACCTGCTGAAGGCGCTGCACGACGATCCGGTGCTGCGCGGGGTGCCCGTGCTGGCGTACCACGGCCACCCGCTGCCGCCCGGCTCGCAGGCCCTGTTGCAGGCGCTGGCCCACGAGCGGCCGCTGGAGGTCCTGCGCAGCCTGGACGACCTGCGCGAGCGGATCGCCCTGCACCTGACGGCGGTGACCCCGGAGCGGGTGCTGCCGTTCGCCGCGGTGGTGCCCGACGTCCGTCCCGCCGTCGACGCCCTGCCCGCCGACCTGGCCGGCCGCAAGGTGCTGGTGGTGGACGACGACGCGCGCAACGTCTTCGCGCTGACCAACATCCTGGAGCTGCACGGGCTCGACGTGGTCTACGCGGAGAACGGCCGGCAGGGCATCGAGACGCTGATGCGCCACGACGACATCGACCTCGTGCTGATGGACGTCATGATGCCGGAGATGGACGGCTACGCCGCGACGGCGGCGATCCGCGCCATGCCCCGCTACGCCGACCTGCCGATCATCGCGGTGACCGCGAAGGCGATGCACGGCGACCGGGAGAAGAGCATCTCCTCCGGCGCCAGCGACTACGTCACGAAGCCGGTCGACGCCGCCGACCTGTTGCAGTGCATCCACCGCTGGCTGCACGGCTGACCCGTCGCGCCGCTCCCGCCGCCGACCAGTCCGACTACGTCTGCGTCACCGGCGTCCAGCGCAGCCGGGCCGCGGCGGACAACGCCGCCGGCCCGGGCCGGGTGCTGCGACCGGGCGGTTGAGCCGCTGACGCTCCCCGGGCGGGCGACCGCCCGGGGAGCACCGGCCACGACGCCGGCCGTTGCGTGCGGGACCCGCCGGCCGTCCCCGCGCTCAGGGCCGGCCGGCCTCGAACGTCTCGCGGTCGAGGAAGAGCAGCCGGGCCCGCTTGCCGTTCACGTCGATCAGCGGGCCGGCGACGAAGCCGGTGCGCAGGAGCCGCTCCACCGCCTTGTCGTTGCGCGCGTCCGGCTCCATCACGACGCGCCGGTGTCGCGGGTCGGCGAAGACGAAGTCGAGGAACACGCGCAACAGGGTGCCGGTGAAGCCCCGCTCGGCCGTGTCGGGCGGGCCGATCAGCAGGTGGGCCCCGTGGTCGCCGGGCTGGACCGGGTAGCACTCGCCGACCGGGTCGGCGGCCGGCTCGTAGGTCTGGAACAGCGCCACCGGCGTGCCGTCGCGGTGTGTCAGCCAGGCGTGGTGGGTGGGCAAGGAGTCCAGGTAGCGGTAGATCTCCCCGACCCGGTCCCGGCCGGCGTCGCGCATGCCCCAGAAGCGGGCGCGTTCCTGGCTGACCCAGGCGTGGATCAGGTCGATGTCGGTGTCGGTGTCGGGGTCGACGGGGCGGATGGTCACCCGGCCGAAGCCGTCGACATCCTGGCGGTAGGTGCTGGCGAGATCACGCATCGTGTGCCACCGTACGATGATTCCGGTCGATGCGCGAGTAGGTCGACCCCCGGCGCGGCGCGGGCGGTCCGGCGGCCCCGGCCGGCGGCGCGAACGCCCCTCACCCGCCCGCGCCCGTCACCCGCCCACAGCTATCACCCGCCGGCGGCGGCGACCGTCGGGGCGCTCGCGGGGGCCCGGCGGCGGGCGGCGGGGACCACCAGCGGGGTGCCGCTCTCCGGGTCGTCGATCACGCGGCAGGGCAGGCCGAAGACCTCCTCGACCAGCTCGGCGGTGACCACCTCCCGGGGGGCGCCGGCGGCGACCACCCGCCCCTCGCGCATCGCGATCAGGTGCGTCGCGTAGCGGGCGGCGTGGTTGAGGTCGTGCAGCACCGCCACCAGCGTGCGGCCCTGCTCCTCGTGCAGCCGGGCGCAGAGGTCGAGGATCTCGATCTGGTGGGCGATGTCCAGGTAGGTGGTCGGTTCGTCGAGCAGCAGCAGGGGGGTCTGCTGGGCCAGCGCCATCGCGATCCACACCCGCTGCCGCTGCCCGCCGGAGAGCTCGTCGACGGCCCGGTCGGCCAGGTCGGCGACCCCGGTGGCGGCCATCGACTCGGTGACCACCCGCTCGTCCTCGCGCGACCACTGCCGCAGCAGCCCCTGGTGCGGGTAGCGGCCGCGGGCGACGAGTTCGGCGACGCCGATGCCGTCCGGCGCGACGGACGTCTGCGGCAGCAGGCCGAGGGTGCGGGCCACGCTGCGGGCGGGCTGCCGGTGGATGTCCTCGCCGTCGAGCAGCACCGCCCCGGCGGCCGGCTTCAGCAGCCGGGACAGGGCCCGCAGCAGGGTGGACTTGCCGCAGGCGTTGGGGCCGATGATGACCGTGAAGGACCGGTCGGGCACGGCGACGCTCAGGTCCTGGGCGATGGTCCGCCGCTCGTAGGCGAGGGTCATCGCGGTGCCGCTCAGCCGGGACTGCATGCTCGGTGCTCCGTTCTCGTCGTGGGTGGCCCGCCGGCCGGGCCCGGTCACAGCCGGCCGGCCCGGCGCTCGGTGGCCAGCAGCCAGACCAGGTAGGCGCCGCCGAGCACGCCGGTCACCACGCCGACCGGCAGCTGGTGCCCGGGGAAGGCCCGCAGCGCGAGCTGGTCGGCGGCGACCAGGAGGACCGCGCCGACGGCCGCCGAGGGCAGCAGGTTCGGCCCCGGGGCCCGGGTCAGCCGCCGCGCGAGGTGTGGCGCGGTGAGGGCCACGAAGTTCACCGGCCCGGCGGCGGCCGCCGCGAGGGAGACCAGCAGCACCGCCGTCGCGAGCACGACCAGGCGCAGCCGCTCCACGCGTACGCCGAGGGCGGCGGCGGTGTCGTCGCCCATCTCGACCAGCCGCATCGCCGGCCCGTAGCCGGCCAGCATGAGGGGCACCAGCACCCCCAGTGCGATCAGCAGCGGCAGCGCGTTCGACCAGCCGCGGCCGTCGAGGCTGCCGGTGAGCCAGAGCACGGCGCGGGCGGCGTCCATCAGCGGGGCCCGGGTGAGCAGCCAGCCGTTGACCCCGGTGAGGATCGCCATGGTGCCGATGCCGACCAGGATCAGCCGGTATCCGTGCACGCCGCGCCGCCAGGACAGCGCGTAGACGAGCGCGCCGGTGACCAGCCCGCCGACCACCGCCGACGAGGCCAGCGCCAGGCTGCTGCCGCCGAGCACCACCACGACGAGCGCCCCGGTGGCCGCGCCCTGGGTGAAGCCGAGCATGTCGGGGCTGCCCAGCGGGTTGCGTACCAGTGACTGGAAGACCGCGCCGGCCAACGCCAGCGCGGCGCCGACGCAGAGCGCGGTGACCACCCGGGGCAGCCGTAGCTCGGTGACGATGAACTCCTCGGCCGGGGTGCCCCGGCCGGTGAGGGCGCGCAGCACGTCGGCGGGGCTCATCGGGTAGTCGCCGCTGCCGATGGCGAGCACGCTCAGCGCCAGGGCCAGCAGCACGCAGGCGACGCCGACGGCGACGGCGCGGGGACGCAGCCGCAGGGACAGGCTGCGGGTACGGAGGGTGATCACGGGTGGGCCACCCGCCCGCGCTGCACCAGCCAGAGGAAGAGCGGCCCGCCGGCCACGGCGGTCACGAGCCCGACCTGGAGCTCGCCGGGGCGGCTCAGCACCCGCCCGAGCACGTCGGCGCCGAGCAGCAGCACCGGCGCCAGCACCATGCAGTACGGCAGCAGCCAGCGCAGGTCCGGCCCGGTGAGCGCGCGCACCAGGTGCGGCACCAGCAGCCCGACGAAGACGATCGGCCCGCAGGCGGCGGTGGCGGCGCCGCAGAGCAGCGTGATCGCCAGGATGACCGCGCCCCGGACCAGGGCCGGGCGGGCGCCGAGCGCGCGCGCCGCGTCGTCGCCGAGCGCCAGCGCGTTGAGCGGGCGGGCGACGGCCAGGGCGACCAGCAGGCCCGCCGCCATGAACGGCGCGACCGTGCGGACGGTCGACGGTTCGGCGCTGGCCAGCGAGCCGACCGTCCAGAACCGCAGCCGTTCCAGCGAGGCCGTGTCCACCAGCATCACCGCGCTGACGTACGAGTAGAGGGTGGCGTTGAGCGCCGCGCCGGCCAGCGCCAGCCGCGCGGGGGTGGCCCCGCGCCCGCCGCCGACGGCGTACACGGCGGCGGTGACGGCCGCCGCGCCGAGCAGGGCGAACCACACCTGCCCGCCGACGCCGCCGATGCCGAACAGCAGCGCCCCGGTGGCCACCGCCGCCGAGGCGCCGGCGTTGATGCCGAGCAGGCCGGGGTCGGCGAGCGGGTTGCGGGTCAGCGCCTGCATCACCGCGCCGGCGACGCCGAGCGCCGCCCCGGCGAGCAGGCCGAGCAGCGTACGCGGCAGCCGCATGCGGTGCACGACGGCGTACTCGGCGGCGTCGCGGTCCAGCAGGCCCTGCCACACGTCGGTGAGGGGGAGCTGTTTGGCGCCCACGGCGATGCTGAGCACCGCGACGGCCGCGAGCAGCAGCACCGACGCCGCGAGCCCGGCGGCCCGCAGCGCGGTCCGGCCGGGCCGGCGTACGGCCGGCGGTGCCGGCGGCGCGCCGACGCGGGGGGAGAGGGTGGCGGACAGTGTGGGCTCCGATGTGGTGCGGAATTCCGAACGGGACTTGACAGCCGTTTAGGTTAGGTTAACCTAACCCCGCTGTCCATGGTCATTCGTCCGACCCTGATCGAAAGACACCGCCATGCCGCATCCCGTGTCCGCCCGCCGCCTCTCCCGCCGGGGCCTGCTCGCCGCCGGTGGCGCCGCCACCCTGGCGGCCCTGCTCGCCGGCTGCGGCGGGGACGAGGACTCCGCCACCCCCGCCGCCAAGGATTCCGGCGGGCCGTGGTCGTTCACGGACGACCGCAACGAGAAGGTGAGCGCCCCCGCCCGGCCGACCCGGGTGGTCGCCTTCACGGGGGTCGCGGCCGCGCTTGTCGACTTCGGGCTCGACAAGCAGATCGTCGGCGTGTTCGGCGAGACGAAGCGCTCCGACGGCACCAAGGACCCGCAGGCCGGCGACCTCGACGTCGAGTCCGTGGAGATCCTCGGCAACGTCTGGGGCGAGTTCAACCTGGAGAAGTACGCCGCCCTGCGGCCCGAGCTGCTCGTCACCCACATGTACGACCCGGGCGCCTTCTGGTACGTGCCGGACGAGAGCAAGGGCAAGATCCTCCCGCTCGCCCCCGCCGTCACCGTGACCACCGCCCGGGTGCCGATGACCAAGCCGATCGAGCGGTACGCGCAGCTCGCCGAGTCCCTCGGCGCCGACCTGTCCGCCAAGAAGGTCACCGACGCCAAGGCCCGCTTCGAGGCCGCCGCCGAGTCGGTCCGCCAGGCGGTCAAGGCGAATCCGGGCATCAAGGTGCTCGCCTGCTCCGGCAGCCCCGACCTGTTCTACGCCTCCAACCCCAAGGTCAGCACCGACCTGATGTACTTCGCCGAGCTGGGCGTCGACATCGTCGTGCCCACCAAGCTCGAGGCCGGCGACTACTTCGAGGCCCTGAGCTGGGAGAACGCGGGCAAGTTCCCGGCCGACCTGCTCCTGCTCGACAACCGCAACACCGCCCTTCAGCCCAAGGACCTGGCCGCCAAGCCGACGTGGCAGCAGCTGCCGGCCGTCAAGGCCAACCAGATCGCCGCGTGGGACGCGGTGCCCCGCTTCTCGTACGCTGGCGCCGCGCCGCTGCTGGAGAACCTGGCCACCGCCATCAAGGGCGCGAAGAAGGTCACCCCGTGACCACCGCCGTCGCCGTCCAGTACCGCCTCTTCGCCGCGCAGGTCGTCGGCGCCCGCCGCGTCGGCGCTTCCCTGGTCCGGGTCACCTTCGGCGGGCCGGAGCTGGCCGACTTCGCCGGTGGCGGCCGGGACCAGAGCGTCTCGCTGTTCCTGCCGCACCCCGGCCAGCCCGAGCCGGTGCTCCCCGTCGAGGCGGGGGAGGACTGGTTCGGCGCCTACCGGGCCATGGACCCCGACGTGCGCGCGGTGATGCGCTCGTACACCATCCGGGAGCAGCGCACCGAGGTGGCCGAGGTGGACATCGACTTCGTCAGCCACGGCGACACCGGCCCCGCCTCCCGCTGGGCCCGGCACGCCCTGCCGGGCGACCGGGTGGTGCTGCTCGGCCCGGCCGTGCACGACAACCGCAGCGTCTGCTTCCGCCCCCCGGTCGGCACGGACTCCGTCCTGCTGGTGGCCGACGAGACCGGGCTGCCGGCCGCCGCCGGGATCCTGGCCTGGCTGCCGCCCGGCACCCCGGTGCGGGCCTGGATCGAGGTCCCCGACGCGGGGGACATCCAGGAGCTGCCCACCGAGGCGCGGGCCGAGGTGCGCTGGATCGTGCGCGGCGGCACCGCCCCCGGCAGCACGCTGCTGGCGGACGCGGTGCGCGCCGCCCGGCTGCCGGCCGGCACCCCGTACGCCTGGATCGCCGGCGAGTCCTCGATGGTGCGCTCGGTGCGCCGGCACCTCGTCGGCGAGCGCGGCCTGGACCGCCGCCACGTCACCTTCTCCGGCTACTGGCGCCGGGGCGCCTCCGAGGAGGACCTGCGCGCCGAGGTCGTCGCGAAGGCCGCCGTCTGAGCGACGCCGCCGTCGCGCCGGATCCCACCCGCCGGGGGTGGGCGTCCCGGCGCGCGGCGGCGTCCGTCGTGCCGGTCAGAATTCCCGGTACATGACGTGCAGGCCCACCCGGCCGAGGGTGGGATGGCGGAACGCGCCGGGCACCGTGCCCACCACGGCGAACCCCTCCCGCCGGTACAGCTCCACGGCGGTGGCGTTGCTCGCCACCACGGCGTTGAACTGCATCCCGGCGTACCCCCGCTCCCGGGCCCAGTCGACGGCGTGCCGGCACAGCGCGGTGCCCAGGCCTCGCCCGCGCGCCGCGCGGGCCACCATGAAGCTCGCGGTGGCGACGTGCGAGCCCGGCCCGGGGCGGTTGGTGCCCATCTTCGCGGTGCCCAGCACCGCGTCGCCGTCGACCGCGACCACCGTCCGGCCGGGCGCGGCCTCCACCCACATGTCGTACGCCTGCTCGGCGGTCAGCTCCGGGTCGTAGGGGAAGGTCTCCCGCGCCCGGACCACCTCCTGGACGATCGGCCACACCTGGGCCCAGTCGGACTCGTGGAACTCGCGGATCCGCATCCGACGGATGCTATGGGCGGCCCGGCGCGGCGGCAAAGCGTTTTGCCCGGCCGCGGCACCGGCGCGCCGTCGCGGGCTCGGGTTGAGGGTGGCGGGGTCTGCCGACCTACCTACAGTCGGGCCATGAGCACTTCGACAGCACGCACCCCCGGTCGCGTACGCGTGCGAGCCGTCTACCCCGGCAGCTTCGATCCCTTCACTCCCGGGCATCTGGACGTGGTGAACCGGGCACGCGGCCTCTTCGACGAAGTGGTCGTGCTCGTCGCGGTCAACAGCACCAAGCAGCCGAGCGCCGACGAGGAGGAGCGAGCGGCCGCTGTCCGGGCCATCCTCCCGGTCGGGTGGACCTCCGTCACCGTTGCGGCCTGGAGCGGATTGACCTCCGCCTACTGCCGTCGCCACGACGTAGGAGTGATCGTCCGCGGCGTGCGTAACACCACCGACCTCCAGAGCGAGTACCGGCTCGCCGCGATGAACCAGTCGCTGGGCGTCCCCACGGTGTTCCTGCCCGCGCAGCCCGAACTGGCCGCGGTGTCCTCGACCGCGGTGCGCACGCTGGGGAAGGTGCCTTCGTCCACCCGGCCGTAGGCCGCCGGACATCGGCGCACCCCTCGTCGGACCGCCGCGGCATGAGCGGACGTCCGCGCTACCCGTCGACGAGCTGCTCCCGGAGAATGTCCGCGTGCCCACAGTGCTGGGCGAGCTCGCGCAGCATGTGGAGATACACCCATCGCAGCGGAAGCGGGCCCCGCCGGTTGCCGTGCAGGATGTCGTCCAGACCCAGGGACGACGTCGCACGGCGTGCTGCCTCGCAGGCTTCGCGGTGTGCGTGCTGGACGGTGGCGATCGTGTCGTCGGCATCGAGGATGAACGACTCGTCCGGCGTCGCGGGGATGCCGATCTCCGCGCGCGACCGGCACGTGACGGCTTCGTCGAACCAGACCTTCTCGACGAAGGTCGCGTGCTTCACAAGACCCAGCAGCGTGGTCCGGGAGGCCACCAACGACCGGCGCGCCTGTTCCTCTGTCAGCCCGTCCAGGCAGCCGTTGAGGGCACGACGGTGCTCGTCGAGGAACGCCTCGAACTGGGCGCGGGCTGGCTGGGTGACGACCTGGTCGGCGAAGGTGGGCGGGTAGGAGGGCATGGGAGAAGCATTCCAGACCGTCGCCCGGGAGCAGTGTCGGACATCGGCGGTGGCCCAGGCCGAGTGCGGGCGGTTCGGCTGGCACGGGCTAGTTTGCTCGGATGAGTTCCCTCGATGACGTCGCGAGGCGCGACGGTTGGCGATGCTGGGTGTGCGACGAGCCGGTCGACGCCGGCATGTCGGTGAACGACCCGCGTGGTCCCAGCGTCGACAGCCGCACCGCCGACAAGAAGGCCAAGGTCGCCGAGCGACTCGCGCACCGTGCCTGCAACACCCGCAAGGGCGCGGTCAAGGTGGTCATCGCCTGGCCGGAGCACCTGCACGTGGTGGAGCCCGCGCCACTGATCACCGTCGCCGAGCGACTCGCACGCAAGGGTGGCCGCGAGCTGGTCGCCCGCTGCCCGAGCGAGAAGGACGCCCAGGAGGCGGCGGACTGGCTGGTCGACCGGTTCTCCCGCCTGGTGCCCGGACTGCCGGTGACCGCGAGCGTCGACGCGGGCGGCGGACAGTACCTCGTCGCCCTGGCCGCCGGCCGCCGCTGACCGGTGGCCCTGGTCGGCGGGCCGCCGACCAGGGTCCGATCCGTGAGCGTCCGGCAGCCCGGGACCCGAGCCGCCACCGCCGCTGCACCGCGCGTATCGGCCGTCTCCAGCCGGTGACGTCAGTGGGCGATCAGAAGGGGGGTGCGTCCTCGCCCATCAACGCCAGCACGACGCCTCCCTTCCCGCTCTTGAGGCCCTGGACCACGACCTTGCCGGTGCTGCCGTCGGGCAACTCCAACGTGAAGGTCTTCCCGACCGCGTTCTTGGGGCCGTTGCCGGCGCTGTTGGCGGGTCGGAAGTCGCCCGCCCACGGCGGGGTCCCACCCTTGCGGGCGGGCTCGGCGAAGAGCGCGGCGGTGCCGGGGGTCCGGGTGCCGTCGGAGGATAGGAGCACTGAGGCGCTGCGATAGGTAGCCATATGCGGCAAGGCTATCCCGGACCGTGCCCGTTCGCGCCACCACAACTGCCGGGTAACGCGAACGGCTTCGAAAACGACCGTGCTCGTCCCACCCCTCGTGCCGTAGTCTGGACCTCCGCAGACGGTGTCGTATCGAGGCGTGGCCGTTCGTGGAACCAGTGTGCGGCGGTCGGCCGGGCCGTCGGACACGAGGAGTCGGCAAGGCCCTGGGACGAGACTGCCCGCCGCATCCACACCTGTCGTTGTGGCGGGGTGCACAGGTGTTCAGTCTCCGTGCAAGGTCGGGAACTGCTGGCGAAACTCGGAGGGCGACTGGCCGTAACGGGCGCGGAACGCCTGGCTGAAGTGCGCGGCGCTGGTGAATCCCCACCGGGCGGCGATCGCGTTGACCGGGCGGGCGGCGAGCCGGGTTTCGGCGAGGTCGCGTCGGCACCGGTCGAGGCGCTGTTCGCGGATCCAGCCTGCGACGGTGTGCCCCTCCCGCTGAAACAGCCTGTGGAGGTAACGCACGGAGATGTGGTGCGCCGCGGCGATCACGTTCGGGGTCAGGCCCGGGTCACCGAGGTGGTCGCGGATGAAGGCGTGGATGCGGGCGGTCAGCGCCCGCCGGCGCGTGTCCGCGGGGACGACGTTCCGGGTGTCCAGCGCGTCGGCCAACGCCGTGATCAGCACGTCGAGCGTCAGGGTGGCCAGACGCGCGGTCTCGGCCGGGGTCAGTTCGTCCATCTGGTCGGCGAGTTGCAGCAGGAAACGCGACGACAACGCGCCGACGCCGCGGGCACCGGGAATGCGGACGGCGCTCAGTTCGCGCAGTTCCCGGGGAGGAAACGGCAGCAGGGCCCGGGGGAAACGCAGGAGCAGCATCCGGCTCGTCGAATCGTCCGGGCGGAGTTCGGCCACGTACGGACGCGAGGTGTCGTAGAGCACGAGATCCCCGGCGCCGAACTCCGCGCGCCTGCCGTCCTGCGTCAGCGTGCCGCTGCCACTGACCATGCAGCTCACCTTGAACACTTCCGGATCGGCCTGCCGGATCAGCCGGGGCGTACGGCGCACCGAGTGCGCCATCGTCGTCATCAGGGTCGCCTGCACCGGGCCGAACTCGCTGATGCCGACCCGCGCCTCGAATCCGGCCTCCGCCTGCCGTTCCCGGGCCAGGTCGTACGGTACCCAGAGCTTCGCGCTGACCTCGCGCCAGAAGGCGAACCGGTCGCCCGGCGAGACGTCGGCAGTGCTGACAACGTCCATCGACCAACCATAGTGACCGACACGAGCGAGCCCATCCGGTTGATCCCGCGCGCGGCAGGGGCACGTGGTGTCTCCGCCTCCATGGCAGGATCGTGCATTCGACCCCGGAGCACCTGTTTGGGAGACGACCTGGTGAAGGCCGACCACTACGACAGTTTCGCCGAGCGCTACTCCGCGGACAACGAAGCCAACCTCATCAACGGCTACTACGAGCGGCCCGCGATGATCGGACTCGCCGGGGACGTGGACGGCCGACGGGTCCTCGACGCCGGCTGCGGTTCGGGTCCCCTGTCCGCGGCGCTCCGCGAGCGAGGGGCCATCGTGACCGGCTTCGACTCCAGCCCCGCGATGGTCCAGCTGGCCGAACGGCGACTGGGCGAGGACGCCACGCTGCTGGTCGCCGACCTCAGCGAGCCGCTTCCCTTCGCCGACGGTGCGTTCGACGACGTCGTCGTGTCCCTGGTCCTGCACTACCTGAAGGACTGGACTGCGCCCCTGGCCGAGCTGCGACGAGTCCTGAGACCAGGGGGGCGCCTCATCCTGTCCGTGAACCACCCGATGGTCTACACGGCGGTGCACCCGGACGCCGACTACTTCGCCCTCGCACGGTGGTCGGAGGACTACACGTTCGACGGGCACAGCACGGAGCTGACCTACTGGCACCGGCCGTTGCACGCGATGACGGATGCGTTCACCGACGCGGGCTTCCGCATCTCGGTCGTCAGCGAACCCCCCATGTCTCCCGAGACTCCGCGCGAGATTCTGCCCCCGCATCTCGTGGGCCGCACGTCGTTCATCTGCTTCATCTTCTTCGTCCTCGAAGCGCACTGAGCCCGGGCCGGTCCGCCGCCGGGCTGCGAAGACCCCGGGCTCGGCCATCGGCACGCGCCGTCTGCTCAGCCGAGGCGTACCTGGGCCGGCCGTTCGGGCCGGGCGGCACCGTCGAGCGTCGTGCCGACCGGGCCGGCGGGCCGGGCCGGTACGACGGGCGCGTCCCGGCCGGTGCCCCGGTGACCGTCCCCGTCGTGGCTCGACTCCTCGTGGTAGTCCTGCTCCACGTTGACCGACCACACGTCGTGCCGGGTGCCGCAGGCGATGTTCTCGGCGGTGAGCATCGCCGTCAGCATCGAGTGGTCCTGGTTGTTGTAGCGGTGCATGCCGTTGCGGCCCACCGGGTGCACGTTGGGCACCTCGCGCGCCAGCCAGTCCCGGATCACGTCGACGTTGTGCTGGTAGCGCTCGTCGTAGACCGGGTACGCCTTCGGCATCCGCACCACGTACCCGGCCTCCACCACCCCCGGCCGGACCAGGCCGAGCCGCTCCAGTTCGGCGGTCGCGGCGGCGATCAGCTCGGCGTCCGGCGTACGCCAGGTCTCGTCGTCCTCGAACACGAAGTACTCCAGGCCGAGGCAGGTGCGGCCGTCCTTGACCAGGTGCGGCGACCAGGAGCCGAAGTTCTGGATCCGGCCCACCTTCACCGCCGGGTCGTGCACGTAGATCCAGTTGTCCGGGAACGAGAACTCCTCCGGCACCACGAGCGCGACGGTGAGGAAGTCCCGGTACCGCAGGTCGGCCGCGGCGGCCAGCACCTCCGGCGGGGCCGCCGGGCGCAGCGCGGCGACCAGCTCGGAGATCGGCATCGAGGAGACGACGTGCTCCGCCGGCTCGGTACGCTGCCCGCCGGCCCCGTTGACGGTCACGGCGACGGCCCGGCGGCGCTCCGGGTCCCGGTGCACGGCGGTCACCCAGGTGCCGGTGTCCACCCGGCCCCCGCGCCGGCGCACCTCCTCGGCGCAGCGTTCCCACATCATGCCCGGGCCGAGCTTCGGGTACTGGAACTCCTCGATCAGGCTGGTCACGTCCTTGCGGTTGCGTTTGGGCAGCACCGCGTTGCGGACCGCCTTGGCCAACGACAGGTTCTTGATCCGCTGCGCGGCCCAGTCGGCCTGCAACCGGTCGGCCGGCATGCCCCAGACCTTCTCGGTGTACGTCTTGAAGAACATCGAGTAGAGGCGCCAGCCGAACCGGGCCGAGACCCAACCCTCGAAGTGCGACTGGTCCTTCGGCGGGCGCAGCCGGGCCCGCGCGTACGAGCCCATGCACAGCACGGCCTCCCGCACGCCGAGGTTGCGCAGGGCGTTCGTCGCGCTCAGCGGGTAGTCGAACAGGGCGCCCCGGTAGTAGATGCGGCTCATCCGGGGCCGTAGCAGGAAGTCCTCGTCGGGCAGGATCTCGTGCCAGAACTCCTCGACCCGGGCCACCTTCGTGAAGAACCGGTGCCCGCCGATGTCGAAGCGCCACCCGTCCCGCTCGACGGTGCGGCTGATGCCGCCCACCACCTCGTCGGCCTCGAACACCCGGACCGGGCTGTCCTGCCGGAGCAACTCGTACGCCGTGGTCAGGCCCGCCGGCCCCGCGCCGATGACCACCGTGCCGCGCTCTTCGCCCATGCCCGTCGCCCCCTGCTTCCGCCTCCCGGAGGCGGCCCGCTTACCCGGCACCGGCCCGAACTCACCCCGGATTGCCGTCCGCTCCCGGGACACCCCGACGGGACGGACCGCCCGGGAGGGCCGCCGACGCGCCCGGCTCCCGGTTCCGCACCCGCGGTCGCGCGGACGTGTCAACGGCCCGGGAACGGGGATGTGGCACCGTTCGGGCGGCCGGATCGGGAGACGCGTGATGGACAGTGGGCGGGCCGTCTCGGACCGGCGGTGGCGTGGCCTGCCCGCCCGGCTGGCCGGGCGCGGGCACGACCTGCGGCGGGCGGCGTCGCGGGCCGCAGGCCGGATACCGACGCCGTGGCTGTTCGTCCTCGCCGTCTTCTTCGGTACGAAGATCGTGCTCAGCGCCCTCGGGGTGCTCGCGCTGAGCGCGTTCGACGACGTGCCCTGGGCCCCGCCGCCGGACGAGACGATGATGCGCGAGCAGCAGCGGGCGGTCTCCGGGCACCGCGCGGTCGCGCTCTGGTTCGCCTGGGACTCCTTCCTCTACGACCGCCTGGCGCAGCTCCCGCTCGACGAGCCGTGGCGCGACTTCGGCTTTCCCCTGCTCTATCCGTTCCTGGCCCGGCCGCTGGCCCCGCTGCTGGGCGGGGACACCGCGCTGGCGTTGCTGCTCGTCGCCAACGTCGCGTTCCTGCTGATGCTCTTCTACGCCCACCGGCTGGGCGAGCGGCTGCTCGGCGACGACGCCTCCGCCCGCCGGTTCGTCCGCTACCTCGTGCTGCTGCCGGCCGGGTTCCTGTTCCAGGCGGCGCTGACGGAGTCGCTGTTCCTCTGCCTCGCGCTCGCCGCCTTCCACCACGCGGAGCGGCGGCGCTGGCTGCTCGTGGGCGTCGTCGGCTTCTTCCTGGCGATGAGCCGCTCGGTCGGGTTCGTCGTGGTGCTCCCGCTGGCCCTGGTGCTGCTGCGGCAGCACGGCTATCGGCTGGGTCCGCGCGCGTGGTGGGCGTACGTCCGCGTCGGCTGGCCGCTGGCGTTGGTGCCCGCCGGCTGGCTGGTCTTCATGGCGTTCTGCCGGTGGCAGAGCGGCGACTGGTTCGCCTACAAGCACGCCCAGGAGAAGGGCTGGGGCATCCGGGTGCAGAACCCGCTGGCGGTGCTGTGGCACGGTCTGACCGACACCCCGCCCCGCGACGCCCTGCGGGTGTGGGTCGCCGTGCTGGTGCTGGCGGTCCTGCTCGCGGGCGCCCGCCGGCTCGGGCTGCCGTATCTCGTGTACGGGCTGATCATGGTCCTGGTGCCGCTGTCGATGGGCCCGCCGGTGTACAAGAGCCTGCTGCGCTATCTGCTAGCCGTCTTCCCGGTCGCCCTCGTGCTGGCCCGCTGGGCCCGGCAGGCGGGCGCCGACGCCTGGCTGACCGCCGCCCTGGCCCTGCTCCAGGGCGCGCTCTTCGTGACCTGGCTCGCCTACTGGACCCACTTCATCATCTGACCTCCCGGGGGCGGACCGGGGTGACCTCGGGGGCCGGCCCGGTGCTGTCCCGGCGCACCACCTCGGCGGGCAGCACCTCGACGCGGGGCGCCGCGGCCCCCGGGTCGAGCGCCAGCGACATCGCGCGGGCCCCCATCTCGACCAGGGGCAGCCGGACGGTGGTCAGCGCCGGGGTGACGTCCCGGGCGATCGGCATGTCGTCGAAGCCGATGACCGACATCTGCCGGGGCACCGCCACCGACCGGGAACGCAGCAGCGCCAGCGCGCCGATCGCCATCGAGTCGTTGAGCGCCACGACGGCGGTCAGTTCGGGGTCGGCGTCGAGCAGCGCGGCGGTGGCGGCGACGCCGCCGTCGCGGTCGAACTCGGCGTGCCGCACCCGGTGCTCGGGCAGGCTCAGCCCGTGCGCGGCGAGGGACTCCCGGAGCCCGGTGAGCCGGTCGGTGGTGGTGGTGAGCACCGCCGGCCCGGCCACCACCCCGATCGCGCGGTGCCCCAGCTCGTACAGTTCCGCGCCGATCAACCGGCCGCCGGCGCGGTTGTCCGGCATCACCGCGTCGCCGGAGTGCTCGTGCCGGCCGATGACCGCGACCCGTCCGCCGGTCGCCTCGTACGCGGCGAGCTTCTCGTTGAGCAGGCGGGTGAAGGTGGCGTCGTGGTAGCCCGAGCCGGCCAGGATGATCGCGGCGACCTGCTGGCCGCGCAGCAGCTCGACGTACTCCAGCTCGCGGTCCGGGTCGCGGTAGCTGTTGCAGATCATCAGCAGCCGGCCCTGGTCGGTGGCGACCCGTTGCAGGCCCCGGGTGATCTCGGCGAAGTAGGGGTCGGAGACGTCGTGCACGATGACGCCCACCGCCACGCGGTGCGAGCGGGCCAGCAGCTGGGCGTGCGCGTTCGGCACGTACTGCAGTTCGGCGACGGCGCGGAGCACGCGCTCGCGGAGTTCCTCGGTGACGGGCTTGCTGCTGCCGTTGATCACCCGGGAGGCCGTCGCGGGCGAGACCCCCGCCCGCCGGGCCACGTCGGACAGGGTCGCCACTGCCGCCCCCTCGGTCGTTTCTCGACGGCCGCGCCCCGGTGCCGGCCATCCGTCACCGTACCGCAGCGAGAGCGCTTCCCCGCTCCGGCGCCCGCCCGCGCGGCCCGGCGGGCGACGACGGTCGCGTGACGGGGCGGACAGCCCCTTGCCTGAGGAGGGAGGCGTTCCCTACGCTGCCCAGGAAAGCGCTTGCCTGGATCCGCCGCCGGGGGCCTCCCGGCGGCGGCGCAGGCGTGGAACAGGTCGCCGCCCGCCGCCGTCCCGGTCGGAGGCGCCCGCGGAGGGAAGGAACACCATGACCCGCAGGTCGATAGGCATCATCGTCAACGGCGTCACCGGCCGGATGGGCTACCGGCAGCACCTGGTGCGCTCCCTGCTCGCCATCCGCGAGCAGGGCGGCGTGCCCCTGGCCGACGGCACGTCGATCTGGCCCGAGCCCGTCCTGGTCGGGCGCAGCGAGACCAAGCTCCGCGAGATCGCCGAGCGGCACGGGCTGACCGACTGGACCACCGACCTCAGCGCCGCGCTGGCCCGCGACGACGTCGAGATCTACTTCGACGCCCAGGTCACCCAGCAGCGGGAGAAGGCGATCCGCCGGGCGCTGGACGCCGGCAAGCACATCTACACCGAGAAGCCGCTGGCCGAGGACACCGAGGGCGCCCTCGACCTGGCCCGGGCGGCGCGCGCCGCCGGCGTGCGTACCGGGGTGGTGCAGGACAAGCTCTTCCTGCCCGGGCTGCGCAAGCTCAAGCGGCTCATCGACGGCGGCTTCTTCGGCCGGATCCTGTCGGTGCGCGGGGAGTTCGGCTACTGGGTGTTCGAGGGCGACTGGCAGCCGGCGCAGCGCCCGTCCTGGAACTACCGCAGCGAGGACGGCGGCGGCATCGTCGTGGACATGTTCCCGCACTGGCAGTACGTGCTGGAGGAGCTCTTCGGCCGGGTGCGTACGGTCTCCTGCCTCACCGCCACGCACGTGCCGCAGCGGGTCGACGAGGCGGGCCGCACGTACCCGGCGACGGCCGACGACGCCGCGTACGGCATCTTCGAGCTCGACGGCGGCGTGGTCGCGCAGCTCAACTCCTCGTGGTGCGTCCGGGTGCACCGCGACGAACTGGTCGAGTTCCAGGTCGACGGCACCGAGGGCAGCGCCGTGGCCGGCCTGCGCAGCTGCCGGGTGCAGCACCGGGCGGTCACCCCGAAGCCGGTGTGGAACCCCGACCTGCCGGTCACCGAGCCCTTCCGGTCACAGTGGACGGAGGTGCCGGACAACGAGGAGTTCGACAACGGCTTCAAGGTGCAGTGGGAGGCGTTCCTGCGGCACGTCGTCGCCAACGAGCCGTTCCCGTGGGACTTCCTGGCCGGCGCGCGCGGCGTGCAGCTCGCCGAGCTGGGCCTGCGGTCGGCGCGCGAGGGCGCCCGCCTGGACATCCCGGAGCTGGAGCTGTGAGCGCGAGGAGTGAGCCGGGTCTGCGAGCCCCGCAGTCGCGAACGGAAGGTGGACCTGTGAGCGCGAGGAGTGAGCCGGGGTTGCGAGCCCCGCAGTCGCGAACGGAGGTGGAGCTGTGAGCGCTGCCGAGGTGGTGCTGCCCGGTGGGCGGCGGTACCGGCTGACCGGGGGCGCCGGCTTCCCGCGCCCCGCCGGGCCGCCGACGAGCCGCATCGCGTACGCCGCCGCGCACGTGGTGGCCGATCCGACGGCCGAGAACGTCCCCGGCGCCGCGGCCGTGCTGGACTGGGACCGCACCCTGGCGTTCCGGCACCACCTGTGGTCGTACGGCTTCGGGGTGGCCGAGGCGATGGACACCGCGCAGCGCGGCATGGGCCTGGACTACCCGGCCACCCGCGAGCTGATCCGGCGCAGCGCCGCCGAGGCCCGCGCGGTCGGCGGGCGGATCGTCGCCGGCGTCGGCACGGACCAGCTCCCGCCCGGCCCGGCGACCCTGGCCGAGGTCACCCGCGCCTACCGCGAGCAGCTCGACGACGTGCGGGCCGCCGGGGCCCGCCCGGTGCTGATGTGCAGCCGCCACCTGGCCGCCGCCGCCCGCAGCCCGGAGGACTACCTGCGGGTGTACGACGAACTGCTGAGCGCCGCCGACGAGCCGGTGGTGCTGCACTGGCTCGGCCCGATGTTCGACCCGGCGCTCGCGGGCTACTGGGGGTCGACGGACCTCGACGAGGCCGCCGACGCCGTCATCGGGCTGATCAAGGCCCACGACACCCGGGTGGACGGGATCAAGGTCTCCCTGCTGGATGCCGACCGGGAGGTGGCGCTGCGCCGCCGGCTGCCGGCCGGGGTGCGCCTCTACACCGGCGACGACTTCCACTACCCGGAGCTGATCCGGGGCGACGCGAGCGGCCACTCCGACGCGCTGCTCGGGGTGTTCGCCGCGATCGCGCCGGCCGCCGCCGCCGCGCTCGCCGCGCTGGACCGGGGGGAGCTTGAGGCGTACGACGCGATCTTCGCGCCGACCGTGCCCCTGGCCCGGCACATCTTCGCGGCCCCCACCTGGCACTACAAGACGGGCATCGTCTTCCTGGCCTGGCTGGCCGGGCACCAGGACCACTTCACGATGGTCGGCGGTGCGCAGACCGGCCGCTCGCCGGCGCACCTGGCCACCCTGCTCACCCTCGCCGACGCCGCCGGGCTGCTGCCCGACGCGGACCTGGCCGCCGCCCGCGCCCGGGCGCTGTTCACCGTCGCGGGGGTGCCCCAGTGAGTGGGCTGGAACGGTTCTCGTTCAACCAGGCCACGTCGCAGCACTGGCCGCTGCCCGAGGTGGTCGCCGGTTGCGTCGCCGCCGGTGTGCCGGGGATCGGGTTGTGGCGGGAGCCGGTCGCCGAACACGGGCTGGCCCGCGCCGCGAAGCTGGTCCGCGACGCCGGCCTTGAGGTGACGTCGCTCTGCCGGGGCGGCTTCTTCACCGCCGACGGCTGGCGGGAGGAGAACCTGCGGGCCATCGAGGAGGCCGCCACCCTCGGCACCTCGGTCCTCGTGCTGGTCTCCGGTGGTCTGCCGGCGGGCAGCCGGGACGTCGACGGCGCCCGCCACCGGGTGGCCGACGCGATCGCCGAGCTGGCCCCGCACGCCGCCGCGGCGGGGGTGAGGCTGGCGATCGAGCCGCTGCACCCGATGTTCTGCGCCGACCGCTGCGTGGTGTCGACCCTCGGCCAGGCGCTCGACATCGCCGAGCGGTTCGACCCGGGCGTGGTCGGGGTCGTCGTCGACGCCTACCACGTGTGGTGGGACGACACGGTGTACGCGCAAATCGCCCGGGCGGGGGCGCGGATCGCCGCGTTCCAGGTGTGCGACTGGGTCACCCCGCTGCCCGAGGGGGTGCTGCTCGGCCGGGCCCTGCCCGGGGACGGCTGCATCGAGCTGCGCCGGCTGCGGGAGGCCGTGGACGAGGCCGGCTACACCGGGCTGGTCGAGGTGGAGGTCTTCTCGGCCGAGGTGTGGGCCCGGCCCGGCCGGGAGGTCCTGGACGCGTCGGTCGCGGGCTACCTGCGCCACGTCGCCTGACGACGGGTCCCGGCCGGTCGGGCGGCCGGCCGGGATCCGGGCGAGGATGAGGGGGTGACCGACCGACGGGTGCACCTCGACGACCTCGGCGCGTGGCTGATCAAGGGCAACGCGGACCGGGTCGACCTGGCCGGCCGCTTCGCCCGCGATCCGCGGGTGACGGGCTGGTGCGTACGCCCCGGCTACCGGGCCCGGCTGATGCGCGCCGGTCAGCCGGTGGTCCTCTGGGCCAGTGGCAGCCGCGGGCGGCTCGCGTACGGCGTCTGGGGTGTGGGGCTGGTGGCCGCCGCCGCGGTGCCGGGTGAGCCGGGCGCGGCCTGGACGGTGCCGTTGGACCTGACGGTCCTCGACGAGGCGCACCGGGTGCCCCGTGCGTGCCTCCGGGGCGACGCGCGGCTGGGCGGCGCGGAGGTGCTGCGGCAGCCGCAGGGGGCCAATCCGTCCTTCCTCACGGTGGCCGAGTTCGCCGCGCTGCGCGAGCACCTGCCGCCGCGCTGACGGCAGGACGGGCCGTCGTCTTCACCCGAGCTGCCCGGCTCTCTATGATCGGTGAAAACTGTCGCCAGACAGCCGGTCATAGGCCGGCAAAAAGCTACAGGCGCGACCGGCGCCGGGAAGGGTGGGCATGGCGCTGTCCGCGACCGTCCTCGCCGAACTGCGCGGCATCGTCGGCCCGTCCCACGTGCACGACGCGGCCGGCGATCTCGTGGCGTACGCCCGGGACGCGACGCCGCTGTTCTCGCACCGGCCCGACGCGGTGGTCTTCCCGGCCGACACCGCCGAGGTCGCCGCGGTGCTGGCACTCGCCACCCGGCACCGGGTGCCCGTGGTGCCCCGCGGCGCCGGCTCCAACCTGTGCGCCGCGACCGTGCCGCTGCGCGGCGGGATCGTGCTGGTGCTGACCCGGCTCAACGCCATCCTGGAGGTCAGCGCGGACGAGCTGCTCGCCCGGACGCAACCGGGCGTGACCAGCGCCGCCCTGGCCGACGCGGCCGCCGCCCGGGGCCTGCTCTGGGCGCCCGACCCCGGCAGCCGGACCGTCGCCACCGTCGGCGGCACCATCGCCACCTGCGCGGGCGGGCTGCGCGGGCTGAAGTACGGCGTGACCCGCAACTACGTGCTGGGCCTGGAGGCGGTGCTGCCCACCGGCGAGGTGATCCGCACCGGCGGGCGGCTGTGGAAGGACGTCGCCGGCTACGACCTGACCCGGCTGCTCACCGGCTCCGAGGGCACCCTCGCCGTGATCACCGAGGCGACCGTGGCGCTGCTGCCCGCCCCGGCGTCGGCGAACACCGGGGTCGCGTACTTCCCGACGCTGGCCGACGCGGGGGAGGCCGTCGCCCGGGTGATCCGGGCCGGCGTGGTGCCGGCGACGCTGGAGTTCCTCGACCGGGCCTGCATCGGGGCCGTGGAGGACTTCGCCCACCTGGGGCTGCGCGCCGACGCCGGTGCCCTGCTGCTCTTCGGCGACGACGGCCCGCCGGACCTGGTCGCCGCCCACCTGGACCGGATCGGCACGGCCTGCGTCGAGGCCGGCGCGGTGGAGGTCACCACGGCCCGCGAGGTCGCCCAGGCCGAGGCGCTGCTGGCCGCCCGGCGCTGTGCGCTGCCGGCGCTGTCCCGCCGGGGCGGGGTGACCATCCTGGAGGACGCGACCGTGCCCCGGCCGCGCATCGCCGAGATGGTCGACCGGATCGACGCCGTCGCGGCCCGGCACGACGTCGCCATCGCCACCTTCGGCCACGCCGGTGACGGCAACCTGCACCCCACCTGCGTGCTCGACTCGGCCGAGGACCACGAGGCGGTACGCCGGGCCGAGGCGGCCTTCGCCGACATCTTCGCCGCCGCCATCGACCTCGGCGGCACGATCACCGGCGAGCACGGGGTGGGGGCGGCGAAACTGCCGTTCCTCGCCGCCCGCCTCGGCGAGGACCAGCTCGCCCTGCTGCGCCGGATCAAGAGTGCCTTCGACCCGGCGGGCGTCCTCAACCCCGGAAAGCTGGGATCGTGACCGGCGACGTGTTCGACCCCGAGCAGCTGTCCCGCTGCATCTCCTGCGGGTTCTGCCTGCCGGCCTGCCCCACGTACGCGATGACCGGCGACGAGGCGTCCTCGCCGCGCGGGCGGATCACGTTGATGCGGGCGTTGCAGGACGGCACCCTGCCCCCCGACGACGGCACCCTCGCCGAGCAGTCCTCGTTCTGCCTGGGCTGCCGGGCCTGCGAACCGGTCTGCCCGGCCGGGGTGGAGTACGGCAGCCTGCTGGAGCAGTGGCGGGTGCACCAGTGGCGGGGCTGGCGGCGACCGCTGGTGGCCCGGGCGCTGATGCTGCTGGTCGAGCAGCGGTGGCTGCTGCGGCTGTCCGGCCTCGTCCGCCGCGCCGCCCGCGGCCGGGCCGTCACCCCACAGGCCGGGCCGACCCGGGCCGCGGCACCCGCTCCGGCGGCCGCCCCCGGGGCCGCCGCCGCCGGCGGGCCGGGCGCGCAGCTCATGCTGGGCTGCGTCGAGCGAGGGCTCTTCCCGGCGGTCAGCCGGGGGGCGCACGCGCTCGCCCCCGAGCTGGCCGTGCCCACCGCTCAGGGCTGCTGCGGCGCGCTGCACGCACACAACGGCGACCTGGCCGGCGGCGAGCGGCTGGCCGAGCGGCTCGGCGCGGACCTGCCGGGCACCATCGTCACCACCTCCGGCGGCTGCGCCGCGCACCTCGCCGCCGTGCTCGGCCGGGACCGGGTGCGCGAGCTGTCCACCTGGCTCGCCGACCGGCCCGCCGGGGCCGAGCTGCGGGTGGGCGGGCGGCGCGCCCGGGTCGCCCTCCAGGACTCCTGCCATCTGCGCAACGGCCTCGGCGTCTTCGCCGAGCCCCGGACGCTGCTGCGCCAGGTCGCCGACTACGTCGAGCTGCCGTCGGCGGCCGCCTGCTGCGGCGCCGCCGGCACGTACTCGCTGCTGCGGCCGAAGGAGTCGCGGCGGATCCTGGACGCGAAGCTCGACGAGATCGAGGCCGCGGGGGTGGACCTGGTGGTGGCGGTCAACCCGGGCTGCCTGCGGCAGTTGCGCACGGGCCTGCGTCGGCGTCGGTCGCCCGTGCGGGCCGTGCACCTCGCCGAGCTGCTCACCCGCGTCGAGCCGCCGCCGCGACCGGCCTGAGCGGATCCCCCGGGTCGCCGGTCACGGGACCGCCGTGGCGGCGGTGACGCGGATCGCCACGGCGGCGTCGCGCCGCCGGCCCCGCGCGAGCGCGCGGGCAGTCCCGGCCGATCAGTCCGACACGAGGTACGCCGACGGCGACCGCCGGGGCGTGGGCCGCGCGGCGGTGCGCGACCCGCCGTCGGGAGGGAGTTCCCGAGCGGCCCCGCTCAGGTCCAGCAGGCGGCGTACGCAGGGGGCGGGGTCGGGCAACGCGAGGTGGCCACCGGCGAGGCCCACCGCCTGCCGCACCCGCAGCAGCGCGGTGATGCCGTGGGCGCTGAAGAAGGTGACCCCGGACAGGTCGAGCCGGACCTCGCCCGCGTGCCCACCGCAGAACAGCTCCACGAACTCGACCAGCAGGTGGGCGCTGCTCATGTCGAGCTCACCACGGACCTCGACGACCCGGGTCGTGCGCTGCACGGTCACGGAGAGGGAGACGACGGGCGGGGCCGCGCGGCGGACACGACCCGTTCCGGTCGCGTGCACCGTCGCATCGGGTGACGGTCGTGCGGTCGACATGACGCCTCCCGGCAATGGACGACGGGGTGGCGGGCCGGCGGTCCACCGCGCTGGCGGTGGGGCACCGTGCCCTGGGGGCGCATGTCTTGACCCGGGTCAGACGCTACCCGCGCTCCGGGGCCCGCACACATCCGGGCACGCGGGGGGCCGGCGCTTCTGCGCGCGGGACCGGCCGGCCGGTAGGTTGGGGCCGTGCACAGCCGATCCCGGCACGGGCGGTCGGCGCTCCGACCGTGAAGGGGGCCCACCCGATGGAGCAGAGCCCGCTGGACCCCCGGGAGGCGCTCGCCGAGCTCGGCCGGATCCGGCTCGGGGAAGCCAGCCTGGAAGCGGTCATGTCGCAGATCGCGGCGCTGGCCCGGCGGGGCGTCCCCGGCGCCGAGGACGTCTCCGTGACGCTGCTGCGGGGCGAGGCCCCGCAGAGTCTCGCGTACACCAGCGCGATGGCGCGGGAACTCGACGAGTGGCAGTACGCGCACGGCGGGGGCCCTTGCCTCGACGCGTCGGTCAGCGGGGGCGTGCTGAGCCTGCCGGACATGGCCACCGAGAACCGGTGGCCGGCATGGGCCGCCGAGGCCCGCGACCGGGGGGTGCACAGTTCGCTCTCCATGGGACTGCCGATCCAGGAGGCCGTGGTCGGCACGCTCAACGTCTACGGCACCCGGCCGCACGCCTTCGACCCGGAGGGGATCGAGCTGGCGAAGACCTTCGCGGCGTACGCGGCCGTCGCCTTGGCCAACGCCCACCTCTACGAGAGCACCACCACCCTGGCCCGGCAGATGCGCACCGCGATGGAGAGCCGCGCGGTCATCGAGCAGGCCAAGGGGATCATCATGGGCGAGCGGCGGTGCACGCCCGAGGAGGCGTTCGCGCTGCTGTCCAAGGTCTCCCAAGACAGCAACCGCAAGGTCCGGGACGTGGCCGCGGCACTCGTCGACCGGGCCATCGGCCGGCAACCGTGACGCCGCCCTAGCGGTGCCGTCCCGCGGCGGCGCTGCGAACCAGGGCCTCCGCGACGTCGCGTAGCTTCCGGTTGGAGTTCTGCGAGATCTTCGCGAGGATGCTGAACGCCTCCTCCGCCGTGCACCGTCGCTGACCCATGATGATCCCCTTGGCCTGCTCGATGACGGCGCGGCTCTCCATGGCCACCCGCATCTGCTGCGCCAGCGTCGCCGTGCTCTCGTAGAGGTGGGCGTTGGCCAGGGCGATCGCGGCGTAGCCGGCGAACGTCTGGGCCGCCGCCGTGACGTCGTCGAACGCGCCGGGTTCGGCGCCGTAGACGTTCAGCGCTCCCACCACGGCCTCCTGGATCGGCAGGCCGATGGACATCGAGCTGCCGGCGCCCGCCGCGTGCGCGGCCCGGGCCCACTCCGGCCAGCGGCTCTCGCTGGCCATGTCGTGCACGACCATGGTCGTGCCGGTGGTGGCGGCGTCCAGGCAGGGTCCCCGGCCCTGCTCGTACTGCCACTCGTCGAGACGCAGCGCCAGCTCGCCGGTGAACGCGGCGGTGTGCGCCTCGGTGCCGTGCACCAGTGTCACCGACACCTCCCGGGTGCCCGGGATGCTCTCCTTGGCGACCGCGGCGATCCGGGCCAGGACGGTGTCCAGATCGGACTCGTCGTGACGGATCGCCCCGAGCCGGATGACGGCGTCGGTGAGATCCAGCGGTGGCTGCGGCATGGCGTCACTCGTCCTCGGCGAACGGCGCGGTGGTACTCCGGCGGAGCCGGACAGCGCGTGGTGGCGGTCCGAGGGCACGGACCGCTGTACCGGATCCACGTTCGGATCCGGGACCGGCGCCGCTGCTTGACGCGCGTTCGCGACGCCCCTGTCGGCGTCCGCTACAGGCCCACCAGTTTACGGCGCGGCGCCCGCCCGCGACCGGCGGCCCGCGCCTGACACGGCCCCGGCCGGCGTGCACCGCCCGGGACCGCGCCTGACGCCGCCCCGGCCGGAAGCCACACCGCCCGGGGCGGGCGCCGCCTCACTCGGTGCGGATGCCGTCGGGTCGGGTCAGCCGCCACAGCGCCGGCAGGCTGAGCCCGGTGACCAGCAGCACCACGGCCGCCCCGAGGCCGGTGGAGATGCCCAGCGCCGGCCAGGCGACCGTCACCGGCGTCTGCACCATGCGCAGCAGCACCGCGCCGAGGCCGAGCCCGAACACGACCGCCAGGGCGAGCCCGATCACCACCGGCACGGCGCTCTGCCACAGCACAGACCAGCTCAGCGTGGAGCGCCGGGTGCCCACCGCGACCAGCATCGCCAGCAACCGGCGGCGCTCCCGCAGCTGCTCCAGCACGCCGACCAGCATGCTGGCCCCGATCAGCAGCAGGGTGACCACCGCGCCGATGTAGAGACCCCGCTGGACGTTGACGAACTGGCTGGCCTGGCGGTTCTCGGTCAGCGTCAGCACCGAGGCGTACGGGTCGGCCCCGATGGCGGCGTTGCGCACGTGCTCCACCGCGTCCGGCTGGTCGGCGGCCAAGCGCAGGTACGCCTCCGCGCGCAGCGGCCCCAGCCGGGCGGCGTCGACCGCGCCGGGAGTGACCAGCACCCCGCCCTGCCGGTAGCCGGACGGGTCGCTGCGCACCGGCACCTCCCGGGCGGTGGACGGCACCGGCCAGGTCACCCCCTCGGCGGCTGCGACCACCACCGGGGCGCCCGGCCCGACGCCGGCCGGCTGACCCTCGGGATCGCGCACCAGGAACACGTCGCCGTCGGCGCACCGGCCGAGCCGGGCGAACTCGGCCAGCGCCGCGCAGTCGCCGATGCGCAGCATGCCGTACGCGTCGTCTGCCGTGATCGAGGTGGTCAGGGTGGCGGTGCTGGCGGTCACCCCGGGGACGTCGGACAGTCGGTCCAGGGCCGCCGGGGCGTCCGGCCGTGCCGGGAACTGCACCTGCACCTGGGCGCGGGCGGTGTCCTGCCCGGTGTCGAAGGTGAACCGGCCGGCGACGCCGGCGAAGAGCATCTGCAACCCGATGGTGCCCGCCACGGCGACCGCGATGCCGTTGACCAGCCGCGCCGAGGCGGCGCTGTCGAGCTGGAGGCGGCGCACCGCGAGCTGCCACGCGACGGGACCACCGCGCAGCCGGCGTACGAGCAGGTCGGTGAGCCAGGGCAGCAGGGTGACCACGCCGACCAGCAGCAGCACGGCGCCGGCTGCGGTCTGCCGCTCGCTGCCCAGCGGCGCGATTCCGGCGGCGCCGGCCAGCAGCAGCCCGAGCCCGGCGGCCGGCAGCAGCAGCCGCCACACCAGCCGGCGGCGCACCGGCGTGGCGCGCCGGGTCACCCCGAGCGGCTCGACCAGCACGGCGCGCATCGACACCAGCGTCACCACGACGGCGAGCGCCGGCACCGCCAGCACGACGGCGGCCACCAGCGGCAGCGGCGGGCGCACGTCGGCGGCGTACACGCTGAGGTCCATGAGGGTGACCAGCGGGACCACCTGCCGGCCGAGCGCGAAGAGCACGCCGCCGGCCGCGACGCCGAGCAGCGCGCCGGCGGCGGCCTCCCCGGCGGCGATCCGGCGGACCATCGCGGCGTCGGCGCCGACCAGCCGCAGCGCGGCCAGCCGCCGGTCGCGCCGCTCCCCGCCGAAGCGCACCGCCGCGCCGAGGAACACCGCGATGGGCAGCAGCAGGACCACGAAGATGACGACCACCAGCACCATCAGCACCGGGTCGAAGGCCTCGCCGGGCAGTCCGCCACCGAACGCGTCCAGCCGGGTCGCGTCGTCGGGGGCGAGGGTGCCGCTGCCCAGGTAGTAGGCCAGCTCGCGGGGACCGGCCAGCCCCTCGTCGGCGATGACGCCGGTGACCGTGGCGCCGCCGAGGCGGGGGGCGAACAGCGCGCCGTCGGCGGAGCCGAGCAGGTCGCGCAGGGCGGGGGAGACCAGCACCTCGCCGGCGCGGGGCAGCGCGGCCACCCCCGGCGGCGCCGGTGCGGCCGGTCCCTCGGGCCGCAGCACCCGGCCGCGCACCGGCTGCCCCCGGAACTCGGTGTCGGTCTGGCGGATCAGCAGGGTGTTCGCGGCGGCCGGGATCTTCTCGCCCATCCGCAGGTCGTCGCGGGCGTCGCCGCGCGCCTGCCGGGCGTCCAGCGCGCCGGGCACCGCGGCGGCGAGCAGCAGCATCGCCACCCCCACGCCGACGCCGACCGCGGTGAGCACGGCCCGCAGCCAGCCGTCCCGGCCGCCCGTGAACGCCATCCGGGCGCCCATGACCAGATCGGCCGCGCGGTCGCGCAGCCGCGTCACGCCGCGACCTCCAGGTCCCGGGTGCGGCCGTCGCGGACCACGACCTCCCGATCGGAGTACGCGGCCACCCGCGCCTCGTGGGTCACCAGCACCACGGCCGCCCCGGTGTCCCGGGCGGCGGCGGTCAGCAGCCGCATGACCCGCTCGCCGTTGAGCGAGTCGAGCGCGCCGGTCGGCTCGTCGGCGAAGACCACCCGTGGCCGGGTGACCAGCGCCCGGGCGACCGCCACCCGCTGCCCCTGCCCACCGGAGACCTCGCCGGGCCGCTTGCCGGCCACCTCGGTGACCTCCAGGCGGTCCAGCCACTCGGCGGCCCGCCGCTCCGCCTCGCGGCGGCCGACCCGGGCCAGCCGCAGCGGCAGCGCGACGTTCTCCAGGCAGGTCAGCTCCGGCACGAGCTGACCGAACTGGAAGACGAAGCCGAACTCCTCCCGGCGCAGCGCGCTGCGCTCGGCGTCGCTCAGCGCCGTCAGGTCGCGGCCCGCGTAGTACACCCGGCCGGAGTCGGGCCGGGTGATGCCGGCGAGGCAGTGCAGCAGCGTGGACTTGCCGGAGCCCGACGAGCCCATGACGGCCAGCACCTCGCCCGGGTGCACGCGCATGCTCGCCCCGGCGAGCGCCCGGGTCGGCCCGAACGAGCGGTGCAGGTCCTCGGCGAGCAGCAGCGGCGCGCTCACGACCGGACCGCCGCGGCGAGTTCGTCGAGGCGGGCGGCGGTCAGCTCCAGCCAGCGCAGGTCGGCCTCCAGGTGGAACAGCGCGTGGTCGCAGACCAACTGCTCGGCGAGGTCGCCGTCGCGCTTGCGCCGGGTCAGCTCGCGCATCATCCGCAGGTGCTCGGAGCGCTGCACGTCGAGCACGTCGGCGGCGGGGCGGCCGGTCAGCAGGGCCAGCACCACCTTGGTGTAGAGGGTGCTCTGCAGGTACGGCTCGGGCTTCTCGGCCCGGGCCAGCCACTGTGTGACGTCGGTGACGCCGGCCTCGGTGATCGCGTACCGCTTGCGCTCCGGGCCCTCGCCGGGCTCCACCGACTCCACCTCGACCAGGCCGCCGCGCAGCAGCCGGGACAGGGTGGCGTAGACCTGCCCGTACGCGAGCGGGCGGGCGTGACCGAAGCGCTCGTCGTAGAGGCGTTTGATGTCGTAGCCGTGGCGGGGGGTGGCCTCCAGGAGGCCGAGGAAGGTCTGTCCGATCGACATGCCGGAGACTATACACACCGCGTATACCTCGCGTGTATACCGGTACATTGCCCGCTCACCGTCTGCATCGGGAGGTCACGTGTTCGCCCTGTCCCTGACCGAGGACGCCGAGCTGCGTCCCCTGGAGCCCTGGCGGGCCGGGGAGTTCCTCGCCCACCTCGACCGGGCCCGCGCGCACATCGCGCCCTGGGTGTCGCCCTCGTTCGTCGTCGGCGACCTCGACTCCGCCCGGGCCGTGCTCCAGAGCTACGCGGACCGGTGGGCGCGCGACGCCGGCGGCATCTGGGGCATCTGGCGGCGGGGCGACCTGGTCGGCGGGGTCATGTTCGTCTCGTTCGACGTCGCCCGGGGCGTCTGCGAGGCGGGCTGCTGGCTGGAGCCGGCCGGGGAGGGCCACGGGCTGGTCACCCGGGCGGTCGGCCGGATCGTCGACTGGGCGGTGCGGGAGCGCGGCATCCACCGTGTCGAATGGCGCACCAACGCGCGCAACGCCCGCAGCATCGCGACCGCCCGGCGGCTGGGCATGCGCCTCGACGGGACGCTGCGCGAGGTCTACCCGGGGCCGGCCGGGCGGATCGACCTCGAGGTGTGGTCGGTGCTGGCGCCCGAGTGGCGCGGCGTGCGCTCAGACGTCGGCGAGCACCGCGTCGAGTGAGCGGGGCACCCGGTCCGGCTCCAGCGCCGCCACGAGCAGCCGCGCGTACGCGCTCTTGCGGCCGGACCGGGTGCCGAGGAAGCGGCGCAGCTGCGTCTCGACGGCGCGCCTCCGCTGGGCCGGCTGCCGTTGGAAGAGGTCGAACGAGCGCAGCTCGCCCTCGGCGGCGAGCACCGCCCGCACCCCGGCGACGCCGACCGCGCGGATCAGCTCGTCCTCCAGGTCGGCCACGCAGACGTGGAACCCGAGCGCCGCCAGACCGGCGCGGGACAGGTCGGCGCCGAGGCCGCAGCGTTCCAGACCGCGCCGGAAGAAGCCCTCCTCGGCCTCGTCGTAGAGGCCCGCCAGCCGCAGCCCGCGT
Source organism: Micromonospora sp. M71_S20 (assembly GCF_003664255.1). Classification (NCBI taxonomy): domain Bacteria; kingdom Bacillati; phylum Actinomycetota; class Actinomycetes; order Micromonosporales; family Micromonosporaceae; genus Micromonospora; species Micromonospora sp. M71_S20. The sequence goes on along the minus strand of NZ_RCCV01000001.1, from coordinate 4,777,048 downwards.
CCCGCCGGGCCGAGCTGGTCGAGGAAGTGGCCGATGTTCGTCGCGCCGCCCATGGCCACGACCCGTACGCCGTCGGCGTCGAGGTCCCGGCCGCGGCGCGCGGCGAGCGTCTCCAGGGCGACCCGGTCGCTCGCCCCCTCCACGAGCACCACCGCACGCGCGTCGATGCCGGCCGCCAGTTCGCGGATGCCGCGCACGTTCGCCTCCCGCCCCGGACGCCGCCGCGCCCGGCCGCGCGGCCGGGCGTCGCTCCGGGCGGTCCGGTCCCGTGTCCGCCACGCGATGGTGGGCCGGACCGGCCCGGCGGCGCAACCGGGTTCCGGCGCGTGGGCGGGCGTGCCGGACACGTCCGTCGTCGGGGCCGGGCCGCCGTCCGGGCCGGGTGGCCCGGACGGCGGCACCTGCTCAGGGCAGCGCCCGCAGGAACGGGCCGTGGCTCAGGCGGAACTCCCAGGCGTAGAACCGGTCCCAGTTGATCGACCAGGTCATCAGGCCCCGGAAGGCGGGGTTGGTGCCGCTGCGCGGGGTGTACGGGCCGCAGCCCTGCCCCTTCACCAGGCAGGTCACCGCCGCCTGCACCCCGGCCGGGGCGAGGTATCCGTTGCCGGCGCTGGGGGAGGAGGGCGCGCCGAAGGCCACCTGGTCCTCGCGCAGCGGCGGGAAGACGCGGTCGGGGTTGCCGGCGACGGGGAAGCCCGCGAGCAGCATGTCGGTCATCGCGATGTGGAAGTCCGCGCTGCCCATCGTGTGGTACTGGTTGTCGAGCCCCATGATCGGCCCGGAGTTGTAGTCCTGCACGTGCAGCACGGTGAGGTCGTTGCGCAGCGCGTGGATCACGGGCAGGTACGACCCGGCACGCGGGTCCTGCCCGCCCCACGGGCCCGAGCCGTAGAACTGGTAGCCGAGCTGGACGAAGAACGTCTCCGGCGCCATGGTGAGCACGAAGCCCGCCCCGTACCGCTGCTTGAGGGTGCGGATCGCGGAGATCAGGTTGACGATCACCGGCGTGGTCGGGTTGCGGAAGTCGGTGTCGCCCGCGTCCAGATAGAGCGAGTGCCCCTCGAAGTCGATGTCGAGCCCGTTCAGGCCGTACCGGTCGATGATGGCCGACACCGACCGGACGAAGGTGTCCCGGGCGGCGGTCGTGGTGAGCTGCACCTGGCCGTTCTGCCCGCCGATGGAGAGCAGCACCTTCTTGCCCTGCGCCTGCTTGGCGCGGATCGCCGCGATGAACTCGGCCTCGGTCTCGACGCCGGGGCACTCGCTGGCCGGGCAGAGCTGGAACCGGATGTCGCCGGAGGTGACCGTGGTGGGCTCGCCGAAGGCGAGGTTGACGATGTCCCAGTCGGCGGGCACGTCGGCCATCCGCAGGTAGCCCGAGCCGTTGGCGAAGCTGGCGTGCAGGTAGCCGATCAGCGCGTGCCGGGGCAGCCCGCCGGGCGGGGGAGTGGTGGGCGGCGGGGTGGTCGGCGGCGGCGTGCTGGGTGGCGGGGTGGTCGGCGGTGCCGTGGTGGGCGGGGCGGTCGTGGGCGGTGCCGTGGTGGGCGGGGTGGTGGGCGTGCCGCCCGAGCAGGGCGCGCCGTTGAGCGTGCAGTCGGTGGGGGAACCGGAGCCGGTGGCCAGGAAGCCGAACGACACCGAGGCGCCGGGGGCCACGGTGCCGTTCCAGGAGCGGTTGGTGAAGGTGTGCCGCTGGCCGGCGCTGCTCACCGTGGCGTCCCAGTAGGAGCCGAGCGTGGTGCCCGTGGGCAGGGTGAAGGCGACCTGCCAGCCGGTGATGGTGCTCGGGCCGCCGTTGGTGACGGTGTAGCGCCCCTCCCATCCGGTGCCCCAGTCGGCGGTCTTGACGAAGGTGGCGGTCGGGCCGGCGGCGCGGGCCGGCGCGGCGAGGGTCAGCGTGGTGGCGGTGACGGTGGCGAGGGCCGCCACGGCGGCCAGCAGCAGGTTTCGGGCAGGGCGACGCATCCGGACCTCCCGGGTACGAGGGCCGTCGGATCGACGGATGCACAATTATTAGGATTGTTAACTGTAATTGTCCAGGCGTTCGGGCCGGACTTCCCGTCGCGTCCCGACGCCCGCGCCCGACCGTCGACGCCCCGCCTGCCGGCCGGTCCGGTGGCGCGCCTGACCGGCGCGCCACCGAACCGTGGTCAGCGCCGGCCGTCGCGGCGCTTCAGGGTGCGCTCGTAGTCCTGGAACCGCGCCTTGGCGATGGCCGAGCGGTCCGCCGCGCGGAGCACCAGCCCCTCGGACCTGCCGGCCGGTCCGTCCAGGGCCACCAGGGTCCGGGGCAGGTGACCGGTGAGGAACGCGTGCGTCCCGGCGATGTCGCGGGGCAGGTCCCCGGCGGGGACGGTGGCCAGCCGGGGCACGGTCGGCAGACCCAGCGCGTCGGCCCGCCCCACGAGGTCGGCCTCGCCGAGGAAGCGCTGGCCGCCGCCGTCGCGCCAGGCCGAGATCCGCGGGGTCGGCCAGTCGAGCATCGGCGCCGGGTCGTCCAGCACGGCCACGTCGAAGAGCCGGTGCCCGACCCGGCGCTCGGCGGTGTAGTGCCGGGAGGCGGCGGTGACCTTGCCGCCGTACACCTCCAGGTAGAACACCGTGATCCGGTCGTCCGCCGCCGCGACGGCCAGCCGCTCGGCCACGTCGCGCAGGGCGTCGACGATGCCGAGCGCGGGGTTGCCGATCAGGTCGCCCCGCGCGTACAGCAGCTCCTCGCGGCTGCCGATCAGGTACGCGCCGCCGGGCAGCACGACGATCCGGGCGTTCGTCCCGTCGATCTTCTCGGTGAGGGTGACCGGCCCGGTGAACGCCACGCACTCCGCCAGCAGGCCGCCGTCGCGGGGGTCCAGGGCGTGGTAGGTGGGGATGGACGGGTACTTGGTCAGTGAGTTGATCGTGCGCAGGTCGACCGTCCGGACGTCGAGGCGGGACACGGCAGCTCCTTCACGTGGCGGGGTCCGCCGCGCCGGTTCGCGGTGCGGCGTCGGGCGGGCAGCGTATCCGCCGCGAGGGCCCCGGCTCGCGCCAGTTTTCCGGCCCGCGCGTCCAACCTGGACCGTCGGCGTGCGGAAATGTCGTACCCGGCGGCGACCATCCATCCATGGCTGTCCCCGCTCTCACCCCGCACACCGACCAGCCGCGTTCGGTGCCGCTGCGCGAGGCGCGCACCCGGCTCACCCAGCTCGTCGCGCTGGCCGAGTTGACCGACACCGTCACCGTCGTCACCCGCGACGGCGATCCCCGCCCGGTGGCCGCGATCGTCCCGGCGGCCGCCGCCCGCAGCGCCGCCCAGGCGCGTGCCGACACCGATCGCCTCGCCGCCGTCACCGCCGGCTGGGCCCGGCGCCTCGACGAGGCGCACCGGCGCAGCAGCCACCGGCACGCCGCCGAGCTGCGCGCGGTCACCGCCGCTCTCGCCGAGGTCTGGGCCGAACTCGACCGCCGGGTCACCCCGGGCAGCGACCCCGGTCTCGCCCGGCTCCGGGCCGCCCACGCCGACCTGCTGGCCGCGGATCCCGCCGCCTGACCCGGCTCCGGGCCGGGGGCGTCAGCCGGCGGGGTACGCGTGGGTCTGCGCCGCCTTCACCGCGGCCCAGACCGGCTGGCCGGGGGCCAGTCGCAGCTGCGCGGCGGCGGCCGGCGTGACGTCCGCGGAAACCCCGATCGGCCCGTCGAGTTGCACCCGCAGGTCGTTGCCGTGCCGCTGCACGCCGGCCACCGTCGCCGCCCAGGTGTTGCGCGGGCTGCCCTCGGGGCGCGACGGGTGCAGGGCCACCGCCGAGGGCCGGAAGGCGACGAAGACCTCCCCGTCGAGCCGGTCGGCGACGGTGAGGGTCAGCCCGTCGGCGACCCGGACCAGGTGCCCGTCGGCGTGGCCCCGGTGCAGGTTCAGCCCGACGAGCCGGGCCACGTAGTCGGTGCGTGGCCGCGCCGTGACGGTCGCGGCGTCCCCCTCCTGCACCACCCGGCCCTCCTCGACGACCACGAGCCGGTCGGCCAGCACCAGCGCGTCCAGCGGATCGTGCGTGACCAGCAGGGTGGCCCCCGGGTGCGCGGCGAGGTGCCGGTGCAGCTCGGCCCGGGTGTCCAGTCGGGTGCGCGCGTCGAGCGCGGCGAGCGGCTCGTCCAGCAGCAGCAGCGCCGGTTCGACGGCGAGAGCGCGGGCCAGCGCGACCCGCTGCGCCTGCCCGCCGGAGAGGTGCCGGGGCCGGCGGTGGGCGTGCTCGGCCAGGCCGACCCGGTCCAGCCAGCCGTGGGCGGTCCGCCGGGCGGTACGCCGGTCGGCGCCGTGCCGCCGGGGCCCGAATGCCACGTTCTCCAGCGCGCTCAGGTGCGGGAAGAGCAGGTAGTCCTGGAAGACCACGCCGATCGGGCGGCGCTCGGTCGGCGTCCAGGCGCGTCGCTGCGGCCGGTCCAGGTCGACGCCGTCGAGGGTGAGGTGCCCGGCGGTCAGCGGGAGCAGGCCGGCGAGCGCGCGCAGCGCGGTGGTCTTGCCCGCCCCGTTGGGGCCCAGCAGCGCGACCACCTCGCCGGCGGCGACCCGCAGCGTGACGTCGAGGCGGAACCCGTCCCGCTCCACCACGAGGTGCGCGTCGAGCAGGGGCGCGCTCACGGGCTGGTGATCCAGCGGTCGCGCAGCCCGGCGAGGATGACCACCGAGACGGTGAGCAGCACGAGGCTGAGCACCACGGCGGCCTGCACGTCCGTCTCCAGCGCCAGGTAGACGGCCAGCGGCATGGTCTGCGTCCGCCCCGGATAGTTGCCGGCGAAGGTGATGGTGGCGCCGAACTCGCCGAGCGCCCGGGCCCAGCACAGCACCGCCCCGGCCGCCAGGCCGGGAGCCACCAGGGGCAGGGTGACATGGGTGAACGTCGTCCACCGGCCGGCGCCGAGGGTCGCCGCCGCCTCCTCGTACCGGCCGTCGGCGCCGCGCAGCGCCCCCTCGACGGCGATCACCAGGAACGGCATCGCCACGAACGCCTCCGCCAGCACCACGCCGGCGGTGGTGAACGGCAGGGTGATCCCGAAGGTCGCGTCGAGCCAGCCGCCGAGCAGGCCCCGCCGGCCGAAGACGAGCAGCAGCGCCACCCCGCCGACCACGGGCGGCAGCACCAGCGGCACGGTGACGAGGGCGCGTACCAGGCGGCGGCCGGGGAACTCGACGCGGGCCAGCAGCCAGGCCAGCGGAACCCCGAGCAGCAGGCAGAGCAGCGTGGCCAGGGTGGCGGTCAGCAGGGACAGCCGCAGCGCGGTGAGCACGCCCGGCGCGGCGAGCCGCTGCGGCAGGGTGGCCCACGGCGTACGGGCCAGCAGCCCGACCAGCGGCAGGACGAGGAAGACCAGGCCCAGCACGGCCGGCAGCAGCAGCGCGACGGGCACCCCGGCGCCCCGCCGCCGGGCCGGCCGGACGTGGGTACGCGTCACGGGGCCTGGAACCCGGCCTCGGTGAGCACCTCGCGCCCCCGCTCCGAGCGGACGTACGCGACGAACGCCCGGGCGCCGTCGGGGTTCGGCGCGTCCCGCAGCGCGACGATCGGGTAGTCGTTGACGGCGCGGGCGGACTCGGGGAACTCGACGGCCGTCACGTCGGCCGCGGCGGCCAGGGCGTCCGTGCGGTAGACGAGGGCCGCGTCGACCTCGCCGAGCCGCACCTTGGACAGCGCGCCCCGCACGTCCTGCTCCAGGGTGACCGGGGTGAGGGCGACCGAGGCTGCGTCGAGCGCCGTCCGCGCCGCCGCCCCGCAGGGCACCTGCTCGGCGCAGAGCGCGACCTTCACCCCCGGCCGGGCCAGGTCGGCCGGTCCGGCGACGCCCCGCGGGTTGCCCTTCGGCACGGCGACGACGAGCTGGTTGCGAGCGAAGACCACCGGGTCGCCGTCGGCGTTGCCCGCCCCGGTCACCGTGGCCATGTTCCGCGTCGCCGCCGAGGCGAACACGTCGGCGGGCGCGCCCTGGTTGATCTGGGCGGCCAGCGCCGCGCTGCCGGCGAAGTTGAGCACGACGGTGGTGCCCGGGTGGGCCGCCTCGAAGTCCCGGCCCAGCCGGGTGAACGACTCGGTCAGCGAGGCCGCGGCGAACACGCTCACCGTGCCGCCGGCACCCGGATCACCCGCCGACCCGCCGCCGGAGGCGCTCCCGCCGCAGCCGGCCACGGCGGCGAGGGCCAGCACCGCCGCCGTCACGCCCGCCGCCCCGCGGCGCGGCCGTTGCGCCCTCACGAGGCCTGCCTCCCCCGGGAGGCCCCCGGCGGGGAGGCGCGTTCCACCACCACCGTGGTCGACTTGATCACCGCGACGGCCAGCGAGCCGACCCGCAGGTCCAGCTCGTCGACCGCCTCGCGGCTCATCAGCGAGACGATCCGGAACGGCCCGGCCTGGATGTCGACCTGCGCCATCACGGTGTCCTTGACGACGTTGACCACGATGCCGCGCAGCCGGTTGCGGGCCGAGGAGGCGTCCGACCGGTCGTCCGGGTCGGCGGCCTGACCGCGCGCGAACGCCGCCAGGTCGACCCCGTCGATCGCCCGGTGCCCGTGCGCGTCGCGGCCGGCGGCGAGCCGCCCGGCGTCGACCCACCGGCGTACGGTGTCGGCGCTGACCCCGAGCAGCTCGGCGGCCTCCCCGATGCGGAACGTCGTCACCGGCCCACCCTACCGACCGGCAGATGCGAGGCCGGGCAGTGGGTGGCTCTCGTGGCTGCTGCCGCGAGCGGCCACCGGGCCTGGCGTACGCGGCTGCCGGGGCCGGCGACACGACCGCCCTGTCGCATGCTGTCGCGGCGTGGCGGGATAGACCACAATGAAGGGCTCGCACGGGGGACGGCGACGGGGAGGGCCGAGTTGGGTCGGGACGACGAGACCAGCAGCACCCCACCGGCGCCGGCGTCGGCGGCCCCCGCCCGCGCATCCCGGTCCCGGCAGGTGCGCCTGGCGGCCCTGCTGCTCCTGCTGGTGGTGGTCGTGGCGGCCACGGTACGGGTGGTCGTGGCCACCGGCCCGCCCACGTGGGACGAGCTGCGTGAGCGGGCCGGGCTGACCAACCGGGACCGGCTGATCATCGGGGTGAAGGACGACCAGCCGGGCGTGGCGCAGAAGCTGGAGAACGGCGCGTTCGAGGGCTTCGACATCGACATCGCGTACATGGTCGCCGAGGACCTGGGCTTCGACGCCCCGGAGGTGACGCTGCTGTCGATCGAGAGCGAGGACCGGGCCCGCCGGCAGGCGCGCGACGCCAACGGCAGCTTCGTCACGGTCGACCTGGTGATCGCCTCCTACAGCGTCACCGAGCAGCGCCGGGACCAGGGCGTCGTCTTCTCCTTCCCGTACCTGGAGACCGAGCAGTCCGTGCTGACGCTCGCGTCCGATCCCCGACAGGTCGCCAGCCTGCGCGACCTCGACCGGGCGAAGGTCTGCACGCTTGGCACGTCCACCTCCGAGCAGCGCCTGCGCGAGGCGGGCGCGAACCCGATCGGCCGCAACCGGATCAGCCAGTGCGTCCAGGCGCTCTACGACGGCGAGGTCGACGCGGTCACCACCGACGCGGCCATCCTGGCCGGCTTCGTGGGCCCGCGTCCGCCGGGCGAGCTGCCGCCGGCGACGAAGCTGCTGCGGCGAAAGGAGCTGCGGCACTGGGACATCGGCGCGGAGTCGGCGGAGAAGTGGGGCGTGAACACCGGCCCCAATCCGGCGATGCGCGACCTGGTCAACCTCTCCCTCTACCAGTCGGCGAAGGGCCCCGACGGCGACCGGTGGAAGGCGGCGTTCGACCGGTACCTGGCCTCGGAGCAGCAGTACAGCAACCCGCAGCAGGTGGCGGTCGGCCGGCAGCCGGAGCCCGAGGAGACGGTGGAGGTGCGGCAGTGGCCGTGGGAGAGATGGGCCCTGCCGTCTCCGAGCCGGCCGCGATCGGTCGCGCCGACCGCCGCCCGGGCACCAAGCAGGCGCAACAGGCGCAGCAGTGGCTGCTGACGCTGCTGCCCGCGTTCCCGGTGCTGCTGCTGGTGCTGCGGCTCTGGCGGCTCAGCCGGCAGGACATGCCGACGATGCTGCTGCTGGTGCAGTACGTCAGCCCGCTCGGGCTGCTCAGCGCCCTGCTGATCGCGCTGGTGTGGGCGTTCCCGCTGGTGGTGCTGGTGCTGGCCGTCCTCGGTCGGCTGCTCCAGGTGAGCGCGCCTGACCGGTTCGACCCGGAACGCTCGCTGCTCGCCTACGGCACCGTGCGTACCCCCGGTTGGGTGCTGGTGGCGGCGACCGGGCTGGCGGCGCTCACCTGGCAGCTGCGGTTCCTACCGCTGCTGATGATGCTGGCCCTCTGGCTGCTGGCGCTGCGGACCCGGCTGCGTCATCCGGACCGGCCCCGCCTGCTCCTGGTCGCCACCCTGGTGCTGCCGGTCGTGGCGGCGACCGCGAGCTACGCCTGGCTGGCGCCCGCCGTGCCGACCGCGATCCGCGACGGCGAGCTGGCCACGGCCCTGCTGCTGGTCGTGCCGCCGCTGGGAGCCGTGGTGCTCACCGGCCCGGTGCCGCGCCCGGTCGCCCCGGCGCTGACCCGCGTCCTCGCCTACGTGGTGGCCGCGGTGGTGCCACTGGTGACGGGCGTGGTCTTCCTGCGGGTGCCGTTGCTGCCCGCGGTCGCCGTCGAGGTCGGCCCGGAGGCGGGCCCGGTCCGGGAGGTGGTACGCGGCCAGGCGGTCACGGTGACCGACCGGATGACGATCGTGCTCGACGAGCGGGGCGCGGTGCGCTTCCTGCCCAACGACCAGGTGCGTGGGCAGCTCCTCTGCCCCGACCCGGGGCGGATCCCGGTCACCCGCGTGGACGTGTACGGCTGGCACGTGGAGGAGACGGCGCTGGACTGGATGATCCCCCGGCAGCCGGTGGGGCGGGCGGACCCGCGCTGCCTGGGCCGGGTGCCGGCCGGGGACCCCGCCGAGCCGTCCGCGCCGCCGTCCGCCGACCCGTCCGCGCCGCCGTCTCCCGGCCCCCGCTGACGGCCGGCGGACGGCGGCGGGAGCGGTCAGCCCCGCCGCGTGGAGCGGCCCTTGAGGTGGCGGCCCAGCTCCCGGGCGATCTCCCGCTCGGCGTCGCGCTCGGCGAGCGCCTGCCGCTTGTCGTACGACTTCCTGCCCTTCGCCAGGGCCAGCTCGACCTTCGCCCAGCCGCCGGAGAAGTACATCGACAGGGGCACCAGGGCCAGGCCGCCCTCGCGGGTCCGTTCCAGGATCCGGGCGATCTCCACCCGGCGCAGCAGCAGCTTGCGGGTGCGCCGGGGCGCGTGGTTGGTCCAGCTGCCGAAGCCGTACTCGGCGATGTGCAACCCGTAGAGCATCAGCTCGCCGTCACGCTCCTGGGCGAACGCGTCGACCAGCGACGCCCGGCCCTCGCGCAGCGACTTGACCTCGGTGCCGGCGAGCACGATGCCCGCCTCGTAGGTCTTGAGGATCGTGTAGTCGTGCCGCGCCTTCTTGTTGGAGGCGATCAGCCTGCGCTCGGTCTGCCGGGCCGCGTTCACCCGGTCGAGGATATCGGCCGCCCGCCGGCGCGGCAGGCCGGGCGGATCAGGCGGGCGGCGGCGCCTGGCGGCGCAACCGGTCGGCCAGCTCCTCCACCGCCGCGGCGAAGCGCACGTCGGACTCGCCCGGCCAGTGCCCCAGGATCGGTGGCGGGACGCTGTCGCTCGGCGGGGCCACCACGTCCCACGGGTCGCGCAGCCGCCGGTCGACCGCCCCCGCCGCGCCGGCCACCGCCGGGGGCTCGCCGGGACGGTGCGGGGAGAAGATCCAGCTGCCGATCGAGTCGGTGTCGCGCCACAGGTTCAACCACCGCCAGCCCACCCGCTCGCCCACCTCGCGCAGCACGTCCGCGTCGACGTAGGCGGGGAAGAGCCGGGTGTAGAGCCGGCGCAGCGGCGACCCGTACGTCAGCAGGGCCACCCGCTCGCCGACGCCCGGCGGCAGTTGCAGCACGGTCGCCGCGAGCAGCACCGAGCCGTGGCTGTGCCCGGCCAGCAGCACCGTGTCGCCGCGCCCGGTCAGGTAGCAGATCCGCCGGGTCAGCTCCGGCACGGCCCGCTCGGCGTAGCAGGGTGGCGCGAACGGGTGCGCCGCCCGGGGCCAGAACGTGCCGAGATCCCACAGCACGCCGACGTACCGGCGGAACTCGGCCGTCCGGTAGGCGAAGATCCCGCCGACGACCAGAGCGAGGACGACCGCCGCGATCAGGTAGCTGCCGACGCCGATGCCGAAGTCGACCAGGGCCGCCGGCACGCCCGCGTACCGCTCGGCCGCGTCACCGGGATTGAGCCGCAGCATCCCGAGGGAGCTGGCGGCCAGGCCGAGGGCGGCGAGGCACGCGTACACGACGGTCAGCGGTTCCAGCCACTCGGTGAACCGGGCCCGGGCGACGGCCTTCTCGACCTGCCGCAGCCGGCCGTCGGCCTCCGGCGGGGCGTCGGGGAAGTCCCGGGCCACGGTGGACGCGGCGGCGCGCAACCGGCCGGGCCGGGTGAGCACCGTCGCCACGGCGGCGACGGCCAGCGTGGCCAGCACCGCCAGCATGAACCCGAAGATCGCCCACTTGTAGGCCAACGGCGGACTGGTGGCCAGCCGCTGCGCCGTGGGGGCGTCGCGGTCCAGCATGTCCGCCACCCGGTAGACCAGCTCGGCGGAGAACGCCACCGCCAGCCCGGTCGCGACGGCGGCGATGACCGGCCCGCCGAGCCCGCGCAGCGGGGTGCCGCCGCGCTGTCCGTCCGGCCCCCGCAGCGCCACCAGGCCGAGCGCCGCGAGCAGGACCGTCTGGACGGCGAACAGGCCGGCGACCATCAGGCCGTACCCGGGCAGCCCGCCGCCCGAGGGCCAGGGGGCGGGATCGGCGGCGACCACCACCAGGACCAGCGCCGTCAGCGCGCAGGCCGCCGCCTGAAGGGCCCCGGTGGCCTGGTCCACGCCCGCCGGGGCGGTCCCGTCGATCACCGGGTGCGCGCACACCAGGACCAGGCAGGCCAGCAGGACCACGCCGGTCGCGGCGGTGAGCGCCAGCACGACGACGGAGGCGTCCCGGGCGGACCGGGCCACGAGCAGGCTGAGATCCAGGGTGGCGAAGGCCGCCGCCACGTGGATCGACCGCAGCCGCCCGACCAGCGGTGCGGCGTCCCACTGGCCCACCGCGCTGAGCTGGTGCGCCCCCGAGACGACGGCCGGCCCCCGGAAGGCGTCGAAGTTGCGGCCGGGGCGCGCGCCGAGGCGCCAGACCAGCCCGATCGCGGCGGCCGGGACCAGCGCGAGCACCGCCAGGCGCAGCCCCGTCGGCCGCCCGCCCAGCCAGGACAGCCAGTCCCGGCCGGCGAGGCAGCGCGGCGAGGACATGCACCGCCAGGCCACCAGGTCCAGCGCCACCCCGACGATGGAGAGCACATAGAGCGCGGTCAGCGTGAGCGCCAGCATCCGGCAGAGGGCCTTCACGCCCGCCCCGGAGCCGCGGCTGCGCGGGCGCATCCAGATCGCGACGTTGCAGAGCATGAAGGGCAGCAGGAACACCAGCGACAACGTCCGCACCGCGGTGCCCGACGGCAGGTCGCTCCAGCGGTACGCCTCCATCGTCACCCCGCCCGCCCCGCGGCTGTCCGGGTAACCGGGCCGGGGACGGTGGAAGCCGCCGTTGCGGTCCCCGGCCACCTGCTGCACGAAGGGGCGGCCCAGCACCGCGCTCGCGTCCGCGCCGGAGACCCCGTGCACCCGCAGCTCCACGACGTCGTACGGCGTCACCGGTGGATCGGACATCGGCCCCCCGAGGCGTGTCGGCGTCCCCGCGGCGGCCCGGCCGGGTGCCCGTCACCCACGCGGCGCCGGGCGTCTACCCGCCCGGCGGGCGGTCAACCGTCACCGGTCGTCGCGGTGTCGACTTCCAGCGCGCTCGAATCCCTACCGTGACCCCCCGCCGCCTGACCGCCGGTGCCGTCGGTGTCCCGCCCTTCGCCGAGGCCCGGCGGATCCGGCCGAATCCGATGGCGCCGGCGGTGCCCGGCGGGGGAGACTCCGCCAATGGATCACCGGGCGATGGTGCGGCTGAGCAAGCGGATGTCCCTGGCGTTGCGGCACGAGCCCGCCCGGTTCGGCCTCGTGCCCGACCGGGCCGGCTGGGTGTCGGTCGACGACCTGCTCGCCGCGCTCGGGATCGACCGGGCCGACCTGGACGCCGTGGTGGCCGGCAACGACAAGCAGCGCTTCGCCGTGGAACGCGGTGCCGACGGCGTCGAACGGGTCCGGGCCAACCAGGGGCACTCGATCCCGGTCGACCTGGAACTGGCGCCCAGCCCGCCGCCGGCGCGGCTCTACCACGGCACCAGCCGCGTCGCGCTCGACTCGATCCGGGCCACCGGCCTGCACCGGGCCGGCCGGCACCACGTCCACCTGTCGCCGGACGTGGCGACCGCCCGGCGGGTGGGTGCCCGCCGGCCGGGCGAGCTGGTGGTGCTGACCGTGGACGCGGCGGCGATGGCCCGCGACGGGCACGCCTTCTATCGCAGCGCCAACGGCGTCTGGCTGACCGACGCGGTGCCCGCCCGGTACCTGGCCGACTGAGCGGTCCGGCTCAGCCCGCGCGCCGGGCGAGGAAGTCGGCGAGCACGCGGGTGTGGGTGGAGAAGGCCAGCTCCGTCGGCTCGGTGAGCACCAGCCACTCGGTGGCCTCCTCGGTCGGCGCCGACGGCGGCAGCGCGTCGGCCCGGCGCTCGGGCAGCTCGCCGAAGACCATCATCGTGCCGCCGGCCGGGGCGCCGTGCACCGCGAGGAGCCGGGCGTCGGCGGCGTCGGCGCGCAGGCCGGTCTCCTCCCACAGCTCCCGGACCAGCCCCTCCTGCCACTCCTCGCCGTACTCGATGAAGCCCCCCGGCAGCGCGAGCTGGCCGCGGGCGGGCTCGATGTCGCGGCGCACGACGACCACCCCGAGGCCCCGGGCCGTGCGGACCGGCAGCACCGCCACCGCGACCGGCAGCGGGTTGCGCCACACCGTCCCGCCGCAGGCCGCGCAGACCCGCGGCCACCCGGCCGCCGCCGGATAGGCGGCGCCGCAGAAGGAGCAGTGGGAGTACGCCACGGCGGTCATGCCGCAGCACGTTACCCGGCGCACCCGGGGACGCCGCGACCTCCCGCGCCACCAGGCCACACGTCACGTCGTCGCGATCAACGAGTGGCTCTGACGCGAACTGTGAACACGGCCCAGAGGTGTGCAGCTGATGCCGAGCCAGACGGGTGGGCTGTGGAGGTTGTAGGGGGCGGTGTCTGCTGGCGGGTGCCGTTCGTGGAGGTCCTGACGGCGGCAACGGTGACAGCAACCGACGCCGGATCCGGTAATGCCGGGCGTTCGTCCGGGTATCTGCCGACCGTGACCTTCTCGATCGCCGCACGGTGTCCGCGCACCGGCCAGCTTGGGGTGGGAGCCCTGACGGCCAGGCCCGCGGTCGGCAAGTTTGTCGCACACGTCCACCCCGGTGGTGTGGTGGCGACCCAGGCCACCCCCAATCCGTTCCTGGCCTACGACGGCCTGCCGCTGCTGGGCGAGGGCCGCTCGCCGCAGGATGTCCTGACCGAGCTGCTGGCCCGGGACCCGGGTCGGGAGGTGCGGCAGGTCGGCATGGTCGACCGGCAGGGTCGCTCGCACGCCTTCACCGGCTCCCGTACGAGGGACTGGGCGGGACACCACACCGGGCCGGGTTTCGCGGTGCAGGGCAACCGCCTGGTGGGCCCCGAGACCCTCGCGGAGATCGTCCGGGTGTTCGAGGACAGCCGTGAGATCGACCTGGCGGAGCGGCTGGTGCTGGCCATCGAGACCGGCGAGGAGGCCGGCGGTGACCGGCACGGCGCCCGGTCGGCGACCGTGACGGTGATCGGCGATCAGCCGTACCCACTCTGGGACGTGCGGGTCGACGACGCGGAGCATCCGGCGCGGGAACTGCGCCGGCTGCACGGCGTCTTCCAGGAGGAGGTGCTGCCAACTGTCCAGGGGATGCCCACCCGCGACGACCCCATGGGCGAGGCCGCCCGGCAGGCGCTCGGATAGCCCGCGCCCTACCCTTGTCTGAGCCGTGTGCGCCGACGCCAGCTCGGGGACGACTGGGGCGCGGTAGACCGCTCGGGACACAGGTGGGGCACAAGGCGCCGTCAAACGTCGTCGACCAGCCAGCGACGAGGACAACCCGCGATGCCTTTTGTGAGCAGGTGTCGCCGGCCGTTGACGCTGGCGACGGTCTCGGCGATGCGGTGGCAGCAGCGGCGCGGGCACCGCCCACTGAGCGTCGGTCAGGTCATGCCGCCTCGTCACCGGCATGGTGGCCACGAGGTTTCCGGTTTCAGGTTCTGCTTGGTCGCTGAACCATCTACCGGAGACCTCACCGCGTATCGATCACCGACACGCCCACGACCCTGATCAGACCGCCGTCCTCACCGGGCACCCGCGCGCAGGGCGTCGCGGGCCGCCATGAGGGCGAAACCGAGCAGGTTCGCGCCCTGCCAGCGCGCCGGATCGTCCGCGCGCGGGTCGTCGGCGGCCAGGCCGATGCCCCAGACGCGGTCGAGCGGGCTGGCCTCCACGAGCACCCGTTCACCGGTGCCGAGCAGGAACGCCCGCAGGTCGTCGTGCTGGCCGAACTTGGCGACGCTGCCCGCAACCACGATGTCGTGTCGCTGGGCCTCCCAGGTCGCCTGGTCGAAGCCCCGCACCTGGCGGCCGATCGACTTGGCGCGTTGGGGATGCCCGGCGGCCAGGATCCTGTCGGCGGCCGCCGCGTCGCCGAACAGGATCGCCTTGTGCCACATCATCCAGTGCTCGGCGGTGGCGTACGTCCGCTCGCCGTCGGTGAACGAGGCCGGCCACCACTGGCTCAGACAGCCGGGCCCGACGCTGCCGTCACGCTGCGGTCGGTGCCCCCAGAAGTGCAGGTAGCGGATCTTCTCGCCGGCCTGGACGGCGGCGACGAGCTCGGCGACGGATCGTGGCGACATGGCGGCGAGTCTGCCCGAGGGGTACGACGGAACGCGCGCGCTTTTCCGCCCGCCCGCCCGGCGTGCGGGCGGGACCGCCGCCGCGCCGACCGCCCCGGTGCGCGGGGCCGCCGCCGCGCCTACCGGCCGGGTGCGTGGGGCCGCCGTCGCGTCGACCGGTCGGGTGCGCGGGCTGTCAGGCTGCCGGCGCGCCGGTGTAGAAGGCGGTGGTGCGCTCCACGGCCCCCCGCGCGGCCTCGGCGTCGGTGCCGTCGGCGACGCTCGCCTCGCCCCACCGCTCGCTGCTCGCCGTCACGAACTGCCGGCCCTGCTCGGAGACCGACCAGGCCTCGCTCTCCTCCGGCGTGACCCCGCTGCCGTCGGCGGCCAGGTGCGACGCCAGACCGAGCAGCGCCAGGTCCCAGCCGACCCCGAGGGCGCCCGGGCCGAACTGGTCCCAGCGCTCCTGGTCGACGTGCGCGACGTGCTCCAGCTCGAACCGGGTCCGGCCGTCCTCGACCGGCGTCAGCCGCACCTCGATCCAGCTCACCTCGCCGCCGAACTCCCAGGTGGCGGCGAAGCCCTTCGGCGGGTCGCAGCGCTCGATCGTGCCGCCGGCGTTGCCCTCCAGTTGGTAGCGGCCATCCAGCCGCAGGTCACCGGAGACCGGCATGAACCAGCGGGGGATCCGTTCGGCGTTGGTGCAGGCGTCCCAGACGTCTTCCAGCGGCGCGTCGTACGTCTGGCTGATGGTCATCACCCGGGCCTCGCCGGCCTCCAGCACCCGCCGGCCGAGCTGGCGGCGTACGGCGTTGATCTGTTCGGTCGCGTCGATCATCGGTCTCTCCCGTGGTCGGTCGTGTCGTCTGTCGTGGGCGGCTGCTCGCGCAGCCGCCGTTCGCGCTTGCCTCGGGCCAGCTCGGTGGCGAGGGCGTGCAGGGGTGGCGTCCAGAACCGGCGGAAGTGGTCGAGCCAGCGGTCGACCTCCCGCAGCGGCCGGGGATCGACGGCGTAGAGACGTCGGGTCCCCTCCGCCCGCACGGTGGCGAAGCCGTTGTCCCGCAGCACCTTGAGGTGCTGGGAGACGGCCGGCTGGGAGATCCCGAACTCCCGCCGGATCACGTCGCACAGCCCGCCGGCGGTGATCTCGCCGTCGGTGAGCAGTTCGAGGATGCGGCGTCGCACCGGGTCACCGAGTACGTCGAAGGCGTGCACGGACAGTTTCTATCACGCCAGGCTTATTTAAGCGAGCCGTGATTCGGCGTGTCCGAACGGGGGACGGGCGGTCCCCGGGCGGCCGCCGTCCGCAAACCCGACCGGGGTCGTGTCGTACCCGTGGTCCATGATCCTTGTCGTCACAGCGACGCCGGCGCCCCCTCCGGCGTCCGGATGGTCATGGGCGGCGCCGGGAGCGGCGGACGGGAGGTCGGACAGTGGCTGACGCGGAACGGACCGCGTGGCGACGGCGCAGCACGGTGCGGGTGGTGCCGCCGGCGCGGCCCCGCAAGCTGGCCAAGGTGCCCTTCGTGGAGTTGGCCGACGGGCGGTTGCAGGGCGTGGTCTCCAGCGGGTCGGACGTCGACCGGGTCTACGTCTCGTCGATCGCCTCGGGCACCCACGCCTACCACTGCAGCACCAACAACAACCGTCCCTGCGGCGGGCTGCGCGGCGCGCCGTGCAAGCACCTGCACGCCCTGGCCGACGAGGCACTGCTGCAGTACGGCGCCGACCGGGTCGCCCGCTACCTGCGGGTGGACGTCGGCGCGGGGACGGAAACCGCCCGGGAGCTGCTCGCCGCGCTGGACGGGCGGCACGAGCCGACCCCCGCCGCCGTCGTGTTCAGCCGCTTCCTGCGCCACCTGTCCTACCTGGAACTGCCCGGCAGCACGGTCCCCCTGCCCGAGCTGCACTGGTTCCCGGCCACCGGGGCGGCCCGCTGATGCTCGGCACACAGCTCGCCGTCCTGCGCGACGGCACCCCGACCGGCCTGACCGACGCCCTCGACCTGGTCGCCGACCTCGACGACGCCCTGCTCCGCGGCCTCGCCCGGGTGGGTGAGGACGACGCCGCCGCGCTGGCCGCCCTGGCCGGCGCGCTGACCAGCACCCCACTCGGCGACCGGCTCGCCGAGGCGGTGGCCAAGGTGACCGCCGGTTCGGTGGCCGAGGAACACCTCCTCGCCCTCGCCGGCGCCCGGTGCGCGCTGCTCGGCGCCGCCCACGAAGCGCTGCTCGGGCAGCTCGACACCGCGCTGGGCCGGGCCCGCGCCCCCTGGACGCCCGGCGCGGCCGAGCCCCCGGGCGCCGGGTCCCCGGCCCGCGCCGCCGCCCGCGCCTGGCTGCACGAGGTGGCGGTGACGGGGTGGGGCGGCCTCGACCACGAGCTCGTGGCCGCGGCGGGGGCGCCGGTCGAGGCCGCCCTGGCCGAGCCCGGCCTGCGCCGGCTGGCGGTGCTGCTCGACGGGCTCGCCGCCGAGCTGCGGGCGTGCGTGCCGGTCGCCACGATGGCGCAGCCGCCGCTGCGGCGCTGGGCCGACCTCTGGGCCCGGGGCGCGCTGCTCGCCCAGGACGCGGCGGCCGCCTCCGTCCCGACCGCCGTCGAGGAGGTCTCCGGGCGGTTGCTCGTGCTCGGCGTCGACGTGCACGAGCACGACACCGCCGTGCAGGCGCAGCTGCACGCGATCCTCGAACCGGCCGACGGCGGGCCGCCCCGGCTGGTCCGCTGCGCGGTCGGCGCGGTCAAGGTGGAGACGATCGTCGGGCCGGCGCTGTGGCGCCTGCTGGACGCCCACCCGGTACTGCTGGCCGCGCTGGCCGAACGGCGTGCCGTGACGGTCACGGGTCTGCCGCTGCACGGCGCGGACCTGCTCTGGCAGGACGACCGGGTACGCCCCGGCGAGCCGGCCGACCCGTTCGCCACCGCCCGGGTCCTGCTGCCGACCGCGGTCGCGGCGGCGGCGCCGCCGCTGGAGCGGCACCCCGTCGGGATCGCCGAGCCCGTGCTGGTGGAGGGCTACGCCGTGCGCGACGACGACGGCACGACGACCTTCGAACTGGACGGTGAGTCGATCGCCGTCGCGGTCGACCGGCTGCCCTCCTGCGGCCCACTCACCCCCGAACTGGTGGCCGCGTCCTCCGCGTGTCTCGGCCTGGTGCGGTGGGACGACGGTCGCTGGCTGCTGCAACCCCTGGCGGTGCGGGCCACCGTCAAACGCCGGCCGGTCGAGGCGCACACCGGCGACTGGGCGGGCGGGGTCACCGACCCGAGGATCGCCAAGGCCGAGGCCAAGGCGGGCGACGCCGTGGCGGTGCTGCGCGAGCGCGCGGGACGGTTGCTGCGCCGATGACCGACTCCCCGACCCCCGCGGACCTCGCCGACGCCAACCGGCGCCAGGTGCTCTACTGGCGGCTGCTGGCCCGGCTCTTCGACCCCGAGGAGCAGCCCACCCTGGAGTCGGCCAGCATGGCGGTCGTCGACGACCTCGGCCTGCCGGCCGCCCTGCTGGACCCGGCGGTGTCGGTGGACACCGTCGTCCAGCGCTTCCCGGCCGTCGCCGACGAGCTGCGCGGCCTGCTCCGCCCGACGCCCGACGCCCCCGACGCCGCGGCGTCCGACGCTCCCGCCGAGTCCGCAACCGAGCCCGGTGGCGAGCCCGCAACCGAGCCCGATGGCGAACCTGTCGCCGGGCCCGGTGACGACGGGGCGTCGTCCGCGCCGGGTGCCGCCGAGGTACGCCGCGCCGCGCTCGTGTCGAAGCTGCTGCTCAACGTGTTCGCCACCGGCCACGGGGCGGTCGACGCCGGCCAACTGGCGCGGTGGCAGTCCGACGCCGGCTGGTTCGAGCAGGCCCTCGGGATGGAACCCGGCGGGCTGCGCCGGCAGGGCGGCGACGGCCTGGGCAAGGTGCTGGCCGGCATCGAGGGTGACCTGGTCCGCCGGATGCACCTGCGGGAGGTGCTGGCCGACCCGGTGCTGGCCAGCCGGCTGACGCCCAGCATGTCGCTGATCGAGCAGCTGCTGCGCGACAAGTCCAACCTCTCCGGGGTGGCCCTGGCCAACGCCAAGGCGCTCATCCGGCGGTTCGTCGACGAGGTCGCCGAGGTGTTGCGTACCCAGGTCGCGCAGACCAGCGTCGGCGTCGTCGACCGGTCCGTGCCGCCGAAGCGGGTGTACCGCAACCTCGACCTCGACCGCACCATCTGGCAGAACCTGACGAACTGGAGCCCGGAGGACGAGCGCCTCTACGTCGACCGGCTCTACTACCGGCAGACCGCCCGCCGCGTCACGCCGGCCCGGCTGATCGTGGTGGTGGACCAGTCGGGCTCGATGGTCGACTCGATGGTCAACTGCACCATCCTCGCGTCGATCTTCGCCGGCCTGCCCAAGGTGGACGTGCACCTGATCGCGTACGACACGCGGGCGCTGGACCTCACGCCGTGGGTGCACGACCCGTTCGAGGTGCTGCTGCGCACCAAGCTGGGCGGCGGCAACGACGGCCCGGTCGCGATGGCGCTGGCCCGTCCCAAGATCGTCGAGCCGAGGAACACGGTCATGGTGTGGATCTCGGACTTCTACGAGTTCGACCGCTCCCAGCCGTTGTTCGACGGCATCGAGGCGGTGCACCGCTCCGGGGTGCGGTTCATCCCGGTCGGCTCGGTCAACAGCTCGGGCCAGCAGAGCGTCAACCCCTGGTTCCGGCAACGCTTCAAGGACCTGGGCACCCCGGTCATCTCCGGCCACATCCGCAAACTCGTCTTCGAGCTCAAGAGCTTCCTCACCTAGGAGAACACCCCTCATGTCCGAGATGCTCCGCGCCCCCGCCGAGGTCAAGTACGCCGAGGAACTCGACTTCCTGGAGTCGGTCGACACCGACCCGAAGCCGTTCTCGTGGCGGCTGAGCCCGCGGATGGTCCGACTGTTCATCCTCGGCTCGGAACGGGCCGACGGGCTCGACCGGGAGATCCCGCAGAAGTGGTTCGGCGACCGTACGTTCGTCGAACGCAGCATCGTGACCCTGGCGTCGGACCGGGGCCTGCTGCTGATCGGCGACCCGGGCACCGGCAAGAGCTGGCTGGCCGAGCTGCTGGCCGCCGCCGTCTGCCGCAACTCGACCCTGGTGGTCCAGGGCACCGCCGGCACCACCGAGGACCACATCAAGTATTCGTGGAACGTCTCCATGGTCATCGCCCGGGGCCAGTCCCGCGAGTCCATGATCCCGTCGCCGATCATGACGGCGATGGAGCAGGGCACGGTCGGCCGGTTCGAGGAGCTGACCCGCTCCACCAGCGACGTGCAGGACGCGCTGATCTCGATCCTGTCGGAGAAGTACGTCTCCATCCCGGAGCTGGACCACGACAACATCGTCTTCGCCAAGCCGGGCTTCTCGATCATCGCCACCGCGAACAGCCGGGACCGGGGCGTGAACGACCTCTCCTCCGCGCTCAAGCGGCGGTTCAACTTCGTCCGGATCCCCGTGGTGACGAACAAGCGCAGCGAGGCCGAGATCGTCCGCTTCCGCACCGAGGAGCTGCTGCGCCGCCACCAGATCACGCTGGACGTGCCGCCCACCCTGCTGGACATCCTGTTGCAGAGCTTCGCCGACCTGCGCGCCGCCGCCACCTCGGCGACCAGCGACGACGAGAAGCTGGAGTCGGCGCTGTCCACCGCCGAGCAGATCGGTGTCCTGGAGGATGCCATCCTGCACAGCCAGTTCTTCGGCGACCGCACCCTGCGCGCCGCGACGCTGGCCGGGTCGCTGGTGGGCTCGCTGGCCCGGCGCAGCCCGGAGGACCTGGCGATCCTCAACAAGTACCTGCACGGGGTGGTCGAGCCGCGCGCCAAGCAGGACGACGGCTGGGAGGGCTTCCTCGACGGTGGCCGCCAGGCGATCGCCGCCCTGTCGTGACCGCCCCCACCACGGCCGGGCCGTTCGGTGCGCTGCGTGAGCAGCTCACGGCCGCCGCCGGCGCCTTCGCCGGCAGCTCGGGCGCCGTCTCCGAGATCCTCGCCGGCATGGTCGACGACGTCGACCGCGCCCTCGGCGAGGAACTGGAGATCTTCCCGGTCTGCCACCACTCCCCGGCGTCCGCGCTGGCCATGGTCCGCAGGCTGCGTGCGAAGCAGCCGAAGGTGATCTACCTGGAGCTCTGCGAGGACCTCCAGCCGCTGCTGGGCGAGCTGCGCAACTGCCGCCTGCCGGTGGCCGTGCAGGCGTTCGCCTCGGAGCTGGACGGCTTCCCGGCCGACTGGGGGCCGCTGAGCGTGGTCGCGCCGATCACCGAGGCCAGCGCCGAATACCAGGCCGTCGCGTACGCGCTGGAGACGCCGGGCGTCGAGCTGGTGCTGGTGGACCGCTCCACCGACCACGTCTTCCAGTGGTCGCCGCGCCGTCTGGCCGACGACGCCCACGAGGCCCCGGCCGGCGGGGACGTCGAGGCCGCCGCACCGGCGGGGGAGGAGGCCGCCCTGCACGGCGACGCGGTCGGCGTCGAGATCGGCGACCTGCGGCCCCGCTTCGCGGAGCTGGAGGCCTACCTCCTGCACCACGGCAAGGTCCGGCACTGGTCGGAGTGGTGGGACCAGTACGTCGAGCAGCCCCTGGCCGACGCCGACCACGACACCTACCGGCAGGTGATGGTGCTGATCGGCAGCCTGTTCCGGCGGCTGCGCCCGGCCGGGTCGGACCGGCAGGACCGTGACGAGGACCGGGAGCGCTACATGTGGACCCGGATGCGGCAGCACCTCGCCGCCTCCGGGGCCGATCCCGCCGACTGCCTCTACGTCTGCGGCGCGTTCCACGCCGCCAGCCGGGTGGAGCAGTTCGGGCTGCGGGCCGACGCCCCGTTCGAGATCACCCCGCGCACCGGCACCCGGTGGCACTACGGGCTGATCCCGTCCAGCCACTCCGCCATCGAGGCGCAGTTCGGCCTCGCGCCCGGCTCGGTCTCGATCGCCGCCGCCACCTGGACCAAGGCGGTCGCCCGCACCGGGCTGAGCCCGTTCCGGCTGGAGGGGCAGCGTGGCGGCCGGACCCGCGGCGGTGGCCGCCGTCGCGCCGCCCCGACCCCCGGGCCGGCCGCCCCGGTCGCCGACCGGCTCTCCGGATACCTGGCGCAGCCGCCGGCGGCGCAGGGCCTGGACGAGGCGGAGCTGCGCGGCTGGTGCGTCGACATCGTCCGGCTGGCCCGGCGCAACGGCTACCTGGCCAGCACCGCCGACGCGATCGCCGTCTTCGAGACCTCGATCCTCCTCGCCGGCCTGCGCAACCGCGCCCGCCCCACGCCGTACGACTTCGCCGACGCGGCGGTCACCTGCATCGAGAAGGACGTCGTCCCGGGCCGACGCGACGTCCGCCGGCTCTGCGAGATCCTCTTCGGCGGCGACCGGGTCGGCCAGGTGGGCTACGAGGCTCTTCCGCCGCTCGCCCGCGACGTCCACGACCGGCTCGCCCCGCTCGGGCTGGACCTGGAGAAACGCACGATCCAGCGGGCCCTGGTGGACCTGCGGGCCAGCCCTGAGCTGGTGCCCTGCTCGGACCTGCTGTGGCGGCTGCGGCACCTGCTGCCCCGCGACGCGGTCCGGCCCATCATGGGCGAGCGCCGGTTGGGGCACCGCTCGATCCAGGAGAGCTGGGACCTGGCCCTCGGCCGCAGCCAGCGGGCGCTGATCGAGCTGGGCTACGAGGGGGTGACCGTCGAGCAGGTGCTGGAGCAGCGCCTGCGCCGCGCCGTGCGGGGCCCGGACGCGACGGCCTCGGTCGCGCTGGAGGCCGTCGAGGACGCCATCCGGCTGCTCGACAGCCCGCGCCTGGTCGACGAGCTCGGCGCCCGGGCGGTGGAGCTGCTCGCCGCCGAACGCACCGTCGACGACGCCCCCGAGGTGCTGCGCCGGATCCGGCGGCTGCTGGCCCACCACCGCGCCACCGGGCCGCTGCCGGCCTGGTGCGAGGCGTTCGTGACCACCGGGTACGCGCACTACTGCACCCTGCTGCCCACCGCGTTCCTCGACGAGGAGAGCGGGGTGCGGCAGGTCGGCGCCATGCTGGGCTTCCTGTTCGGCATGGAGAGCCTGGCGCTCTCGCTGGGCTGCGACCGGTCCCAGCTCGAACTCGCCGTCGCACAGTCCCACCCGGAGGCGCCGGCCAAGGTGGCGCTGCTCTGGGCCGCCCGGCACCAGTTGGGCCTGCTGCCCCTGGCCGAGTTGCGCGAGCGGTGCGGCGCGCTGCTCGCCAACCCGCTGGTGGTGCCCGCCTTCCCGCAGTACCTCAGCGGCTTCGTGCAGGCACTGGAGCCGGTGCCGGGGCTCGCCCCGTTCGTCGTGGAGGTGATGTCGTCCGCGTTCGCCCGGCTGCCCGACCCGGTCCTGCTGCCCTGGCTGCCCACGCTGATCACCACCCTGCGGGAGCACGGTGCGGAGCTGGTGCCGCTGCTGGTGCGGGAGGCGGGGCGTACGTTCCCCGGCTCGCTGCCCGCGCTGGACGCCTGGGTGCCGCCGTGGTCGAGGCCGGCGTCACCGCCGGCGCCGGCGCTCCCCGCGGTCGCGTCCGGGCCGGTGGCCGGCCTGCTGTCCGGCCATCCGGAGGCCGTGGACGCCGTCGCCGCGCTGCTGGGCTGCGACGGCGGGTGGCGCGAGGAGGCCGCCACCGCGAGCGCCACCCCGCTGGAACTGACCACCCTGCTGTCCGCGCATCCGGAGACCGCCGATGCGGTGGCCGCGTTGCTGGCGGGCCAGCCGAGCTGACGGCGGGCCGGCGGTACGTCCGGCCCGCACGGCGGGCGGTGCCTCGTCGGCCCGCCGGCGCGGACCACCGTCGGCGAACTGGTCCGGCGACCCTGACCGCCGCCGGCAGCGGAGGCCGCCGGACGGGGGGATCGGGCGTGGCTACGCGTCGTCTCCGACCGGGGGCTGTCCCGCGCCCGGTGGTTCCGGCGACCGTGGCTGATCAGGCTGCGCGGCGGGGGCGGAACGCGACCGACGAAGCGCGACGAGCTCCGGATCGTCGTGTACGTACACCCAGTAGTCGGAGCCCGTGGAGAGCCCGAGAGCCCGCATCTTCCGGGCGACGGCCCGCTCGTAGTCGACGGAGTACGTCGGGTCGGACGGCCGGTCTTCGGCCGGCGCGCTGTCGTCTGTCATGGGACCGATTCTCGCCGCACTGCGTGCAATCACCACGCTGACGATCGTCAGCACATCCACAAACGATGATGTGGCCCCACCGTCGACGGCCGGTCGCCGAATCGCCCACGGGTTGTCGATCCGGGCTCGCCTCGTTCGTATGGAGGATGAGAGGTCGGCGGTGGCGCCGGCCGTCGACGCGAGGAGAAGTCATGAAGCAGTACCTGGTCAGCATCTACCAGCCCGGCGGCGAGGGGACGCCGGACCCGGAGTTCCTGGCCGGGGTGATGCGCGAGGTGGGCGCGATCCGGGAGGAGCTGGAGGCGTCCGGGTGCTGGGTCTTCGGCCAAGGGCTGCACGCGCCGGACACGGCGACCGTGCTGCGGCCGTCCGACGGGGAGGTGCTGGTCACCGACGGGCCGTTCGTCGAGGGCAAGGAGCACCTCGGCGGCTTCACCATCCTCCGGGCGCCCGACCTCGACGCCGCGCTGGCGTGGGGCCGCCGGTACGCGCTGGCCACCACCCTGCCGATCGAGGTGCGCCCCTTCCAGGGCGAGGACTGAGCGTGTCGGACGTGGAGGCGGTGTTCCGCGCGGAGTACGGCCGCGCGGTCGCCGTCCTGGTCCGCCTCCTCGGCGACATCGACCTCGCCGAGGAGGCGGTGCAGGAGGCGTTCACGGTGGCGGTGGCGCGGTGGCCCGAGACCGGGCCGCCGCCCAGCCCGGCCGGCTGGATCATCACCACCGCCCGGAACCGGGCCGTCGACCGGCTGCGGCGGGAGGCCTTCCGCGCCGACCGGCACGCCCAGGCCGCCCTGCTGCACGTCCGCGACGTACCGGCCGAGGAGGGACCCGTGCGCGACGACCGGCTCCGCCTGATCTTCACCTGCTGCCATCCGGCGCTCGGCCCCGGCGCCCGGGTCGCGCTGACCCTGCGGCTGATGGGCGGGCTGGGCACCGCCGAGATCGCCCGGGCGTTCCTCGTGCCGGAGGCGACCATGGCCCAGCGCATCGTCCGGGCCAAGGCCAAGATCCGTGACGCCGGCATCCCGTACCGGGTGCCCGGCGACGCCGACCTGCCCGACCGGCTCCCCGCCGTGTTGGCCGTGCTCTACCTGATCTTCACCGAGGGGCACACGGCCAGCTCCGGCGACCGGCTGGCCCGCGACGACCTGTGCGCCGAGGCGATCCGGCTGGGCCGGCTGCTGGTGCGGCTGATGCCGGACGAGCCGGAGGCGCTGGGACTGCTGGCGCTGATGCTGCTCACCGAGGCGCGCCGCCCCGCCCGCACCACGGCCGACGGCGCGCTGGTGCCGCTGCCCGAGCAGGACCGCCGCCGGTGGGACGCCGGGCTCGTCGGCGAGGGGCAGGCCCTGGTCCGCCGCTGCCTGCGCCGCGACCGGCCGGGGCCGTACCAGATCCAGGCCGCGATCGCCGCCGTGCACAGCGACGCGCCCGACGCCGCCGGCACCGACTGGGCGCAGATCCTCCAGCTGTACGACCAGCTCACCGCGTACGCCCCGGGGCCGGTGGTGGCGCTGAACCGGGCCGTCGCGCTCGCCGAGGTGGCCGGGCCGGCAGCGGGGCTGGCCGCCGTCGAGCGGCTCGACCTGGCCGGGTACCACGTGTTCCACGCCGTCCGGGCGGACCTGCTGCGGCGGCTCGGCCGGGCGGGGGAGGCGGCGCAGGCGTACCGGACGGCTGCCGAGCGGACGGACAACGCGGCCGAACGCGCCTTCCTGGACACCCGGGCGGCCTCGGTGCTGACGGGCGGATGACGCCCCCGTCCTGCGCGTTTGCCCGCGCGGCGGGCCGGGAACCCGGGTCGTCCGGCAGCGCGGCGCCCGGCGCGCCGCCCGACGAACGGACGCGAGCGCCCATGACGTACCGTCCGGCACCTGCCACCGCTTCCGACCAGAGCACGCTGACGCTCGGGGTCGAGGAGGAGTACCTCCTGCTCGACCCGCGGACCGGGGAGAGCCTTCCGGTCGCCGACCGGGTGCTCACCGCCCTGTCCGGCAGCGCGCGGGACCAGAGCCGGCAGGAGTTCCGGCACAGCATGGTGGAGATGGTCACTCCGGTCACCGCCAACCTGGCCGAGCTGCGTGCGCACCTGGTGTCGCTGCGCCGCTCCGCCGGCGACGCGGCCGAGGCCGCCGGGGCCCGGCTCGTCGCGGTCGGCGCCACGCCCGTGCACGAGCCGCACCGGACGGTGCCGGACAAACCGCGCTACCACGCCATGTCCCGGCGGTTCGGGCCGGTGGCGCACGACCCGGCCGTCTGCGGCTGTCACGTGCACGTCGGGATGCCCGACCGCGAGCTGGCCATCCAGGTCTGCAACCACCTGCGGCCGTGGCTGCCGGTGGTGCAGGCGATCACCGCCAACTCGCCGCTGCACGACGGACGCGACACCGGGCACGCCAGTTGGCGCTCCATGCAGTTGGAACGCTGGCCCAGCATCGGGCCGACCCCGCACTTCGAGTCGGTCGCCGACTACGACGCGACGGTGGCGGAGCTGATCAACGCCGGGATCATGCTCGACGCCGCGATGGTTTACTGGTACGCGCGCCCGTCGGCCGCGTACCCCACGGTGGAGGTGCGGGTGGGCGACGTCTGCCCGGCCGTGGACGACACCGTGCTGGTCGCCGGGCTGGTCCGCGCGCTCGTCGCGACGCTGGCCGACGACGTCCGCGCCGGGCTTCCCGCCCGACGGATCCGGGACTGCCTGGTCTCCGCCGCGCACTGGCGGGCCGCCCACGACGGGCTTGAGGGTGACCTCATCGACCTGCGGGCCGGCGTCGCCCGTCCCGCCTGGGACCTGGTCGGCGAGCTCGTCGACACGGTCACGCCGGCCCTGGCCCGGCACGGCGACCTGGACTACGTACGCGACCAGCTGGTCCGCCTGCGCCGCGACGGCAACGGCGCCACCCGGCAGCGCCGCGTCATGGCCCGCACCGGCGACGACGTGCGCGCCGTCCTGGACCACCTGGCCGCCGAGACCAGCGCCGCCTGACCCGCGCCGTCTCACTCGCGCCGCCTGATCCGCAGCCAGGCAGGATGCCCTGGCTGCGCCCCGCCGCGCCCGGTCAGCGGATGTCGTGGGACTGGAGCCAGAGTTCCAGCAGGCCGAGCTGCCACAGCTTGTTGCTGCCGGCGGCGGCCTGCGCCCGGTCCGGCTCGGCGAGCAGCTCGTCGACGTACTCGCGGCGGAACAGTCCGCGCTCGCGGGCGGCGGGCGCGGCGAGGGCCTCGGTGACGAGTTGCCGTAGCGGCCCGTCGACGTTGCGCAGCGCCGGCACCGGGAAGTAGCCCTTCGGCCGGTCGACCACCTCGGCGGGCAGCACCTGGCGGGCCACCTCCTTGAGCACGCCCTTGCCGCCGTCGGCCACCTTGTGCTCGGGTGGGCAGGCCGCCGCCAGGGTGACCAGGTCCTGGTCCAGGAACGGGGTGCGCACCTCCAGCCCCCACGCCATGCTCATGCTGTCCACCCGCTTGACCGGGTCGTCGGGGAGCATCAGGTGCGTGTCCAGGCGCAGCACCGCGTCCAGCGCCGTCTCCGCGCCCGGCGCGGCCAGCTCCGCCGCGAGCAGCTCGCGGCTGGCGTCGCGGTCGCAGGCGTACGCGGGGTCGACCACCCGGCTCAGCTCGGCGTGGTCCCGGTCGAAGAACGCGTCGGCGAAGGCCGCGGCCGCGCCGTCGCGGGGCGCCCGCGCGAGGGGCTGGTGGTAGCCGTAGCCGGCGAAGACCTCGTCGGCGCCCTGGCCGGACTGGGCCACCTTGACCTGCCGGGCGACCTGCTCCGAGAGCAGGTGGAAGGCGACCACGTCGTGGCTGCCCATCGGCTCGGTCATGGCGTGGACGGTGCGGCGTACCGCCGGGACCAGGTCGTCGTCGGCGAGCCGGATGCGGTGGTGGTCGGTGCCGAAGGCGCGGGCGACCAGGTCGGAGTAGTGGAACTCGTCGCCGGCCTCGCCGTCCCGGCTGTCGAAGCCGATGCTGAAGGTCCGCAGGTGCTGCTGCCCGGCCTCGGCGAGCAGCGCCACGATCATGCTGGAGTCCAGGCCGCCGGAGAGCAGCACGCCGACGGGCACGTCGGCGACGAGCCGCCGGCGTACGGCTTCACGCAACGCCTCCCCGACGGCGGCCCGCCAGTCCCCGGCGTCCATGCCGGCGTGGGCGGGGTCCCGGGCGTAGTCGGGCCGCCAGTACACGTGCTGGCGGCTGCGCCCGTCGGCCTCGACGACGCGCACGGTCGCCGGGGGGAGCTTGCGGATGCCGCGCAGGACGGTGCGGGGCGCCGGCACGATGGAGTGCCAGGAAAGGTAGTGGTGCAGCGCCACCGGGTCGATCGTGGTGTCCACGTCGCCGGCGGCCAGCAGCGCCGGCAGCGTGGAGGCGAACCGCAGCCGGCCGGGTGACTCGGCGAGGTAGAGCGGCTTGATCCCGAGCCGGTCGCGGGCCAGCACCAGCCGGCGCCGCCGGCGGTCCACCAGCACGACGGCGAACATGCCGACCAGGTGGTCGACGAAGTGCTCGCCCCACTGCGCGTACGCCACCAGGATTACCTCGGTGTCGCTGGTGGAGTGGAACGTGTGCCCGGCGTCCCGCAGTTCCTGGCGCAGCTGGGGGTAGTTGTAGACGCAGCCGTTGAAGACCAGCGCCAGCCCCAGGTCGTCGCGGACCATGGGCTGGGAGCCGGCCTCGGTGAGGTCGATGACGGTGAGCCGGCGGTGCCCGAGGGTCACCCAGCCGTCGTCGAAGAGGCCCTCGCCGTCGGGGCCCCGGGACCGCATCGCCTCGGTCATCCGGGTCACCGCGTCGGCGTCCGGCGTCGATCCGTCGAACCTCGCCTCGCCGCTGATGCCGCACATGGTCAGCGGTCACCGGGCTTGCCGGGCATCCGACCCACCGTGATCACTCCTGTCGGGCGTCGCAGGTGTGCCGGGCCGCCCGCTCGCGGGGGCCCGGTCCCGTCGGCAGGACGGGTGGCTGGGCTACCCGCCGCCGGGAGCGGCAAACCCGGGCGGTGCCCGGGTCGCGGGGCGTCGGCGGGCGCCGGGCGGTGGGCGGCCGGTCAGTCGCGCAGCGTACGCAGGATGCGGGCGAGCTGGTCCCGGTCGGCGGGTGCGAGGCGGCCGAACAGCTCCTCGGCGGCGGCCCGGCGGGCGGCGTGGATGGCGGCGCCGGCGCGCGTGCCCTCCTCGGTCGGCGTGACCAGGGTGGCGCGTCGGTCCGCCGGATCGGGCCGGCGCCGCACGAGCCCGCGCGCCTCGAGGTCGTCCACGACCTCGGTGGCGGAGCGCGGGGCGATGCGCAGGTGCTCGGCGAGCGCGCTGAGCCGCAACGCGCCGTGCCGGAGCAGCACGCCGAGGGCCCGGGACTGGCCGGGGGTCACGTCCCAGGGCGCGAGCGCCTCGCCGGTGCGGTGGCGCAGCCGCCGGGTCACCGCCCGGAACGCCTCGGCCAGGCCGTCCTCGGTGCTGTCGGTGTCTGCCGTCACGGGGAATACCGTAGCAGCGGAAGCTGTTGCTTCCTCATGTTGAGGTAACCTCAGCATATCCGACGTGAGGAAGTATCCATTGGAACCCGTCCCCTCCGGCCGCGACCGCGGCCCCCGCAAGGTCAGCGCCGCAGAGAAGGCACAGGCCCGCCAGGTGTCCCTGCGGCGCATCGGCGCCCTGTTCGCCAGGCACCGGGCCGCGCTCGCCACCGTCACCGCGATCATCGTGGTCTCCTCGGTGCTCGCCATGGCCTCGCCCTTCCTGCTGCGCGCCGTGATCGACCGGGCCCTGCCGGAGCGCGACCTGGCCCTGCTCGTCGCGCTGGTCGCCGGCATGGTCGCCGTCGCCGCCATGACCTCGGTGCTCGGCGTGGCGCAGACCTGGATCTCCACCCGGGTCGGCCAGCAGGTCATGCACCGGCTGCGCACCGACGTCTTCACCCACCTGCAACGGCAGTCACTGTCGTTCTTCACCCGCACCCGCACCGGCGAGGTGCAGTCCCGCATCACCAACGACATCGGCGGCATGCAGAGCGTCGTCACCTCGACCGCCACCTCGATCGCGGCCAACCTGACCACCGTGGTCGCCACGGCGGCGGCGATGGTCGCGCTCTCCTGGCGGCTCTCCCTGGTCTCCCTCGTCGTGCTGCCGCCGGCCGTCTGGCTGACCCGCCGGGTCGCCCAGCTGCGCCGCGAGATCACCGCCGAGCGCCAGCGCGAACTCGCCGACCTGAACGTCACCGTCGAGGAGGGGTTGTCGGTCAGCGGCGTGCACCTGGCCAAGACCCTCGGCACCGGCCCCGCCCTGGCCGCGCGCTTCGCCGCCTCGTCGGACCGCCTGGTCGACCTGGAACTGCGTTCCGAACTCGCCGGCCGCTGGCGGATGGCCACCATGAGCGTCGTCTTCGCCGCCATCCCGGCGGTCATCTACCTCAGCGCCGGCCTGCCCGGCGCCGCCGGCACGCTCAGCATCGGCACCCTGGTCGCCTTCACCGCGTTGCAGGGCGGGCTGTTCCGCCCCCTGATGGGCCTGCTCAACGTGGGCGTCTCGGTGACCGCCTCGCTGGCGCTGTTCGCCCGGATCTTCGAGTACCTGGACCTCCCGGTCGAGGTGGACGACCCCGCCGAGCCGGTCGACGTCGACCCGCGCCGGATCCGGGGCGAGCTGCGCCTGGCCGACGTCACCTTCCGCTATCCGGGCAGCGACACCGCCGCCGTCGCCGGGATCACCCTCGACGTGCCGGCCGGCACCGGCCTGGCCCTGGTCGGCGAGACCGGCTCCGGCAAGAGCACCCTGGCCGCGCTGGTCAGCCGGCTGCACGACCCGACGAGCGGCCGGATCACCGTCGACGGCGTCGACCTGCGCGACCTGCGCCTGGCCGACCTCGCCGCGATCGTCGGCGTGGTCAGCCAGGAGACGTACCTGCTGCACACCACCGTGCGGGAGAACCTGCGCTACGCCCGTCCGGACGCCACCGACGCCGAGATCGAGGCCGCCGCCCGGGCCGCCCAGATCCACGACCTGATCGCCGGGCTGCCCGACGGGTACGACACCGTCGTCGGCTCGCGGGGACACCGCTTCTCCGGCGGCGAGAAGCAGCGCCTCGCGATCGCCCGTACGCTGCTGCGCGACCCGCGCATCCTGATCCTCGACGAGGCCACGAGCGCACTGGACACCGAGACCGAGCGCGCCGTGCAGCGGGCGTTCGACGAGGTGGCCCGGGGTCGTACCACCATCACCATCGCGCACCGGCTCTCCACGGTGCGCGACGCGGACCGGATCGCCGTACTCGACCACGGCCGGATCGTCGAGTCCGGCAGCCACGACGGCCTGCTGGAGCGCGCCGGCCGCTACGCCACCCTCGCCGCCTGACGGGGCACCGCCGCCGTCTCAAAAACGTCGCAATATCCGTCTCATTATTCCGCGCCGGCCGGGTCGAGGTGGCGGTAGAGGGTGGCCCGCGAGACCCCGAGCGCGGCGGCGATCTCGTCCGCCGAGTGTCCGCCCCCGGCGTGCATCCGCCGGGCCTTCTCGACCTGCTCCGGGCTCATCGCCCGTGGTCGCCCGGGCCGCCGCCGAACCGCCGCCGCGCCCGCGTCGCCGTCCGGGCGGGGCTCGCCCGGGTCGCCGAGCAGCCGGCGTGCGCCGTCGAGCATGTCGGCCCGCAGCACCTCGACCGGAATGTCGGTGAAGAAGACGACCGGGTCGCTGCACGCGGCGACAGCCTGCACCGCCCGGACCCGCTCCCGGCGCCCCGCGTCCACCCCGGCGATCAGGTCGTTGGCCCGCATCGCGATCCGCATCAGGCGGTGGTAGGTGTCGCCCCGCCCGACGAGCGCGATGTCGTGGAAGAGCATGCCGAGCGGGCGGCGGTGGCCCAGGATGGTGTCCACCCAGCCCTCCAGCACCGTCCAGCGGGCCCGCTCGGCCGGCCCTGCCTCGGCCGCGTCGAGCAGCGCCTCCAGGTCGGCGACCAGCGGCTCGACCAGGGCCGCGAGCAGGTGCTCCTTGGCGGGGAAGTGGTAGAGGATGGCGGCCTTGGTCAGCCGCAGCCGTTCGGCGATCTGGCGCAGCGAGGTGCGCTGGTAGCCGTGCTCGGCGAACAGGTCGAGCGCGGCGCGCAGGATCCGGGTACGCGTGTCGTCGGGCGCCTCGACGGTCATGGCGGCAAGCCTAGCCGCGCCTGACCGGTGGCAGGCGACACTGTTGATTCGACTGACCACCGGTCAGTACAGTGGGGTCGTCGGCACCGCCAGCGGCAGGAGGGGTAATGCCCGTCATCTCCATCGACGACCTGGTCAAGACGTTCGGCAGCGTCCGCGCGCTCGACGGGCTCGACCTGAAGGTCGGGGCGGGGGAGGTGCACGGCTTCCTCGGCCCCAACGGCTCCGGCAAGTCCACCACCATCCGCATCCTGCTCGGCCTGCTGCGCCGCGACGCGGGCGACGTACGGGTCTTCGACGCCGACCCGTGGCGCGACGCGGTGGCCCTGCACCGCCGCCTGGCGTACGTGCCCGGCGACGTGAACCTGTGGCCGAACCTCTCCGGCGGCGAGGCGATCGACCTGTTCGGCCAGCTGCGCGGCGGCCTCGACCGGCGCCGCCGCGACGACCTGCTGGAGCGCTTCGACCTCGACCCGACGCGCAAGTGCCGCACCTATTCGAAGGGCAACCGGCAGAAGGTCGCCATCGTCGCGGCCTTCGCCTCGGACGTCGAGCTCTACGTGCTCGACGAGCCGACCTCGGGGCTCGACCCGCTGATGGAGGCCGTGTTCCAGGACGAGGTCCGCCAGCTCAAGCGCGACGGCGCCACCGTCCTGCTCTCCAGCCACGTGCTGGCCGAGGTCGAGGCGCTCTGCGACCGGGTCAGCATCATCCGCGAGGGCCGCACGGTCGAGTCCGGCACCCTGACCGAGCTGCGCCACCTCACCCGTACGGCCGTGACGGTCGAGACGGCGCGGCCGGCGACCGGCCTGGACGCCCTGCCCGGCGTCCACGAGGTGCGCGAGGTCGACGGGCGCACCCACCTGGAGGTCGAGCCCGCCCACCTCGACGAGCTGCTCGGGCACCTCGTGCGCTTCGGTGTCCGCGCGCTGACCAGCGCCCCGCCCACCCTGGAGGAGCTGTTCCTGCGCCACTACGGCGACGAACGCGCCGCCGTTGCCGGGCCCTCCGCGCCGGTGGCGGGTCCCACCGACGGCCGCAGCCCGGGCGCCGAGCGGCCGGCGGGTGCCCGGTGAGCGCGTTCACCGGCACCGGGCGGCTCGCCCGCCTCGTGCTGCGCCGCGACCGGGTCCGGCTGGCGATCTGGGTGCTCGGCACGCCCCTGCTCGGCTACGCCCTCGCCGGCAGCGTCAAGGAGTTCTACCCGGACGAGGCGTCCCGGGTCGGTTACGCCAGCACGTCGGCGTCCAGCCTCGTCGCCCGCGCGTTCAACGGGCCGATCGCCGGCACCGACCTCGGCGCGGTGGTGGTCGCCGAGACGTACGTGACGCTCGCCCTGCTCGCCGCGCTGCTGAGCACCTTCGCGGTGGTCCGGCACACCCGGCAGAACGAGGAGACCGGCCGGGCGGAGCTGCTCGGCGCCTCCGTCGTCGGCCGGTACGCGCTGCTCACCGCCGCCCTGCTGGTGGTCGTCGCGGCGAACGTGGCCGCCACCGCCCTGCTCGCCGCCGCCCTGGCCGGCGCCGGACTGCCGCTCGCCGGGTCCGTCGCCGCGGCCGCCGCGGTCGGTGGCGTCGGGGTGGCGTTCACCGGCGTCGCCGCCGTCACCGCCCAACTGTCGGTCACCTCCCGGTGCGCCAACGCGCTCGCCGCCGCCGCCGTCGGCATCGCCTTCCTGCTCCGCGCGGCCGGAGACGTGCTGGGCGAGCAGACCGACGGCGGGCTGCGGGTGGACAGCGCCTGGCCGTCCTGGCTCTCGCCGCTCGGCTGGGGCAACCAGGTGCGCGCCTTCGGCGGCGAACGCTGGTGGGTGCTGGCGCTGCCCGTCGCGCTGCTGGTCGCCGGGGTGGTGGTGGCCTACGCCCTCGCCGAGCGGCGGGACATCGGCGCCGGGCTCGTCGCGCCCCGGCGCGGACCGGCCACGGCCGCACCCGGGCTGCTCAGCCCCGCCGGACTGGCCTGGCGGTTGCAGCGCGGCACGCTGCTCGGCTGGGCGGTCGGGGTGGCGGTGCTCGGGTTCTCGATGGGCATCGCCGGCGACGAGTTCAACGCCATGATCGAGGAGAACCCGGCCGCCGCCGAGGCGATCAGCGCCATGGGCGGCGGCGCGCGGCTGATCGACGCGTACCTGGCGGCGATGCTGGGGCTGTTCGCGCTGACCATCGGGGCGTACGTCGTGCAGGCGCTGCTGCGCACGCGCGGCGACGAGACCGACGGGCCGCTGGAGGCGGTGCTGGCCACGGCGGTCGGCCGCACCCGCTGGCTGACCACGCAGGTGGTCGCGGCGACGCTCGGCGCGCTCGCCCTGGTGCTGCTGGGCGGGCTCACCACCGGCCTCGGCTACGGCCTCGTCGCCGGCGACCCCCTCGGCCGGGCCGTCGAGCTGGGCGGGGCGGCGCTGGTACGGCTGCCGGCCCTGCTGGTGGTCGCCGGGGTGGTGACGGCGCTGTTCGGTCTGCTGCCCCGCTGGTCGGTGGCGCTGTCCTGGGCGGCGATGATCGCGTTCCTGCTGCTCGGGCAGCTGGGCGCGGTGCTCGACCTGCCGCAGGCGGCGCTGAACCTGTCGCCGTACACCCACGTGCCGTCGGCCCCGGCGGTCGACCCGGCGGCGCTGCCGCTCGTCGTGCTGACGGGGGTGGGAGCCGCGCTCCTGGTGGTCGGGACGGCCGGCTTCCGCCGCCGCGACGTCCCGAGCTGACGGACCCTGCCGACGCGTCCCGCTCGGGTTCCGGACACCGTTGCCGGACCTGAGCGGCCGTCGCTCGCGCCGGTGACGCGCCGCCGACCCAGGCCGGGGCGACGCGGTGTCACGGTGCGGCGAGGGGTTCCCGGGACCCGGCGTCGAGGAGGGCGCCCACCCGCGCGATCGCCTCGCGGATCATCGTGCCGTACCCGTCGTCCGGCAACTCGGCGGCGAGGGGCGCCGCGACCGCCAGGTGCTCCCGGGCGCGGGCGGGGTCGCCGGCGCGGCGGTACCCGTCAGCGAGGTTGAGGTGCAGGGACGGCAGGAGGGCGCGTACCCGCAGCGAAGCGTCGTGCCGCTGGACGCGCTCGTCGCTGAGCTCGGCGACGGCGGCCAGCGCGCGGCGGTCCCACGCCACCTCGTCCGCGACCGATTCCTGGAGGTCGGCCAGGTGGTGCGCGATGGTGCAGCGGTGCAGGGCGTCCCCGGTGCCGCCGACCCGGTCCCAGAGCTGGATGAGGGCCTCGCGTGCGGCGGCCCGGTCGCCAGCTCCACCCAGTTCCAGGGCGCGGCCGATGTGCGCCATGACGTCGTCGCCGTCGTTCGTGTCCACTGTGCTCCTCGCGGTCGGGGACCCGCCGGCCGGCCGCCGGGTCTTCGCGGCCCATGCTCGGGGCTCGACCGACTCGAGGGTCAAACCCCGGACCCGTCGAGTTCCCATGGCCGACGGCGGGGCGGTGGAGGAGGCTCAGCCGTCGCGGTTCACGCACGAGCGGGAGGCGCTGGCGTGGGTGCAGGCGCCGTGGCGCAGCGAGCGGTGGCGGCGCTTCGCTGTTGGCGTCAGCCGGGGTAGCGGGTCCTCCAGTGAGGATCGGTCGGGGGGAAGTACTCGCCTCCCGAAGGGCTGTCGTGCAGCTCGGTGACGAGGTCGCGGGCCAGCGTGTCGGCCGTCCACGCCAACTCCAGCCGGGACAGCCAGTCCACCGGGAGCGCGTCCGGCCCGTGTGCCGTGCCCAGTAGGGCGCCGGCCACCGTCACGGCGTGGCCGCCGTCGCCGGCCGAGGCGGCGAAGAGGAGCGCCTCGCGTACCGTTTCCCGCCCCGGGAGGCAGGCGACGGCGTAGATGCCACCCGCCAGCGCGGAAACCGCCCTGGCATCGGGAGCGAGCCGGGTCAGCTCGCCCGTCGACGGCGCACCCGACTGGGCGGCGGCCAGGGCCGGAACCAGGGACCGCTGCGACGCCTCGGCGAAGCCTGCCGGGTCCGCCGCCACGCTCTCCAGGGCCTCGATGAGCGGACGTCCTGCGGCGAGGAGACGGACCACCGCACCACCCAGCCCGGCGGCGGCCACAGCGTCACCGGCGTGCGTAAGGGCGGCCATCTCCGCCGGGTCGCACGGGTAGAGGCTGACCGGCAGGGTGCGGGTGAGCGCGTGCGCCCCGGTGCTCGTGCCGTTGGGCTCGTCGATCGTGCCGATCTTGCGCCGCTGGAGTGCCGCCACGGTCGCCGGCGCCGATCCGCGCCGCTCCGCCAGCACCGGCACCTTCGCCAGCCAGCCTCCCGGCCGGTGGCCCTCGCCGCCGGCCGTGAAGCCGGGGACGCCCTGGATCGTTGCCCAACTCCGGTACGACTCCCACACCATGCTCGGCGGGTGACAGATGCCCCGGTGCCGCTGCCGGACGTGGGCGCGGATCAGGCCGTCGACGGTGAAGCAGGCGAGCTGCCCGGCGGCGGTCGCGGGCAACGGCCCGGACGCCGGCACCGTGCCGCCCGTCGCGCCGATCGCGTCACCGAGCATCAGCCCGAGCACACAGCCCCGAGCGGTCGCGAGCTGCTCCGCCGTCACCTTGGTCACGCCGTGCAGCATAGGAGCCGGTGCCACGGGCCCGTCTCGGGGCGGGGGCGGCCGCCGCCGGACGGAGGCCGGCGAGCTGGACGTAGATCTCGCGCTTGGCGGTCGCTTCGCCGCGACGGCCGAGGACGTAGCCGGTCAGCCAGATCCAGCCGGCGTACGCCGGTTGGTCGCAGACCGAGACGACGCGGAAGGTCAGGGCGCGGTCCCCGGCGAACTGCACCGAGGCCCGGCCGTCGACGACGAACAGGTCAGCGGTCACTTGGGGGCACTGGCGTCGGGTGGCCGACGCCAGGGGCCCCCGGCACGGTGAAGATCGGCTATAAGTGGCGGATGGAGTTTCCCGCCTACCTGGCCACCATGCCGATGCACGCGATCACCGAGATCCACGGCGAGCCCGGCCTGCTGGCCCGGTTCCGGCTGGAGCTGCGCGCGTTCGACGAGGCCGCCCGGGAACGGCTCACAGAGGCCCTCGACCTGGCCGCCGAGCTGCACCGCGACGACCGGCGGGTACGCGAGCCCTACCTGAACCACCTGCTGCGGGTGGCGATCCGGATGATGCACCACTACCAGGTCCGCGACGTCGACGTGATCGTCGCCGGCCTGCTGCACGACGCGGTGGAGGACCACCCCGACGAACTGGCCGGGGCGCACGACGGCGGGGACGTCACCGCCGCCGCCCTGGCGGTGCTCGCGGAGCGGTTCGGCCCCAGGGTGGCCCGCCTGGTCGGCGCGGTCACCAATCCGGCGTACGACCCGGGGCGGGACAAGCACGTCCAGTACCGGGAGCACGTGGCGGCCAGCCTGGACCGGGAACCGTGGGCGCGAGTCATCAAGATCTCCGACTTCACGGACAACGGGGTGGGCGTAATCCACACCGTCGGCCCGAAGGTGACCTCGTCCGCCCGCAAGTACCGCCCGCTCGTGCCGGTCTATCGCGACCTTGTCACCCGGTCGGACACGCCCCTGTCGGCGCCGGTCAAGGAGCACATCCTCGGCCAGCTCGACCTGGCCGAGGAGCGCTTCAGCGCCATCCTCGACGAACCACCCCACCCGAACTGACCCGCTCGATCGTCCCGGCCAAAGTTGACGCTCAATCTCGGCTGGGGGTCAGGCCGCCTTGTAGACGCTGTCGAGGTGCCATTCCAGGAACTCCGTGTTCGGTCGGTCGGCACGGCGATCTGGAACAGCTATCTGCTCGCCCGCCTTGGCATAGAACTGGTCGCCGTTGCCGAACTCGCTGCGAAGTCGAGGGCTGACCATGAGCCGGTACTTGGGATCCACTCCCAAATAGCCCTTGTCGAAGAGAATGTGCACGTCCGACTTCAGGAGCAGGCCATTGTCCAGGCGGTGCTCGCCGCCCTTCGGCAGCGGTCGGATGTGCGCGGCCTGCAATACCGGTTGCACCCTGTTGCCGGTGATTGCGCAGCGTCGGCCGTACGCCCCGAGCACAACGGCCTTGAACGACTGCTGGCCCAGCCGTTGGGGCACCAACCGTGGATCTCCGTAGACCGGGCCGGGCCGATGCCAGGATTCGCTCAGGTCGAGTTCGACAGTCGTGCCGATCAGGCGGTGGATCAGCAGTTCGAAGTAGTCGCCCCAGGCGGGATCCGCGAGGTCGTACGTCTTGCCCTGCACCACGTTCGACTTGAACTCGGGCGGCGGGCCAACGGTGGACTCGTCGGGGAAGAAGCTGGCGTCACGCACGAAGATGCAGCCGATGACGGGATCCTCGTCGGGCGCGATCGGCTGCCTTCGGTAGCGGCCGACGCTGCGGCGCATCTCGTCGATGCTGCTCGCGCCGTTGGCCTCTCCGAACAACTCCCATGCCTCGGAGATCCGCAGCTGAGTGAAGCCGCTGAAGAAGCCGCCACCGATGACGCGGTTGAGGGGGTGGTGGGCCTTGAAGAAGAAGGGTTCGCCAGCCGTGAGGGCCCGAAACCCACCGCCCGAAGGTCGCCAGAAGTTGACCTCGTTCAGCTCGGGACGGGCCGCCAGGAAGCGGTACCACTTCTCATCCGTGACCCCCACGAAGGCCTTCACGCCGACAAGCGTGCCGCCACGTTGATCTCCGCGCCACCCTCCGAACAGCCGACGCCTCCACTTTGGTGGGGTAGGCCATCTGCTCGATCACTCTCATGATCGGTTGATGGTCGACCGGGGTGTGGGGATGGATTCCACCGGTTTCCTGCCAAACGATCATGGTCGGCGGAGCGGTGCCGAAAGCGGCCGCCCGGTGCCGCTCATTCGACCTGAGGTTCGTCGCTCCAGTCCGGGGTCGGGCGTGAGGTCCCGCGGCGGGTCGCGAGGATGGCGAGCGTGTCGCGACGCACCTCGTCGGGCTCGTGAAGCAGTCGGCGGTGGCTGAAGCGGACGACGAGAACGCCCCGAGCCGCCAACAGTGCGTCGCGTCGCAGGTCGATCTCGCGTTCCCGCCTGTCGGCATGGGTCGTCGCGCCGTCCAGTTCGATGTCGACGAGTTCGGCCTCGGCGAACAGGTCGAGGTAGATCACCCGTCCGCCCAGCTGCGCCCGCACCTGTCGTCGGAACGCCGGCATTCCCGGCCCGACGAAAACGTGGTCGTGCCCCCAGATCTCCAACGGACTGCGGCAGCCGGCGGCGAGCCGGTCCAGCAGCCCACGTAGTGCGGCACGATCCGCGAGCTTCGGCGCGGTCGCCAACGCGGCGGCGATCCGCTGCGGGGTGGTCAGGCGGTCGTTGACCGCCCTGATCAGGGTCGCCGGCCGGTCCGCCGGGGGCAGCAGCGGCCAGGCGTCGACGAGCGTCCGGTCCAACCGGGTAACCGGCTCGCCGTCGCGTACCAGCACATGGGGTGGCTCCGGGGCGAAGGACCGACGATGGTGTACGACCAGGTGCGGTCCGCTGCGCAGCCCCGCACCGATCGGCACGTCCAGGTGTAGGGGCTCGCCAGGCAGCTGACGGCGCAACTTCCA
Source organism: Micromonospora sp. M71_S20 (assembly GCF_003664255.1). Taxonomy (NCBI): domain Bacteria; kingdom Bacillati; phylum Actinomycetota; class Actinomycetes; order Micromonosporales; family Micromonosporaceae; genus Micromonospora; species Micromonospora sp. M71_S20. The sequence continues at coordinate 4,737,304 of NZ_RCCV01000001.1, read as the reverse complement.
CACGTCCAGAGCGGTGAGGTGACTCAGCGCACCACGCCCGCCCGTGTAGGCCACAGCCGCCCGCCGAGCCAGGGCGGGAGCGACCCGGGCCAGCGGCGGCGCGCTCTCCACGCCGTCGACCAGGGCGGCGTCCACGTAGACCCCGGGCAGAAGCCGGAACAGGCGTCCGGAACGCGACGCGTCCTCCAGCACCCAGCGCGGGAGTACCTGCACGGCAGCGTGTCGGGTGACGAGCCCGCCGTTGCGGTCGACCAGGGCCCGCAGCACGGAGTTCACGCCGCCGACCGTGCCGGACGCGGCCACCGCTCGCCACATGTTCCCCCGCGCGCTGTGGACAGCGGCCCTGCTGTGGACAACGCCCACGACGCCCAAAACCCTGCTAAAGCAGCGATGATCGTTTGCCAGTCACCCGGAAGCCACCCACCACTTCTACCGGTTCTCAGCAAATGATCATGAGCCTGCCGGACGCGCGGGAGTGTCGTCGCCGCAGGAGTACCACCACAACCCGGGCCGTCGGCCACCCGACGCCGGTATCCCCGGGCGGCGGTCGCCGCGACGGCAGCCGGTCAGGTGCCGGAGACGCGCTTGACCAGGCGTACGGTCGTGCCCTCGGCGCTGCCGGCGACGGCGGCCTCGTCCATCAACCGGGCCATGATCAGCCGGCCACGGCCGCGCTCGCTGTCGTCGGGGGTCGCCTCCCGCCATCCGCCGGTGTCGCTGACCACCATCTCCAGCCGGTCGGCGCGCAGCCGCCCCCGGACGGTGACCGACGCGTCCGGGGCGAACCGGTAACCGTGCTCGATCGCGTTGGCGCACGCCTCGCCGGCCGCGATCAGCACCGCGTCGACGTCGGTCTCGCCGATGCCGAGGCCGGTCAGCCACTCCCGCAGCGCCTGCCGCGTCGGCGCGAGCTGCCCCGGGTCGGCGGTCAGCGCCGCGGCGAAGACCGCCGGCTCCCGGTGCCGGTAGACCAGCACCGCCACGTCGTCGTTGCGGGTGTCGGGCAGCAGGTCCCGGACCATCCGGTCGGCCAGCGCGCCCTCGGGCAGCTCGCGGCCCTGGGTGAGCGCGGCGACCGCCCGGGAGATGCCGGCGTCGATCAGTTCCCGTCGTCGCTCGATCAGCCCGTCCGTGTAGAGCAGCAGCGTCGAACCGGGTTGCAGCTGCGCTCCGGCCTCGGGCCGGCCGGGCACCGCGACGCTGGCCAGCGGCACCGAGCCGGCGCGGGTCAGCAGGTCGGCGGAGCCGTCCGGGTGCACCAGGATGCCCGGCGGGTGGCCCGCCGAGGAGTAGCGGAGCACGCCCAGCGAGCGGTCGATGATGGCGCAGAAGACGGTGGTGCAGGCGCCGCCGGGCACCATCCGGGCGAAGTCGTCCAGCGCGCAGAGCACCTCGGCGGGGCTCTTGGCCTGCAGGAGCAGGGCGCGCGAGGCGCTGCGCAGCTGGCCCATCACGGTGGCGGCGGGCAGGCCCCGCCCCACCACGTCGCCCACCACCACGCCCACGAGGTCGCCGGGGAGCTGGACCACGTCGTACCAGTCGCCGCCCACCTCCAGCGGCGCCACCGCCGGCTGGTAGCGGGTCGCGAACCCGGCCGGCAGGTCGACCGGACCGAGCATCGCCCGCTGCATGGCCAGGGCCACCGTGCGCTGGGTCTCGAAGGCCCGCGCGCGGACCAGCGCCTGGGCCAGCGCCGCGCAGAGCTGTCGCACGAGCGGCCGGTCCACGGTCGGCACCGACCGGGGCGGCTCCAGCTCCAGCCACACCCCGCCGGGCGCCCCGCCCGGCTCGATGCGCGCCCCGAGCGCGGTCACCCGGCCGGCGTCGTCGACGACGAGCTGCGGCTCGCCCTCCGCGGCCAGCCCGTCGAGCGCCCGCTGCACCTGCCGGGTCAGCGTCAGGCCCTGGGTCACCACGAGCGGTGTGCCGGCGGCGTCGGCGCAAACCGCCAGGCCGCGGGTGCCGTCCAGCAGGGTGCACAGCTCGGACAGGCCGGCGTCGAGCACCTCGGCCACGTCGGTGGCGCGGGCGAGGCGGCCGGAGAGCGCGGTCAGGGCGGACTGCCGGGCGGCGGCGCGGACCTCGGCGGTCACGTCGCGCAGCGTGGCGACGTAGAGGCGGCGGCCGGTACGCGGCTCGCGCAGCGAGTTGTAGACCGCCTCGGCCCAGATCCGCCGCCCGTCGGCGTGCCGCAGCGGCAGGGTGACCCGACCTCGGCCGGAGCCCCGCGCGGTGCACAGCACGTCGATCAGCAGCCGCCGGTCGGCGGGCGCGGCGTCGGCCTCCGGCCACCACGGGTGCGGCGGCGCGACCGGCGCCGCCAGCCGGGAGGCGCCGACCAGGCGGCAGAACGCCTCGTTCGCCTCGACCAGCGCGCCGTCGGCGTCGACCACGGCGAACGCGTCCTGCAACGACTCGATCAGCGCCGCCCGCCAGGTCGCCTCCTCGTTGCGCAACCGCGCCAGCTCCAGGTGCGCGCCCACCCGCGCCAGCAGTTCCTCCGAGGAGAACGGCTTGGCCAGGTAGTCGTCGGCCCCGGTCCGCAGCCCCTCCACCGCCGCCTCCTCACCGGCGCGCGCGGAGAGCACGATGATCGGCAGCCCGGCCGTACGCCGGTCGGCGCGCAGCGCCCGGACCAGCCCGAAGCCGTCCAGGCGGGGCATCATCACGTCGGTCAGCACCAGGTCCGGCACCCGCTCGGCGATCCGGTCGAGCGCCTCCCGACCGTCGGCCGCGACGACCACCCGGTGGTGGGGCGCGAGCAGGCTCGCGAGGAACGCGCGCAGGTCGGCGTTGTCGTCCACCACCAGCACCGTCGCGGCGTCCCGGGCGTCGTCGTCGGTCCGCTCGGGGTGGGCGGGCGCGGCCTCCGGCAGCCAGTGCAGGGCCTCGGCGACGTACGCCTCGTGGGCCGGCTCGTGGATCCGCTCGCGGCGGCTGGTCGTGGCGGTGGGCCGGCCGTACGGCAGGCGGACGGTGAACGTCGAGCCCTCGCCCTCGACCGAGCGCACGCGGACCTCGCCGCCGTGCAGGTGGACCATCTCCTGCACCAGCGCCAACCCGATGCCGGTGCCCTCGTGCGACCGGCCGCCGGCGCCGCGTACGCGGTGGAAGCGGTGGAACAGCAGCGGCTGCTGGTCGGCGGGGACGCCGACGCCGGTGTCGTCGACGGTCAGCGTGACGCGCTCGCCGTCGCCACGCAGCCGTAGCCGCACCGACCCGGCCAGGGTGTACTTCAGGGCGTTGGAGAGCAGGTTGACGACCACCTTCTCCCACATGTCGCGGTCCACGTACGCGGTGCGCGGCAGCGCCTCGACGTCGACCCGGTAGGCCAGCCCGGCCTGGCGCATCGCGTACGCGAACGACTCGGCGACGCCGGCGGTGAGCGCCGGAAGGTCGGTCTCCACCCGTTCCGCGTCCAGCCGGCCGCCCTCCAGGCGGGCGAAGTCGAGCATGTCGTTGACCAGCTTGCGCAGCCGGCCGGTGTTGCGGTGCACCAGCTCCAGGCGCTCGCGTTGGCCCGGCGGGAGTGGTTCGCGCCGGTCGGCGAGGCTCTCCCGCACCGGGCCGGCGATCAGCGTCAGCGGGGTGCGCAGCTCGTGGCTGACGTCGGTGAAGAACTCCGTCTTCGCCGCGTCCAGTTCGGCCAGCGCCGCGGCCCGGCGTCGCTGCGCCTCGTACGCCAGCACGTCGCTCAGCGCCGTCGAGACCCGGTTGGCCACCAGGTCGAGGAACCCGCGGTACGCCTCGTCCAGTTCCCGGAAGGGGCTGATGCCGGCGACCAGCACGCCGGCCGGGCGAGCCTGCCCGGTCGCCAGCAGGGGCAGCACCACCACCTCGTCCACCGGCACCCCGACGACCGCCCCGGCCCCGGCGCGGGGGTCGCCCGGCAGGGCCACTCCCCGGACCCGCGCGGGGCGTCCGGTGCGCGCCACCTCGGCGATCTGTGCCAGCCACCCGGCCGCCGCGGCGGTGTCGTCGGCCACGCCGACCGAGGCGGCCAGCACCAGCTCGTCCGCCTCGGAGCCTCGGCTGCCGTCCGGTCCGGGGCCGGTCGGGTCGCTGTCGTCGCCCGGCGTCGCGCCCTCCGGACGCAGGTAGATCATCACGGCGGGCAGGTCGGCCGGGCTGCCGGTGAGGACCCGGGCGGCCGCCCGGGCGGCGTCGCGGGTGGTGTCCGCCGCCGCGATGGAGATCGAGCCCAGCTCGCGCAGCGTCTCCAGCCGCCGGTCACCCAGCACCCGGGCGGTGACGTCGGTGGTGGCCACGAAGACACCGGGGACCTGGCCGTGCCCGGCGCGCACCGGGCTGTAGGAGAAGGTCCAGTACGTCTCCTCCAGGTAGCCGTGCCGGTTGAGCAGGAGCAGTTGGTTCTCCGCGTAGGTGGCGCCCCGGCCGGCGAGCACCTGGTCGGTGAGCGGGCCCAACTCGGTCCAGACCTCCGCCCAGCACCGTGCGCCCGGCTGGCCGACCGCGGCCGGGTACTTGTCGCCGAGCACCGGGGTGTACGCGTGGTTGAAGATCTGCACCAGCTCGGTGCCCCACCACAACAGCATCGGGATCTTCGACGGCAGCACGGTGCGTACCGCCGCGCACAGCTCCGGCGGCCAGTTCTCCACCGGACCCAGGGCGGTGGCGGCCCAGTCGGTTGCCCGGTGCGCGGCGCTGGTCTCGTCGTCACCGGCGAAGAGATCGTCGACGGCCGCCCCGGCGCCCGCCGGTCCGACGCGTTGCTTCGAATCCACGTCCCGGCCCCCTGTCCCCGCGCTGGTCTCCGGGTCGCAAGCAGCCGCCGTGCACTGCCCCTCATCGTCCCGCCGGGGTCACTTTCCCCAACCGGCCACGCCCGAACCGTCCATCGACGTGACCCGGCCCGCACCCCGACCGGGGGCGCGCGGTCAGCGGGCGAGCCGGTGGTCGCGGGGGCTGACGCCGTGGACCCGACGGAACGCGCTGCTCAGCGCGAAAGGGCTGCCGTAGCCCACCTCGCGGGCGACTGCGCCCAGGGTGGCGTCGGGCTCGCGGAGCAGGTCGGCGGCGAGCGCCAGCCGCCACCCGGTCAGGAACGTCATCGGCGGCTCGCCGACCAGCTCCGTGAAGCGGCGGGCCAGCGCTGCCCGGGAGACGCCCACCTCGGCGGCGAGGGCGGCGACGGTCCAGGGCCGGGCCGGATCGTTGCGCAGCAGCCGCAGCGCCGGGCCGACGACCGGGTCGGCGGCGGCGACGTACCAGGCGGGCGCGGCGCCGGGGCGGGCGAACCACGTCCGCAGCGCGGCGATCAGCACCAGGTCGAGCAGCCGGTCGAGGACCACCTCCTGGCCGGGCGCGTCCCGGGTGACCTCGTCGGCGAGCAGGGACACCAGCGGGTCGCTCCGGTCCTCGCCGCCGACCACCAGCAGGGGCGGCAGGGCGGTCAGCAGTCGCCGGCCCAGCTCGCCGGGCAGCTGGTAGGTGCCCGTCAGCAGCACCGTGGGGCCGTCCGCGCCCGTGCCCCAGGTGCGTACGCCCAGCGTCATCACCTCGGCCAGAGGCTCGCCCCGCAGCGTGGTGCACCGCTGCCCGGGGTGGACGACGACCTGCGGCGCGGTGGCCGGGTCGTCGGCCACGAGATAGCCGTCCGGTCCCCGCAGCACCGCCACGTCGCCCGGCCCGAGCGCGGCCGGCGCGCCGTCGTCGGGGACCACCCACGCCGTGCCGCGGACCAGGGCCACCACGGTCAGCGGGGCGCGGTCCTCGATCCGCAGCGCGAACGGCGGATCGAGCATCGACCGGAGCAGGAAGGCGCCCCGGGCCCGAGGCCCATCCAGCAGCCCGCTCAGCGGATCCACGCCCGGATCCTAACCACGTCCCGCCGTCGCCCCGTCAATCATGCAGTCGTGATTCCCCACGAAAGCCACTTACCCCCCATACCGGCCACCAGCACTGCATGATCGACGGGAGCGGCGCGGGCGGGGCGGGGTCAGGTGGTCAGCCAGGTGGTGGCGCGGGTGCGGATGGGCGGGGGGATCTCGTGGGGGCCCGGGAACTCGTCGTAGGTGACGTCGTAGCCGAGGGAGCGCAGGCGGGGGACCAGGCGGCGGCTGCACACGTCCACCGGCAGGACCGGGTCCCGCGCGCCGTGCGAGACGTAGACCCGGGGCCGGCCGTGGGTGACCAGCGGCGCGGCGAAACCGGGGGAGAAGGCCACCACCGCGTCGACCAGGTCGCCGTTGGTCAGGCCCAGGGAGAGGGCGTACGAGGCGCCGTCGGAGAACCCGCCGAACGCCACCCGCGCCACGGGGTAGCCGGCGAAGACCGTGGCCAGCAGGCCGTCGATGCGCCGTACGTCCGTACCGAAGCCCTCGCCGCCGATCAGGTCCCAGCTGCTCGCCACCGCCTGCGGGGCGACCAGCAGCAGGCGGTGCGCGTCGGCGACCGGCAGCAGCAGGTCCAGCCCCTGCCGGGCCGAGCCGCCGGCCCCGTGCAGGAGCAGCACCAGCCGGTACGGGGGGCCGTCGACCGGCTCCGGGGCGTACACCATCGCCAGCGCGGCGCCCCGTGGGTCGGTCAGCGACGCCAGCCCGGCGGCGGCCAGGGTGGTCGGCGGCGCCGGACGCGCGGCGAGCCGGCCGTGCCGGAAGTTCTCCTCCGGCTGCCGGTGCGGCGGCGCGGGCTCGGCCACGGGATCACCGCTCCTCGTCCTGGGCGGGCATGCGCCGGCGGTTACCCGCCAACCCGACGCTCAATCCCACCGGCGCGACCCGGCACGGACGCGGTCGGCGGTCGGCGCACCCGTCCACGAGGCGAGTCCCGCCGGCGCGGCTCCGGCGGGAGGCCGGCTCATCCGCTCACCCGGCGGACCAGCCGGGACGGGAACATCGTCGCCGGCGGCACCGGCCGCCCGTCCAGCACGGCCGTCGCCGCCGCCGTGGCGATCTGCGTCACCGGATGCGTCGCCGTGGTCAGCGCGGGGGTGGTCATCGCGGCGAGCGGGATGTCGTCGAAGCCGGTGACGGCGACGTCCCCGGGCACCTGGACGCCGTCGCCGCGCAGCCGGTCGATCACCCCGAGCGCGGTCGCGTCGCTGCTGCCGACGATCGCGTCCGTGTCCGGCCAGCGTTCCAGCACCTCCCGGGCCGCCGCCCGGCCGCGGTCCGCGCTGAAGTCCCCCGGCACCAGCCGCTCCGGCAGGGCGGCGTCGCGCACGATCCGCCGGTACGCGCCGACCGACCGGCCGGCGCAGGACAGCCAGCGGGGCCCGGTCACCATGGCGATGCGGCGGCGCCCGGTGGCGTACAGGTGCCGGACGACGGCCTCGGTGCCGCCGCCGTTGTCCACGTCGAAGGCCGGTACGAGGGCGGAGCCGATGCCGATCGAGGCCACCCGGCCGCGCAGCCTCGCCGGGACCGCGTCCAGCACCCCCTCGGTGGTGTTGATCAGGACGACCCCGCCGACGCCGCGGTCCCCGGCCAGCCGGCGCACCTCGCCCGGCGCCCGGGTGGGCAGCCAGTGCAGTGTCACCCCGAGCCCGTGCGGGGCGCAGACCCGGGCGCACGCGCCGAGCACCCGGTGGACGTACGGGTCGTCGAGGACCGTGGCGGCGGTGCCGGTCACCGCCACCACCAGCCGGAACCCGGTGCCCCGGACCAGCGCGCGGGCCGCCGGGTTCGGCGCGTAGCCGAGCCGGTCGGCGGCTCGACTCACCCGTTCACGGGCGGCGGGGGAGGCGTAGCCGGTGCCGGCGATCACCCGCGAGGCGGTGGCCCGGGAGACCCCCGCCACCCGGGCGACGTCCTGGAGGGTCGGTGGTCGGTGCGTCGTCGTCATCCCGGTCCTCCCCGTGATTCGGCCGTCGCGGCGTGGACGGTCGACCGAATCATCCCTCCCCGGCGCGCCGACGGTAAGGGGCGGGACCGGGTTGTCCTGAGAGCGCTCTCAGGTGTGGGATCGGACGGCAGACCACCCGAGGCGAGAGGACCGCCACCGTGAGCCGCACCGCCGCCCCGCCCACCGCGCCGCCCCCGGCCGTACCCCGGGTGGTGTTGGCCGCCCGCACCGGCGTGGCCGTGGTCTTCGCGCTCAACGGCCTGGCCGTGGCCACCTGGTTCTCCCGGGTGCCCGCCGTCCGCGACGCGCTCGGGCTCAGCGCGGGCCGGCTCGGGCTGCTCCTGCTCGCCATGTCCGTCGGCTCGTTGCTGGCGATGCCCACCGCCGGCCTGGTGGCGCAGCGGCTCGGTACGGCCCGCACGGTGGCCCTCGGCAGCGCGCTCGTCGCGGCGGGGCTGACCGTGGCCGGGGTCGCCGCCCCGACCGGTTCCCTGCCCGGGGTCGCGGTGGGGCTGTGCGCGCTCGGCTACGGCTCCGGCATCTGCGACGTGGCGATGAACGTCGAGGGCGCGGTGGTCGAGCGGAGGCTCGGGCGTACCATCATGCCCCGCTTCCACGCTGCGTGGAGCCTCGGTTCCGTGGCCGGCGCCGGGCTCGGTGCCGGGTCCGCCCGCCTCGGCGTACCGGTCGCCGCGCACCTCGCCGTCCTGGCCGCGGTGGTGCTGCTCGGCACGCTGCTGGCCGTCCGGTCGTTCCTGCCGGCGGCCGAGGCCGGCACCTCCTCGGCGTCGGCCGCCCCGGCCGAGCGCCGCCGCGACCTGCTCGCCGCCTGGCGGGAGCCGCGAACCCTGCTCATCGGGCTGCTGGTGCTGGTGGCGGCGTTCGCCGAGGGCAGCGCCAACGACTGGCTCGCCGTCGCCTTCATCGACGGGTACGACCTCAGCGAGGCGGCCGGGGCCGCCGTCTTCGGCGTCTTCGTCGTCGGCATGACCCTGGGGCGCACGGTGGGCACGGTCGCGCTCGACCGGTGGGGTCGGGTGCCCGTCCTGTCGGCCACGATCCTGCTCGCCACGTTCGGCGCGGGCGTGGCGGTGCTCGCCGGGTCCGGACCGGTGGCGATCGCCGGCGTCGCGCTCTGGGGGATCGGCGCGTCGCTGGGCTTCCCGGTCGGGATGAGCGCGGCGGCCGACGAGGAGCAGCGGGCGCCGGCCCGGGTCAGCGTGGTCGCCGTGATCGGCTACACCGCCTTCCTCGCCGGCCCGCCGCTGCTCGGCCTGCTCGGCGACCGGGTCGGCACGCTGCACGCCCTGCTCGTGGTGCCGCTGCTGCTGCTGCCCACCCTCGCCCTGGTGCCGGCCACCCGCCCGCCGGCCCGCTGAGGTCGCCTGGCAGGGCACTCACACCCCGCTCGCAGCCGCCTCGCAGGTTTGGGTGCTGCACTGGGAGGACCCGGAGGAGAGGAGCGGGACATGGGCTGGTTCAACCGGCGGTCGCGGGCCGCCGACCCGACCCCGACGAAGCTCGACCGGGAGGCGACCCGGGAGGACCTGGCCGCGCTGGAGGCGTTCGTGACCAGCCGCCAGGGCGTGGAGTTCTACCTGGAACCGGAGACCACCGCGACGGACACCACCGTGGTCGCCATCGCCCACGACGGCGAGTGGATCCGCCGGCGCACCGGCTCGCCGCGTGCCGCCGGGTCCATCGCCCGCAAGCACGCGGTGCCGCTGTACGAGGCCGCCCGCACCGGCTACCCGGAGCGGATGCGGGCGTGGAACCGGGCCCACCCGGAGCGCCACGCCCGCTGACCGGTACGCCCGTCGTCAGGCGCGCTCGCGTCGCCCGAGTCGGAAGAGCCGCGCCACGAGCACGGCGGCGGACCCCAGCGTCGCGGTGGCGAGCAGCACCATGAACGTCGGATAGAGGTACGCCACCTGGACCCAGGCGACGTCGCGGCCCCGGTAGAGCGCGCCGACCACCCGGTGGATCGAGGCGAGCAGCAGCAGGGGCGCGAGCAGCGGGAGCAGCCTCACCAGCGTCCACGGGCGTACCACCCGGCCGGCCGCCCAGCGGCGCGAGCGGAGCACGGCCCGACCCGCGAGCGCCGCCGTGGCGACGGCGAGCACCAGCAGCACCGCGTCGACGACCACGAGCGGCGTACCCGCCGGGGGTGGCGGCGTTCCCTCGATCAGCGCGATGAGCCGCTCGGCGAGGGCTGAGGCGTGGCCGTGGGACAGGCCGGTGTTCGCCATGACCGCCACACCGTGGCCGGATGCGGGCAGCAGCGCCTGGTACGCCGTCGAGGTGAACAGGTCGCCGCCGTGTCCGATCGTCGGCGCCCCCGAGGCGGTCCTTCCGACGGACCAGCCGAGGGCGTAGGAGCCCGAGACGGCCGACGGGCGGTGCAGCGTGGCGAGGCCCGGAGGGGAGACGATCGACGTGCCGTCCGGGCCGCGACCCCGGTTGCCCTGCGCGACCAGCCACGCCGCCATGTCGCGCGCGGAGCTGAGCACCCCGCCGGAACCGTTGCCGAAGGCCGGCGGCTCCGGCAGGGCGACGGCCGCGCCGAGGATCATCAGGTGACCGCGCGCGCTCGCCGGCAGCTCGGCGGCCACGTCGATGGTGCGGCTGTCGGCCATGCCGAGCGGACCGAAGACGTAAGTCCGTAGGTAGTCGTCGAACGTGCGGCCGCTGACGACCTCCACCAGGCGCGCGGCCACCTGGAAGTTCGGGTTGTGGTACTCCCACCGCGTGCCGGGGGCGGCGGCCAGCCGCGCGGTGCGCATCCCCGCCACGGCCTCCCGCAACGAGCCCGGCTGCCGCCGGCTGAACGCGGGAAACGTCCTGTCCGACATACCGGAGGTCTGCTCCAGTCCAGCAGCTGCCGTACGGTGATCGTGGCCGCGCGGGGATCGGCCATCGTGAACTCGGGCAGGTGCCGCCGGACCGGGCCGTCGAGTTCCACCCGGCCGGCCTCCACCAGCTGCATCACCGCCAGGGCGGTGAACGACTTGCTCACCGACGCCACGGCCATGGGGGTGTACGCGGTGACCGGGGCGCCGGCAGGGGTGTGGCCGTAGCCGGCGGCGTGCAGCACGTCGGTTCCCCGGGTGACGGCCACCGCGACACCGGGCAGCCCGGTCGCCTCGCGGTACTCCCGGACGAGGGCGTCGACGGCAGGGGCGTCGACACGGGCCGGAGATCCGGCGGCGGGCGCCGGAGCCGGCGACGCGGCGAGCGCCACGGCGGCGACCGCGGCGAGGAATCGGACGGTCATGCCGGGATTCTGGGCCGGCCGACCGCCCGCGCACATCGGAGCGCGGTCCGGACCGGCATCGGACCCTGGTCCGACGCCCGGCGGTCGTCGGGCGGATACGGTGGCCGGGTGGTCACCATGGAGCGGCTCGGGCCGCGGCGGCTGGTGGCGTTCGACGCGCTGGCGGCAGTGGCCCTCGTACCCCTCGCGGTGTTCCGGACGCCCGCCGCCCCGGTGCTCGCCGGAGGACTGGCCGTGCTGTTCGGGCTCCCCCTCGCCCTCCGCCGGCGCTGGCCATTGCCGGTGCTCACCGTCGTGGTGGTGGCCGGGGCCGTGGCGGTCGCGGTCGGGGTCGCCGGCGACGCCGTGGTGTTCGCGGTGGCGCTCGCGCTCTACCCGCCCGCCCTGTGCGCCCCCACCCGGCGGGCCGGGGCGGCGCTCGTCGGGGCGCTCGCGGGCGTCACGGCAGGGGGCGTGTCGGCCACGGCGGTACCCGGGCTGCCGGTGGTCCCGATCCGGCCGGGGGAGGAGTCGTTCGCGGCCACGCCGGTGCCGGTCCTGCTCTACGCCGCGACCGTGATCGCCGGCTCGTGGGCGCTCGGCCGGGCGGTACGCGCCCGCCGGCAGCACGCCGCCCAGCTCGCCGAGCTGCGTGCCGACCGGGCGGTGGCCGAGGAGCGGTTGCGCATCGCCCGGGACATCCACGACGTGGTCGGGCACAGCCTGAGCGTGATCGCGATGCGGGCGGCGGTCGCCAACCACCTCGCCGACAGCCATCCCGGCCAGGGCCGGGACGCCCTGGCCGCGATCGAGCGGGTCAGCCGGGCGGCCCTCGACGACGTCCGGGTCGTGCTCGGCGCGCTGCGCGATCCGGTCGACACCGCGCCGAGCTTCGCCGAACTCGACCGGCTGATGGCGGACGTCCGCCTCGCCGGCGTCGCCGTCGACCTGGAGGTGGCGCCCGACCTGTCGCGGGTGCCGGCGGCCGTGCAGGCCTCGGCGTACCGGATCGTGCAGGAGGCGCTCACCAACGTGCTGCGCCACGCGGGCCCGACCCGCTGCCGGATCGCCGTCGCGATCGGGCCCGGGGTGCTGACCGTCGCCGTCGTCGCGACCGGACGGCGGGGCGTGCCGTGGGGCCGCCCGGCCACGGCCTGCGGGGGATGCGCGAACGGGCGGCGATGCACGGCGGCAGCCTGGAGGCCGGCCCCGCGCCCGGCGGCGGGTTCGCCGTCCGTGCCCGGTTGCCGTTCACCGTGGGGGTGTCCGACGATGAGTGAGCCGGTACGCGTGCTCCTGGCCGACGACGAGGCGCTGCTGCGCGGGGCCCTCCGCCTGCTGGTCGACGCCACCCCCGGGATGACCGTGGTGGCGGAGGCCGGCACCGGGCGCGCCGCCGTGGAACTCGCACGGGCGTACGCGCCCGACGTGGTCCTGATGGACATCCGGATGCCCGAACTGGACGGTATCGCCGCCACCGAGCAGGTCACCGCGCTCCGGGACGCGCCGCGGGTGCTCATCCTCACCACGTTCGACCTCGACGAGTACGTGTACCGGGCGTTGCGTGCCGGGGCGAGCGGTTTCCTGCTCAAGGACACGCCACCCGTGCGGCTGCTCGACGCGATCCGGGTGGTCGCCGCCGGCGAGGCGCTGCTGGCCCCGAGCGTCACCCGGCGGCTCATCGCCGAGTTCACCCGACTGCCGGCCGCCCGGCGGGTGTCCGGACGGCTCGACGGGGTGACCCGGCGGGAACGGGAGGTGTTGACGTTGATCACCCGTGGGATGTCCAACGCCGAGATCGAGCGGCACCTGCACCTCAGCCGGGGCACCGTGAAGACGCACATCGGCCGGTTGCTGACGAAGCTGGCCGCCCGCGACCGGGCGCAGCTGGTGATCGCGGGCTACGAATCGGGGCTCGCCGGCCGGTGAGCCGACGTCGACCGTGGTCGAGGTCCCCGTCACCACGTCGGGCAGACGAGGACGCTTCCCGCGCGCCGCAGCCTGCCTGCTGGGGAAGCGGAACGGCACGCGGGCGCCGGGGTGCGCGCGGGTGCCGGGACGCTCGGCCCGTGCGCGTTCCGGGGCCACCGTCACGGTATTCGGCGGCTCAGACCTTACATCGGTCGACGACAATGCGAAAGGCGTGCCTGAAAGGGCGTAATGATCGCTCCCCGTCGATCGACACGAGGTGCCGTGAGCCGGGGTGGGGCGGCGTTGACCGGCGGCCCGGGGTGTGGCAGCATTCGCGGCCTGACGGCAGTGAAGGAAGCCGGTGCGATTCCGGCGCGGTCCCGCCACTGTCACCGGGGAGCGATCCCCCCTCGTGAGTCACGGCCGTGCGTGCGCGGTTGGAAGGCCGGGGGAGAGCGTCGATCCGGGAGCCAGGATACTTCGGCCGTCGGAGCGATTCCAGGGCGTGGACACCCGAGGAGGACCCGATGACGCACCGCGTCTCCCCCATCGACGATCATCGTCGCATCGTGCCCGGTCGTGCCAGCGGCCCCGCTGGCGGCGGCTCTCCCGCGGGCGGCTGCAACGCTGCCCCGCCGGTCAGCCGCCGGGCCGCCGCGCACCCGCCGGCCCGCACCGCGCCCGCCGTCGGTCGCCCGGCATTCGGTGGTGCCCGCACCGTGACCGGCCGGCTCGCCGCCGTGCCCGGGCGCGCCCTCGCCACCTACCGCTGACGCCCGCACCGCGCCGCCCGACCCCGCCGGCCCGCCGGTGAGCCGGCCGCCGGCCCGTCGTACCCGCTGAACCGCGCCCATCCCCGCATCGCCCGGTCGTCCCCGCGTCGACCCGGGCGTCACTCTCCGGAGCTGTCCGTGCGCATCCTGCTGCTGTCCACCGCCGACACCGACCTGCTCGCCGCCCGCGCCAGCGACGCCGACTACCGGCTCGCCAACCCCGCCCGGGTCGCCGCCGACGCCGTGCCGGCGCTGCTCGACGGCGTCGACCTCGCCGTCGTACGCCTGCTCGGCGGCCGGCAGGCGTGGCCGGACGGGCTCGCGGCGGTGCTGGCCTCCGGCGTGCCGACGGTCGTGCTCGGCGGCGAGAACGTGCCGGACGCGGAGCTGATGGCGGCCTCCACCGTGGCCTCCGGGGTGGCCACCCAGGCGCTGGCCTACCTGGTCGAGGGCGGGCCGGAGAACCTCGCCCAGCTCGCCCGGTTCCTCTCCGACACGGTGCTGCTCACCGGCGAGGGCTTCGCTCCGCCCGCGCCCACCCCGACGTACGGCATCCACGGCGAGCGGCCCACGCGGCCGGACCGGCCGACGGTCGGGATCGTCTTCTACCGGGCGCACGCCCTCGCCGGGAACACCGGGTTCGTCGACGTCCTCGCCGACGCGGTCGACGCGGCCGGCGGCGACCCGCTGCCCATCTACTGCGGCTCGCTGCGCGGACTCACCGCCGGCGCGGGGCCGCTCGGGCTCTTCGCCCGCTGCGACGCCCTGCTGGTCACCGTGCTCGCCGCCGGCGGCACGGTCGCCGCCGACGCCTCCGGCGGAGGGGACGAGGACGCCTGGGACGTGGGCGCGCTCGCCGCCCTGGACGTGCCGGTGATCCAGGCGCTCTGCCTGACCAGCACCCGCGAGCAGTGGGCCGCCAGCGACGCCGGGCTGTCCCCGCTGGACGCCGCGATGCAGGTGGCGATCCCCGAGTTCGACGGCCGGATCGTCACCGTGCCGTTCTCGTTCAAGAAGATCGACGCCGACGGGCTCTCCACCTACGCGGCCGACCCGGAGCGGGCCGCCCGGGTGGCCGGCATCGCCGTGCGGCACGCCCGGCTGCGGCACGTGCCCCAGGCCGACAAGCGGCTCGCGGTCGTGCTCAGCTCGTATCCGACGAAGCACTCCCGGGTCGGCAACGCCGTCGGCCTGGACACCCCCGCCTCGGCGGTGCGGCTGCTCGCCGCCCTGGCCGACGCCGGCTACCACCTCGGCGACGCCCCGGTGCCCGACGACGGCGACGCGCTCATCCACGCCCTCATCGCCGCCGGCGGCCACGACGTCGAGTGGCTCACCCCGCAACAGCTCGGCGCCGCCGAGGCGCGGGTGCCGGGGGAGACGTACCGGCGGTGGTTCGCGCAGGTGCCGGCGGAGCTGCGGGAACGGATGCTCGCCCACTGGGGCGAGCCGCCCGGCGGGCTCTACACCGACGGCGGCGACATCGTGCTCGCCGGGCTGCGCTTCGGCAACGTGGTGCTGCTGATCCAGCCGCCGCGCGGTTTCGGGGAGAACCCGATCGCCATCTACCACGACCCGGACCTGCCGCCCAGCCACCACTACCTGGCCGCGTACCGCTGGCTGGCCGCGCCCGTCGCCGACGGCGGGTTCGGCGCGGACGCCGTGGTGCACCTGGGCAAGCACGGCACCCTGGAGTGGCTGCCCGGCAAGGGCCTCGGGCTGGCCGCCGACTGCGCCCCGGACGCCGTCCTCGGCGACCTGCCGCTGGTCTACCCGTTCATCGTCAACGACCCCGGCGAGGGCACGCAGGCCAAGCGGCGCGCGCACGCCGTCGTCGTCGACCACCTGGTGCCGCCGATGGCCCGCGCCGAGACGTACGGGGACCTGGCGAAGCTGGAGCAGCTGCTCGACGAGTACGCCACCGTGCAGGCCCTCGACCCGGCCAAGGTGCCGACCCTGCGGGCCCAGATCTGGGAGCTGGTACGCGCCGCCGAGCTGCACCACGACCTGCACGCCGAGCGGATGCCCGACGCCGACGACTTCGACGACTTCGTGCTGCACCTCGACGGCTACCTGTGCGAGGTCAAGGACGTGCAGATCCGCGACGGCCTGCACATCCTCGCCGCCGCGCCCACCGGCGAGGCCCGGGTCAACCTCGTGCTCGCCGTGCTGCGTGCCCCGCAGGTCTGGGGCGGCGCCCGCGCGCTGCCCGGCCTGCGGCAGGCGCTGGCCGGCGCGTACGGGCTGGACGAGCAGGCCCTGCTCGCCGCCCCCGGGGAGCGGCTCACCGTGCCCGAGGCGCTGACCGAGACCGTGGAGGGACCGGGCGTGACCGCCGCCGACGCGGTCGACCTGATCGAGGCCCTGGCCCGCCGGCTGGTCGTCGGCATGGAGACCCTCGGCTGGGACGTCGACGCCGTCGACGCGGTGGTCGAGGAGGTGGCCGGGCGGGCCGTACCGGACGCCGCCGCGGTGCTCCGCTTCGCCGCCACCGAGCTGGTGCCGCGCCTGGACCGTACGACCGACGAGATCGACCGGGTGGTGGGCGCGCTCGACGGGCGGTTCGTGCCGCCCGGCCCGTCCGGCTCGCCCACCCGGGGCCTGGTCAACGTGCTCCCCACCGGCCGGAACTTCTACTCCGTCGACCCGAAGGCCATCCCGAGCCGCAACGCCTGGGACGTCGGCGTGGCCCTGGCCGACTCGCTGCTCGCCCGGCACCTCGCCGACACCGGGGAGTACCCCCGCTCGGTCGGGCTCACGGTCTGGGGCACCAGCGCCATGCGTACCCAGGGCGACGACATCGCCGAGATCCTCGCCCTGCTCGGCTGCCGCCCGACGTGGGACGACCGGTCCCGCCGGGTCACCGGCGTCGAGGTGGTGCCGACGGCGGAGCTGGGCCGTCCTCGGGTCGACGTCACCGTGCGCATCTCCGGCTTCTTCCGCGACGCCTTCCCGCACGTGGTCGCGCTCATCGACGACGCGGTGCGGCTGGTGGCCGCCCTGGACGAGCCCGCCGAGCAGAACTTCCTGCGCGCGCACGTCGCCGCCGACCTCGCCGAACACGGCGACGAGCGGCGGGCCACCGCCCGCGTCTTCGGCTCCAAGCCCGGGGCGTACGGGGCCGGGCTGCTGCCACTGATCGACGCCCGCAACTGGCGCAGCGACGCCGACCTCGCCGAGGTGTACGCCGTCTGGGGCGGCTACGCCTACGGCCGGGGGCTGGACGGGCGGGAGGCGCGCGCCGACATGGAACGCTCCTTCGCCCGGATCGCCGTGGCGGTCAAGAACCAGGACACCCGCGAGCACGACATCGTCGACTCCGACGACTACTTCCAGTACCACGGCGGCATGGTGGCGATGGTCCGCCACCTCACCGGCGCCGCCCCGGCCGCGTACGTGGGGGACTCGGCGATGCCGCACGACGTGCGCACCCGCACCCTCGGCGAGGAGACCCGGCGGGTGTTCCGGGCCCGGGTGGTCAATCCGAAGTGGATCGCCGCGATGCGCCGGCACGGCTACAAGGGCGCCTTCGAGCTGGCCGCCACCGTCGACTACCTGTTCGGCTACGACGCCACCGCCGGCGTCGTCGACGACTGGATGTACGAGCACCTGAGCGCCGCGTACGTCTTCGACGACACCACGAGGGAGTTCCTGGAGCAGTCGAACCCGTGGGCGCTGCGCGGCATCACCGAGCGGCTGCTGGAGGCGGCCGACCGGGGCCTGTGGGCCGAGCCCGAGCCGGCCACCCTGGACCGCCTCCGCGAGACGTACCTGGCCAGCGAGGGCGACCTGGAGGAGCGCTCATGACCACCTTCCCCTTCAGCGCCGTGCTCGGCATGGACGACATGCGGCTGGCCCTGCTGCTCAACGCCGTCTCCCCGGCGATCGGCGGGGTGCTCGTACGCGGCGAGAAGGGCACCGCCAAGTCGACCGCCGTACGGGCCCTGGCGGCGCTGCTGCCGCCCGTCGACCGGGTGGCCGGCTGCCGTTTCGCGTGCGACCCCGCCGCCCCCGACCAGTCCTGCCCGGACGGGCCGCACCCGGCCACGCGGGCGGCCGAGCGGCGTCCCGCCCGGCTGGTGGAGCTGCCGGTCGGGGCGGCCGAGGACCGGGTGGTCGGCTCGCTCGACCTGGAGAAGGCACTCGGCGAGGGGGTGCGCGCCTTCGAGCCCGGCCTGCTCGCCGCCGCCCACCGCGGGGTGCTCTACGTCGACGAGGTCAACCTCCTCCACGACCACCTGGTCGACCTGCTCCTCGACGCCGCCGCCATGGGCCGCTGCCACGTCGAGCGCGAGGGCGTCTCGGTCAGCCACGCGTCCCGGTTCCTGCTGGTCGGCACGATGAACCCGGAGGAGGGGGAGCTGCGCCCCCAGTTGCTGGACCGGTTCGGGCTGACCGTGGAGGTCGGCGCCAGCCGCGACCCGGCCGTACGCGTCGAGGTGGTCCGCCGCCGGCTCGCCGCCGACGCCGACCCGGCGGGGTTCGCCGCCCGCTGGGCCGACGCCGACGCGCAGGTCGCCCGCCGGATCGTCGCAGCCCGGCAGCGGCTGGAGCGCGTGCTGCTGCCCGACGCCGCGCTGCGCCGGATCGCCGAGGTGTGCGCCGCGTTCGACGTGGACGGCATGCGCGCCGACATCGTCACCGCCCGTACGGCGCTGGCGCACGCCGCCTGGCACGGCCGGGACGTGGTCACGGTGGAGGACGTGCGGGTCGCCGCCCGGCTGGCCCTGCCGCACCGGCGTCGCCGGGACCCGTTCGACGCTCCTGGGCTCGACGAGAAGCGCCTGGACGAGGCTCTCGATCGCGCCGGCGACGACGACCCCGACGACGAGCACGGCGGCCCCGGCGACGGCCCGGACTCCGGCCCGGACGGCGGCGGCGGGCCCGGCGGCCGAGGCCCCGGTGGCCCGGACGGTGGCCCGGACGGGGCCGGTGGCGCCCCGGACCCCGGCATCGCCGACGGGACCACGCCGGCCGGCGCGGACGCGCCGGACCTCGGGCGCGACGGCGACACCGGCCGGGACGGCGGCGAGGGCACGTGGCCGGACCGGGCCGGCGGTGGCGACGACGCCACCGGGCCCTCGGCCGACGCCTCGACCGGCCCGCCCGACGCCGGGGACCCGGGCGGCGAAGGTGCCCCCTGCCGGGCCCGGCCGGCGGACGGCCGCTCCGGCGGCGGGCAGGCCGTGGCCGTACCCCGGCAGGGCCTGAAGGCCCGGCTGCTCACCGCGCCCGGGGTCGGCGACGGGGTGCCCGGCCGCCGCTCCCGGGCCCGCACCGGGCGCGGGCGGACCACCGGGGCGCGGGTGCCGACCGGCCGGGCCGGCGTGCTGCACCTGCCGGCGACCGTCCGGGCCGCCGCCCCGCACCAGGCCGCCCGCGGCCGTGTCGGCGGGCCGCTGCGGCTGCGCCCCGACGACGTCCGGGAGGCCGTCCGCGAGGGGCGCGAGGGCAATCTCGTGCTCTTCGTCGTCGACGCCAGCGGCTCGATGGGCGCCCGGGCGCGGATGGCCGCCGTCAAGGGGGCCGTGCTCGCCCTGCTCACCGACGCTTACCAGCGCCGGGACAAGGTCGCGGTGGTCGCCTTCCGGGGCGCCGCCGCGCAGCTGCTGCTGCCGGCCACCTCGTCGGTGCTCGCCGCCTCCGTCCGGCTGGCGGAGCTGCCCACCGGCGGGCGCACCCCGCTGGCCGAGGGGCTGCTCGCCGCCGCCGACCTGCTGCGGCTGGAGCGGTTGCGCGATCCCCGCCGCCGTCCCCTGGTGCTGGTCGTCACCGACGGTCGGGCCACCGCCGGCGAGCGCCCGCTGGACCGGGCGGCCCGCGCGGCGGGCGTGCTCGCCGCGACCGGCGCGCCCTGCGTCGTCGTCGACTGCGAGAGCGGCCCGGTCCGCCTGGGCCTGGCCCGCCGCCTCGCCGCCCAATTGGACGCCGCCCACCACCGCCTCGACGAGGTGGCCACCGCCCCCCTGACCACCCTCGCCACCGGCCGCTCCCCGGCGCCCGCGCCGGAATCCCGTCCCGGCCCGCACGACAGGTCCGCCGTGGATCTTGGCAAGGAACGGCCCCCACGGGGGCCCGCCCCTTCCAAGATCGCCCCCGCAGTCACCGCCACCGCCACCAGCGTCGCCGCCGTCGCCGCCGTCGGGCAGAAGAGGAGTGTCGCCTGATGCCGCAGGGGAAGCCGTCCCACGTGCCCGTCGACGGGCTGACCACCCGGCAGCGGCGCCACCGGCCGCTGCTGATCGTCCACACCGGGCAGATGAAGGGGAAGTCGACCGCCGCGTTCGGGCTGGCCCTACGCGCCTGGACGGCCGGGCTGCCGGTCGGGGTGTTCCAGTTCGTCAAGAGCGCCAAGTGGCGGGTGGGGGAGGAGAACGCCTTCCGCGCCCTCGGCGAGGTGCACGAGCGCACCGGGCAGGGCGCCCCGGTCGCGTGGCACAAGATGGGCGAGGGCTGGTCCTGGATCCAGCGCGGCGGCGAGGCCGACCACGCCGCCGACGCCCTGGAGGGCTGGCGGCAGATCCAGCGCGACCTGGCCGCGCAGCGGTACGGCCTCTACGTGCTCGACGAGTTCACCTACCCGATGAAGTGGGGCTGGGTGGACGTGGCCGAGGTGGTCGACACCCTGGCGAACCGCCCCGGCTTCCAGCACGTCGTGATCACCGGCCGGGACGCCGACCCGCGTCTGGTGGAGGCCGCCGACCTGGTCGCCGAGCTGACCAAGGTCAAGCACCCGATGGACGCCGGCCAGAAGGGCCAGAAGGGCATCGAATGGTGACCGGCCCCGGCCGCCGCACCGACCCGCGCGGTCCCGACGGCCCCACCGCGCCGGCCGGACACCCGGTCGGCGGCGCACCGTCCACCGACGCCGACCCTACCGGCGGCGCCCGGGACAGCGACGCGACCGGCGACCACGGCGGCGCGTGGGCGCTGCCCCGCGTGGTGGTCGCCGCGCCCGCCAGCGGGCACGGCAAGACCACCGTCGCCACCGGGCTGCTCGCCGCGCTGCGCCGCCGCGGTCTGGTGGTCAGCCCGCACAAGGTCGGCCCCGACTACATCGACCCCGGCTACCACGCGCTGGCCGCCGGCCGCCCCGGCCGCAACCTCGACCCGTGGCTGGTCGGCGAGGAGCGGATCGCGCCGCTGCTGCGGCACGGCGCCGGCACCCCGACGCCCGCCGACATCGCCGTCGTCGAGGGCGTGATGGGGCTGCACGACGGCGCGGTCGGCCGCCGCGGGTACGCCTCCACCGCGCACGTCGCCCGGCTGGTCGACGCCCCGGTCCTGCTGGTGCTGGACACCACCGCCCAGGGCCGCTCCGCCGCCGCGCTCGCCCTGGGCATGGCCGCGTTCGACCCCGGCGTGCGGATCGGCGGGGTGATCCTCAACCGGGTCGGCTCGCCCCGGCACGAGTCGCTGCTGCGCGACGCGCTCGCCGAGGTGGGCGTGCCGGTGCTCGGGGCGGTGGCCCGCGCCGTCGAGGTCGCCGCCCCGGCGCGCCACCTCGGGCTGGTGCCGGTCGCCGAGCGGGCACCGGAGTCCCTGGCGATCGTGGCCGCCCTCGCCGACCTCGTCGCGGCCACCGTGGACCTGGACGCCGTGCTCGACCTGGCCCGCACCGCGGGTCCGCTGCACGCCCCGGCCTGGGACCCGGCCGCCGCTGTCGGCGGCCCCGCCGGCGCCGGACGTCCGGTGGTCGCGGTCGCGGGCGGGCCGGCCTTCACCTTCTCGTACGCCGAGACCGCCGAGCTGCTCGCCGCCGCCGGCGCCACGGTGGCCCCCTTCGACCCGCTGCGCGACCCCGCCCTGCCCGCCGGCACCCGTGCGGTGGTCGTCGGCGGCGGCTTCCCCGAGGCGTACGCGCCGCAGCTCGCCGACAACGCCACGCTCCGCGCCGAGCTGGCGGACTTCGACGGCCCGGTGGTCGCCGAGTGCGCCGGCCTGCTCTACCTCGGCCGGCACCTCGACGGGGTGCCCATGTGCGGCCGGCTGGACCTGGCCGCCCGGATGACCGACCGGCTCACCCTCGGCTATCGCGACGCCGTCGCCGTCACCGGCTCCCCGCTGCACCGCCCCGGCGACCCGGTACGCGGCCACGAGTTCCACCGCACCGTCACCGACCCCGGGCACGGCGACCGGCCGGCGTGGCGCTGGGACGGCGCCGAGCACGGCTTCGTCGCGGGCCGCGTGCACGCCTCCTACCTGCACACGCACTGGGCCGGCCACCCGCACGCCGCCCGCCGCCTGGTCGAGGCGGCGGCCCGGTGACCGGGCGCGACGGTGCGGCGACGTTGACCGGGGTCGGGGTCGGTCCCGGCGACCCCGAGCTGCTCACCCTGCGGGCGGCCCGGTTGCTCGCCGAGGCCGACGTGGTGTTCGTACCCGTGCTGGACCGGCTCGCCGCGGCCGGCGACGCGCCCCCGGGCCGGGCCGAGGCCACCGTGGCCGCGCACGTCGCGCCGGGCCGGCTGCGCCGGCTGCCGTTCGCTCTCGACGACCGGGGCGGGGTGACCGCCCGCCGGGAACGCGCCTGGGACGACGCCGCGCGGGCGGTGCTCGACGCGGTCGACGGCGGCGCCCGCGCGATCGTCTTCGCCACCATCGGCGACCCAAACGTCTACTCCACCTTCGGCTACCTCGCGCAGGGCGTCCGCGCCCTGCGCCCGGCGGTCGAGGTGCGCACGGTCCCCGGCATCACCGCGATGCAGGACCTCGCGGCGCGCAGCGGCGTGCCGCTCTGCGAGGGCCGGGAGCCGCTCACCCTGCTGCCGGCCACCGCCGGGCTGGCGCTCTTCGCCGACGCGCTCGCCGGCCCGGGCACCGTCGTGGCCTACAAGGGCTGGCGGCGGCACGCCGAGCTGGTCGCCGAGCTGCGCCGGCAGGGCCGCCTCGGCGACGCCGTGCTGGGCCGGGGCCTCGGGCTGCCCGGCGAGCGGATCGGCCCGGTCGCCGACGCGGCCGACGAACTGCCGTACCTGTCGACGCTGCTGGTCCCGGCCCGCCGGGACCGTAGGGGAGGAAAGCTATGAGCACCGGGCCGATCGCGGGCCACGCCGAGGACGGCGGGCCGACCAGCACGGGCAAGGTGTGGTTCGTCGGGGCCGGCCCCGGCGCGGCGGACCTGCTGACCCTGCGCGCCGCCCGGGTGATCGGCGCGGCCGACGTGGTGGTCTGGGCGGCCAGCCTGGTGCACGCCGACGTGCTCGCCCACGCCCGCGCCGACGCGGAGATCGTCGACTCGTCGCGGCTGCCGATCGAGGGCGTGCTGCCGCTCTACCAGCGCGCCGCCGCCGACGGGCTGACCGTGGCGCGGATCCACTCCGGCGACCCGGCGCTGTGGGGCGCGGTGCAGGAGCAGCTCGACCTGTGCCGGGCGCTCGGGCTGGCCGTGGAGATCGTCCCCGGCGTCTCGTCGTTCACCGCCGTCGCGGCGATCGTCGGCCGGGAACTCACCATCCCCGAGGTCGCCCAGTCCGTGATCCTCACCCGGCTGGAGGGCGGGAAGACCCCGATGCCGCCGGGCGAGCGGGTCCGCGACTTCGCCCGGCACGGCACCACCATGGCCCTGTTCCTCTCCGCCGCCCGCTCCGGCCAGGCGCAGGCCGAGCTGCTGGCCGGCGGGTACCCGGCCGACACCCCGGTCGTGGTGGCGTACCAGGCGACCTGGCCCGACGAGCTGGTGGTGCGGTGCGCGCTCGGCGACCTGGAGGCCACCGTCAAGGAGCACAAGCTCTGGAAGCACACCCTCTTCCTGGTCGGCCCGGCGCTCGCCGCCGCCGGCACCCGCTCGCACCTCTACCACCCCGGGCACTTCCACACCTTCCGCCGGGCCGAGCCGGCCGCCCGCGCCGACCTGCGCCGCGCCCGCGCCGGCGGCGGGACACCGGGGGACGGGCGCGCCTGATGACGTACGCCGAGCCGCCGCTGCGCGAGCCGGACCTGCCGCGTACCGCGAAGGTCCGGCCGACCGCGCTGCGCACCGGATGGACCACCGGCGCCTGCGCGACGGCGGCGACCAAGGCGGCGCTGACCGCCCTGGTCACCGGCGTGCCGCAGCGGCAGGTGGAGATCGGGCTGCCCGCCGGGCGGCGGGTCAGCTTCCCGGTGGCCCGCTGCGAGGTCGACGGCCGCGCGCGGGCGGAGGCGGTGGTGGTCAAGGACGCCGGCGACGACCCGGACGTCACGCACGGCGCCGAACTGACCGCCACCGTGAGCTGGCGGGACACACCCGGGCTGCGCCTCGACGGCGGGCCGGGCGTCGGCACCGTCACCAGACCGGGCCTCGGCCTGCCCGTCGGCGGGCCGGCCATCAACGAGACCCCGCGCCGCATGATCGGCCAGGCCGTCGCCGAGGTCGTCGACCTGACCGAGGTGGGCGTCCGGGTGGTGGTCAGCGTGCCGCGCGGCGAGATCATGGCCCGCAAGACCACCAACCGCCGGCTCGGCATCCTCGGCGGCATCTCCATCCTCGGCACCACCGGCGTCGTCCGCCCGTTCTCCACCGCGTCGTGGCGGGCCAGCGTGGTGCAGGCGGTGCACGTGATGGCCGCCCAGGGGGAGCGGACCGTGGTGCTGTGCACCGGCGGGCGCACCGAGCGGGCCGCCCGCGCGCTGCTGCCGGAGCTGCCCGAGGTGTGCTTCGTGGAGGTCGGCGACTTCACCGGCGCGGCCGTCACCGCCGCCGTGGGCGACGGGATGACCGGCGTGGTCTTCGTCGGGATGGCCGGCAAGCTGGCCAAGCTCGCGGCCGGCATCCTGATGACCCACTACACCCGGTCCAAGGTGGACCTCTCGCTGCTCGGGGCGGTCACCGCCGAGGCGGGCGGCGACCCCGCGCTGGTGGCGGCGGTCACCGCCGCGAACACCGGGCGGCACGCGTACGAGCTGTGGGAGGCCGCCGGGCTGCTCGGCGCCGCCGGCGACCTGCTCTGCCAGCGGGTGCGGCAGGTGCTGGTCCGGTTCGCCGGCGGTGCCGTCACCGTCGACGTCGCCATGGTCGACTTCGCCGGCGACCGGGTGGTCGCGTCCTCGGGCCGGTGGGCGGCGTGACCGCCGGACAGCCGGTCGCGGGCGTCGGGCCGGCGGTGACCGTGGTCGGCATCGACGTCGCGGGCGGACCCGCGCACCCCGCCGCCGCGCCCGCGCTCGCCGGGGCCCGGCTGGTGGTCGGCGCGGCCCGGCACCTGGCCGCCGTCCGCCTGCCGGCCGACGCCGACACCGTCGCCCTCGGGCCGCTGGCGCCCGCGCTGGGGCGGCTGGCCGACGCCGTCGCCGCCGGGAGTCCCGCCGTCGTCCTGGCCAGCGGCGATCCCGGACTGTTCGGGGTGGTCCGGGCGTTGCGGGCGGCCGGGCTGCCGCTGCGGGTGCTGCCGGCCGTGTCCAGCGTGGCCGCCGCGTTCGCCCGCGCGGGCCTGCCGTGGGACGGCGCGGCCGTGGTCACCGCGCACGGCCGCGACCCCCGGCCCGCGCTGAACGCCTGCCGGGCGCTGCCCGCCGTCGCGGTGCTCACCGCCCCGGGCGCCGGGGCCGCCGAGCTGGGCGCCGGGCTGACCGGCTGGACGCGCCGCCTGGTCGTCGCCGAACACCTCGGCACCGACGCCGAACGGATCACCGAGACCACCCCAGAGCAGGCCGCCGGCCGCGACTGGGCCGACCCCCACGTGCTGCTCAGCCTCGCCGGTGAGCCCGGCGCGGCCGGGATGCGGGCGGACAACCAGCCGGCCGCCGCCCCGGCCGGCGGGTGGGCGCTGCCCGAGTCCGCCTACGACCACCGCGATTCCATGATCACGAAGTCGGAGGTACGCGCCCTCGCCGTCGCCCGGCTGCGTCCCCGCCTCGGCCGGCTGGTCTGGGACGTCGGCGCGGGCAGCGGCTCGGTCGGCATCGAGTGCGCCCTGCTCGGCGCGGCCGTGATCGCCGTCGACCGCGACCCGAGGGCCACCGTCGGCGCCAACGCCGCCCGGCACGGCGTCGACGTCCGGGTGGTGGCCGGCGCCGCGCCCGGGGCGCTGCACGGGTTGCCCGATCCCGACGCCGTCTTCGTCGGTGGCGGCGGCACCGACGTGCTCGCCGCCGTGGCGCACCGCCGACCCGAGCGGGTGGTGGCCGCCCTCGCCGCCGTCGACCGGGTCGCCCCCGCCGTCGGGCTGCTGCGCGCCGCCGGCTACGACGTGCAGGGCGTCCAGCTCTCCGCCGCCCGCCTCGCCGACCTGCCCGGCGGGTCCGTCCGACTCGCGGCCACCAACCCGGTGGTCGTCCTCACCGGGGAGTGCCCGTGAACCACCCGCCCGCCGCCACGGACCAGCCGAACCGCATCGGGCTCGTCGCCGCCACCGCCGCCGGCCGGCGGCACGCCCGCACCCTCGCCGACGCCTGGCCGCACGCCCGCGTCGTCACGGCGGACACCGTCGCGGACGCGCTGCGCGCCGCCTGGACCGGGTACGACGCCGTGGTGGCGTTCCTGGCCACCGGGGCGGTGGTGCGCATCCTCGCGCCGCTGCTCGGCGACAAGCGCAGCGACCCGGCCGTGGTGGTGGTCGACGAGGCGGCCCGGCACGCGGTCGCGCTGCTCGGCGGCCACGCCGGGGGCGGCAACGACCTCGCCGGGCGGGTCGGCGCGCTGCTCGACGCGCACCCGGTGGTCACCACCGCCACCGACGCCGTCGGCCTGCCCGGCCTGGACACCCTCGGCTGGCCCGTCGAGGGCGCCGTCGCCGCCGTCGGCCGCGCCATCCTCGACGGCGAGCCGGTGACCCTCGTCGCCGACGCCACCTGGCCGCTGCCCGCCCTGCCCGACAACGTGCGCCCCGCCCCCGCCGGCCCGCACTCCTCCGCGTCCGCCGGGCCGCCGATCCCCGCCGGTCCGACGGCATCCGCGTCCGTCGGGCCGGCGACCCCCGCGCCCGTTGGTCCAGTGGACGCAGGGCGGGGCGGCGTCGGGTCCGGGCCGGCCGGGCCGGCGGTCGACGGCGGGCACCGGCTGCTGGTCACCGACCGGGTGGTGCCGCTCGACGACCGGACCGCCGTGCTGCGGCCCCCGTCGCTTGTCGCCGGCGTCGGGTCCAGCCGGGGCGTGCCCGCCGCCGAGGTGCGCGGCCTGCTGGACCGGGTGCTCGCCGAGGCCGGCCTCAGCCCGGCCAGCCTGCGGCACCTCGCCAGCGCCGACATAAAGGCCGACGAGGCGGGCATCCGGGCGACCGCCGACGCGCTCGGCGTACCGCTGGTGACGCATCCGGCAGCGGAGCTGGCGGCGGTCGACGTGCCGCACCCCAGCGAGGTGGTCCGCGCCGCCGTCGGCACCCCCAGCGTCGCCGAGGCGGCGGCGCTGCTCGGCGGCGGCGCCGACCTGCTGGTGCCGAAGACCGCCACGGCGATGGCCACCGTCGCCGTCGCCCGGCACGCCCCGCGCGGCCGGCTGGCGATCGTCGGCCTCGGCCCCGGCGCGGCGGACCTGCGCACCGCCCGCGCGGTGACCGAGCTGCGCCGCGCCGCCGTGGTCGTCGGCCTGGACCAGTACGTCGAGCAGGTGCGCGACCTGCTGCGCCCCGGCACCCGGGTGCTCGCCAGCGGGCTCGGCGCCGAGGAGGAACGGGCCCGCGCCGCCGTCGCGGAGGCCACCGCCGGTCACGCCGTGGCGCTGGTCGGTTCCGGCGACGCCGGCGTGTACGCGATGGCCAGCCCCGCCCTCGAGTACGCCGACGAGCGGATCGACGTGCTCGGCGTGCCCGGGGTGACCGCCGCGCTGGCCGCCGGGGCCCTGCTCGGCGCGCCGCTGGGCCACGACCACGCCTACCTGAGCCTGTCCGACCTGCACACGCCGTGGGAGGTCATCGCCCGCCGGGTGGCCGCCGCGGCCGAGGGCGACTTCGTGGCGCTGCTCTACAACCCGCGCAGCCGGGCCCGGGACTGGCAGCTCGGCGCGGCGCTGGAGGTCTTCGCCGCGCACCGGCCGCCGGACACCCCGGTCGGGGTGGTGCGCAACGCCAGCCGGGCCGGCGAGCGGGTGCACCTGGCCACCCTGGCGACCCTCGATGCGGCGCTGGTCGACATGTACAGCGTCGTGGTGGTGGGCAGCAGCCAGACCCGGATCGTGGCCGGCCGGATGGTCACCCCGAGGGGGTACCGGTGGCGGCCGTGACCATCGGCGCCTGCCAGGGCTGCGGCGCCTGCCTGCTCACCTGCCCGACGCACGCGATCCGGCCGGTGCCCGGCGGCCTCGCCGTGCGCGCCGACCGCTGCACGGGCTGCCTGGAATGCCTGGAGATCTGCCCGGTGGACGCGATCCGCGCCACGGACACCGACGAACGTGGAGGGACCAGATGAGTTCGACCGCGCTCAGCGCCGCACCACCGGCCGGCCCGTGGAGCCGCGCCGAACGGGTACGCCTCGGCGGCATCGTGCTGGCCGTCGCCGTGCTGCACGTCGCCGGGTGGAGCCTCTACCTGTACTGGAACGACCAGCCGGCCGCGGCCGGCGGCCTCGCCGGGGCCGGCACGCTGGCGTACCTGCTCGGGGTGCGGCACGCCTTCGACGCCGACCACATCGCGGCGATCGACGACACCACCCGGCTGATGCTGCTGCGCGGGCGGCGCCCGGTCGGCGTCGGCTTCTTCTTCGCGCTCGGGCACAGCGCGGTGGTGCTGCTGCTGGCCCTGGTCGTCGGCCTGGCCTCGGCCAATCTCGCCGGGCCGGGGCTGGCCGAGGCGCGCGAGGTGGGCGCCACGGTGGCGATCCTCACCGCCACCGTCTTCCTCGCCCTGGTCGCGGCCCTCAACGCGGCGGTGCTGGCCGGCCTGGCCCGGCTCTGGCGGCGGCTGCGCCACGGCGACCTGGACGAGCGGGAGCTGGACCTGCACCTGCTCAACCGAGGGCTGGTGCAGCGCGTCCTCGGCTCCCGGGCCCGGGCGCTCGTGCGCTCCTCCTGGCACATGGCGCCGGTCGGGTTCCTCTTCGGCCTCGGCCTGGAGACCGCCAGCGAGGTGACCCTGCTCGCCCTGTCGGCGAGCACTGCCGCCGCCGGTGGGCTACCGGTGCTCGCCCTGCTCACCCTGCCGCTGCTCTTCGCGGCCGGCATGTCGGCCATGGACACCGCCGACAGCCTGCTGATGAGCCGGGCCTACTCGTGGGCGTACCGGCAGCCGGCCCGTCGGCTCTACTACAACCTGGCCACCACGGCCGTGACGGTGCTGGTCGGCGCCCTCGTCGCCAGCGTCTACGCCGCCGGCCTGCTGGTCGACCATCTCGGGGTGTCGGCGCTGTCCGGGTACGCGGGGATCGCCGGGCACTTCGAGCAGCTCGGGTACGCCGTCGTGGCCCTGTTCGTGCTCGCCTGGGCCGGGGCGGTGGCGCTGTGGAAGCTGGGCCGCTACGACCAGCGCTACGGCGTGGCCGCGACGGAGGTGCGACAGTGAGCCGGGTCGTGCACCCCATCGAGCGGGAGTCCTACCGGATCCTGCGCTCCCGGGTCGACCTGAGCCACCTGCCGCCGCTGACCCGGGCCGTCACCGAGCGGGTGGTGCACGCCAGCGCCGACCTCGACTACGTCGCCGACCTGGTCTGCGACGAGGCGGCCCTCGCCGGCGGGCTGGCCGCCCTGCGCGCCGGCGCGCCGGTGGTCACCGACGTGGCGATGGTCGCCGCGGGCGTCACCGGGCGGGACACGGTCTGCCCGGTCGCCGAGCCCGCCGCCGCCGAACTGGCCAGGGCGGCCGGCATCACCCGGTCGGCGGCGGCGGTGCGGATCGCCCTGGAGCGGGTGGGTCCGGGCGCGGTCTGGGTGGTCGGCTGCGCGCCGACCGCACTGGAGCAACTGATCACCCTGGACGCCCGGCCGGCGCTGGTCGTCGGGCTGCCGGTCGGCTTCGTCGGCGCCGCCGAGTCGAAGGCGGCGCTGCGGGCCAGCGGCCTGCCCGGGGTGTCCAACCGGGGCGAGAAGGGCGGTTCGGCGGTCGCCGCCGCCGCCCTCAACGCCCTGCTGTACGTGGAGGAGGAACAGTGAGCGCTCTGGTCATCGTCGGGCACGGCACGCGCAGCGCGGCCGGGGTCGAGCAGTTCGTCGCGTTCGTCGAGCGGGTGCGCCGCCGCGCCGCCGGCACCCTCGGCGACGTCGAGGGCGGCTTCATCGAGCTGTCCCGGCCGCCGCTGACCGACGCGGTCGGCGCGCTCGTCGACCGGGGGCACCGCGCGCTGGTCGCCCTGCCGCTGGTGCTGACCGCCGCCGGGCACGGCAAGGGCGACATCCCCGCCGCGCTGGCCCGCGAGCGGGAGCGCCATCCCGGCCTCAGCTACGTCTACGGCCGGCCGCTGGGCCCGCACCCGCTGCTGCACACCGCGCTGGAGCAGCGCGTCGACGCCGCCCTCGCCGGCGACGACCGGGCCGGCACCTGGGTGGCGCTGATCGGGCGCGGCTCCACCGACCCGGACGCCAACGCCGAGGTCGCCAAGGTGGCCCGGCTGCTCTGGGAAGGTCGCGGCTACGCCGGCGTCGAGCCGGGCTTCGTCTCGCTGGCCGAGCCCTCGGTGCCGGCGGTGCTGGACCGGCTGCGCCGGCTCGGCGCCCGGCGGATCGTCGTCGCGCCGTACTTCCTCTTCGCCGGGGTGCTGCCGGACCGGATCGTCGCGCAGTCGGCCGCGTTCGCCGCCGCCCATCCCGAGCTGGACGTGCGGGTGGCCGACCTGATCGGCGACTGCGACGCGCTCGCCGACCTGGTCCTCGAACGGCACGCCGAGGCGCGTCGCGGCGACATCCGGATGAACTGCGACACCTGCGCGTACCGGGTGCTGATGCCGGGCTTCGCCGACAAGGTGGGCCGGCCGCAGACGCCGCACGACCACCCCGACGACCCGGTCGGCGGCCACGGCCACCACCACGGGCACGACCACCACCATCACGACCACCACGGGCACGGCCACGCCCACCACGGTCCCGGCCCGCGCCGAGGCCAGGTCGCCGTGGTCGGTGGCGGGCCCGGGCCGGACGATCTGATCACCGTACGGGGCAGGGCGCTGCTGGACGCGGCGGACGTGGTGGTGGTCGACCGGCTCGCCCCGCGTGGACTGCTCGCCGGGCTGCGCCCGGGGGTGGAGGTCATCGACGCGGCGAAGGTGCCCCGGGGACCCGCGATGGGGCAGGACGCGATCAACGCCGCCCTCGTCGCGCACGCCCGCGCCGGGCGGCGGGTGGTGCGGCTCAAGGGCGGCGACCCGTACGTCTTCGGGCGCGGCCACGAGGAGGTGCAGGCCTGCGCGGCGGCCGGGGTGGACGTGACAGTGGTCCCCGGGGTGACCAGCGCGGTCGCCGCGGCGGCCCTGGCCGGGGTGCCGGTCACCCACCGGGGCGTCGCGCACGACGTCACCGTCGTCTCCGGGCACCTGCCGCCCGGGCACCCCGACTCGCTGGTCGACTGGGCGGCGCTGGGCCGGGCCCGGGGCACCCTGGTGCTGCTGATGGCCGTGGACACGGTGGACAAGATCGCCGCGGTCCTGGTCGAGCACGGCCGGGCCCCGGACACTCCGGTCCTGGCCGTGCAGGACGCCGGGCATCCCGACCAGCGCACCGTGACCGCCCGGCTGGACGAGATCGGCGCGGTGGCCGCCCGGGAGCGGATCGCCCCGCCGGCCGTCTTCGTCCTCGGCCCGGTGGTCGACCTGCGCCTGTCCGAAGGGCCGGCGGACCCGGGCCGCTGAACCGCCCGCTCAGCCGGCGACGGCCCGGGCCAGGGCGAAGCCGGCGGTGGCGGCGCCGAGGCCGGCGGCCACGCTGGACAGCACGTTGACCAGCGCGAGGAACCGCCGGCCCCGGCGCGCCAGCCGCAGCGTCTCGTACCCGAAGGTGGAGTACGTGGTCAGCGCGCCGCAGAAGCCGGTGCCGAGCAGGGCGCCGGCGGTCGGGCCGACGGGCAGCCCGGCCAGGAGACCGAGCAGCAGCGATCCGGCCACGTTGACGGTCAGCGTGCCCCACGGGTAGGCGCCGCCGAGCCGGGCCTGCACCGCCCGGTCGGTGAGGTAACGCAGGGGCGCGCCGACGGCCGCGCCGAGCGCGATCAGCAGGACGGTCACCGGCCGGCCCCGCGCGCCGGCCGGCCGTGGCGGGGGGCGTCGAGCAGCCGGCCGGTGACGGCGTCGCCGAGCCAGACCGCGACCAGCGCGCCGAGCAGGGTCGCGGCCAGGTAGCCCAGGGCCACCTCCGGTGCGCCGGCGTCGAGCGCCAGGCGGACGTCCACCGCGTACGTGGCGAAGGTGGTGTAGCCGCCGAGGACGCCCACGCCGAGGAACGGCCGCAGCAGCGGTCGGCGGCCGGCGGAGCGCTCCAGCGTCGCCATCAGGACGCCGATCAGCAGGCACCCGGTCAGGTTGACGGCGAAGGTGGCCCAGGGAAAGCCCGTCGGGCCGTGCGGGACGGCGTGCTGGAGGCCGGCCCTGGCCAGGGCGCCGAGCGCGCCGCCGGCCGCGACGGAGCCGAGCACCGCGCCGGGGCGGGCGGCCAGCTCGCCCCGGTCGGCGGGTACGCGCAGGTCGACGTCGGGGTCGACCCGCGGATCCGGTCCGGTCACCTCGCCCTCCCCGCCGGTGCCACGGGCGTGACCTCGGCGCGCGCCCGTCAGCCTAGCGTCCGGCGCGGCCGTCGTCGGGGCGTCAGCGGACCCCGGCGACGGCGGCGTCGGGGCCGCCCCGCCACACGGTGCCCACCTCGGCGAAGCCGGCGGCGGTCAGCGCGGACAGGTGCCAGGAGACCGGCGGGGTCCACTCCGGGCTGTGCCCGCTCGGGTAGATGTCGCGCCGCTGCGCGACGAGCGGCCGCAGCGCCGGGTCGGCTTCCGCCCGGTCCCACCACTCCGACCAGGACAGCGCGGCGCCGGCGGCGTACCGGGCCGCCCGCCGGTCCCGGGCCCGGTCGAGCAGGCGCTTGGTGAGCTGCGGCAGGGCGTCGTCGGGCATGTGGTCGGCGTTGACCAGGATGCCGCCCGGCCGCAGCAGGTCGCGCAGTTCGGCGTAGAGCCGTTCGAGCCGCTCGCCCGGCAGCCAGTGCAGCGCGGTGGCGGTGAGGACGGCGTCGTACTCGCGGTGGGGGAGCGCGGCGTGCCAGTCGGGCCGGTTCAGGTCGGCGGTGACGACGGTGACCCGGTCCCCGAGCGAGGCGCGGGCGAGGGCGAGCAGCGCCGGGTCGAGGTCCACCAGGGTCACCTCGGCGTGGGGGAAGCGGCGCAGCGCCCGGTCGGAGATGGTGCCGGTGCCGCCGGCCAGGTCGAGCAGCCGCAGCCGGTCGTCGTCGCGGACCGCGTCGACGGCGTCGAGCATCGCCGTGAACCGGTGCTCCCGGTCCGGCAGGTACGCCTCCTGCTGGCGGTCCCAGCTCTCCTGCCAGGCCGCGACATCCGTGATGTAAGGACTCATGTGGGCCAGGCTAGTTACGGAGACGGGCCGCGTCCAGATGTTGTTGCCAGAGATTTGCAACAAGCCCGCGCGGCGGGAAGGCGCGGGCGTGGCGGGCCCGCCACGCCGGGGCGCCGTTTTGTCGCGCTTGCCCCGGGGCATAGGCCTCCTACCTGGGGATTCGTCGAAAGGGGAGCGCGATGTCCGACACGACGACCTCCGGCGCGCGTCCGGCCGGAGCCCCGTCCCGGGACGGGCGGTCACGCGGCCGGGCGGAGGGGCCGCCGTTCCGCAGACCGAGGTGGCCCAGGGCGTACGCCTTCGCGCTGGTGACCGGGGCGCTGTTCCTGCTCTCCTGGATCGCGCAGTTCGTCTTCCAGGCCACCGTGGCGAGCGACGAGGCGAGCCAGCACGGCCGGTCCTTCGCCTGGGCCGACTTCCTGCCGCAGTTCCTCGCCGCCACCTTCGAGAACTGGCAGTCCGAGTTCCTCCAGTTGATCTGGCAGGCGGCGGGGCTGGCCCTGTTCTACCACTGGGGTTCCTCCCAGTCCCGCGAGTCCGACGAGCGGATCGAGGCGAAGCTGGACGCGCTGCTGCGCGAGCGCGACCTGGACCCGGAGAACCCGTGACGGTGCCGTCGGTGCCGTGCGCGGGCCGGCGTACGGTACCGGGAACTGCGGTCGAGGGGGCCGCCCCGGACGGGTGGAGGGGTCGATGGCGGGACGGGGCGGATCGTCGAGCAGCGGCGGGACGGCCGAGGTGGTCGGGCGCAACGCCGCGTACGACATGTTCGCCGCCGACGTCGCCTCCCGGGGGCTCGGCATCGAGCTGGTGGAGGCCGCCGACGGCGCGGCGGTGGCCCGGATGCGGGTGACCGCCGCGATGGTCAACGGCCACGCCATCGCCCACGGCGGCTTCGTGTTCCTGCTCGCCGACACCGCCTTCGCGCTGGCCTGCAACAGCCACGGCCCCGCCACCGTCGCCGCCGGCGGCGAGATCAGCTTCGTCCGTCCCGCCCGCGAGGGTGACCTGCTGA
The DNA here is from genome assembly GCF_003664255.1 of Micromonospora sp. M71_S20. NCBI lineage: Bacteria > Bacillati > Actinomycetota > Actinomycetes > Micromonosporales > Micromonosporaceae > Micromonospora > Micromonospora sp. M71_S20. Next base: position 4,703,154 of record NZ_RCCV01000001.1, on the reverse strand, counting down.
CGGCGCGCGCCACCGAGCGCACCCGGTACGGCCGCAGCGGCATCTACGACGTCACCGTCAGTCGGGACGACGGCGCGGTGGTGGCCGAGTTCCGGGGCCGTAGCCGCACCCTGCCCCCGCCCGCCGGCTGAACCCGCCGTCGTCCGGGCCGCCCCGTCCGGTGCCCCCACGACGGGCCCCGCCGGGGCTAGCATCGGCGCAGTGCGAGTACTCGTGGTCTCCGCGCCGTTGATCGGGCACGTCGCCCCGCTGCTGCCGCTGGCCGGCGCGCTGCGCGACGCCGGGCACGAGGTGCTCGTCGCCACCGCCGCCGACGGGCTGCGGGCGGCGCGGCCCGGGGTGCCGACGCGCGACGTCGCGCCGGCGTTCGACTTCGGACGCATCGCCCGCCGCGTGCTGCTGCGCCACCCGCTGATCGCCCGGGCCGAGCTGGCCGGCACCGGCGGCACCCGGGGCGCCGGGCTGCTCTTCGGCGCGGTCAACGACCAGCTCGCCGACGGGGTGGTCGCCGTGGCCCGGGAGTGGAAGCCCGATCTCGTCATCCACGAGCCGTTCGCGGTGGCCGGGGCGCTCGCCGCCGCGACGCTCGGCGTGCCCGCCGTACGCCTGGAGAACGCCCTCTTCGACGGCCGCGAGCTGGCCCGGGCCACCCTGGCGCGGCTGGGGCCGGCGCTGCGCCGGCACGGCCTGACCGCGCTGCCGCCGCCGGCCGCCGCGATCGCCGTCGCCCCGCCCAGCGTGCTGCGTCAGGACGGCTGGCCGATGCGCTACGCCACCGAGGCCGGCGGCGAGCTGCCGGACTGGCTGCGCGAGCCGGGGGAGCGGCCACGGGTGCTGGTCAGCCGCAGCACCCTCGTCGGCCCCGGCAGCGCCGGACCGATGCCGGCCGTCGTCGCCGTCGCCGACCGGGTCGACGCCGAGTTCGTGCTGGTCCGCCCGGAGGCGCGGCTGGCCCGCCGGGCGCTGCCCGGCAACGTGCGTACGGTCGACTGGATCCCGATCCCCGCGGCCCTGCCGGCGAGCGCGGCGCTGGTCCACCACGGCGGCGCGGGCAGCGTCCTGAGCGCGCTGATCGCCGGGGTGCCGCAGCTGGCCACCGTCGGGGCGGGCGACCGGCGGCACAACGCCGGGCTGGTGGCCGCGCGCGGCGTCGGCATCGCGGTCCGCACCCGCGACATCACCGCCGACAGCCTGACCCGGCTCGTCACCGACACCGCGCTGCGCGACGCGGCGCGGCAGGTCAGCGCCGAGATCGCCGCCATGCCGGGGCCGAGCGAGCTGGTGCGGCGGCTGGAGTCGCTGCGCTGACCCGGCGCCGACGGCCCACCGGCGTCGGCGCCCCGGCCCGCGCGGCGGCCGGTCCTGTCACAACGGTCAGACAGAATGTCCCGATGGGACACGTCGTGCTGTTTCATTCCGCCTACGGGCTGCGACCCGCCGTGTTGACGGCCGCCGACCGGCTGCGCGCCGCCGGCCACCACGTCGTCACCCCCGACCTCTACGGCGCGCCGGCCGTCGACACCATCGAGGAGGGCTTCGCCCTGCTCGACGAGGTCGGCGGGGCGGCCGTGATGGGCCGGGCCAGGGCGGCGCTGCACGAGGCGCCGCCCGAGGCGGTGCTGGCCGGGTTCTCCATGGGGGCCGGGGTGGCCGGCGCGCTGCTGGCCGAGCGCCCCGCCGCCGCCGCGCTGCTGCTGTTGCACGGCGCCGGCGGCGCGCCGGAGGCGGTCCGGCCGGGCCTGCCGGTGCAACTGCACGTGGCCGACCCGGACGAATACCCCCCGGAGCCCGAGCTCGGCCGGTGGCAGCGGGCGATGACCGGGGCGGGCGCGGAGCTGAGCGTCCACCGCTATCCCGGCGTCGGTCACCTCTACACCGACCCCGACCTGCCCGACCACGACCTGGCGGCCGCTACCCGGACGTGGGACCGGGCGGTCGCCTTCCTGGACGGCCGCTGACGCGCCGCGCCGCCGTACGGGCGGGGCGTCCCGCCGTCAGCGGAGACGGGCCAGCTCCTCGGGGGTGAGCCGGATCGCCCCGGCCGCCACGTTCTGCGCCAGGTGCTCCGGATCGCCGGTGCCGGGGATGGCCAGCACGTGCGGCCCCTGGTGCAGCGTCCAGGCCAGGCGGATCTGGTGCGGGGTCGCGCCGTGCGCGTGCGCCACCGCCCGTACGGCCTCGTCGTGGTCGCCGCCCGCGCCCGCCTCCCGCCCGGCGCCCGCGATCGCGAAGAACGGCACGAAGGCGATCCCCCGCCCGCCGCAGACGCGCAGCAGCTCGTCGGCCCACCGGTTCACGTCGAGGGCGTACGCGTTCTGCACGCACACCACGGGCGCGATGTCCCGCGCCTCGTCCAGGTGGTCCAGCCGCACGTTGGACAGGCCGAGATGCCGGATCAGCCCGGCGTCGCGCAGCTCGGCGAGGGCGGCGAACCGCTCCGCCACCGAGTCCCGCCCGGGTCGCCGGACGATCCGCAGGTTGACCACGTCCAGGTGGTCCCGGCCCAGCCGGCGCAGGTTCTCCTCCACCTCGCGGCGCAGCTCCGCCGGGGTCAGTTCGCGGTGCCGGGTCGCCGCGTCGAAGGACGGCCCGACCTTGGTGGTGATGACCAGGTCGTCCGGGTACGGCGAGAGGGCCTCGCGGATCAGGTCGATGGCGTACCGGGGCGAGCCGGTGCCGACGCCGAGCGGCCCGCCCGGCGAGACGTAGAAGGCGGCGGTGTCGATGTGGTTGACGCCCAGTTCGACGGCCCGGCGCAGGACGCGGACGGCGCGCGCCCGGTCCGGGTCGACGGTGAGCCGCATGGAGCCGAACCCCATCCGGTGCACGGTGCGGTCGCCGAGCGTCCAGGTGCCGGCGGCGGAGGCGGTGGTCTCTTCGACAGGCATCGGGCGAACCTAGCCAGTCGGCGCCGGTCCGCGCACTCGGCCGGCCGCCCGATACCGCCCGGATCGGGCGCCTGTTAGCTTGGATCGTGGGGGAGATCCGCCTGGCCGCCCGCACTCCCCGCCGCGTCCGGCACCCCCGTTCGACGGGGGGCCCGGCACCCTGCCAGCCCGCTCACGCCGCGATCGGCGTCCCGCGTGGCAGGACCCATCCCGGCCGCTGCCCGCGTCCCTGCCGCCGCGCCGACCCACCCGGCCCGGGGGCGGACGGGACGCCACCGCCGTCGGCCGCCGCGTGCGGGGCAACCGCCCGACCGGGGCCGGCGGACCGGCTCACCCGGTCGGGCCCGGCAGGGCTGTCGGAACCGGTCGTCCGATCGGGGCCGGACGACCGGCCGGGACCGGTCGTCCGGCCAGGGCCGGCCGTCGGGCCGGAGGGGGCCGTCGGGTCGGGGCCGACGGTCAGGTCGAGGGCGGCTGTCGGACCGGGGCCGGCCGAGGGGACGCGACCGCGGGCGGCGGTCCATCCGCGCAGCTCCACCACCCGACCGTCCCCGACACGTTCGGAGGGGACGGCGAACAGCGGACCGGGCACAGGACGCGCCCCCGGCACCACCGCGACCCGGGGCACGTCGGCGACCCGGGGCAGGGTCGCGCCCTTGGGCAGGGCCGCGACCTGAGGCAGGGCCGCGACCTGAGGAATGGTGGCGGGCCGGGGCGTGGCGGAGAGACGGGGGGTGGTGGCGGGCCGGGGCGTCGCAGGGAAAAGGGGCGTGGAGGCGGGCCGCCGGAGCGGTGCCGGGTGCGCCCCGCGCGCGTCCCGCGCGGTCGGGCGGTCGGCGCCGGCGCGCGCCGGCACCGGCGGAACCTGGGCGGTGGGGGCGTGGAGGACCACGGGCACCGACGGCGCGTCCGCCTCCGCCGGCCGCCCGGCCCGGCGGGCGAACGCGGCCCGCGCCGCCCTCGGCAGCCGGGCGTACGCGACCTCGCGGACCACCGCGTCGGCGACGGCGTACCGGCCGTCGGCGCGGGCGACCAGCAGACCCGTCGCGGCCAGCGCGCGCAGCACCGGGGCCGCCCGCCCGGGGGCCCAGTCGAGCAGGCGCGCCACCGTCGCGGCGCTGATCCCCGCGCCGACGGTCGCGACGGCCATCAGCACGGCCCGCCGCGCCCCGTCGAGGCGGTCCAGCCGGGCGTCGACCTCCCGGCGCACCGCCTCCGGCACGGACTGCGCCGCGCCCAGCGACGCCACGTACGCGGCGGCCCGCCCCGGATTGCCGCCGACGAGAGGCAGCAGCCGGGCGATCGCCGCCGGCCGGTCGACCCGGCCGAGCAGGTGGCGCAGCAGCCGTCCCGTCTCCACGGGGCGCAGCGGCGGCACCGCCAACCGGTGCCGCCGACCCCGCGGGCCGGGCCACACGTCCGTCCACTCGGGACGGTGCAGCGCCACCACCACCAGCGGCAGTGACCGCGCGGTGGCCGCCGCGAAGAGCCGGTGCAGGAAGCGGTTCAGCGCCGCGGTGGCGCGGTCGAGGTCGTCCACCGCCACCATCACCGGCTGCCGGGCGGCGAGCCCCAGGAGCGCCTCGCGTGCCACCTCGGCGCCCCGCGCCGCGTCGCCGGAGCCGTCCGGCGTGGCCAGCAGCGCCTCCAGCGCGTACACCGCCTCCGTCAGGCCGGCGGGCGGCACCAGGTCCGTGAGGGCGGCGGTGAGCCGCCGCCGTACCGTCGCGGGCGGCTCACCGGCGCGCAGGCCGGCGAGCCCGCGCACCAGGTCCGCGACGGGCGCCAGGGGCTCCGGGTACGGCGGGCAGTGCGCGACGCACCAGCGCACCGGCGCCCCGTCCACGGTCCGTACCGCCCGGGTCAGCTCGTGCAGCAGCCGGCTGCGTCCGCTGCCGGCGGGGCCGACCAGCGACAGCCAGCGCGGGTCACGGCCCCGGACGGCCCGGACGATCAGGTCCCGGGCGGCGGCCAGTTCCCGCCGCCGCCCGACCAGCGGCCCCTCGTGTCGGGGCGGGGCCGGTCGGGTCGTGCCGGTGGCGTGCCACACGTCGACCGGCAGCGCCTTGCCGGCCAGGGCCACCGGCGGTACGCGGCGCTGGCCGACCAGCCCCACGGTGGCGCGGTGGGTGGCCGGGCAGAGCGCCACCCCGCCGGGCGGGGCGTACTCCTGCAACCGCGCGGCGGTGGTGATCACCGCCCCGCTGGCCACGCCGTGCCCGCCGTCGCGCGCCGCGGCGAGGTCCACCAGCGCCTCACCGGTGGCCACCCCGGCCCGGACCCGCAGGCGCGGCGCGCCGGGTGGCGGTCGCCGGTCGAGGGCCCCCTGGATCTCCAGCGCCGCCCGCACCGCCCGGTACGCGTCGAACCCGTCGGACCGGCGGGCCCCGAACAGGGCCATCACCGCGTCGCCGACGTACTTCTCGACCACCCCGTGCCACCGGCGCAGCACCCCGCCCACGGTGTCGAAGTACGCCCGTTGCAGGATCCGCACGTCCTCGGGGTCGAGCCGGTCGACGAGCGCGGTCGACCCGACGATGTCGACGAACAGCACGGTGACGAGGCGTCTCTCCTCCGGCACCGGCCAGCCTGCCGACGTGAGCCGCTGCGAACCGACGACGATGGTGGGCATGGGCATCGCACCCGCCTTTCCCCACGGTGGCTGACGACGCCTCGGACACTGTCACCGATCCGCCGACGGGGGATCTGCCGAACGACGTATGTCGGCCCTGCGCAACCTTCGGTCGCAATGTCGACGCGAGGAGTACCGCAGGCGCGAAAGACCCGTAGAACGGTGCGGGGCCCTGTGACTAGGCTGCGTGCCATGGCCAGCGAAGTGGACACCGCACCACTCGTCGGCCGGGCCGACCTGGTGACGACGGTACGGTCCGTGCTGCTCGACGACGTCACGCAGGGCAACACCGCCGCCGTCTTCCTCACCGGCGAGAGCGGCGTCGGCAAGACCCGGCTGCTGCGCGAGGTGGGCGCCCGGCTGCGCGACGCCGGGGCCCTGGTGCTCACCGGCTCCTGTCTGGACATCGGCGACGCGTCGCCCCTGCACCCGCTGCTCCAGGCGCTGCGCCGCCTCGACGCCGAACTGACCGGTTCCGAGGCCCGGACCTCCTCGGCGGTCCGTGGCCTCCTGCGGGTGTTCGCCGAGGAGACCGCCGGCCCGGACGGCGCCGGGGCACTGCTGGAGCGGGTCTCGCGGGGGCTGCACCTGATCGCCGAGGGGCGGCCGCTGGTGCTCGTCCTGGACGACCTCCAGTGGGTCGACCGGAGCACCCGCCAGCTGCTGCTCTACCTGCTGGCCGGGTTGGGCGACCTCCAGCTGTCCGTGCTCGCGGCGGTGCGGGCCGAGTCGTTGCAGGGCGCGCACCCGCTGCGCCGGGTGCTCACCGAGCTGCGCCGGCTGCGTACGGTGCGGGTGCTCGACCTGGCCCCGCTGGACCGGGCCGGCACCGACCGGCTCGCCGCCGCCGTGGTCGGGCGGGCGCTCAGCCCGGAAGCGGCGGAGCTGGTGTGGCAGCGCAGCGGCGGCAACCCGTTCGTGGTGGAGGAGCTGGCCCGCGACCTGCGCGACGGCCGGGACGGTCTCTCCGACACGCTGCGCGAGATCTTCCTGGCCCGGGTGGACGCGCTGCCGCAGCACGCGCACACCGTGGTGCACGCGGTGGCGGCCGGGGTCGAGCCCGTGGAGCACTGGCTGCTCGCCCGGGTGGTGCGGCTGCCCGAGGACGAGCTGATCGAGGCGGCCCGGGCGGCGGTCGCCCACCGGCTGCTGGTCAGCGCGGACGACGGCTACCGGCTGCGGCACCGGCTGGTCGCCGAGGTGCTGGAGCACGAGCTGCTGCCGGCCGAGCGGGCCGCCCTGCACCGCCGCTACGCCGAGGCGCTCACCGCAGCCCCGGCGGAGCTGCACCAGGCACGCCTTGCACACCACTGGCGGCGGGCCGGCGAGCCGGCGCGGGCGCTGCCGGCGGCGATGGCCGCGGCCCGGGAGGCCGAGCGGCTGCACGGCTGGGCCGAGGCGCACCGGCACTGGTCGGTCGCGTTGCAGCTGGCCGCCTCGCCGGGCCGCACGCCGCCGGACGTGGACCGGGTCACGCTGCTCAGGCACGCCGCCGAGGCCGCCCACCACTGCGGCGAGCACGCCCGGGCGCTGGCGCTGCTGGAGGAGCTGGCCGCCGCCGAAACCGACCCGTCGGCCTGCGCGCTGCACATCCGCCGGGCCCGCTACCTGGCCGCCGCCGGCCGGTCGGCGCCAGCGGAGGCGGAGTACCAGCGTGCCCTGGAGGCCGCGGACTGCACGCCCCGGGAGCGGGCCACGGCCGCGGCGCACCTGGCCGAGCTGCTGCTGCACCTTGGCCGGTACGCCGACGCCGGCCGGCGGGCCCGGGAGGCGCTGGAGCTCTCCGCCGACGTGACGGGCTCCACGTCGGAGGTGGTGCTGGCCAGCGCCGCGCTCGGCTTCTCCGAGGCGTACCTGGAGGACCCGGACGCCGGGCTGGCGGTGATGCGCCGCGCGTTGGGGACCGCCGAGCGCTCGGGTCGCCCGGAGGACGTGGCGTGCGCGTACCTGCACCTGGCGGAGCTGCTGACCGGCCCGCTGAACGTCCTGGAGGAGGGCGTCGTGGTGGCCCGCCGGGGCGCCGAGCGGGTGGCCGAACTCGGCCTGGGCCGCACGTACGAGACCCGGCTGCTGGCCATCGCCACCAACGGGCTGTTCCGGGTCGGCCAGTGGGCCGAGGCGGAGAAGGTCGTCGCGGCGGCGCTGCGGCACCGCCCCTCCGGCGCCGACGCGGTGGAGCTGCTGTTGGCGCGCTGCCGGCTGTCAGTGGGCTACGGCGACATCGAGGCCGCCGACCGCGACCTGGACGCGGTGGCCACGGTGCTCGCCGGCGGCGGGGCGCGGCACGTGATCCCGCTGCTCACCCTGCGGGCGGGGCTGGCGATGTGGCAGGGCCGGCACGACCTGGCCCGGCAGGCGGTGCAGCGCGGCCTGACCGAGAGCCGCTCCGACGACGTGGGCATCCTCGCCGCGCTCGTGTGGCACGGCCTGCGGGCCGAGGCCGAGGCGCACGCCGGCCGCACGATCGCCGTGGACGAGACCGCGGTGCGGCGGCTGCGGGAGGTGGCCGACCGGGTCGCCCGCAAGAGCGAGCACGCCGCCCGCCCGGTGCGCGACGTGGTGGACGGCTTCCTGGCGCTGTGCGCCGCCGAGGTGAGCCGCCTCGACAGCAGCGACCCGGAGCTGTGGGCCCGCTCGGTGGCGCAGTGGGACCGCCGCCACCACCCCTACCCGGCGGCCTACTCCCGGCTGCGACAGGCCGAGGCGCTGCTGGCCCGGCGCAGCCGCAGCGCCACGGCAGCCAAGCTGCTGCGGCAGGCGTACGAGGTGGCACAGGGGCTCGGCGCGGTGCCGTTGACCTCGGAGATCCGTACCCTCGCCGGCAGGGCGCGGGTGTCGCTGGAGGAACGTCCGGCCACGGGCGGTCCGGCCGCCGGGGCGGACGGCGACGAGCTGGCGTCGTTGACCGCCCGGGAGCGGGAGGTGCTCGCCGCGGTCGCCGAGGGGCTCACCAACCGGGAGATCGGCCAGCGGCTGTTCATCAGCGAGCGCACCATCGGCGTGCACGTCTCGCACATCTTCGACAAGCTCCAGGTCCGCACCCGTGTGCAGGCCAGCGCGATCTTCCTACGCAACAAGGGCGACTGACGCGCGGCGGGATACGTCGTTCTACTGATCCGGCCGGCCGTCGCCGGCTGGCAGTCTGTGCTGCGTCGCCGACGGCACGGGGGGTGCCGGGAACCAGTGTGGAGGAGAGATGACCGAACCGGTGTGGGGGCCCGTACATCGGGACATCGTCGATCTGCTCGCCGACCATCCCGCCGACGTGCCGGCGGTGGTGGACCACCTCACCAAGCTCCAGGACCTGCTGGTCCGGCTGCCTCCGTTGGAGGCGAGCTGCCCGCTGGCCGACTTCAACCGGCTGTACCTGACGATCACCGAGAGCGTGCTGAACGGCCTCTACGACGACCGGTTCGCCGATCCGGTGTTCCTGTCCCGGCTCGACGTGGAGTTCGCCGCCCGCTACTTCGACGCGATGCGGCTGTGGACCGACTCCAGCCCGGGCACGCCGAAGGCGTGGGCCTGCCTGTTCCAGCGGATGCGCGGGCCGGACGCCCGCCCGCTGCCGTCGGCCGCCGCCGGGGTGAACGCGCACATCAACTTCGACCTGCCGTTCGCGTTGGTGACCACGTTCGACAGCCTGGAGTCGGAGCCGGTGGACGGCACCGACCAGCACCGCGACTACCTGGAGATCAACAACATCTTCGCGGACAAGATCCCCGGTCTGCGGCGCGGCTACCTGGAGCGGTGGCAGCTGCTCATCGACATGCTCAACGGCGACATCGACGACTGGTACCAGGGGGAACTGGTCGAGTACACCCGCGACGTCGCCTGGCGCAACGCGCAGAAGATCTGGCGGTGCCGGCACGACCCGGCCGCCCACGAGTGCGAGCGCGCGCGGCTGGACGACACCGCCGCGGCGCTCGGTCGGTTGCTGCTCTCGCCCCTCGGGGCGTTCCTGCAGTAGCCGTGACGGGGGGTCCCCGCGCTCCGCATCCGGCACCCGGCGGAGCGCGGGGACGCGTCCCCGCCGGATCAGGCCCGTCAGCCGGGGGGCGTCGGGCCTGAGGTCGGGGGCGGTCCGTGCGGGCGGGGGTACGCCGGGGCGGGGGAGCGGGGGTGCGGGGTTCGCGGGTCGGCCGGCCCGGGGGGTGTCGGCCGGCCCGCACGGGGTACGCCCGCGCCATGAGTCACCCGGCCCGGCGGCCCGCCGCCCGACCCCGTCCCCGGCCCGTCGCCCCGCCCCGCCCCGCCCGACCGGGCGCCGCCCGCCCCACCGGCCGGGGTGGTGCGCGATGACCGGCGGGGCGCACCGGTTCGCGTTCCGCTTCGACCCGGTCTTCCGACCGGCGCTCGCGCTGGTGGGCGTCCGGCCGGCGACCGCCTGGGTCGGCGTCGACCGGGCCGAGCTGGTGGTCCGGTTCGGCCCGTGGCACCTGCGCACCGCCCGGCGCAACGTCGTCGACGCCGCACCCACCGGCCCGTACCGCTGGTGGCGGGGGATCGGCGTGCGCCTCTCGCTGGCCGACGCCGGCGTCACCTTCGCCAGCAGCACCGCCGCCGGGCTCTGCCTCCGTTTCGCCGAGCCGGTGCCCGCCCTGCTGCCCGGCGGGTGGCTGCGGCACCCCGGGGCGACGGTCACCGTGGCGGATCCCGACGCCCTGGCCCGGGTGCTGGCCGCCCCCGACGGCGACTGAGCCGTCCCGGCTTCACCGTTCCGGCGGGCGGCCGGCCGGCGACCGCCTACGGTCGGGTCAGGACCGCCGAGGGTGGGGACGGGACATGCGTGACGAGCACGGGCCGAGGTCGCGGCGCACGCGTGGTCGCCGGCCGCCGCCCGCCGGCCCGCCACGGGACCTGCGCGCCGCCCGGGACCCGACCCGTCCCGGCGACCGCGCCGGACGCCCGGTCGCCGTCCCGGAGGCGCAGGCCAGCCCCACCCGGCCCGCCGCGCCGCTGAGCCCGCTGCGCCGGTGGCTGTTCGCGCACCGGGTGCAGCCGGTCGGCCCCGAGGCGGCGGAGGGACAGACCCGTTCACACCCCTGGTGGCAGGTCATGTGCCTGACCGGGGTCGACTACTTCTCCACCCTGTCGTACCTGCCCGGGATCGCGGCGGTGGCCGCCGGGGCGCTCTCCCCGCTGGCCACCCTGCTCATCGTCGCGCTGACGCTGTTCGGCATGCTGCCCATGTACCGCAGGGTGGCCCGGGAGAGCCCGAACGGGCAGGGCTCGGTGGCGATGCTGGAGCGGCTGCTGCCGTTCTGGCGCGGCAAGATCTTCGTACTGGTGCTGCTCGGGTTCGTGGCCACCTCCTGGATCATCACGATCACCCTCTCCTCCGCCGACGCGACCGTGCACCTGCTGGAGAACCCGCACGTGCCCGAGGGCGTCGGCGGCACCGGCGTCGCCGTCGGCGTCACCGTCGTCCTGCTGCTCGTCCTCGGCGGGGTGTTCCTGCTCGGCTTCCGGGAGGCGGTCGTGGTGGCCGTCCCGCTGGTCGCGGTCTTCCTGGCCCTGAACGCGCTGATCGTGGCCGACGGGCTGGTGGGGATCGTGACGGACCCGCGGGCGCTGGCGAACTGGACCGCCGCGCTGACCGTCGGTGGCGGCCCCGGCGAGGTGGCGGTGACCGCCGTGCTGGCGTTCCCGCTGCTGGTGCTGGGGCTCTCCGGCTTCGAGACGGGGGTGAGCATGATGCCGCTGGTGGCCGGCGGGGGCGCGGACCGCGAGGCGCGGCTGGCGGCGCGGATCCGCAACACCCGCCGGCTGCTCACCGCCGCCGCGCTGGTCATGTCGGTCTACCTGATCTCGACCACCCTCGTGACCACCGTGCTCATCCCCGCCCGGGAGTTCGAGCCGGGCGGGGCCGCTGACGGCCGGGCGCTGGCGTACCTCGCCCACGAGCGCCTCGGGGAGGCGTTCGGCACCGTCTACGACCTCAGCAGCGTGCTGATCCTCTGGTTCGCCGGCGCCTCCGCGATGGCCGGCCTGATCAACATCGTGCCCCGCTACCTGCCCACCTACGGCATGGCGCCCGAGTGGGCACGGGCCGTGCGGCCGGTCGTGATCGTCTACACCATGATCAGCGTCGCCATCACCCTGGTGTTCCGGGCCGACGTCAACGACCAGGCCGGGGCGTACGCCACCGGCATCCTCGCCATGATGGTCTCCGCCGCCGTGGCGGTCACGATCTCCGCGGCCCGCCGCCGGCAGCGCGTCGCGGCCGGCGGCTTCGCCGTGCTCACCCTGGTCCTGCTGTACGCGCTCGCCGAGAACGTCATCGCGAAGCCGGACGGCATCGCCATCTCCGCGCTGTTCATCTTCGGCATCGTGGTCGTCTCGCTGGTCTCCCGGGTGACCCGGACGACCGAACTGCGCACGGAGCGGATCGAGTTCGACGAGCGGGCCCGCCGGTTCATCGCCGAGTCGCTGGCGCACGACGGCCGGCTGCACCTGATCGCCCACAAGCGGGCCGCCGGCGCGGTCAAGGAGTACACGGTCAAGGAGCGGGCGCAGCGGGGGATGAACCCCGTGCCCGGCGAGGGCGACATCCTCTTCCTGGAGATCGAGGTCGTCGACCCGTCGGAGTTCAGCCAGGTGCTGCGGGTGCACGGCGTCCAGGTGGGTGGCTTCCGGGTGCTGCGGGCCGGCAGCCCGGCCGTCCCCAACGCCATCGCGGCGATCCTGCTGGCGCTGCGCGACGCCACCGGCGTACGCCCGCACGCCCATTTCGAATGGTCGGAGGGGAACCCGCTCGGGCACCTGCTGCGCTACCTCATCCTCGGCCGCGGCGACACCCCGCCCGTCGTACGGGAGATCATCCGCAAGTCCGAGCCGGACCCCGCCCGCCGGCCCGGCATCCACGTCGGCGGCTGACGGGGGCTGCGTCCCTTCGTGCTCGTCGAGGTGAATCATACGCTTATTCATGTTCGACGGACTTGCCCGATTCTCGTCCGTATCGTGACCTTCGGCGGCCGTCGCGACGTCAGCCGCCCCGCGTCCCGTTCGACGCGGCCGTGTCACGCATGCGCGAGAGGCAGGGAAGCCTGATGACGACGTATCAAGGGGGCCGGCGGGCCGCACCACCCAGGCGGCGGTCGCGGTGGTTCTTAGCCGGCGGCCTCGTGGCGGGCAGCCTGGTGGCGGCCTCGGCCGGGTTCACGGGTGCCGCCGCCGTCGCCGCCGACCGGGACCTGCCCGCCGCCTCGCTGTCGCCGGCGCGGTGGGCCGACGACCACTCCGGTGAGCGCGACCGCGGCGACGCCGTCGAGGACCGCGACCACGCCCGCGAGGAACGGCGCGGCGGGAAGCCGGACGGCCGCCCCGGACGGCCGGGCCAGGGGCACCACGCGGAGGTCGCGGTGCCGTGCGACCCGGCGAAGCTGATCTCGGCGCTGGTCCGGGCCAACGCCGAGGGCGGCGCCCACCTGCGGCTGGCGTCGAAGTGCACGTACGAGCTGACCCACGCCTTCCAACAGCCCGACGAGTACGACGGCGGGATCCGCGACGCCCGGGAGGCCGCCGACAGCGCCGAGAACCCCGGCGACGCCGAGGCGCCCCCGCGCAACCCGCAGCACGACCGGGCCGGGCTGCCCGTCATCTACCACCCGATCTCCATCCGGGGCGAGGGCGCCACCATCGTCCGGGGCGTGCACGCCGAGGCGTTCCGGTTCTTCACCGTCCGCGACGGCGGGGAACTGACGCTGTCCGACGTCGTGCTCCGCAACGGCCTCTCCGCCGCCGAGGGCGGCAGCATCCACGTCGTGCACGGCGCGTCCGCCGTGGTCGAGCGCACCACGATCGTCGACAGCACCTCCCTCTCGGCGGAGGGGGGCGGCGGCGGGATCTTCAACGACGGGCACCTGGTGGTCATCGGGAGCACGTTCGTCGACAACCACGCCGCCGGCACCAAGGGCAAGGGCGGGGGCCTGCTCAACGGTGGCGTGCTGAGCCTGGAGACCTCGCAGTTCCGGGGCAACAGCGCCGTCGCGTACGGCGGCGGCTTCGCCAACTACCGGGGCGCGGCCGAGGTGCACTCGAGCACCTTCGCGGGCAACAACGCGGCGCAGGGCGGCGGCGTCGCCAGCTTCTCGGCCCGTACCCGGGTCGCCGACACGAAGGTGCTGGGCAACACCGCCCAGACCGGCGGCGGCATCGCCAACTCGGACGCGCTGATCTTCCTGCGCGGCCTGGAGGTGCGCGACAACACCGCCACGGGCAACGGCGGCGGCATCTCCACGTTCCAGGGCCTGGTCCCGCTCGACGACAGCGTCGTGTCGGGCAACACGGCGCGGGGCTCCGGCGGCGGGATCCACGCCCAGAAGTCGAACCTCCTGCTGCGCCGCAGCGAGATCGACCGCAACCACGCCGTCGGCGCGGCGTCGACGGGTGGCGGCGTCTTCGCGTCGATGGGTCAGGTCTCCCTCTACTCCAGCCGGATCACCGGCAACGTCGCCATCGTGAAGCCGGGCGGCCTCTTCGTCGACAAGGCCCGCGTCAAGGTCGACGACGAGACCGACATCATCGACAACGAGCCCACCAACTGCGAGGGCAGCAGGGTGCCGGTGGCGAACTGCTTCCGCTGACCGGTCGGCGGGCCGTCCCGGCCGGGACGACCCGCCCCGACCCGGGGGCGCGTCCGGCCGCCCGTCGGCGATCATCGCGATCGCGGCGGGCGGTGCCGGACGCGCCCCCCGCGCGTCGGACGGCTCAGCCGAGGGCGCGCAGCCGGCCGGCGAGGTCGCCGGCGAAGAAGTCGAGGAAGCCGTCCGGGTCGGGGCCGGCGTTCTGCAGCACGACGTGGTCGTAGCCGGCCTCGACATAGGGGCGGACGGCCGCCACGTGCGCCTCCGGGTCCGGCCCGACGGAGAACAGTTCCCGGACGTGGTGCTCCTCGACGTACGCGCTCGCGGCGTCGAAGTTGACCGGGTTCGGCAGCTCGCTCATCACCTTCCAGCCGGTCACCATCCACCGGCTGGTCTCCAGTACCGCCCGCACGGCCTGCTGGTCGTCGGTGGCCCAGGCCATCGGCACCTCGGCGTAGCGGGGACCGTCGCCCCCGGCCTGCCGGTAGTGCTCGACGATCGAGGCCTTCGGCTCGGTGACGAACAGGCCGTCGCCGAGTTCCGCCGCCATCGTCGCCGAGGACCGGCCGCTCGCGGCGACCGCGATGACCGGCGGGGTCTCCGGCAGGTCGAAGATCCGGGCGTCCTCCAGGTGCAGGTGCTTGCCCTCGTACGAGCGGTAGCCGCCCTGCCAGAGCAGCCGGATGATCTCCAGCGCCTCGCGGAGCCGCTCATGTCGGCCCCGTACGCTGGGAAAGCCCTGACCCACCACGTGCTCGTTGAGCCGTTCCCCGGCCCCGACGCCGAGGGTGAACCGGCCGTCGGAGATCAGCGCCATGGTCGCGGCGGCCTGCGCGATGATCGCCGGGTGGTAGCGGACGGTCGGGCAGGTGACCCCGGTGGCCAGGCCGATCCGCTCGGTCTTCGCCGCGACCGCCCCGAGCACGCTCCAGGTGAACGACGAGTGCCCCTGCGTGTCGAGCCACGGGTGGAAGTGGTCGCTCATCTCGACGAAGTCGAAGCCGGCCTGCTCGGCCCGGACCGCCTGGCGGATGATCTCCTGCGGTCCGTACCCCTCGGAGGCGAGCTTGTAGCCGATCCTCATGCCGGTGCTCCCGTCCCGTGCGGCGCTGGTGGCGCAACGCCGGTTCCCGCGGCGAGACCCGACAAACGTCGGGCCGTGGGGGCGGGGGCCGGGGCCGGGGACGCTGGCACCGATGACCCAGCCTCCTAGGATGCCGTACGCGGTGTGGCGCACCGCGCGCGGACACCGGTGCCACGAGCCAGACGGGCGACGGGGGGAGGGACACCGCCGGCCGGAGCGGCGTCGGCGAGAAGGGCGGAGACGGGGAGTCGTCGTTGGGTCCCCGGACACGGCTCGGCCCGCGCCCCGAGTGGGCGCGGGCCGGAGGAGTGCGTCCTACTTGGACGGCTGAGGCAGTTCGCAGTCGACCTTCGGGTTGGCCCCGATGTAGTTGAGCGGCCCGGCGACGATGGTCACCAGGATCGTGCCGGCCTCGGCACAGTTCGTGTCGTCGCCGCTGTAGTAGCCGCGCTGCCCGGCGGCGACCGCGCCGATGATCAGCCAGATGACGACCAGGACTCCGAATATCGACGTGCCGCGCATCGCTGCCTCCGCAAGGGTGTGGTGGTTCGAGGTGATGGGCGTTGTACCCAATCGCGATGAACGGCTAACGGTGCCGGGCGCCGAGGCGCCGGCGCGGCGGACGGCCGACGGGTGGACGGACGAGGCTGCGGGGCCGAGGCGGTGGCGCGCGGGGTCGGCAGTCTGCGCCGACTCCGATCCCGAGCTGGAGGCGGCCCGCTGCCCGGGGCAGGCGGCGAGCCGATGCGCGGTCCCCCGCTCGGTTCCGGCCCGGAACGCCGACATCGCGGCGCCCGACGGACGGGGCGCCGCGATGTCGGCGACAGCGGCTCGGTCGTGCGGCGGTACCCGACCCACCGGGTACCGCCGTCCGGTGCCAACAGAAGCACGGCAGCCGGGGCGAGGCCGGTCAGGCGTCGGTGCCGCCCACCGGGGTCGGCAGGGCGGCGGCCGCCTCCTGCGGAGCGCCGGCGAGCACCTTCGCCTGCTGCGGCCAGGTCGCCAGGCTCGGCGCGGCCCGCAGCCCGGCCGCCCGGATCGTCTCCCGCAGGGCGGCCTCGTCCAGCTCCGCCAGCTGTCGGTACGTCCGGATGCCGGCCGCCTGCAACGCCGCGGCCATCTTCGGGCCCACGCCCTGGATCCGGCGGAAGTCGTCGGCGGCGTCGGAGTCGGTCGCGGCCGGGGTGTCCACCTCGCCGCGCGGCGCCGGAACGACCACCGGCTCAACCGGCGCGTCGGCCGGCGTCGACTCGGGCCCGACGGGTGCGCCGCCGGCCGTGGCCGGCTCGACCGCGGCGCCGGCCGTGGCCGGCTCGGTGGCGGGCGTGGCCGGCTCGACCGCGGTGGCGGCGGCCGGCTCCGGCTCGACGGGGGAGACGGTCGCGGGAACGGGCGCGAGCGTCGGCTCGGTCGGGCCGTCGGCGGTGGGCGCGGGCGTGGTGGAGGGCTCGGTCGGGGCGACGGCGTTCGACTCCGGCTCGGTCGGGCCGGCGGCGGCCGGGACGGGCTCCTCCGCCGGCCGGCGGTCGACGGGGCCGGTCACCTCGGCGGCCACCGGCAGCACGACCTCGTGCTCCGGTCGGGCGGCGGCGGTGTCGGACGGCACGGGGTCGGTGTCGGGCGCCGGCACCGGGTCGCCGGTCAGCGCCATCTCCGCCGGGTCGACGTCGTCGGCCCGGGACGCGTCGGCCGCGACGACCGTGGCCGGCGGGGCGTCGGTGCTGCGCGGGTCGGCGTCGGCCCCGGGCGCGGCGGGGACGCGGTCGGCGACCGCGTCCGGCGCGGGGTCCACGGTCACCTCGGGGCGCGCTTCGTCCAGGGTGGCGACGGGAGGCGGGTCGACCACCACGGCGGTCATGCCGGCGACCGGGTCACCGTCCACCATGGGGGAGCCGTGGGTGGCGGCCGCCGCGTCCTGCCGGCCGCGCCAGAACCAGCCGCCCGCCAGACCCACCACCAGAGCCACGATCAGTATCAGCCAGTGCCCGAAAGACCACGCCACGGCAAACCTCCCTATCGTTCACGTCCGGAAACCCGCGAGAAAAACTCGCCGCAGCTTCGCACACGCGCGATCACGCCGACAGGCTGGACCGGGTGCCGGTTGTGGCGGCGCAACGGGTCGCGACGGGCGGTGTCCGTCGGGGCGACGGAGGGTCGCCGTCCCCACGTCCGTGCGCGGTCAGGCGGGTACGCGGGAACCCCGGCGCCCACTGGCGGCGCCGGGGTCCCGGTCGGACGGTCAGTCCTCCTCGCCCCGGTAGCTGTAGAAGTCGTCGACGAACCGGCGCGCCAGGCGGGGTACCCGGCTGGTGACGCCGAAGTAGCCCCGCGCGCCGAGCAGCGCGAGCCGGCCGACGACCGGCTTGTACATCCGGTCGTCCCCACTGGTGCCGCTGCGGTTGAGCGAGTCGGCGACCCGGGCGAACCCGTACGGCACCATCGCGGCCTCGTAGTCGGCCACCGCCTGGAGCAGCGTCTTGTCGCCGGTGGCGGCCAGCCGCAGTTGGCGGCAGAGCAGGGCGGCGTCGCGTAGGGCCGTGTTGGCGCCCACCCCGCGTCCCGGCGTCATCGTGTGGATGGCGTCGCCGAGCAGGGTGACGGTGCTGCTCTTCCAGGGCGGCACCGGCTCGCTGGTGGCCACCTTGATGGGCAGGGCGCTGCCCGGGTCGCTGCGGGCGAGCAGTTCGCGCAGATTGGGGTGCCAGTTGCGGGTGAGCCGCAGGGCGAGCAGGACCAGGTCCTCGCCGCGCAGCTGCATGACGTCGGGCGGGAACCGGCGGGCCGTGCTCCAGACGACCAGGTTGATGTTGTCGCGGGTGTTGTCGTGGCGCAGCCCCGGCCAGCCGCGCAGCAGCTCGGCGTCGGCGGGATCGACGCCGGGTTTGAGCGCGCCGTCGCGGTCCCACTTGAACTCCATCACGTGCAGCACGCCCATCATCCCGCCGGTGCCGAAGATCAGCGAGATGCCCTGTTCGATCCGCTCGGGCAGCAGCCCCCGGGTGTGCGGGGTCAGCGGGATCCGGGTGGCGATGTTGGTGGTGCCGGCGTCGCGGGTGACCGCGTGCGGCAGGTACTGGCGGCGTACCGCCGAGTGCGTGCCGTCCGCGGCGACGAGCAGGTCACCGGTGGCGGTGCTGCCGTCGGCGAAGTGCGCGGTCACGGTGCCGTCGTCGCGTTGGTCGTACCGGGTGAAGGCCTTGTCGAAGTGGACGACGTCCTCCATGCCCGTGAGCAGGACCTGGCGCAGGGTCATCCGGGCGACGGACCGTTCGGTGTCCACCGGGTCGGTGTCCGGCCGGAGCGTGAACGAGGCCGTGCGCCGCATGCCCTGGGTGATGACGTTGAAGTAGCGGGGGGAGCGGGCGCAGGTGGCGAGGTAGACGTCGAACAGGGCGGGCGGCAGGCACTCGCGCAGCGCGCGGCTGCCGGTCGGCCCGATGCCGACCCGGTAGCCGAGCAGCCCTTCGCCGCGGGTGCGGTACCGCTCGTAGACGGCGACGCTGATCCCGGCCCGGCGCAGGCCGTGCGCCAGGCACAGCCCGCCCGTGCCGGCCCCGACGATCAGGACGTGGGGTGGTCTGGAGGACATGGCGACCGCCCCGTTCAGCCGGCCGGCTGCGACGACGCCGCCGCGTCGGCGGCGTCCCACCGGTAGAAGCAGCCCGCGATCGCGTCGCGCGGCGAGCGCCAGGTCGGCAGGTACGGCGTGGTGTGCGCGGACAGCCGCTCGTTGACCTGGCGGTAGAGCGGGTGGTTGCGGGCGTCGGCCAACGCGTCCGGGGCCACGTCGGCGGTCTCCATCAGGTGTACGCACAGGTCGTGCAGGCAGTACAGGGACCGGTGCCGGACCCCGGTGAGGGCGGGCAGTTCGGTCGCGTCGGACTCGGCGAAGATCTGCGCCACCCGTCCCTCCGCGCCCGGGATGATCCTGCTGACGATCAGAAGACGGCTCATGGGACCCCTCTCGTCGGTGGCGCTCCGCGAGCACGTCGGAGACCACGGACTGCTGTGCGGCCCACCGTGCCCCGACGACTGTCACCTGTCCGTCACTCGCCCCGCCGTGCCGGTGACGCCGCCTCAGCGCGCGTGGGGCGCGATCCGGGTGGACGGCGCCTGGCGGGGCCCGGCCGGGGCCGTGCGGGTGGCCTCGCGGATCGGTGCGAGGGTGTCGTCGAGCAGGGCGGTCATCGCCGCCGAGGGCTCCAGCCGCAGTTCCCGCAGCAGCAGGTCGCGGTAGACGTAGAAGGCGTGCACGGCCTCGAAGGCGTTGCCCTCGGCGAGGTGGATGCGGACCACCAGCCGGTGCGGCGTCTCGCGCAGGGGTTCGGCGGCCATCGCCTCCAACGCGGCTTCCAGGGCTGCGCCGTGGCGGCCCGCCGACAGGTGCTGGCCGGCCAGTTCCTCCAGCATGTGCAGGCGCAGTTGGCGCAGCCGCTCCCGGTCGGCCAGCACCCAGTCGTCGTACCAGCCGGGGAGCAGGTCGTGCCGGCCGGCGGCGAGCGCGGCGGCGGCGCACGGGTCGTCGCCCTCGCGTACCCGCGCCGCGGTGCCGACGAGCGCGTCGACGTCGACCCGGACGACCGGGCCGAGGGAGACCGTGTCGCCGGAGGTGGTGATCGGGCAGCAGGGATCCTGGCGCAGCCGCCACAGCGCGGTCCGCAGGGACGACAGCGCGCGGTCCTCCGGCGCGTCCGGCCAGAGCAGGCCGGCCAGGTTGCTGCGGGTGGCGCCGGGGCGCAGCCCGATCAGCGCGATGACGCGTTGCAGGCCGCGCGGCACCACGACCGGCGCGTCGCCGTGCAGCAGCCGGAACCCGCCGAGCAGGTGCAGGGAGATCTCGGCGTCGGCACGGCAATCGGTGGTCGGCGTCGATCGATCAGCGGCCACGGCGGCACCCCCTGCGGAACGCACGTCCCGACTCGTCTGCTGTCCCCGGCGCGGCTGCCCATGACCCCACTGTCGGGTCGCTCCGCCGCGGCACGGCGTCGCGCACCGCGGCCGCCGGGCTGACCGTGACGAAGATTATCAATTGTGGTCACTCTCGGTCAATATCCTGTACGGGATCGCGCTTGCCTGTCGGCGTCCCACGAGAACCCTTCCTAACTGCGGATAGTCCACGTCGGATGATCGGTGGTGCACGGCGGATACACAGGTGGCGTCAACGCAGCGTCACGGAAGCTGCGTCGCCGCTCGGCGGTCGCCGGTGACGCCGCCGTGACGCCCGGGACCGGATCGTGTCGCCAGTCGTCCGGCTCGGCCGGTGCCGTCGTCACCGACGCCGGATGCCGTGGAGGGAGGCCCGTCCATGGACCGTTCGCTGATCGTCGCGAAGGTGGTGCCGAGCGCCGAGGCGCGCGTCGCCGAGATCTTCGCCGAGTCCGACGCGACCGAACTGCCGCGCCTGGTCGGTGTCCGGCACCGGTCGCTCTACCGGCTGGGTGACCTGTACGTGCACCTGCTGGAGACGGAGACGCCGGGCGGGGGAGCGGTCGAGGCGGCCCGGGGACACCCCGAGTTCGCCAGGGTGAGCGCCCGGCTGCGGCCGTACGTGTCGCCGTACCTGCCCACGTGGCGGGAGCCGCGCGACGCGATGGCCCGCTGCTTCTACCGCTTCGACGCCGCGCCCGTCGGGCGGTCGTCGTGACCGCCACCGCGCCCCGCGAGGGACAGCTCTGGTCCCGCTGCGGCGGCTGCGCCACCCTGCTGTACCGCAAGCGGCTGCGGCGCAACCTCGACGTCTGCCCCGAGTGCGGGGCGCACGCCCGGGTCGACGCGCCCGAGCGGCTGCGCCAACTCGTCGACCCGGGGTCGTTCACCGCCCTGCCGGAGCGGCCGGCCGAGGTCGACCCGATCGGCTTCGTCGACCTGCTGCCGTACCCGCACCGGCTCACCGCGGCGCGGGCCGGCACGGGTCTGGCCGAGGCGGTCGTCTGCGGCACCGCCGCCGTGGGGCGGCATCCGTGCGTGCTCGCCGTGATGGACTTCCGGTTCCTCGGCGGCAGCCTGGGCTGTGTCGTGGGGGAGCTGATCACCCTGGCGGCCGAGCGGGCCCTGGCCGACGGGGTCCCGCTGGTCCTGGTCACCGCCTCCGGCGGGGCGCGGATGCAGGAGGGCGCCCTGTCGCTGATGCAGATGGCCACGGTCAGCCAGGCGATCGCCGCGCTGCGGGAGGCCGGCCTGCTCACCGTCAGCGTGCTCACCGACCCGACGTACGGGGGCGTGGCCGCCTCGTTCGCCACCAACACCGACGTGGTGCTCGCCGAGAGCGGGGCGCGGATGGGCTTCGCCGGCCCCCGGGTGATCCGGCAGGTCACCGGCCGGGACCTGCCGGAGGGCTTCCAGACCGCCGACTTCCTGCTCCGGCACGGCCAGGTCGACATGGTGGTGCCCCGGCACGCCCTGCGGGGGCGGCTGGTGGCGCTGCTCGCCGCCGCGCGGGCCGGGCGGCGGCCGGCGTCGCGTGCCGGCGTACCCCGGCAGGAGCCGTCGCCGCTGGTGGCGCGGCCGGCCGGCGGGGCCGCCGCCACGACGGCGCCGGGCCCGGGCGGCGACGCCTGGGAGACGGTACGGCTGGCCCGGCACCCGGGCCGTCCGACCACGCTGGACTACCTGGAGACGGCGTTCGACGGCTTCGTCGAGCTGCACGGCGACCGGCTCGGCGCGGACTGCCCGGCCGTGGTGGGCGGGCTGGCCCGGCTCGACGGGCGGCCGGTCATGGTCATCGGGCACCAGAAGGGACACACCACCGCCGAGCTGGTCGGGCGCAACTTCGGCATGGCCAGCCCGGCGGGGCACCGCAAGGCGCTGCGGCTGATGCGCCTCGCCGCCCGCCTCGGCCTGCCGGTGGTCACCCTCGTCGACACCCCCGGGGCGGATCCCGGCGTGCGGGCCGAGGAGCAGGGCCAGGCGGCGGCCATCGCGGAGAACATCCTCGCCCTGACCGTGCTGCCCACCCCCGTCGTCGCCGTGATCACCGGCGAGGGCGGCAGCGGTGGTGCGCTGGCTCTCGCGGTGGCCGACCGGGTGCTCATGCTCCAGCACGCCGTCTACTCCGTGATCAGCCCGGAGGGCTGCGCGGCGATCCTCTGGCCGGACCGGGGCGCCGCGCCGCAGGCGGCCCGCGCGCTGCGGCTGACCGCCCCCGACCTGTGCCGGCTCGGGATCGTCGACGACCTCGTCCCCGAGCCGGCCCCGGCCGCCCATCACGATCCGCAGGCCGCCGCCCGGGCGCTGCGCGAGGCGGTGCTGGCGCACCTGCTGCCGCTGCTCGACGTGCCGCCCGCCACGCTGGTCCGCCGCCGGCGGCAGCGCTTCCGGCGCTTCGGCGCCGCCCGCCTCGGTGCCCGGGCGGGTGCCCGGTGAGCGCCGGCGGCATCCCGGTCGACGCCCCGCCGTCGGCGCCCGGCACGGAGGCGACGACCGCCGCGCGGCCGACGCCCGGCACGGAGACGACGACCGCCGCGCGGCCGACGCCCGGCACGCGGGCCGCCCCCGACGCGCACCCCGCACCTGACGCGCACCCCGCACCCGCCGGGCAGCCGGCGCGGGACGCGGAGCCGGCGTCCGGCGGGCATGCGGCGCGGGACGTGGCGGCGGCCTCCGGCGTGGCGGCGGAGGCGGGGCACGGGGTGGACGCCGTGCTGGCCGGGCTGCGGCGGCACGCCCGGCACCTCGTCGCCGAGCTCGCCGGCCCGCTGCGGCGGGTGCGGCTGCGCAACGGGGACACGGTGCTGGAGGTGGAGTGGCACGACGCCCCCGCCGGCGCCGCGCCCGCCGTGGTGCCCCCGGGGCCCCCGCCGCCCGTCGCGCCATCGCCGGCCCGCTACGCCGTGCGCTCGCCCATCGTCGGCACGTTCTACCGCGCGCCGGAGCCGGGCGCCGCGCCCTTCGTGGCAGTCGGCGACCTGGTCCGTGCCGGGCAGGTCGTCGGCATCGTCGAGGCGATGAAGCTGATGAACGAGGTGACCGCCGACCGGGGTGGCCGGGTCGTCGAGGTCCTCGCCGCCGACGGCCAGCCGGTCGAGTACGACCAGCCGCTGGTCGCGCTGGATCCGGTCTGAGGGGACGGGCCGCGATGTTCGAGAAGGTGCTGATCGCCAACCGGGGGGAGATCGCCGTGCGGGTGCTGCGTGCCTGCCGCGAGCTGGGGGTGCGTACGGCGGTGGTCTACTCCACCGCGGACGCCGACTCCGCCGCCGTGCGCCTGGCCGACCAGGCCGTGCGGATCGGGCCGCCGGCCAGCCGGCGCAGCTACCTCAACGCCGCGGCGATCGTGGAGGCGGCCCGGCAGGTGGGCGCGCAGGCGGTGCACCCCGGCTACGGGTTCCTCTCCGAGGACGCCGACTTCGCCGAGATCTGCGCCGACAACGGCCTGGTCTTCATCGGCCCGCCGCCGGAGGTGATGTCCGTGCTGGCCGACAAGTCCTCGGCGCGGGCGCTGATGCGCCGGGCCGGGCTGCCCCTGCCGCCGGGCAGCGTCGCGCCGGTGCCCACCGCCGCCGCGGCGGCGGAGGTCGCCGCCGAGGTGGGCTACCCGGTGATCGTCAAGGCGGCGGCCGGCGGCGGGGGCCGGGGCATGACGGTGGTCGCCACCCCGGCGGAGCTGCCCCGGGCGTACGCGCGGACCCGGGCCGCCGCCCAGGCCGCCTTCGGCGACGACCGGGTCTACGTGGAGCGGTACCTGACCGGTGCCCGGCACGTCGAGGTGCAACTGCTGTGCGACTCCCACGGCAACGGCGTGCACCTGGGCACCCGGGACTGTTCGGTGCAGCGTCGGCACCAGAAGCTGGTGGAGGAGGCCCCGGCCCCGGCACTGTCGGCCGGCACCGCAGAGGCCATCGCGGAGTGCGCCCTGCGCGGTGCCCTGCACGCCGGCTTCACCGGCGCCGGCACCGTGGAGTTCCTCGTCGACCCCGACGAACGGTTCCACTTCCTGGAGATCAACTGTCGGATCCAGGTCGAGCACCCCGTCACCGAGATGATCACCGGGATCGACCTGGTGCACGAGCAGCTGCACATCGCCGCCGGGGTGCCGCTGCGCTGGCGGCAGGAGGACGTCCGGTCGCACGGGGTCGCCATCGAGTGCCGGGTCAACGTGGAGGACCCGGACCGCGGCTTCGCGCCGACGCCCGGCCGGCTGGAGCGTTTCCTCCCGCCCGGCGGCCCGTTCACCCGGGTCGACACGCACGGCTACACCGGCTACCTGTTCGGCCCGCACTACGACTCCCTGCTGGCCAAGGTGGCGGTCTGGGCGCCGGACCGGGAGCTCGCGCTCAACCGGCTGGAACGCGCCCTCGACGAGTTCGACATCGCCGGCCCCGGGGTCCACACCACCATCCCGTTCGTCCGGCGGGTGCTCGACGACGCCGGGTTCCGCAAGGGCCGCTACACCACCGGCCTGGTCGAGCAGTTGCTCGCCGGCCCGCCCGACGCACACCACAGGAGGCTCTGATGACCGTCACCCATGGCCGTCCGCTGACCGCCGAGATCACCGACATCCTGGTGGCCAACTGCGGGCTGGACGCCGAGGCCGCCGCCCGCGCCCCGGCCGCGTCCCTGGAGGAACTCGGCATGGACTCGCTGGCGCTGCTCGAACTCTCCGCCGTGGTCGCCGACCGGTGGCGGGTGCAGATCCCCGAACAGGCCGGGCAGCTCAGCATCGCGGGCGTGGCCGAGCTGGTCGGCCGCCGCGCCGGGACGCCCGGGCACACCGAGAACAGCGTCCTCATCGCCGCGCCGCTGCCGCTGGTGTGGGACGTCACCAACGACGTCGCCAACTGGCCGCAGCTGTTCACCGAGTACGCCCGGGCGGAGATCCTGCACCGCGACGGCGACACGGTGCGGTTCCGGCTCACCATGCACCCCGACGAGAACGGCACGGTGTGGAGCTGGGTCAGCGAACGCACCGCCGACCCGGTCACCCGGCAGGTCGACGCCCGGCGGGTGGAGACCGGGCCGTTCGAGTACATGCGCATCCACTGGTTCTACGACGAGGAGCCCGGCGGGACCCGGATGACCTGGGTGCAGGACTTCGCGATGAAGCCCACCGCGCCGGTGGACGACGCGGGCATGACCGACCGGATCAACGCCAACAGCGCGGTGCAGCTCGCCGTCATCAAGGAGAAGCTCGAGCGGCTGGCCGGGGCCGACCGGGCGACGGGAGCCGGCGATGAGTGAGCGGACCCTGCGGCTGGTCGCCGCCGCCGACGTCGCGCCCGACGGCCGCCGCGGCGGCGAGCTGCGGGTGCTGCTCGGCCCGAAGACCGTCGGCAGCACCTCGGGTTTCATGGGGGTGGCGACGCTGCGCCCGGGGGAGCGGATCGCCGAGCACTACCACCCCTACAGCGAGGAGTTTCTCTACGTGTCCCGGGGCGCGATCACCGTCGACCTGGACGACGAGCCGGTGCCGCTGGCCGCCGGAGAGGCGCTGTTCGTGCCGCGCAACGTCCGGCACCGGCTGCGCAACACCGGCGACGAGCCGGCCGAGGTGGTCTTCCACCTCGGACCGCTGGCGCCCCGACCCGAACTCGGCCACGTCGACACCGAGCTGGTCGAACAGCGAGGCGGATCGTGAGCGTGAGGAGTGAGCCGGGGTTGCGAGCCCCGCAGTCGCGAACCGAGGTGTCGCCGTGAGCGTGAGGAGTGAGCCGGGGTTGCGAGCCCCGCAGTCGCGAACCGAGGTGTCGCCGTGAGCGTGAGGAGTGAGCCGGGGTTGCGAGCCCCGCAGTCACGAACCGAGGTGACGCCGTGAGCGGGCGCCGCACGGTGGTGACCGGCGTCGGGGTGGTCGCCCCCGGCGGCGCCAGCCGGGACCGGTTCTGGAAGACCATCACCGAGGGGCGTACGGCGACCCGGCGGATCACCTTCTTCGACCCGTCGCCGTTCCGCTCCCAGATCGCCGCCGAGTGCGACTTCGACCCGGTCGCCGCCGGCCTCACCGCGGCCGAGCGGCAACGCGCCGACCGGTACGTGCAATTCGCCCTCGCCTGCGCCGCCGAGGCCGTCACCGACTCCGGCCTGGAGCTGACCGACGCTGAGCGGGACCGCACCGGCGTGGTGCTCGGCACCGCCGTCGGCGGCACCACGGCCCTGGAGCAGGAGTACGTCACGGTCAGCGACGCCGGCAACCGGTGGCTGGTCGACGCCGGGCGCGGCGGCCCGTACCTCTACCAGGCGCTCGTGCCCAGCAGCCTCGCCGCCGACGTGGCGTGCCGGCACGGGCTGCACGGCCCCGCGCAGGTGGTCTCCACCGGCTGCACCTCCGGCATCGACGCGATCGGGTACGCCCACCAGCTCATCGCCGACGGCGAGGCCGACATCGTGCTGGCCGGGGCCGCCGACTCGCCGATCTCCCCGGTCACCGTCGCCTCCTTCGACGCGATCAAGGCGACCAGCCCGGACAACGACGACGCGGCGCACGCCTCCCGCCCGTTCGACGCCGACCGGCACGGCTTCGTCCTCGCCGAGGGGGCGGCGGTGCTGGTGCTGGAGGAGGCCGGGCACGCCCGGCGCCGCGGGGCGCACGTCTACTGCGAGGTGGCCGGCTACGCCAGCCGCAGCAACGGCTACCACATGACGGGGCTGCGGCCTGACGGGCTGGAGATGGGGCTGGCCATCTCGGCCGCGCTGAAGCAGGGCCGCATCGCCCCCGAGCAGGTCTCCTACATCAGCGCCCACGGCTCGGGCACCCGGCAGAACGACCGGCACGAGACCGCCGCGTTCAAGCGGGCGCTGGGTCAGGCCGCGTACCGGGTGCCGATCAGCTCGATCAAGTCGATGGTCGGGCACTCGCTCGGCGCGATCGGCTCGATCGAGATGGCCGCGTGCGCGCTGGCCGTGGAGTTCGGCGTGGTGCCGCCGACGGCCAACTGGAGCACCCGCGACCCGGAGTGCGACCTGGACTACGTCCCGAACGAGGCGCGGGAGCTGCCGGTCGACGTGGCGCTCTCGGTGGGCAGCGGGTTCGGCGGTTTCCAGTCGGCGATGGTGTTCCGCCGGCTGTCGGGGCGGGTGCTGCCGTGACTGCGCGGGCCGTGGTGACCGGCATCGGCGTCGTCGCGCCCAGCGGGATCGGCGTGGACGCGCACTGGCGTACGGTGCTCGCCGGCACCCGCCGCACCGGACCGATCACCCTGTTCGACCCCGCCGGCTACCCCACCCGCCACGGCGGGGAGGTGCCCGGCTTCGACGCCGCCGCGTACGCCGACAACCGCCGGCTGGTGCAGACCGACCGGTGGACGCACCTCGGCTTCGCCGCCACCCGGCTGGCGCTGGCCGACGCCGGCCTGCCCGAGCGGGCCCCCGACCCGTACGGCTACGCCGTGGCGCTGGCCAGTTCCTCCGGCGGGAACCTGTTCGGGCAGCGGGAGCTGCAACGGCTCTGGGGCGGGCCGTCGCGCACCGTCGGGGCGTACCAGTCGATCGCCTGGTTCTACGCGGCCAGCGTCGGCCAGCTCTCCATCCACCACCAGTTCAAGGGCCCGTGCGGGGTCCTGGTCGCCGAGGCCGCCGGCGGACTGGACAGTCTGGCGCACGCCGCGCGGGCGGTGCGCCGGGGCACGCCGGTGGTGATCGCCGGGGCGACCGAGTGCCCGCTGAGCCCGTACGCCCTGGCCTGCCAACTGCGCTCCGGCCTGCTCAGCGACTCCGCCGACCCGGAGCGGGCCTACCGGCCGTTCGACGCCGCCGCCAGCGGCTACCTGCCCGCCGAGGGCGGCGCGGTGTTCGTGGTGGAGGAGCTGGGCCACGCGCTGTCGCGGGGCGCCCGCGTGTACGGCGAGGTGACCGGTTGGGGCGCCACCCACGACGCCGTCCACACCGGACCGGACACGGCGGGCGACCCCGGGCAGTACGCCCGCGCCATGCGGCTGGCCCTGGACCGGGCCGGCGTCGGGGCGGAGACGGTCGACGTGGTGCTGCCCGACGCGCTCGGCGTGCCCCGCTACGACCGCAGCGAGGCCACGGCGCTGCGCGCCGTCTTCGGCGACCGGCCGCCCCCGGTGAGCACCCAGAAGCCGCTGACCGGCCGCGCACACCAGGGCGGCTCGGCGCTGGACGTGGCCACCGCGCTGCTCGCGTTCGGCCACGACACGCTGCCGGCCTCCGCCGGGCCGGACGAGGTGGCCGAGGGCTGCGAGCTGGACTTCCTGCGGGAGCACCGGCGACCGCGCAGCCGGCTGGCGCTGGTCTGCGCCCGCGGCTTCGACGGTTTCAACAGCGCGCTGGTCCTGCGCGGGGCCGCGCCGCAGAGGAGAGTGACGCCGTGAGCGAGCAGGTCACCGGTACGACACCCGTCGGATCCCGGGTCGGGGCGCAGCGGGGAGCCGACGCGGGTGGGCAGCGGGCGCGGGTGGTGTTCCTGGTGCGGGTGCCGCGCGAGCGTACGGAGGCGTTCCTGGCCGCGTACGAGGCGGTCCGGCACCTGGTGGCCGGGGGCGTTGCGGGGCACCTCGTCGACCAGGTCTGCCGGTCGTCGACCGACCCGGAGCAGTGGCTGATCACCAGCGAGTGGGCGAGCCTGGCCGACTTCGAGGCGTGGGAACGCAGCCCGGAGCACCGGGACCTGGTGCGGCCGATGCGGGAGTGCTTCACCGACGCCCGGTCGCTGCGCTTCCACATCCACGCCCAGACCCCCGCCACGTCCCCGGCCTGATCCCGCCTGTCCGGGCGTCGCGGGGCGGCGCGCCGGCACCGCGGTGGGGCTGCCGGGCGCCGGGGGCGGTGGCAGGCTGCGGGGATGAGCGAACGTGACCTGCCCGCCCTGACCCGGGCCGAGCAGGAACTCGTCGAGCGGTACCTGCGTGTTGTCGACCTGGTTGCCCGGCTCAACCCGGCCCGCGACAGCGGGCACTTCGACCCGCTCGGTTGCGTGTTCGCCGCCCAGGCCCTGGCGGCGCAGGCGCGGGCGATCGAGGCCGTGGCAGAGCTGATGCGCGAGCGCGGCGAGACCGAGCTGCACGCAGGCACCCTGGCCCGGGCGATGCGCGCGATGGACGGGGAGCGGCGCACCGCCCGCGTCGTCCTCCCACCGGCACCCTGACCCCTCTCCACGATCCCCCTCGAAGAGCACCATCGGCCGTCCGGTGGGCGTCTCGCGCCGTACGCACGATGGGTCATCCGGCGGTCACCCTGAGCCGCCGTACGCGCCCGATCCTGCCCGCCGAACCGGTCGTGGGCAATCCGGCCGGCCGCCCTTTCTGATCTAGCCATTCGCATCTAGCTATGTGTCCGGACGGCGTCGTAAGGTTCCCCGCAGCACCCCGACAGGCGCACCTTATGGGCGGTTTAGCCCTTGTTGAGGCTGGGCGGTGAACGGTAGTGACCAGGGGAAATCCTGCGGCGACAGACCCGATCTGGGTTGACGATATTCTGCTCGAAGGCCGTTCGACCGACATTTGTCTCCGACTGCCCGAACCGGTCGACCGGGGCACCCTGCGGCGGCTGGTGACCGACGCGCAGGCCCGCCTCGGCGCCGCCGGACTGCGCCCCGGGGGCGCCGCCGCGCTGCGGATGCCGCCCTCGCTGGCGTACGTGGTGAACCTGCTGGCCACCTGGCGCAGCGGGGCGCAGGCGATCCTGCTCGACCACCGGCTCACCGACCACGAGGTCGACCGGGCGCTCGCGCGGCTCACCCCGCAGGTGGTCGTGGCCCCGGTCCGCACCGGCGGCGGCGGGCTGCGGGTCTTCGTCGACGTCACCGAGGGCGTCACCGCTTACGCCGACCGCCCGGCGGTCAGCGGGCACGCGGTGATCCAGCTCAGCTCCGGCTCCACCGGACCGTCCAAGGTGATCGGTCGTACCGCCGAAGACCTGGTCGCCGAGGTGCGCCGCTACACCCGCGTCGACGGCGTGGCGCTGCCCGGCGAGCGGATCATCCTGCTGCCCTCGATGGTGCACGTGCTCGGCCTCGTCGGTGGCCTGCTCTACGGCCTGCACGCCGGCGTCGAGCTGGTGCCGCCGGAGCGGCTCGCCGGCGACGCGGTGCTGGCCGCGATCGCCGCCGCCGACTCGCCGGCCACCGTGCTCGGCGTCCCGTTCCACATCGGACTTCTCGCCTCCACCCGCCCCGCCGGTCCCCTGCCGCAGTTCAGGCGGATGACCACCGGCGGTGAGCTGGTGCCGGCCGCCGTCGCCCGCGCCTTCACCGACCGGTACGGCGTACCGCTGGGCAACATGTACGGGATGACCGAGGTCGGCGTCATCGGCACCGACCTGCACGGCCGGCACCGCCCGTCGGTCGCCCCGGCGCCCGGCATCGAGGTCCGCGAGGTCGACGGCGAGCTGTGGGTGAGCTGCCCCGCGTCACCGTACGTCGGGCTGAGCGACCCCACCCGCTGGGCCGACGGCTGGCTGCGCACCCGCGACGCCGGCGCGGTGGACCCGGACACCGGCCTGGTCACCGTCCGCGGGCGGCTCGACTCGCAGGTCTCCGTCGGCGGCCTGAAGGTCGACCTGACCGAGGTGGAGGCGACGGTCGCCGAGCTGCCCGGCGTCGCCGCCGCCGTGGTCGTCTTCGACGGCGGGATCACCGCCTACGTGCAGCCGGACGGGCCGCTGTCGGAGGAGGTGCTCGACAAGCTGATCGCCGAGCGGTTGGCCGGCTACAAGCGCCCCCGCACCCTGCGTCTGGTGGATCAGCTGCCCCGTACCACCACCGGCAAGCTGGTCCGCTCGGCCGACGCGCTGCGGGCGGCCGCCACGTGAGCGCCGCCCCGCGCCGCCCCGACCGATCCGGCCGCCCCGACCGATCCGGCCGCCCCGTCCGATCCGTCCGTGCCGACCGGCACCGCCCCGATCGGCACGACGTGGACCGGCCCCGCCTCGCCGGCGGCCACCGCGACCGCCAGGACCAGGCCCCCGCCCACCCGGGGATGCCCGACGCGCAGCCGCCCGGCCCCGGACGGTTGCCGCAGCCCGCCGTCGCCGGCCTCGGGCAGCGGGCGCAGCGTGCCGTCGGGGGAGTCGGGCACCGGCCACAGCGCCCCGTCGGGGTCTTCGGGCACCGGCATGAGCCGCCGCAGACCGCCGTCGCGCAGCCCCGTCCCGAGCGCCTTGCCCACGGCCTCCTTCGCCGTCCACAGCCGCAGGAAGTCCCGCGCCCGTCCGTCGGCGCCGCGCCCGGCCAGCCATGCCGCCTCGGCCGGCGCGAACCAACGCCCGGCCAGCGCCAGCGCGGGCAGCGGGCGGCACCACTCCACGTCGACTCCCACGGGGCCGGCTGCCCGGGCGGCGACCGCGACCACGCCGTCGGCCCGGCTGACGCTGACCGGCAGCTCCACCCGGGCCCCCGCGCCGGACACCGCGACCAGCGGACGCCCGTCGCGGCCGTGCTCCACCACGATCTCCGCCTCCGCGCGGCCGAGCAGCGTGGCACCCGCCCGCCGCAACAGCCGCCCGGCCGGGAGCGGCCGACCGCCGACGCCCCGACCGATCCACACGTACGCGGTGTCCCGACCGGGCACCGGTAACTGGCTCACGGAAAGAGGTTAACCATGCGACCCGAGATCCGCGCCTTCGTCGTCGAGCAGCTCGAGGACATGAACTACGACGTCGAGGGCCTCGACGACGACACGACCCTCGGCCCGTCCGGGGTGGACCTGGAATCGCTGGCCCTCGCCGACCTCGCCGTGCGCGTGGAGGACCGCTACGGCCTGAAGTTCGCCGACGACGAGTCCGAGAAGCTGGCCCTGATGACGGTCGGCGAGTTCACCACGATGGTCGCCGACCGGGTCGCCGGGGCGACGAGCGACAACGCCTGATGGCCGGTCAGCCCGAGCTGGAACGGGCCGACCTGCTGGCCATGCTCGCCGAACTGGCCGGGAAACCGGCCGCCGAGGTCGGCGACCGGATCGGCTCCATGGAGCTGGCCTGGCTGGTGCACCTCGTCGAGCAGCGCCTCGACCGGCGCCTCGACCTCACCGACGACCAGCTCGCCGGGATCCGCACCGTCGACGACGCTCTGGCGGTCTTCCGGACCACCCTGACCGCCGCCGCCGATGGCTGAGCGGGTGGCCGTTCAGCTCACCGGCGCCCACGCGACCAGCGCGTTCGGCAGGGGAACCGAAGCGCTGCTCGCCGGCGTGCTCGCCGGGGCCCCGGCGTTCCGGCCGGTGGACCGCTTCGACACGACGCCCCGCCGGGTCGACGCCGCCGCCGTCCTGTCCGACGCCGGCGACCTGACCGACGAACTCGCCGAGGCGGTCGACGCGGCCTGCCGGGACGCCGGGCTCGACGCCGGCCGCCGGGCCGGCACGGCCCTGCTGCTGGCGGTGCACGGCGGCGCGCACGTGCCGGCGCTCACCACCGGGCTGGCCGCCCGGACCGGGCTCACCGGCCCGACCCGGGCGTACACCACCGCCTGCGTCTCGGCCAGCAGCGCGGTCGCCGACGCCGCCGCCCTGATCCGCCGGGGCGACGTCACCCGGGCGGTGGTGGCCGCCGGCTACCTGGTCGAGCCGGACCAGTACGCGCTCTTCGACGCCGGTCGCGCCCTCGCCACCGACGGCGCGGTGCGCCCGTTCAGCGCCGGCCGCACCGGTCTGCTGCTCGGCGACGGCGTCGCCGCGGTGGTGCTGGAGTCGCGGGTGGTCGCTCGGGGCGCGGTCGCCGACCTGCTCGGCTGGGGCCGGTCCGGCGACGCGTTCCACCCCTGCCAGCCGGAGCCTGGCGGGCGGGGGCTGGCCCGGGCGGTCACCGCGGCGCTGTGCCGGGCCGGGCTGCCAGCGGAGGCGATCGGGTACGTCAACGCCAACGCCACCGGCACCGGCCACAGCGACGCCTCCGAGGCGGCGGCGCTGCGCACCGCGCTCGGCGCGGCGGCGGCACGCGTCCCGGTCAGCTCCACCAAGGCGCTGCACGGGCACGCTCTGGAGGCCTCCGGCCTGCTGGAACTGGTGGTGACCGTGCTCGCCCTGCGGCACGGGAAACTGCCCGTCAACGCCGGCTGGCTCGGCCCCGACCCGGCCTGCCCGCTGGACGTCGTCCGCGACGCACCCCGGCCCGCCGCCACCGGGTACGCGCTGAGCCTCAACGCCGCCTTCGGTGGCGCCAACACGGCGCTGCTGGTCGGTGCGGCATGAGTCCGACCGCCGGGCATCCCGCCGGCCGCCTCACCGTGCTGGCCGAGGCGGCCTGGCCTGAGCCGGGCGACGGGGCGCCGCCGCCGGTGCCCGGGTACGTGCACTCCAGCTTCCCGCCCCTCGTCGCGGCCGTCGCCGAGCGCTGCCTGACCCGGGCGTACGGCCGGCGGCCGGCCCCCGACGGCGAGCGGATCGCGGTCGTGCTGGTCAGTGCGGCCGGGGACCGGGCCAGCGCGGCGCACGTGCGTGCCACGGTCGCCGGCGGCGGCCGACCCGGGCCGCTGTTCTTCTTCCAGTCGGTGCCCAACAGCGTGGCCGGGCACGT
Source organism: Micromonospora sp. M71_S20 (assembly GCF_003664255.1). Classification (NCBI taxonomy): domain Bacteria; kingdom Bacillati; phylum Actinomycetota; class Actinomycetes; order Micromonosporales; family Micromonosporaceae; genus Micromonospora; species Micromonospora sp. M71_S20. Next base: position 4,669,563 of record NZ_RCCV01000001.1, on the reverse strand, counting down.
GGCCGCCCGCTGGGGCCTCGGCGGGCCGGTGCTCTGCCTCGCGCCGACCGGCGACCCGCGCGCCGAGGGCACCGCGGAGGCCGAGCTGCTGCTGCACGACGGCGACGCCGACCGGGCGCTGCTGGTTCTGATCGAACAGGCACCCGACGACGGCCTCCCGGGTGGGGCACCCGGGACCGGCGCCGTCGCGGTGCTGCTGGGGGGAGGAGACGCACCATGAGGAACAGGGGACTGCGTGGGGTGCTGGCCGCCGACGAGCGGATCGGCGCGGGCAACGTGCTGGCCCGGGTGCTGGCCCACGGCGCCGACCCGGACGGGCCGGGCCTCACCTTCGACACCGCCGTGGACGGCCACCCGGCCGGGCGGGCGCTCACGCTGGGCCGGCTCGACGAGCGGGTCGCCGCCCGCGCCGCCTGGCTGCACGAGCGGGGAATCAAGCCCCGCGACCCGGTCGCCGTGTGGGCCACCGCCGCCGCCGACATGGTGCTCAGCTTCCTCGCGCTGACCCGGCTCGGCGCGATCCCGGCGCTGGTGAACGGCGGGCTGCGTCCCGAGATCGCCGCCGAGTACGTCCGCCGGCTGCGCGGCGTCGGCGTGCTCGCCGACGACGCGCACCGCGCCCTGCTGGCGGGCCACGACCTCGGCGTGCCGGTGCTCGGCACGCCCGCCGAGGCCGGCACCGGCGACCCGGCCGCCGCGCCGGAGCACTACCGGCACCACGCCGACGACCCGGTGGTCATCACCCACACCTCCGGCACCACGGGGGTGCCCAAGGCGGTGCTGCACTCGCACGCCAGCCTGTTCGCCGCCACCCGGCACCTGCTCGCCATGCCGCAGGCGCAGGGCACCCGCCGCATCCTCAACGCCCTGCCCGCCCCGCACACCGCCACCGTGCTCATGGTCAACCAGGCCCTCGGCAACTCCGCCGAGATGCTCCTGCTCTCCGAGCAGGGTGGGGAGCGGGTGCTGGAGGCGATCCAGCGCTGGCGTCCCGACGGGGTCTTCGGGTTCTCCGTGACGTGGGCGGAGCTGGCCCGCTTCGACCTGTCCGCGTACGACCTGGACTCGGTGTCGCTGTGGTTCAACACCGGCGACTGCTCGCACGAGCCGCACGTGCGCCGGCTGGTCGCGGTCGGCTCCCGCGACGTGGTGACCCGCGAGGGCGTCACCCGGGTGCCCGGCTCGGTCTTCATCGACGGGCTGGGTTCCAGCGAGATGGGGCACTCGATGTTCCACATCACCCACCGCGTCGACACCGACCGGTACGGCCGCTGCGTCGGCCGGCCCTACCGGTTCGCCAGGGTCGCCGTGCTCGACGCCGACGGCGATCCGGTGCCGGCCGGCGAGGTGGGCTGGCTCGGCGTCGACTCGCCGTCGCTGTTCCGCGGCTACTGGAACGACTCCGTCACCACGTACCGGTCCCGGCGACGCGGCTGGTACCTGACCGGCGACCTGGTGTACGCCGACGACGAGGGCCGCTACCACCACCTGGACCGGGCCGTCGACGCGGTCGACGCCGGAAACGGGCGGTGGTTCTACACCGCGCTGTCCGAGGAGCGCGTCCTCGCCGCCTGCCCGGACGTCACCGACTGCACGGTCGTGATCACCTCGGGGGCCGGCGGGGTGGTCACCGACGTGCTGCTGGAACTCGCCGCCGGCGTCGACCCCGCCGAGGACCGCACCGGTCGGGTCCGGGCCGCGCTCGGCCCGGACGTCGGCGCGACCCTGCGCCGGGTCGTGCCGGTCCGCTCCGCCGACATCCCGGTCACCGTCACGGGCAAGGTGCGCAAGGTGGCCCTGCGGGAGCGCTACCTCACCGAGACGCCGTCATGACCGCCGTCATCACCGGGATGGGGCTGTTCACCCCCGTCGGACGGGGCGTCGACGCCACCTTCGACGCGCTCTGCGACGGCCGGTCCGGGCTGACCCGGCCGCCGGCCGGGCACCCGGCGGCCGGGTCGCTGGAGGTGGCCGGCGTGCTACCCGACGTCGATCCCCGCACGGTCGCCACCGGGCCGGAGACCAGGGTGCTGGACCGGGTCGTGGTGCTCGCCCTGCTCGCCGCCGCCGACGCCCTCGCCGACGCCGGCATCGAGGTGGGCCGGGACGTGGACCCGGGCCGGATCGGGGTGATCGTCGGCGGCGTCGGCGGGATGGCCACCCTGGAGGCGCAGGTGCTGGCCCGCGCCGAGCGCGGCCGGGCGGCGGTCAGCCCGTACCTGCTCACCGGCATCCTGCCGAACATGCCGTCGGCCCGGATCGCCATCCGCCACGGCATCCGCGGCTACACCTCGTCGGTCGGCACCGCCTGCGCCTCCGGCGCCCAGTCGATCGCCGACGCGGTGCGGCTGATCCGCGCCGGGGAGGCCGACGTGGTGCTCTGCGGGGCCAGCGAGGCGCCGCTGTTCCCCACCTTCGCCGACACCTTCGGCAACGCCCGGGCGCTCGCCCGGGGCTGGGCCGACCCGACCGCGGCGAGCCGGCCGTTCGACGCCCGCCGCAACGGCTTCGTCCTCGCCGAGGGCGCGGCCCTGCTCGTGCTCGAACGCGCCGAGCACGCCGCCGCCCGGGGCGCCGCCGGCTACGCCGAGGTCGCCGGGTACGGGGTGAACACCGACGCGTACCACCCGACCGCCCCGCGGCCGGACGGCGCCGGCGCGGCGGAGTGCATGCGGCGCGCGCTGGTCAGCGGCGGCGTGCCCGCCGCGCGGGTCGGCTACGTCAACGCGCACGGCACCGCCACGAAGCTCGGCGACATCGCCGAGACGACCGCGCTGGCCGAGGTGTTCGGCGCCGGCGGCGTGCCGGTCAGCTCCACCAAGGCGCTCACCGGCCACCTCCTCGGCGCCTCCGGGGCGCTGGAGGCGGCGGCCACCGCGCTGGCGCTCGGCCGGGGCCTGCTGCCGCCGACGCACAACCTCGACGACCCGGACCCGGCCTGCCCGGCGGACCACATCCGCGCCGAGCCGCGGAAGACGGACACCGGATACGCGCTGACCAACTCCTTCGGCTTCGGCGGCCAGAACGTGAGCCTGCTGCTCGCGCGGGCCGCCCGGCCGAGGGACTTTCCACGCACCATCCCGGGCGGACCGCGCCCGGACGGCAACCACGGGGAACCGTGAAAGGGCTGAGGACATGGACATCCGTGGGATAGACCACATCGAACTCTTCGTGGGCGACGCCCGGCAGGCGGCCTTCTACTTCGACCGGGCGGTCGGCTTCCAACTGCTCGGCCAGGGCGGCCCCGAGACCGGGCTGGCCGACCAGCGGTCGCTGCTGCTGAGCCAGGGCGACGTCCGGATGGTGCTCACCACCGGGCTCACCGCCGGGCACCCGGCGTCGCGGTACGTGCAGCGGCACGGCGACGGCGTGGCCGTGGTCGCGCTGGAGGTCGACGACGCCGCCGGCGCGTACGCCGAACTGGTGCGCCGGGGAGCGGCGGGGGTGACGCCGCCGACGACCCGCACCGGCGCGGACACCGAGGTGGTGACCGCCGAGGTGGGCGGCTTCGGCGACGTGCGGCACCGCCTCGTGTCCCGCCACGGCGACCGGGGCGAGTTCCTGCCCGGGGCGATCGAGATGATCCCCTCCGACGGCGGCGGCAAGCTGCTCGCCGAGATCGACCACCTGGCGGTCTGCGTGCCGCCCGGGCAGCTCGACGAGACCGTCCGGCACTACCGGGACGTCTTCGGGTTCGCGGAGATCTTCACCGAGCACGTGGAGGTCGCCGGGCAGGCGATGAACTCCACGGTGGTGCAGAGCGGCTCGGGGCGGGTGACCCTGGTGCTGCTGGAGCCGGACCGCTCGCGCCGGCCCGGGCAGCTCGACGCGTTCCTGGACCAGCACGTCGGCGCCGGGGTGCAGCATCTGGGGCTGCGCACCGACGACATCGTCACCGCCGTGGCCGCCCTCGCCGAGCGGGGCGTGCGCTTCGCCGGCACCCCGGCCAGCTACTACGACGCCCTGGAGGCGCGCGTCGGCCCGGTGGACGCGCCGCTGGAGCGGCTGCGCGACCTCGGCGTGCTCGTCGACCGCGACCACGGCGGTCAGCTGCTGCAGATCTTCACCGAGTCCATGCACGTGCGCCGCACGCTCTTCCTGGAGCTGATCGAGCGGCGCGGGGCGCGGACCTTCGGCAGCGGCAACATCAAGGCGCTCTACGAGGCCAAGGAACGGGAACTGGCCGCGGCGGGAACCACCGTCGCGGCCCCGACACCGCAGGAGGTGCGGGCGTGACCGCGACCGAGTTCGAGCCGACGCTGACCGCCGAGGAGGAGGCGCTGCTGCCCTCCGAGGAGGACGTGGCGTTCTACGCCGCGCACGGCTGGTACCTGTCGAAGAAGCTGCTCACCGACGACGAGGTGGACGCCCTCACGGCCGCCGCCGACCGCTACTACGCCGGCGAGCGGTACCGCCGCCTGCCGGTGCGCCCGCCGAGGCTCGCCTACTGGGACCCGTCGAAGGGCCCGGTGCAGCGGCACAACGACTACGTCCACCACGAGCACGACGTGCTCGGGGCGATCCTGCGCAAGCCGCTGATCGGCGCGGTCGCCGCCCGCCTCGCCCGGGCCACCGAGATCCGCGTCTTCCAGTCCACGCTGATCCACAAGCCACCGGTGTCGGGCGAGCCGTCGAACATCGTGCCCTGGCACTTCGACAAGCACTACTGGGCGTCCTCGTCGTCGGAGGACATGCTCACCGCGTTCATCCCGTTCCACGACTGCGGCGAGGAGATGGGCACCATCACGATGGTCGACGGCTCGCACCGCTGGGCGGAGACCGGGGCCGACGACACGGTGGTGCGCCACTTCGCCGAGCGCGACCGCGACCAGCTGGAGGAGATGCTCGCCGAGAACGCGGCCCACAACGGCGCGCAGATCCGCAAGGTGCCGATGGTGATCCCCAAGGGACACATGAGCTTCCACCACTGCCGCACCTACCACGGCAGCGGCGCCAACGTCAGCGGCCGCCCGCGCCGGGCGATCTCGCTGCACCTGCAGGACGGCGACAACGCCTGGCGGGCGTATCCGCTCTCCGACGGCAGCCTCGCCGCGTACAACCACGACGTGCTGGTCCGCCGCACCGACGACGGGCGGCCGGACTACGCGGACCCCGAGTACTGCCCGGTCATCTGGCGCCACCGCGCCCCGCAGGGAGGCTGACATGTCACGGTACGACTGGGGTAGGACGCACCCGGGGATCGAACGGCTGGAGAAGGCGGTGAGCGAGCGCCGCGAGGCGGTCGTGCGGCACCCCCTCTACGCCGCCCTCGACACCCACGAGGCGCTGGTCACCTTCATGGAGCACCACGTCTTCGCCGTCTGGGACTTCATGTCCCTGCTGACGTCGTTGCAGCGGCAGCTCACCTGCGTCACCGTGCCGTGGATCCCGACCGGGCCCACGGGCAGCCGCCGGCTGATCAACGACATCGTGATGGTGGAGGAGAGCGACGAGCTGGGCGACGGCTACCTAAGCCACTTCGAGCTGTACGTGCGGGGCATGCGCGAGGCCGGCGCCGACACCACGGCCGTGGAGAAGTTGATCGACCTGCTGCGGGCCGGCCGGCCGGTGGCCGAGTCGCTGGTCGACGCCGGGGTGCCCGCGCCGTCGGCCGCCTTCGCCGGCACCACCTGGCGGATCATCGAGAGCACCCCGGTGCACTGCCAGGCCGCCGCCTTCGCCTTCGGCCGGGAAGACCTGATCCCCGACATGTTCACCCAGGTCGTGGCCGTCAACGAGCGCAGCCGGCGGCTGCACACGTTCGTCGACTACCTGGAACGGCACATCGAGGTCGACGGCGAGCAGCACACCCCGATGGCGATGCAGATGCTCGCCGACCTGTGCGGCGACGACGACGCCAGGTGGCAGGAGTGCGCGGACACCGTCAACACCGCGCTCGCCGCCCGCGCCCGGCTCTGGGACGACATCCTCGCCGCCGTCGAGGAGGGGCGCGCGCGGTGACGGGCACCGACCCGGTCCGGCTCTACCGGACGGTCCGGCTGATCCGCCGCTTCGAGGAGCGGGCCATCGAGCTGGTCCGCTCCGGGCACGTCGTCGGCGGCATCCACCCGTACCTCGGGCAGGAGGGGATCGCCGCCGGGGTGTGCGCCGCGCTGCGCCCCGCCGACCTGGTCGCCGGCACCCACCGGGGGCACGGGCACGTGCTCGCCAAGGGCGCCGACCCGGCCCGGATGATGGCCGAGCTGTGCGGCCGGGTCACCGGCCTCAACGCCGGCCGGGGCGGCTCGATGCACGCCGCCGACTTCGGCGTCGGCGTGCTCGGCGCCAACGCCATCGTCGGCGCGTCCGGGGCGATCGTCACCGGCGCGGTCTGGGCGCGCCGCCGCTGGGGCGACGACGTCGTCGGGGTGAGCTTCTTCGGCGACGGCGCCGTCAACGAGGGGATGCTGCTGGAGGCGTTCAACCTGGCCGCGCTGTGGCGGGTGCCGGTGCTGTTCGTCTGCGAGAACAACGGCTACGCCACCACCATGCCCGTCGCGGGCGCGGTCGCCGGCAGCATCCCCGGCCGGGCCGCCGCCTTCGGCATCCCGGCCGCCGTCGTGGACGGCCAGGACCCCGAGGCGGTACGCGGCGCCGCGAGCGCCGCCGTCGACCGGATGCGCGCCGGCGGCGGCCCCGAGCTGATCGAGGCGCTGACCTACCGGTTCGACGCCCACCACACCTTCGAGCACGCGGTACGCCTCGACTACCGCCCGCCCGACGAGGTGGCCCGGGGCCGTTCCCGCGACCCGGTGGACATCCAGGGCGCCCGGCTGCCCGCCGCCGTGCGGGCCGACGTGGACGCCGAGGTGGAGTCGACGCTGGCGGCGGCCGTGCGGTTCGCGCTCGCCAGCGCGGAGCCGGACCCGGCCGACGCCCTGGCACACCTGTACGCCAGCGGCCTGACCGCCCGCACCGGAGGTGGCTAGATGCCCAGACTGTCCTACCGCAAGGCGCTCACCCGGGCGCTCGCCGACGAGTTGGCCCGCGACGAGTCGGTGTTCCTGCTCGGCGAGGACATCCGGGTGGCCGCCTCGAACGTCACCGCCGGGCTGGTCAAGCGGTTCGGCCCCGACCGGGTGCTCGACACCCCGCTGTCGGAGCAGGCGTTCACCAGCTTCGCCACGGGGGCGGCCCTGGCCGGGATGCGGCCGGTGGTGGAGTTCCAGATCCCGTCGCTGCTGTTCCTGGTCTTCGAGCAGGTCGTCAACCACGCGCACAAATTCCCGCTGATGACCGGCGGGCAGTGCGCCGTGCCCGTCACCTACCTGGTGCCGGGCTCCGGCTCCCGGACGGGCTGGGCGGGGCAGCACTCCGACCACCCGTACAGTCTCTTCGCCCACGTCGGGGTGACCACGGTCGTGCCGGCCACCCCCGCCGACGCGTACGGCCTGCTGGTGTCGGCGGTGCGGTGCGACGACCCGGTGGTGGTCTTCGCCCCGGCCGGGGCGCTGGACGTCCGCGCCGACGTCGACCTCGCCGCGCTCGCCCCGGTGCCGCTGGGCCGCGCCCGGGTGCACCGGCCCGGCGACGACGTGACCGTGGTCGCGGTCGGACACCTGGTGCACGACGCCCTCGCCGTCGCCGAGGAGCTGGCCGACCAGGTGTCGGTGGAGGTGTTGGACCCACGCACGCTCTACCCGTTCGACTGGGACGGCCTCGCCGCCTCGGTGGCCCGCACCGGGCGGCTGGTGGTGGTGGACGACTCCAACCGCTCCTGCGGCATCGCCGGGGAGATCATCGCGACCGTGGTCGAGCGGGTGCGGCTGGTCGCGCCGCCACGGCGGGTCACCCGCCCCGACGGCGCGGTGCTGCCGTTCGCCCCGGCGCTGGACCGGGCCGTGCAGCCCAGCCGCGAGCAGCTGCGGGCCGCCATCGGACACGTCATGAAGGAGGGATGAATGGACGACGTCGACTACCGCTGGCCCTCCGCCGCGCGGGCGTGGCTCGACCTGCCCGCGCCGGTGCGCGCCGAAATGGTGGCCGCCGGGGCCGGGTCCTGGCGCGAGGTCTTCGACGGCCGCGCCACGTACAACGAGCAGTGGCGCCTGGCCCGGCCGCCGGTGATGGACGAGACCTCGCTGGGCGTGCTCAACGCCGTCGCCGACCGCCTCGCGCAGCTCCTCTTCGAGGCGTGCCGGCGGCGGGCCGGCACGGCGGGGGAGCTGCGCCGGCTGCTGGACGTCGCCGACGGCGAGACCCGGCTGCTCGACGACGACGAGCCGCTGACCGAGGCGCTGCTGGACGCCTTCCGCCCGGACGTGCTGCTCTGCGACGGGGTGCCCCGGTTCGTCGAGTACAACATCGACAGCAGCCTCGGCGGGGCGTTCGACGCCGACACCACCGTGCGCCGCTTCGTCGACGTCTACCGGCGGACCGGCCTCACCGACCGGGTCCGGCTGGCGGCGGCGCCCTCGGCGGTGGACCGGCGCTTCGCCGCGATCCGCGCCGGCCTCGGCCTGCCCGAGGGCGCCCGCGTAGCCATGCTTGTCGACTTCGACGCCGAGTACCCCGGTCTCGACGACCCGCAACGGTTCATCCGGCTGCTGTCGCCGGTGGTCGAGCGGGCCGCCGCGAGCGGCATGGACCTGGTCATCGCGCCGGTCTCCCAGGTCACGCTCGACGACCGGAAGCGGCTGGTCGCCGGCGGGGCGCCGGTCGACGGGGTGTTCCGGCTCTTCGTGCCCAACCGGGTCACCCCGAGCGCCGGGGTCGACGCCCTGGAGGCGGCGCTGGCGGCGGGCACGGTGCCGATGTGGGTGTCGGCGGCGGCCTGGCTGGTCGCCAACAAGCGCGCCTTTGCCTGGCTGTGGGAGGACGCCGACACGCTGCCGGCCGCCGATCGGGACCTGGTGCACCGGTACGTGCCGCGTACCTGGTCGCTGACGACGCAACTGCTCGACCGGGCGGTGGCCGAGCGGGCCGGCCTGGTGGCGAAGCCGGCCGACGGCTCCGCCGGGGTGGACGTGCTGATCGGCCGGGAGACCGACGCCGACGCGTGGCGGGACGGGCTGACCCGCGCCGTCGGGCGGGGCGGCTTCATCCTCCAGGAGTACGTGAAGGCCGACGACGTGCCGCTGGACTTCGTGCACATCGAAACCGGAGAGACGGTCGCCGCCGAGGTGCCGTACAGCATCGCCCCGTACCTGTTCGGCCGCCGGCCCGCCGGCGCCTGCATCCGTACGGGCTTCCCCGGCTGCGACGGAGTGCTCAACCTGGCCCGCGGCGTCCTCCTCTCCGGCCTTCTGACCACCCCCTGAGGGGCGGGTTCGGTCAGGCATGATCTTCGGGTGGGTGGGGCGCGGGTGGGGTCGGCGCGGGTGGCACCGGAACGCGACGACCCGTTCGGGCACGCCACCGGGGCGGGGCTGTTCGCCGCGGCGCACCGGGAGTTCACCGCCGCCGGGGTACGGGTGCCCCGGCTGCTGCTCGCCCCCACCGCGGGCCTGCTGCCCGGCGAGGTGGCGGTGGTGCAGGACGTCCGGGGCGGCACGCTGCAGGACCTGCGCCGGCGCGACCCGCGACGCGCCGGGGTGGTGCTGGCCCGGCTCGGCGACGCCGTCCGGAGCATGCACGCCCGCCGCCGCGACCGGTACGGCCGCCCGGGCCTCGACGGGCCGACGCCCGGGCGGCCGGTGGAGCGGATCGTGCTCGACCGGGCGCTGCGGGACCTGACCGAGGCCGCCGCCCGGGTCGAGCGGATCGCCGCCGTGCGGGACCGTCTCGCCGACGCCCTGGCCGAGCGGTGCGCCGCCGTGACACCCCGCTCCCGGTACGGCCTGATCCACGGCGAACTCGGCCCGGACCACGTGCTGGTCGACGAGCGGGACCGTCCGGTGCTCGTCGACATCGAGGGCGCGGTGTTCCTCGACGTGGAGTGGGAGCACGCCTTCCTCGAACTGCGCTTCGGCGACGCCTATGCGGCGCTGGCCGTCGACGGCCTCGACGGCAACCGGATGCGCCTCTGCCGGCTCGCGACGCACCTGTCCCTGGTGGCGGGCCCGCTGCGGCTGCTCGACGGCGACTTCCCGGACCGGGCCGGCATGCTCGCCATCGTCGAGCACAACATCACTCGGACGCTGGAGCAGCTCGCCTGAGGCCGTATTGCCGAGATCGGTGGCGGCGAGGCCGTGCGGTCGCGTATCCGGGATCAGGCGTTGTTGAGATACGCGAGGACGGCGAGGACGCGGCGGTTGTCGTCGGATGACGGAGGGAGACGCAGCTTGTCGAAGATGCTCGCGGTGTGTTTGCCCACGGCACTCTCGCTGAGGAACAGCCGCTGCGAGATGGCGGCGTTGGAACGCCCCTGGGCCATGAGTTCGAGGACCTCCCGCTCGCGCGGCGTGAGGCGCGCCAGGGGCGAGGCGGTGCCGCCGGCCGTCAGCAGCTTGGCGATCACCTCGGGATCCATCGCGGTGCCGCCCGACGCGACCCGGCGTACGGCGTCGATGAACTGGTCCGCGTTCAGGACCCGGTCCTTGAGCAGATAGCCGACGGCACCGGCCCCGTCGGCCAGTAGTTCCCGGGCGTAGAGCTGCTCGACGTGCTGGGACAGCACCAGCACCGGCAGGCCGGGGATGTCACGCCGGGCGGCCAGTGCCGCCTGGAGGCCCTCGTCGGTGAAGGTCGGCGGCAGCCGTACGTCGACGATGGCGACGTCGGGTCGGTGCCGGGCCAGGGCGGCGCGCAGTGCCGGCCCGTCGCCGACGGCCGCGGCGAGGGTGAAGCCGTGGCTTTCGAGGAGCAGGACCAGCCCATCCCTCAGGATGTGGAGGTCCTCGGCGAGGACGACGCGCACGGGATCTCCATGGTGACGACGGTGGGTCCGCCGGGCGGACTGTGCAGGGTCAGGGTCCCGTCGAATGTAGCGAGCCGCCGTTGGATGCCGCGCAGCCCGGTTCCCCTGGCCGGGTCGGCCCCGCCGGGGCCGTCGTCGGTCACCACCATCCGGAGCGTCCCGTCGCGGTGGGACAGCGAGACCGAGATGCGGGGCGCGCAGCGGGCCGCGTTGGTGAGGGCCTCGCAGGTGACGAAGTAGGCGGCGGACTCGACCGGTGCGTCGAACCGGCCGGGCAGGTCGACGTCCACGTCCACCGGCAGCGGGGTGTCGAGCGCGAGCGCCCGGATCGCGTCGCCGAGTCCGCGTTCGGCGAGCACCGGCGGGTGGATGCCGCGTACCAGGTCGCGCAGCTCGGCCAGCGCGGCGGCGGACGTCTCCTGCGCCTGTTCCAGCTGCCGCCGCGCGCGCACCTGGTCGGTCTCCATGAGCCGTGCGACGGCGGCCAGGCCGAGCCCGACGGCGATGAGCCGGGCCTGGGCGCCGTCGTGCAGGTCGCGTTCGATGCGGCGCAGTTCGGCCGCCTGCACGTCGACGGCGTCGGCCCGGGTGGTGGCGAGGTGCGCGACCCGCGAGGCGAGCACGGTGGCCGCCGTGGGGGTGAGCAGGAGCCGGTCCCACGACAGCCGCAGCCTCATCAGTGGGCTGGCCAGGCCGAGCCCGAGCAGCGTCATGACCAGCCCGCCGGGCATGCTCGCCCAGTCCGGAAACCACGGCGCGACGAGGCCGACGTGCTCGATGCCGAACCACAGGTAGAACGGGGTGGCCCAGTAGCCGGTGAGCAGGCCGATCGGCACCGCCCAGCCCACCCATGTCAAAGGCTGACAGAACAGGCCGTAGAACCCGAAGGCGACCAGGACCGCCGGGACGAACGAGAGCGGGGCCAGGACGACCGAGCCCAGTGACCACAGCTGGTCCCGCCAGGTGGCCGGGTCGCCGAACAACCACCCCGGCCGCTGACCCTGGACGGCCGCCGGGAGGTCGGTGTACAGGACCCGCCCGACCCGGTAGTTGCCGTCCTCGGCGGGGCTGGGCGACGGCGGGTACGGCCGGTACGGTGCGGGCAGGTCGGTGCCCGTCCACCGGCCGACGTGGCGCCGGTAGAGCTGCACAAGTGACCGCGTGACCGGCAGGGTGTAGGGCAGCAGCCCGCCCCACGAGACGGCTGCGGCGAGCAGGTTGAGCAGCAGGCCGCCGAACGCGGCGAGGGAGAGCCCGGCCAGGCCGGCCCCCCGCCAGGTCGCGGCCGACGTCCGGGTGACCCACCGGCCGACCGCCGTCTGCGGCGGCTTCCCAGGCCCCAGCAGCACGCCGGCCCACAGCCCGTACGCCCGCAGCGCACCCGGCGCGAGCAGGAACGCGGCCACGACGGCCCCGACAGCCACCGGCACCGACCACGCGGGATCCCAGGGAGGAGAGGCGAGCACGTACACGCCGGCCGCGATCAGCGCGGGCGGCACCAGGAGCGGGAGCCCGCCGGTGACCGGGGTGAGGATCAGCCACAGCCATTCCCGGCTGAGCGTCGGGTCCTTCGCGTGCTGGTCCAGCTTGAGCAGGAACGCCGGCAGCCGTGGCGATCTGAACAACGTGCCCTCGTGGGCGTACCAGCCGTCCTCGCGCCGGTGCGGTGCGCGTGGCGGCGACCGGACGGGGTCGGGGAGGTCGGCCCCGGCCCAGGCGCGGGCGAGCCGGCGCGCCAGCGCGGTCAGCCGGAACTGGCCGGAGACGGCGAGCGGGTAGATGACCACCAGGGTGGCGCCGACCACGAGGAGGTGTCCGTAGGCGAACCCGGCCACGCCCAGCACGACCAGGGCGACGCAGCGTGGCACGGCGAGCGCGAAGCGGGTCATGGGTCGAGTCTTCGTCGCACCGACCGCCGCCGCACTGGGGAAGGGTACCGGCCGGGGGTGGGGCTGGATACACCTCTACCAGGCAGTTGAGCCCATTCTCCCGGGCCTGCGAGATTCCTACCGTCGTCGGCATGCCAGTCATCGAGGTGACGAACCTACGCAAGCAGTACGGCGACCAGATCGCCGTCGCCGACGTGTCGTTGAGCGTGGACGAGGGCGAGATCTTCGGGCTCGTCGGCCCGAACGGCGCCGGCAAGACCACCACCGTGGAGTGCATCGAGGGGCTCCGGGCCCCGGACTCCGGATCGGTACGGGTGCTGGGGCTGGACCCGCGCCGGGACCGCGCGGCGGTGCGTCGGAAGCTGGGCATCCAACTCCAGGAGAGCCAACTGCCGGATCGGATCAAGGTGTGGGAGGCGCTCGACCTGTACAGCTCGTTCTATCCGCATCCGGCCGACTGGCGGGCGCTGATGGACGAGCTGGGCCTGGCCGCCAAACGGAACACGGTGTTCGCGAAGCTCTCCGGCGGTCAGAAGCAGCGGCTGTCGATCGCGCTCGCGCTGGTCGGCAACCCGTCGGTGGCGATCCTGGACGAGCTGACCACGGGGCTGGACCCGCAGGCGCGGCGGGACACGTGGGAGTTGGTCCGGCAGGTCCGGGACCGGGGCGTCACGGTCGTGCTGGTGACCCACTTCATGGACGAGGCGGAGCGGCTGTGCGACCGGTTGGCGGTCGTCGCGGCCGGCCGGGTCGTCGCCGTCGACACTCCCCGCAACCTGATCGCCGGTGCCCAGGTGTCCGGCGTCGAACGACCCACCCTCGAGGACGCGATCCTCGCCCTCACCTCTGCCAGGAGCAACTGATGAGCGCCCTTGCCAAGATCGTCCGCGTCGAGGCGAAGCTGTTTCTCCGGGATCCGGTCGGTACGTTCTTCGCCATCGCGTTCCCGGCCCTGCTGATCCTGGTGCTCGGCCTGGCCATGCCGGGGATCCGGGAGCCGGCGGACGAGCTGGACGGCCGCCTTCCCCTGGAGGTCTACCTGCCCATCACCATGACGCTGGCCATCGCGACGGTGACGATGGTGACGCTGGTGGCCGTGGTGGCCAGCTACCGCGAGCGGGGCGTCCTGCGCCGGCTGGCGACCACCCCGGTCTCGCCAACGGCGTTGCTCGTCGCGCAGGTGGCCGTGAACGTCGGCGCACTGCTGCTCGCCTGCGGCCTGGCCTGGCTGGTGGCGGCGACCGTCTTCGACGTCCCGCCGCCCGGCAACGCGGTCGGCCTCGTGCTGGCGTTCACGCTCGGGGCGAGCGCGATGTGCGCCGTCGCGCTGCTCGTGGCGGCGGTCACGCCGAGCGCCCGGGCCTCGTCGGGGGTGGGCCAGCTGATCTACTTCCCGATGATGTTCTTCGCCGGGGTGTGGACGCCGGGGCCGCAGATGCCGGACCTGGTGCGGAAGATCGCCGACTTCACCCCGCTGGGGGCCGCGTCCCTGGCCGTGCAGGACGCCTGGGCGGGCTCGTGGCCCACGCTGCTGCACCTGGCCGTGATGGTGGCCTTCACCGCCGTGCTGGGCGGGTTCGCGGCCCGCTACTTCCGCTGGGAGTGAGCCGCGACCGGATGCCATGACGGGGGAGGGGCGGGCGGGGGACTGTCCGCCCCTCATGGTGCCCGTGTGGTGGACCCGTACGTCGGGCGTAGGCACGGTCAGCGGGTCAGGCCGAAAAGGGTGGCCAGGTGCGCCACGCCGGCCGGCACCGGACCGCCGCGCGTCAACTCGGCGATCACCGTACGCCCGACAGGTCGGCACCGGACCTCGGCCGATCCTTACCCCAGTCGGGTGCTCGAAAGGTGGGCGCCGAGGCGGCGGACGGTCTCGGCGGCGGCGATGGCGTCGCTGCGGGCGCTGCCGTGCCGGCCGTCGCTGCTGTACATCGACGCGTCGGCGGTGAGCGGATGGTCGGTGAGGCGCACGTGCAGGGTGCCGAGCCGTTCCGCGAGGGCCCCGGTGTGCGCCGAGAGCCGCCGCATCCGCTCGCCGAGGCCGGCCCGGTGCCGCTCGGGCACGGCCGGGCTGAGCGACACGTCGAACATGCCGACGGTGATCACGTCCGCGCCGGCGGCCTGTAGCGCCTCGATGATCGCGGTCAGCTCCGCGTCGACCGCGTCCGCGTCGTACCCCCGCCCGAAGGCGTCGTTGCCGCCGCAGACCACCAGCGCCAGGTCGGGGCGGAACGCCAGCGCCGGGGCGAGCTGGGCGGCGCGCACCTCGTGCGCCCGCAACCCTCGCAGGCCCAGATTGAGGTACGCCAGCTCGGGCCGGACGGCCCGCAGCTCGGCGGCGATCCGGTCGGCCCACTGCACGTCGGGATAGCCGTCGGTGGCCTCGCAGAGCCCTTCGGCCACGCTGTCGCCCAGCACCGCGAAGCGCCGCCACGGGTGGTCGCGCAGCAGCGCCGCGCTCTCCCCGCCGCGCAGGCACCACGGATCCGTCGATTCGGTCAACTTCGATGGCATGCCGGCACGCTAGCCCACGCCCGACGTGCGGAACAGGGTCCGTCGCCCGACCCCGGGTGAGCCGTGACGGCAGCGGGAACGGTGCGTTGGTCGGGTTACGCCTGCCGCTTGGCCCGGTAGGCCGCCGCGAGCCGCTTCGGCGCCCGGTCCTGCCAAGCCTCGACGATCAGCTCGGCCAGCTCGTCGGGGTCGATCCGGTCGAGCCGGACGAGGACCGCCGGGTAGCCGTCGAAGTGCGGGGTGGTGAAGTAGACGGCCGGGTCGTCGGCGAGCAGCGCCTCCTTCGCCCCCAGGTCCGGCACCCGTACGCCGAGGACCGGACCGTCGGGCGCCGCCACCCCCAGGGCGTCGAGGTCGGCGCGGCGCAGCGGTCGCTCCCAGACGAACGCCTTGTCGCGGACCTTCCACGCCGGCGCCCCCTGGTAGGACGGGTGCTCGCCCGTCTCCGGCAGACCCAGCGCGATCCGGCGTACGTCCTCCCACGTGGCCATGTCCCGACCCTACGCCCGACCCACGACACCCGGCGCCCGCCCGGCCGGCGCGGCGGTGGGCCGTGGACGCAGTCCGGGCAGGAGCGGCAGCAGGGTGACGACGAGGCAGAACGCCGCCATGACCAGCAGGGCGGGTACGAGGCCGAGCGCGGTGGCCGACCAGCCGCCCAGCAGCGCGCCCAGCGGCAGGCCCGCGAACGCCAGCGACCCGGCCAGCCCGATCACCCGGGTCTGCAGGGCGGCCGGCACCCGCTCGTAGATCGCCACCCCGAGCAGCGGGTTGACCGCCGCGATGCCGATGCCGGAGGCGAACGTCACCGTCAGCACCACCGCCAGTTCCTCGCTCAGCGCCAGGACCAGCAGCCGTGGGGCGCCACCGACCGCCGCCCCGACCACGAAGGTCAGGTACCGGGGCAGCCGGGGGCCGAACGCCGTGAACAGCAGGTTGCCCAGCAGCGCGCCGGCCGAGAAGGCCCCGAGCACCAGGCCCAGCCCGGCGGGGCCGCGCAGCACGTCGGCCACCCAGAGCGGGATGTAGACGGCGACGCTCGCGTTGACCACCATGTTCAGCGCCGAGATCACCAGCAGCATGGTCAGCAGCATCCGGTCGCGGCCCAGGTGACGGAACCCGCCCGCGAGCGCGCGCAGGTATCGCTCCGGCGCCGCCGGTTCCGACGCCTCGGCCGGCGGGCGGACCAGCAGGCCGACCAGCAGGGCGCAGGCGGCGAAACTGGCGGCGTCGAGGAGGAGCGCCTGCGTCACCCCGAACCACCAGACGAGCAGCCCGCCCAGCCCCGCGCCGAGCAGGGTGACCAGCCGGCCCAACCCGTCGTAGACGGAGGTCAGCCGGATCAGCCGGACCCCGGCGGCCTCGGCGGCCGGGCGGAACATCACGTGCTTGACCCGGTCGCCGACGCCCCGCAGCGCGCCCACCAGGGCGACCAGGGCGAGCAGCGCGCCGAACCCGAGCCACGGGGTGAGGGCCACCGCCACCATCAGCGCGGCGCTGCCGGCGTCGGCCAGGATGGAGCTGCGGCGCAGCCCGATCCGGTCCGCCCAGGGCGTGCCCAGGGCGCTGGAGAGCAGGTAGGGCAGCGTCTCGGCGGCGACCACCGCGCCCATCTTCGCCGGGCTGCCGGTGGTCTCCAGCACCAGCCAGGGGATGGCCACCACCGAGATGCGGCTGCCCAGGTTGGAGATCAGGTCGGCGGCGACCAGGACGGTCAGTTCCCGCCGGGGGGTCACGCCAGGCTGCCGATCGACGCCTCCGGGTGCTCGACCGACGACGGGTGGTCCGCCGCGTACCGGGCCCGCAGCGCGCGCTTGTCCACCTTGGCCGAGCGGTTGAGCGGCAGCCGGTCGACGAACTCCACCCCGCCCGGCGCCCAGGTGTCGCTGAGCTCGGCGGTCACCAGGTCGATCAGCTCCCCGGCGGTCACCGTCGCGTCGGGCGCCGGCACCACGTAGGCGTACGGCAGCTCGCCCGCCGCCTCGTCCGGCACGCCGATCACCGCCGCCGCCCGTACCTGCGGGTGCCCCGCCAGGACGTCCTCGATCGGGCGGCAGTGGATCGGCCAGCTGCGCCGCCGGGTGAGGATCCGGTCCTGCAACCGGTCGACGAGGTAGAGGTAGCCGTCGGCGTCGAGGTGCCCGACGTCGCGGGTGCGGACCCAGCCGTCGACCAGCGTCTCGGCGGTCAGCTCGGGCTGGCCGTGGTAGCCGGCGAAGCGCAGGTCGGTGTGCACCCACACCTCGCCGTCGGCGCCGGGCGGCAGCACCGTGCCGTCCTCGGCGCGGACCTCGACGCGTACGTCGCCGTAGGGTCGCCCGCAGGAGCGCAGCCGCTGCGGGTACGCCGGGTCGTCGGTCAACCCCGGCAGGGCGGTGACCACGACGGCCTCGCTGAGGCCGTACACGATGCGCAGCACCGGCCCGAAGCGGGCGATGGCCTGGCGCAGGCGGGCGGGCGCGGCGGGCCCGGCGCCCACGTTGAACATGAACATGGCGGAGAAGTCCGCGCCCTCCAGCGCCGGATGGTCGAGCACCTCGTAGAGCATCGGCGGCGTGACGAAGGTCGAGTTGATCCGCTCCCGGTCGACGGTGGCGATGAACCGCGCCGCATCCCAGCCGTCGCGGGGGAACAGCACCCCGCCGGTGAAGAGGTTGAACAGCGTGGTGATCTGGCCGCTGGCCAGCCACATCGGCGAGTGCGACAGGTGTCGCAGCGGCGGATGGCCGGCGGCGCGGAAGTCGGCGGCCAGGGCGAGGATCTGCGCGTAGAAGCTCTCCCGGTGGTGCACCAGCTTCGGGGTGCCGGTGGTGCCGCTGGTCTGCAGGAAGGACTCCGGCGCCGGCACCTCGGCCGGCAGCTCGACCGCCCCGGCGCGCGCGGCCGCGGCGAGGAGGTCCGGGCCCGCGCCACCCGGGCCGAGGCAGAGCACGGGTACGCCGGACAGCCCGGCGGCCAGCTCCGGGCCGAGGCCGGTCGGGTCCCGGGCGTCGTAGACGAACGCGTCGGGACGGGCCAGCCGGACGAACTCGTCGACCTCCCGGCGGGAGGTGACCGGGGCGACCCACATCGTCCGACAGCCCAGCAGGTGCAGGGCGAGCTGCGCCAGCGGCCCCTCCACCGGGTTGCCGAGCGCGAGCAGCACCGCCTGCCCCGGCCGTACGCCGTGCCCGAGCAGGGTCGCGGCCAGCCCGCGCACCTGCGCGGCGACCTCGGCGTAGCTGAGCCGGTGTCCGTTTCCGACCAGCGCCTCCCGGTCGCCGAAGCCCGCGAACAGCTCCAGCGCCCGGTGCACGTAGCCGGCCCGTCGCTCCGGTCGGTCGGTCATCCGACAGCCCCCTCGCCGCAGAAGTGTGGCCGTGTGCCGGGCAGCCCGGGACGGCGCGGCGGTCGGGCGACCGCACCGCCGCCGTCCGTGAGCGTAGGTACCACCAGCTGTCACCGGACAGGGCCTGAACGGCGCTCCGGCCAGACCGGAGGACATTTGATCGCGTCGATCAGGTTGATTGACGGTCGTGAAACGGGACGGCTAGGTTTCTGGACCATCGTCCAGGCGGTGCCGTCAGCGGACGGCCCTGGGCTGCCAACGATGGAGGTTCAATGTCGACTCCGAAGAGATGGCATGTCGTCGCGTCCGCCGCCGCCCTGCTCGTCGCCGGCACCCCGGCGATGGTGGCCAGCGCCGGCCCGTCGGACACCGAGGCGTCCCACCAACGCACGGTCTGGGCGGGCAGCTGGGCCGCCGCGGTCACCAGGGGAAACGCGACCGGCCTGACCAACAACGGCCTCAACGACCAGAGCGTACGGATGGTCGTGCACACCACCGTCGGCGGAGAGCGGTTCCGGGTCCGGCTGAGCAACTCGTACGGCGAGCAGGCCGTGCGGGTCGGCCGCGCCACCGTCGCGAAGCCGAACACCGCGACCCCCGACGACCTGTCCGACATCGACACCTCGACCCTGCGGACGCTGACCTTCGGCGGCGCGACCTCGGCCACCATGAACCGCGGCGCCGAGCTGGTCAGCGATCCCGTCGCGCTGCCCGTCGGCGACCAGCAGGACCTGGTGCTGACGGTGCACTTCCCGACCCCGACCGGGCCGGTGACCTTCCACGGCCAGTCCCGGCAGACCAACTTCATCGGCGCCACCGACCTGACCTCCGCCGCCGGCGGGGCCGGGTTCACGATCCGGCCGAACTGCTGCTGGTTCTTCCTGTCGGGCATCGACGTGCAGCGCCGGCACAGCCCCGGCTCGGTGGTGGTCTTCGGCGACTCCATCGCCGACGGCAACGGCAGCACCGTCAACGCCAACAGGCGCTGGCCCGATCTGCTCGCCGACCGGCTCATCGACGCCCGCCCGGACGTACGCACCCCGGGCGTGCTCAACCTCAGCCTCGCCGGCAACCGGCTCAACCACGAGGGCCCGGAGCCCGGGGCGGGCGGCTTCCCCGGCTACCACGAGCTCGGCCCCAACGCCCTGGCCCGGCTCGACGAGGACGTCTTCGCGCAGACCGACGCCCGGACCGTGATCACCCACCTCGGCATCAACGACGTCTGGATGTCGGGCGACTCCGCCGAGCAGATCATCGCCTCACTGCGGCAGATCAACCAGCAGGTGAAGGCGCGCGGCCTGCGCAGCCTCGTATCGACGCTCACCCCGTACGAGGGGCACGGCAACCCGGGGGTGTGGACGCCCGAGAAGGAGGCCACCCGGCAGGCGGTGAACACGTGGCTGCGCGGCAGCGACGAGTTCGACGGGCTGCTCGACTTCGACCGGGTGCTGCGCGATCCGGCGCAGCCGAGCCGGCTGCTGCCCGCATACGACTCGGGCGACCACATCCACCCGAACGACGCCGGCAACCAGGCGCTGGCGAACGCCGTACCGCTGCGACTGCTCGGCCTGTGACACCGGCGCGGGCGGCGGGCGACCCCCCGCCGCCCGCGGCGCCGTCGATGGGGGACCGGAGGACCGTGGACGTCACCCAGCTGCTGACCCGTCTCTACAGTGACGAGGGCCGGCAGGACCCGTACCCCTGCTACGCCGCCCTGCACCGCCTGGGGCCCGTCAGCCCGGTGCCGGCGCGCGCCGAGCACCGCTCGGTCGCCGCCGTCGCCGTCGGCTACGACCTGGTCAGTCAGGTCCTGCGCGACCCGCGGTGGTACAAGCAGGCCCCGCCGGGCTGGCGAGAGCACGAGGTGCTGCGCACCCTCCAGACCTCGATGATGTTCGTCAACCCGCCGGAGCACACCCGGATGCGGGCGGTGTTCGCGAGGACCTTCACGCCGCGCCGGCTGGGCGCGCTGGAGCCGGCCGTGCACCGGGTCGTCGACGGGCTGCTGGACCGGATGGCCGACGCCGGGGACGCCGGCCTCGACTTCGTCGCGGAGTTCGCGTACCCGCTGCCGGCCCTGGTGATGGCGGAGTTCATCGGCATCCCCGCCGGGGAGCTGGACTTCTACCGGCAGCGGGTGGAGCGCATCGACGAGTTCCTGGACGTGGCGGGCACGACCCCGCAGCGCCTCGCCGCCGCCAACACCGCCGCCGCCGAGCTGCGGGACTTCTACGCGGAACTGATCGCCCACCGGCATCGCCGGCCCGGCGCCGACCTGGTCAGCGCGCTGGTGGAGGCGGTCGACTCCGGCGACGTGGAGCTGACCGCCGACGAGCTGGTCAGCAACCTGATCGTGCTGTTCAACGCGGCCTTCGTCACCACCGTCTACATGTTCTCCAACGGGCTGCCGCTGCTGCTGGCCCACCCCGAGGTGGCCGCCGCGTTGCCCGGCGACGACGCGCTGACCCGGGGCGCCGTCGAGGAGATCCTGCGGCTGGAGGCACCCGTGCACTTCCTGGCCCGGGCCGCGCCCCACGACACCGAGGTCGGCGGGGTGCCGGTCGGGCAGGACCGCAACGTGCTGCTGATCCTCGCCGCCGCCAACCGCGACCCGGCCCGCTTTCCCGACCCGGACCGTTTCGACCCGCGCCGGAGCGGCCCGCCGTCGCTGGCGTTCGGTGCCGGCCCGCACTTCTGCCTCGGCGCCGCGGTGTCCCGGCTGGAGGGTCGGCTCGCGCTGCCCCGGCTGCTGGCCCGCTTCCCCGGGCTCGCCGTCGCCGAGGCGCCGACGTACAGCGGCAGCCTCTTCCTGCGCGGCGTCGACAAGCTGACGGTGCATCCCCGAGGAGGTCCCGCGTGAGCGTCCATCCGCAGGTGGCGGCGTACCGGGCCGCCCGCGAGGCGGCCGGCACCCCGCCGCTGTACACCCAGAGCCTGGCCGAGGCCCGCGCCGCCGACCTCGCCGCGATCCGCGCCGGCGGCGGCGCGGTCGAGCCGGTGCACGAGGTACGCGACACGCACGTGCCCGGCCCGGCCGGCGACCTGCCGGTGCGGATCCACCGGCCGGCGGGGGAGGGGCGGCTGCCCACCCTGGTCTACTTTTTCGGCGGCGGCTGGACGCTGGGCAGCGTCGACACCGCCGACGGCATCTGCCGGCGCCTCGCCAACGCGGTGCCCTGCCAGGTGGTCACCGTCGGCTACCGACTCGCCCCGGAGCATCCCTTCCCCGCCGCCGTGCACGACTGCCACGCGGCCACCCGGTGGCTCGCCACGCACCCGGAGAAGTTCGGCGTCGATCCGCGGCGCGTGGCGGTCGGCGGGGACAGCGCCGGCGGCAACCTCGCCGCCGCCGTCACCCTGCTGGCCCGCGAGCGCGGCGGGCCCCGCCTCGCCGCCCAGCTGCTGGTGTACCCGAACACCGACCAGAGCGCCGAACCCGACGGCGACGGCGAGGACCCGCTGCTGTTCAACCGCCGCTCGGTCGCCTGGTACCGGCGCCACTACCTCGGCGACTCCGCCGACGCGCGGCACCCGCTGGCGTCGCCGCTGCTCGCTGCGGACCTGACCGGCCTGCCGCCGGCGCTGGTGATCACCGCCGAGCACGACCCGCTGCGCGCCGAGGGGGAGCGGTACGCGCACCGGCTGCGCGACGCCGGGGTGCCCACCACCCTCACCCGGTACGCCGGCATGATCCACGGCTTCTTCGCCATGCCGGCGGTGTTCGACGACGGCCGGCGCGCCCAGGACGAGGCCGCCGCGTTCCTGCGCGCACGGCTCGGCGCGGCGGGTGGCGGCGCGGCGGGTGGCGGAGCCCCCGGCCTGGCGGCAGGCGGCGAGGCGCGCAGCGAACCGGCCGGCAGCGGAGCGACCGCCGGGGCGACTGCCGCTGGCGCGACGGACGGCGCATCGGCCGGCAGTGCGGCGACCGCCAGTGGGGGCGGCGCCGGTGGGAAGGGAGACCGGTGATGGTGGAGGGCGTGCTGCCGAAGTCGGACCTGCCGGTGGCGCAGCCGTCGCCGGCCAGCCTGGCCGACTTCGCGGGGCTGGCCCGGGCGGTGCTGCCGCCCGACGTGTGGGACTACGTCGACGGTGGCAGCGGCGCCGAGACGACGCTGGCCGCGAACCGCCGCGCGCTGGACCGGGTGGCCGTGCTGCCCCGGGTGCTGCGCGGCGTGCACACCCCGCGCACCGAGGCGCGGCTGCTCGGCGCGTCGTACGCCATGCCGGTGGCCGTGGCGCCGATGGCGTACCAGCGGCTGGTGCACCCCGACGGGGAGCTGGCGCTGGCCGCCGCCGCCGGCGCGGCCGGCGTGCCGTACGTGGCGAGCACCCTGGGCAGCGTGCCGATCGAGCAGATCGCGGAGACCGGCGCGACGGTCTGGTTCCAGCTCTACTGGCTGCGCGACCGGGGCCTGGTCGCCGACCTGCTGGACCGGGCGCACGCGGCGGGCTGCACCGCGCTCACGGTCACCGTGGACGTGCCGATCCTCGGCCCGCGGCGGCGCGACGTGCGCAACGCGTTCGCCATCCCGCCACACGTCGTGGCGGCCAACCTGCCGGCCGGCCGGGACGACCTCGCGCACACCGCCACCCCGGGGGTCTCCGCCATCGCCGCCCACACCGGCGAGGTCTTCGCGCCCGCGCTGACCTGGGCCGACCTGGAGTGGCTGCGCGGCCGTACCGCCCTGCCGCTGGTGGTGAAGGGCGTGCTGGACCCGCGCGACGCGGAGCTGGCGGTGGCCGCCGGCGCGGACGCCGTGGTGGTCTCCAACCACGGCGGCCGGCAGCTCGACGGGGCGCCGGCCACCGCGACCATGCTGCCGGAGGTGGTGGCGGCGGTGGCCGACCGGTGCGAGGTGCTGCTGGACAGCGGCGTGCGCGACGGCGTCGACGTGCTGCGCGCGCTCGCCCTCGGCGCACGGGGGGTGCTGGTCGGCCGGCCGATGCTGTGGGCGCTCGCCGCCGGCGGCGAGGCCGGGGCCCGGACGGCGCTCGAGCTGCTGGCCGGCGAGTTCCGCGACGCCTTGGCGCTGGCCGGCTGCGCCGACCCGCAGGCCGCCCGCGAGCTGCGCGTGCTGACGGAGGGCTGAGCGGTGGCCGACCCGGTGGACCTGCACGTCGCCGACCTGCACCCGGCGGTCGACGACCCGGCGCTGAACTCGATGAACTTCCTCAACGAGGTGGCGCAGCACTACCCCGACGCGGTGTCGCTGGCGGCCGGACGGCCGTACGAGGAGTTCTTCGACGTCGCGGCGCTGCACCGGCACCTGGAGAGGTTCCGCCGGCACCTGGCCGACGACCTCGGGCAGAGCCCCGCGCAGGTGCAGCGGACGCTGTTGCAGTACGGCCGCACCAAGGGCATCGTGCACCACCTCGTCGCCCGCAACCTCGCCGTCGACGAGGGGATGACGGTCGACCCGGAGGCGATCGTGGTGACCGTCGGCTGCCAGGAGGCGATGTTCCTGGTGCTGCGGGCGCTGCGGGCCGATCCGCGCGACGTGCTGCTCGCCGTCGCCCCGACGTACGTCGGGCTGACCGGCGCCGCCCGGCTGTTGGACCTGCCGGTGCGGCCGGTGCGGGGCGGCCCGGCCGGAATCGACCTGGCCGACCTGCGCGAGCAGGTGCGCCTCGCCCGGGCGGCGGGGCTGCGCCCACGCGCCTGCTACGTGATGCCGGACTTCGCCAACCCGTCCGGGACCAGCATCGGCCCCGCCGACCGGCGGCGGCTGCTCGACCTGGCCGCCGAGGAGGACCTGCTGCTGCTGGAGGACAACCCGTACGGTCTCTTTCCCGCCTCGGACGCCGGTCGGACGCCGACGCTCAAGGCGCTGGACACCGCGCGGCGGGTGGTCTACCTGGGCTCGTTCGCCAAGACGGTGCTGCCCGGCGCGCGCGTGGGCTATGTGGTCGCCGACCAGCGCGTCGCCGGCGCCGACGGCACGGTGGGGCTGCTCGCCGACCAGCTCGCCAAGATCAAGAGCATGGTCACGGTGAACACTTCGGCCATCGCCCAGGCGGTGGTCGGCGGGGCGCTGCTGGAGCACGGGTGCAGCCTCGCGGCGGCCACCGTCCGGGAGCGGGCCGCGTACGGTCGCAACCTGCGCCACCTGGTCGACGGCCTGGCCCGGCGCTTCCCGGTGGGCACCTCGCCGGTGCGCTGGAACGTCCCGGCCGGCGGGTTCTTCGTCGTGGTCACCGTGCCGTTCGGTGTCGACGACGCCCTGCTGCACCGCTCCGCCCGCGAGTACGGGCTGCTCTGGACGCCGATGGCGCACTTCTACGACGACGGCGCCCCGGTCGACGCGCTGCGGCTGTCGGTCAGCGCCGTCACCCCGGACCAGATCGATCTCGGGCTGGACCGGCTGGCCGCGCTGGTCGCCGACGAGACGGCCCGCCGGGCGGCGACGGTCGAGGTGGGATGACACACCGCGTTCACCGCACGGCAAAGCGCGACTGCCCGTGTTTCGCCGTCCTGGATGGACACTCATAATGGACGCCATGGTCGCCTGGGAGTACGCGTTGCTGGTCCGCCGTTATCAGGGGCAGGGCCGCAACTTCCATGTCAGCTTCATCTGGTACGGCCCGGACGGGTCGCGCCGGGACATCACCGCGTACGGCGACACCGCGATCGCGCACCTCAACCGGGCCGGCCGGGAGGGCTGGGAACTGGTCTCCGCGGCCGAGGACGTGAACAACGTCCAGGGCAGCACCGAGGTGCACCGCTACCACCTGAAGCGGCCCGTCGCCTGAGGCCTCGGCCGTTCCCCTCCTCCCCGCCGCCCCGGATGCGCCCAGGTCCGGCCCGGGTCCGGCCGCCCCGGCGCCGGTTCGGAGCACACCGCGATCCGTCGGCGGCGTGCCGGGCGCGCGGCGATTGTTGCTAGCGTCTTCTCCCGCCGTCGCCGGCCGGTCGCCCGCCCGGGGCACCGGCGCCGCGCGGCAGGAGGAGGAGCCGTGGCGGCAGGAGGAGACACGGCGCGACCGACGGCCGGGCCGGCCCGGTTCGTCGTGGGCGTCGACTTCGGCACCCTCTCCGGTCGGGCGGTCGTGGTCGACGTCGCCGACGGCGCCGTGCGGGGCGAGGCCGTCCACCCGTACCGGCACGGGGTGATCACCGAGCGGCTGCCGGACGGCACGCCGCTGCCGCCGGACTGGGCGTTGCAGCACCCCGACGACCACCGCGAGGTGCTCCGCGTCGCGGTGCCCGCCGCGCTAGGCGCCGCCGGGGTCCGCGCCGAGGACGTGTGCGGCATCGGCGTCGACGCCACCTCCTGCACGATGCTGCCCGCCCTCGCCGACGGCACCCCGCTCTGCGAGCTGCCCGACCTGGCGGGCCGGCCGCACGCGTACCCGAAGCTGTGGAAGCACCACGCCGCCCAGCGGCAGGCCGCCCGGATCAACGACGTCGCCGCCGCGCGCGGGGAGAGCTGGCTGCCCCGCTACGGCGGCCGGGTCTCCGCCGAGTGGCAGCTCGCCAAGGCGCTGGAGGTGCTGGAGGAGGCTCCGGAGGTCTTCGACCGGGCGGAGCGCTTCATCGAGACCGCGGACTGGCTGGTCTGGCAGCTCTGCGGCCGGGAGACCCGCAACGTCTCCGCCGCCGGCTACAAGGGGCTGCGGCAGGACGGGCGGTACCCGTCGGCGGAGTTCCTGCGCGCCCTGCATCCCCGCCTCGACGGGCTGCTGCCCCGCGTCGACGGCCCGCTCGCGCCGATGGGCGCCCGGGCCGGCGGGCTCACCGCCGACGCGGCCCGGTGGACCGGGCTGCCGGTCGGGACCGCCGTCGCGGCGGGCGCCATCGACGCGCACGTCACCGCCGCGGCGGCCCGCGCGGTCGAGCCCGGCCGGATGCTGGCGGTGCTCGGCACCTCCACCTGCCTGATCATGAACGCGGCGGCGTACCGCGAGGTGCCCGGCGTCTGCGGCGTGGTCGACGGGGGCGTCACCACCGGGGCCTGGGGCTACGAGGCGGGGCAGAGCGGGGTCGGCGACATCTTCGCCTGGTACGCCCGCAACGCCCTGCCGGCCGGCTACGCCGACGAGGCGAGCCGCCGGGGGCTCAGCCCGTACGAGCTGCTGGACACCCTCGCCGCCGACCAGCCGGTGGGCGGGCACGGGCTGCTGGCCCTGGACTGGCACAGCGGCAACCGCTCGGTGCTGATGGACCACGAGCTGAGCGGCGTACTGGTCGGGCTGACCCTGGCCACCCGGCCCGAGGAGATCTGGCGGGCGCTGCTGGAGGCCACCGCCTTCGGTGCCCGGACCGTCGTCGACGCGTTCACCGCCGCCGGGGTGGCCGTCGACGAACTGACCGTGGCCGGCGGACTGACCGACAACCGGTTGCTGCTGCGGATCTACGCCGACGTGCTCGGCCGGCCGCTGCACGTGGTCGACTCCGCGCACCCGGCGGCGCTGGGCGCGGCCATCCACGCGGCGGTCGCCGCCGGTGCGTACCCGGACGTGCCGGCCGCCTCGGCGGCGATGGGCGCCGGCCGACGTGAGACCTGGCACCCCGACTCGGCCCGGGCGGCGGCCTACGACGAGCTGTACGCCGAGTACCGCGCCCTGCACGACCACTTCGGCCGGGGCGGCACCGACGTCCTGCACCACCTCCGCACCCTCCGCCGCCGCCCCCACCCCCACTGACCCGCCCCACCCTCCCCACCCCCACCCACCGCGTCGGTCATGCAGTTGCGGGGGCCGCAAAACGGCATCAGGGCGCATGAAACGGGCACCGGAACTGCATGATCGACGCGGTGCCGGGCGACGCGGTGCCGGGCATCGCCCCGGGGGTAGCGGGAGGCGTGCGGGGACGGGGACGCCCCCGCTCGGTGGGCCGGGCGGGGGCGTCGGGGTGGTGCGGTTCAGCCGAGGTCGACGGCCGGGTAGAGCGGGAAGCCGGTCAGCAGGTCGCTGGCCTGCTTGGCGACCCGGTCGGCGACGGCCGGGTCGAGGACGTACTTGGCCTTGGACGCGGTGCCGTCCGGGTTCGCGCCCGGCTTGGTCTGGCTGAGCACGGTGTGGATCAGCTCGGCCGTCTCGTCCATCTGCGCGGTGCCCAGCCCTCGGCTGGTCAGCGCCGGGGTGCCGACCCGGATGCCGGAGGTGTACCAGGCGCCGTTCGGGTCCTGCGGCACGGAGTTGCGGTTGGTGACGATGCCCGAGTCGAGCAGCGCCTGCTCGGCCTGCCGGCCGGTCAGCCCGTAGCCGGAGACGTCGATCAGCACCAGGTGGTTGTCGGTGCCGCCGGTGACCAGCTTGCCGCCGCGCCGCAGCAGCCCCTCGGCGAGCGCCTGGGCGTTGTCGACGATCCGCTGGGCGTAGTCGGCGAAGTCGGGGCGGCGGGCCTCGGCGAGGGCGACGGCCTTGGCGGCCATCACGTGCGGCAGCGGGCCGCCGAGCACCATCGGGCAGCCCCGGTCGACCTGGTCGGCCAGCTCGGGCTGGCAGAGCACCATGCCGCCGCGCGGGCCGCGCAGCGACTTGTGCGTGGTGGTGGTGACGATGTGCGCGTGCGGCACCGGGTCGAAGTCGCCGGTGAAGACCTTCCCGGCGACCAGGCCGGCGAAGTGCGCCATGTCGACCATGAAGGTGGCGCCGACCGAGTCGGCGATCTCCCGCATGATCCGGAAGTTGACCTTCCGCGGGTACGCCGAGTAGCCGGCGACCAGGATCAGCGGCTTGAACTCGCGGGCCGCCTCGGCGACCTTGTCGTAGTCCACGAGGCCGGTGACCGGGTCGGTGCCGTAGCTGCGCTGGTCGAACATCTTGCCGGAGATGTTCGGCCGGAACCCGTGGGTGAGGTGGCCGCCGGCGTCCAGCGACATGCCGAGCATCCGCTGGTTGCCCAGCTCCCGGCGCAGCGCGAACCAGTCCGCCTCGGTGAGGTCGTTGACCTGCCGCACCTGGGCCTTCTTCAGCGCCGGCGACTCCACCCGGTCGGCCAGGATCGCCCAGAACGCCACCAGGTTGGCGTCGATGCCGGAGTGCGGCTGCACGTACGCGTGGGCGGCGCCGAACAGCTCCCGGGCGTGCTCGGCGGCGAGCGCCTCGACGGTGTCGACGTTCTGGCAGCCCGCGTAGAAGCGGCGGCCGACGGTGCCCTCGGCGTACTTGTCGCTGAACCAGTTGCCCATGGTCAGCAGGGTCGCGGGGGAGGCGTAGTTCTCGCTGGCGATGAGCTTGAGCGACTCGCGCTGGTCGGCGAGTTCGGCGCCGATGGCGTCGGCCACCCGGGGCTCGACGGCGCGGATCACCTCGAGGGCGCTGCGGAAGGCGGTGGATTCGGCGTTCAGCGACGACATGCGACCTCCAGTGACGTGCGGAAGGCCCAGGCGCTCGGCATGCGTCCTCATGACGGGACCGCTTCCCGATGGTTCTCCATCCCTACGCGCCAGTCACGGCCCGTGCCGATCCTACCGGGTCGACCCTGGCGGTTCCCGGCCCACCTCGTCCCGGCGGTGGGCCCCCGGCGGGGTGGGCGGGTGCCGACGTGGGGATTGACCGGCCCGGACCGGGGCACAGCACACCTGGGACGGCCTCGGTGCGCGGGCCGCCCACCGACGAGGGGAGTGACGAGCAGATGACCACATCGGGTACGGACCGGCCGTTCGCCGTGGTGACCGGCGCGTCCAGCGGCATCGGGTACGAGCTGGCGGTCCAGTTCGTCGAGCACGGGTACGACGTGGTGGTCGCCGCCGAGGACGACGGGATCGGCACGGCGGCGGAGCGGCTGCGGCGCGACGGAGGGCCCCGGGTGGATCCCGTCCGGGCCGACCTGACCCGCGCCGAGGGGGTCGAGAAGCTGGCGGCGGCGGTGGCCGCGACCGGCCGCCCGGTTGACGCGTTGGCACTCAACGCCGGGCGGGGCGCCGGCGGGGAGTTCGTCGGGGGCACCACGCTCGCGGACGAGCTGGCCGTCGTCGACCTGAACGTGCGCTCGACGGTGCACCTGGCCAAGCTGCTGCTGCCCGGCATGGTGCGGCGCGGCACCGGCCGGGTCCTGTTCACCTCGTCGATCGCCGCGACCATGCCGGGGCCCTTCCAGGCCGTCTACAACGCCTCGAAGTCGTTCGTGCAGTCCTTCGCGGAGGCGCTGCGCAACGAGCTGAAGGACACCGGGGTGACGGTGACCTCGTTGATGCCGGGGCCGACCGACACGGAGTTCTTCGCCCGTGCCGAGATGGAGGACACCCGGGTCGGCTCGGGACGCAAGGACGACCCGCGGACCGTGGCCGAGCAGGGCTTCGCGGCGATGATGCGGGGCGACCAGACGGTGACCGCGGGTTCGCTGCTCAACAAGGTGCAGACCGCCGCCGGCAAGATCGTCCCGGACAAGCTCAAGGCGGCGCAGCACCGCAGGATGGCCGAGCCGGGCTCCGGCAGCTGACCCTTCCGGGTCGCGGCGGCGGGTCGTGGGGCCCGCCGCCGGTGCGGGGGAACTTCGCGGCCGGGCGCGCCGCTGCCTATGATCAGCGGCATGGCGGGGGCGGAGGGCGAGGGCGGCAGCCTGCTCGCCATCAGCGACCTGCACGTCGGTCACCGGGACAACCGGGAGGTGGTCGAGGGGCTGCGCCCCGGATCGCCGGGGGACTGGCTGCTGGTCGCCGGGGACGTGGGCGACACCGTGGCCGACGTGGAGTGGGCCCTCGGCCTGCTCAGCCGCCGCTTCGCGAAGGTGGTCTGGGCGCCGGGCAACCACGAACTGTGGACCCCGCCGGCCGACCTGGTGACGCTGCGCGGGGCCGCGCGATACGCGTACCTGGTCGACGCCTGCCGGCGGCTGGGCGTGCTGACCCCGGAGGACCCGTACCCGGTGTGGCGGGGGACGGGCGGGCCCGTGGTCGTGGCGCCGCTGTTCCTGCTCTACGACTACAGCTGGCGTCCGGACGGGTTCGACACCCCCGAGGCGGCGCTGGAGGAGGCGTACCGGACGGGGATCGTGTGCACCGACGAGTTCCTGCTGCACCCCGACCCGTACCCGAGCCGGTCGGCCTGGTGCGCCGCCCGCGTCGCCGAGACCGCGCGTCGGCTCGCCGAACGGGAGCCGGGACTGCCGACGGTGCTGGTCAACCACTGGCCGCTGCTGCGCGAGCCGACCCGGGTGCTGCGCTACCCGATCTTCGCCCAGTGGTGCGGCACCGAGTCCACCGCCGACTGGCACCTGCGCTTCGACGCCGCCGCGGTGGTCTACGGCCACCTGCACATCCCCCGTACCACCTGGCACGACGGGGTGCGGTTCGAGGAGGTCTCGGTGGGCTACCCGCGGGAGTGGCGGCCCCGGGCCGCGCCCCCGGCGCTGCGGCGGATCCTGCCCGGGCCCCCGGCGTGACCACGGGCCCCGGCGCACCGGGGCCCGTGGAGTGCCGTCCGCTCAGGCCGTCACGGCGTCCAGCGACTTCTTGATCGCCTTCGGGTCGGTCGGCTTGCGGGGCGCGTCGGCGCGCAGCTCGATCATCCGCTCGCCGATCTCCTGGAGCTGCTTACGGCCGAGGGCCTCGCGCACCTTCGGGAACCACTCCTCCTCCTCCTCCTCGACGTGGTGCAGGACGTTCTCGATCAGCACCGTGGTCTTGGCGTTGAAGCGCTCGTCGGCGGCGTCCATGGTGAACAGCTCGGCGCAGAGCACGTCGGCGACATGGTGTTCCTCGTACGACTCGAGGATGTCGTCCTCCAGGTCGGGCAGAAGCCTGCGGACCTCGGGGTACATCACCTCGTTCTCGAGGTAGGTGTGGACCGTGAGGGCTTCCAGGATCTCGTTCACCAGCTTCTGCCGGCGCGCCGCCGGACCCTCCTCGGCATCCTGGAACGCCTTGAACAGGCGGCGCATCTCCTTGTGGTCCTCTTTCAACAGGACGATGGCATCGGTGGACACCGTTGACCTCCTCGCTCGACTGACACCTCCCCCGTACCCCCGGGGTGAGCAGCGAAAACGGGTGGGGCCCGGCGGATCACCGCCGGGCCCCACCACGGGTCGTGCCGTGCTGTTACTTCACCACGTTGTACGCGTTGACCATGCCGGCGCCGTAGAAGCCGTTGCGCTTGCCGCCGGAGCAGGTCGCGTCGTAGGCGTTCGGACCGGCCGCGATCAGCGGCACCGGGTTGTAGATGCCGCCGGGGCACGAGATCGCCTCGGCGGTGTTGCCCAGGAAGGCCGACAGCTGACCGGGCGCCATGCCCGGGTGCGCCGAGACGGCCAGGGCCGCCACGCCGGCGGCGTGCGGCGAGGACATCGAGGTGCCCTGCTTGAAGCCCCAGCCGTTGGTCTTCGTGGCGGTGTTGTAGGTGGTGGACAGGATGCCGTCGGAGGGGGTCGAGCTGGCGCCCCGGGTGCGGAAGCGGGTGTCGCCACCCGGCGCCGTCACCTCGACCACGCCCTGGCCGTAGGAGGAGTAGTAGCTCTTCTGCCCGGTCGGGCCGACCGCCGACACGGTCACCACGCCCGGCGCCTCACCCGGCAGGATGAGGCAGGAGTTGGTGAGGTTCTCGCGCTCCTCGGGCGTCCCGTTGTTCGGGCTGCCCGTGTCGGTGATCTTGTGGGCGAGGTCCCAGTTGCTGTTACCCGCGGACGCCACGTGCAGCACGCCCTTGCCCTGCGAGTAACGCAGGGCCCGCTGGACCGCCTTCCACACCGGACGCTGGCGCGCGTCGTTGCGGCAGTTGAGCTGCCACGGGTCGATGTAGTAGCTGTTGTTGGTCACCTGCATGCCCTGCTCGGCGGCCCACATGAACCCGCAGACCGCGGCCTCCGGGAAGATGTAGCCGTCGTCGTTGACCACCTTGACGGCGGCCACCTTGACGCCCGGGGCGACGCCGGTCACCCCGACGCCGTTGACGGCGGCGGCGATGGTGCCGGCCACGTGGGTGCCGTGGTCGGAGGTGGTCGGGTTCCAGGCGGACTCGGTGGTGTCGGTGACCCCACCGATGCAGGACGTGCTCTTGTTCTTCGCGATCTGGCTGGCCAGGTCGGGGTGGCTGGAGGAGATGCCGCTGTCCAGCACGCCCACCACCACGTCGGCGCGGCCGGCGTTGACGGCGTGGGCCTGCGGGACGTCGATCATCGGCATGTCCCACTGCTGACCGAAGAGGGGCTCCTTGGTCGGGTCGGCGGTCGTGTTGGCCGCCTCGGCCGCGGAGACCTCCAGGGTCTCGCCCTCGTCGAGGGCGGTGCCCAGGCCGGCCGTGGACGCCACCGAGTCGACGCCCGCGCCCGCCACGTCCGTGACGAAGTCGGGGTTGGTCGACCGGACGACGAGCACGCCGATCTGGTCGTAGCTGGCCACCACGGTGCCGTTGGCGGCGGCCACGCGGGCAGCCGCCTTGTCGGTCTTGGCGCCCTGCGGTGCGAGCACCAGGAACGTGGTGTCCGGGCCGGCGGCCGAGGCCGCCGGGGCCACCCCGCCGGCGACGGCGAGGCCGACGCCGAGCGTCACGGCGGATGCGGCAGCCAGTGTCTTGCGACGGAGGTTCTTCACACAGACTCCCAGGGGCTGTTTCCAGCCGGGGTGCGCCCCCTGGCGGGGAGCGACCGGCGGGAGGCGGGCGGGATGCACGCCTCCGCAAGCACCAGCGTCGCGGCGTCCGGTGGCGTTACACGCGTCCGCGGGGCCCGGGCGGGAGGTGTCAGACGGTCGCCAGGGTGTGGGGGATCTCGTCGAGCAGCTCCCGGGCGAGGAAGCCGATCCGGCCGAACCGGGGGACCAGCCGCTGACCGCTCACCGCGTGGGCGAACGCCCCCCAGCACGCGGCCTGTGCCGGCTCCGCGCCCCGCGACAGCAGCCCGGCCAGCAGCCCGGCGCGGACGTCCCCGCTGCCGGAGGTGCCCAGGCCGGCGTCGCCGCTCTCCTCCCGCCAGCTCCGGCCGTCGGGGGTGGCGATGTGGCCGTAGAGCGACACCACCGCGTCGTACCGGCGGGCCAGCTCCGTCGCCTCGGCGTCGAGGTCGTCGCCGGGTTCCCGGTCGAGCAGGTGCCGGGCCTCGGTGAGGTTGGGGGTGAGCACCACCGGCCGGCCGGACCCGACCAGCAGGTCCGGGGCGTGGCTGAGGGCCCCCAGGGCGTACGCGTCGAGCACCAGCGACGTCTCCGGACCGGCCGCGTCGAGCACCAGGCGCAGCAGGCGGCCGGTCTCGTCGATGTCCTTCAGGCCGGGGCCGACGGCCACCACGTCCGCCTCCGCCACCAGGTCGCCCAGCAGCTCGCCGGGCCGTCCCGCGACCGCCCCCTCGGTGGTCTCCGGCAGCCCCACCACCAGCGCCTCGGGCACCTGAATGCTCAGCGCGGCGGCGGTGGACTCGGCGGCGGCGAGCTGGAGCACGCCGGCCCCGGCCCGCAGCGCGGCCACGCCGGCGAGCAGCACCGCGCCGGGGGTGAACCGCGAGCCGCCGACCACCAGCACCGTGCCCCGGGCCTCCTTGCCGCCGGTCGGCACGGGCAGCGCCCACTCCCGCAGCAGGCCGGGGGTGATCACCCGGGTGTCAGACCGGTTCGGCATGGACCTCGTCCTCCCTGGTCTGTCGGGCGCCCTGCTCGCGCAGGTGACCGACGTCGTTGAACACGTCCGGGGTCAGCCGGCCGTCGGCCCCGGCGGACCAGCCGGTGATCGAGCAGTTGGCGATGACGTGCTCGCGGGTCAGCGCCATCAGCTCCGCCTCGGTGAGCCCCTCCACCAGGTAACGGGTCAGGAAGACCAGGGCGTCGTGGCCGAACAGCAGCACGCGCCGGTCCTCGTGGTCGCGGCGCAGGTCGCCGAGGAGGGCACGCAGGCGCAGCGCCACGTCGGTCCAGGACTCCCCGCCCGGCGGCCGGTAGTAGAACTTGCCGAGCCGGTCGCGGCGCGCCGCCTCCTCCGGGTGCCGCCGGCGCACCCCCTGCCCGGTCAGGCCGTCCAGGATGCCCAGCTCCCGGTCGCGCAGCCGCTCGTCGCGGCTGAGCGGGATCCCGGTGCCGGCCAGGGCCAGCTCGGCGGTCCGCACCGCCCGCAGGTACGGCGACACCACCGCCACGTCCGGCCGGCGGGCCTCGGGCAGCCCGGCCAGCCAGCGCGCGGTGGCCCGGGCCTGCTCCTCCCCGGTCGGGCTCAACGGCACGTCCGCGTCCCGGTGGGTCAGGTCGATCAGCTCGGCGCCGGACGCCTCGGCCGCCGTGGCCGCCACGTTCGCCGTGCTCTCGCCGTGTCGGACGATCCAGAGCGTCGCCAGTTCCGCCATGCGGCAACCCCTACCCGCAAGCCCGCCCCGGGTAACCGCGCCCGCCACCGGTGTCGTCCGGCCGGGGCAGCGGACGGAGCCGGTGCGCCGGGTCGCGCCGGGTGCCGGTTCCGCACCCGGCCCCGGCGCACGACAGCACCGGCTCGCTGGTCCCGGGCAGGGCGCGGGTCAGCTCCGGTCACCGCCGGCGGTCCGGCGTGGGGTGGGCGACCTCGCAGACCTCCCGCCGGATCTCCTCCAGCCGGTCGGCCAGCTCCCGCGGCCGGCTCAGGGCCACCGGATGCCCGCCGCCCATCTCGTCCGGGGTGATCCCCAGCCGGTCGGAGACCAGCTTCCGCAGGAAATCGATGGGGAAGAAGCGGTCACCCCGGCAGAGCAACGCCCGGGTCGGCACGTCCGGCCAGGCGGCGAGCGGCCAGGGCTTCTCGAACGGCGTCCCCGACTGGTCCCGGGCGTTCGCCGTGGCCTCCTCGACCAGCCGGGGCGGCAGCTCGTGGAAGAAGACGACGTTCGGGTCCTCGTCCTGCTCGGGCGTCCAGCCCTCGCGTTCGGCCTGGGCCCGTCGGGCCTGCGCGTAGCCGGTGCCGCTCCACCACTCGCCCGGCGACTCGCCGGGGGAGGGCACCATCGGGGTCAGCAGCACGAGCAGGTCAGCGTGGACCCGGTCGCACACCAGCGGGCCGGTGAACGCGCCGAACGACTGGGCCACGACGACCAGGTCCGTACGGTCCCCGACGGCCCGGACGGCGGCGTCGGTGTACTCCGCCAGCCCCGCCGAGTCGTCGTCGCACGGCAGGTCGACCGCCACCACGTCGTGCCCCCGGTCCCGCAACTGCTCCGCCAACAGGTGCCAGTACCAGGGCCCGCTGCCCGCGGGCGGGATCAACACGTAGGTCGCCACGTCAGTGAACCTCCAGCTCCGGGGAGTGGCCGATGGCCCGCGCGGGCAGTGCGTCGCGGCGCCGGGTCCCGTGGCGTCGGTCGTCGTACCGGTCGTGGTGCCGCCACCACTGCTGCGGATATTCGAGCCCCTCCTCCTGCCGGCCCAACGCCGTCAGGTCGAGGTAGTTGTAGGTGTTGATCAACGCGTCGCCGCCCCGGGAGAAGGACGAGTAGGTGTGGAAGACGTCCGCCCCGTCGCGGAGGAACACGCTCAGCCCGGAGCATTCCGCGTCGTCCCTGGTGGCCCCGAAGTCGGGATTGAAGTCTCCACCGAAGGACGAGAACCAGGGAACGGTCCAACCCATCCGCCGCCGGAACGGCTCGATCCTCGTCAGCGGCGCCCGGGACACCAGCACCAGGCTGGTGTCCCGGGCGTGCAGGTGAGCCGGGTGGCCGAGGTTGTCGACCTGTAGGGAGCAGCCCACGCAACCCTCGTCCCAGTCGGGGTGGAACATGAAGTGCCGGACGACGAGCTGGCGACGACCGTCGAACAGACCCGGCAGATCCACCGGGCCGTCCGGGGAGTCGAAGAGGTACTCCTTGTCGATCCGGACCATCGGTAGCCGGCGCCGCTGAGCGCTCAACGCGTCGCGTGCCCGGGTGAGCGCCTTCTCGCTGACGAGCAGTTCCGCACGGGCCGCCTCCCACTCGTCTCGGCTGACAACTCTCGGCTGGGTCATGGCGTCTCTCCTGCCTCCGTCCTTCCGGCGACGTCAGCGTCGCGCCGCACCGCCGGCCACCCCATTGAGACGGCGGGGCGCGTAGGAACTCATCGCCGCCATCCGTCAACGGGTCAGCGGCAGCCCGAAGGCCGGAAAGACGCGGGGCGGGAACGCGGTGACCTCCGCGACCTCGCCACCCTCGATGCGGAGCACGTCGAGGCCCAGCGCGTGGTAGCGGGACCGGCCCGGTTCACGCACGTAGCAGGCGACGGCGGGCTGGCGGTTGGCCCGGGTGGGCACGTGACACCAGTCCTTCCAGGCGGTGGGCCCGACCAGTGCGGGCGCCCAGCACTCGATGATCGCGTCCCGTCCCTCGTACCAGGTCGGCTTTGGCGGCATGGTGAAGCGGGCATCCTCGCGCAGCAACGCCGCCAGCGCCGTCAGGTCGGCGCTCTCGGTCGCCGCCACGTACCGCTGGAGCACCGCCCGTTCCTCGGCGCTCGGGTCGGTCGCCGCCGGCCACTCCGTCCGCCGTTGCGGCAGGCGCTGCCGGAGGGTGGCGCGCGCCCGTTGCAGGGCGCTGTTGACCGCGGCGACCGTGCCGTCGAGCAGCGCGGCGGTGTCCGCCGCCGGCCAGCCGAGCACGTCGCGCAGGATGAGCACCGCCCGTTGCCGGGGTGGCAGGTGCTGGATCGCGGCGAGGAACGCCAGCTCGATGGTCTCCTTGGCCACCAGTGCCGCGTCCGGCTCGACGTCGGGCGGGGCGGGCGGATCGAGCAACCGGTCCGGATAGGGCTGGAGCCAGGGGATCTCCGCCTGCGGCAACGAGGCCCGGCCGGGCCCGGAGACCCGCGACGACGTCGGCGCGACGAGCGGACCCGGCTGCCGCTGGCGGCGGTCGAGGAAGTCGAGACAGGCGTTGGTGGCGATCCGGTAGAGCCAGGCCCGCACGGTGGAGCGGCCCTGGAAGCTCTCCCGGCTGCGCCAGGCCCGCAGGAACGTCTCCTGCACGAGATCCTCGGCGTCGTCGAACGACCCGAGCATCCGGTAGCAGTGCACCCGCAACTCCCGCCGGTGCCGGTCGGTCAGCTCCGCGAAGGCCTGCTCGTCGCCCGACCGGAGGGCCGCACCGGCCACGGTCACCCCGCTCCCGCCCGATCCCGCGCCACCTTCACCCACGAACCGTCTCCCCCCGACCCGGTCATCGGATCATCGACGCACCGTAACCCACCGGTACGACGAACGACGGGAGTCGTCACCGGCGTCCGGTTCCGGCCCGGGAGGCGTCGACCAGGTCCGCCGGCGCCCCGCGCGGCGGGGCGTGATCGGGGCGGGGCCGGGTAAGCGCTGCCTCCATCGATCACCGAGACGGGGAGGTGCGCCGTGGCCACCATGGTCAGGGAGCCGGCGAGCCCGGTGAAGGACCAGAACTACGACCTGATCCACGCGCTCCAGATGTCGTTGCAGCACATCTGGCAGCTGGAGAACTACGTCGCCGACGCCGACGCGCGGGGCGACACGGAACTGGCCACCTGGTTCCGGAAGATGCAGGAGAACAACCGCAAGGCGGGCGAGCAGGGCAAGAGGATGCTCCTGGCGCGCCTCCAGGAGGAGATGAGCTGAGTTCGACCCGCCGGCGGTCGGGCGGCCGGAGACGGGCCGCCCGGCCGCCGCGCGTACGACCGCCGGGTGCCGGCGACGCCATCCCGGGCCGGCGGCCGGCCGAGGTGCCGGCGCGCGGGGCCGTGACGGGGCGTGCCGGCCGACCGGGCGGGTTACGGTGTCAGGCGTGGCGACGCCGGCCGAGGAGATCCAGGTGGGGGAGCGGCTGGTGCGCGTCTCCAGCCCCGACAAGCCGTACTTCCCGGAACTCGGGCTGACCAAGCTGGACGTGGTGCGCTACTTCCTCGCCGTCGGCGACGGCGTCCTGCGCGCCCTGCGGGACCGGCCGACCATGCTGGAGCGGTGGCCGCGCGGCGTCTTCGACGGCGCGAAGATCGGCACCCGGCAGGACAACCGGGGCGACGCCTTCTACCAGAAGCGGCTGCCCGCGGGGGCGCCCGAGTGGGTCCGCACCGCCCACATCACCTTCCCCAGCGGGCGTACGGCCGACGAGGTCGCGCCGAGCGAACTGGCGGTGGTGATCTGGGCGGCCAACCTCGGCACGCTGCGGTTCCACCCGTGGCCGGTCTCCGCCGCCGACGTCGAGCGGCCCGACCAGCTGCGCATCGACCTGGACCCGATGCCGGGGGTGGGCTTCGACCAGGTGGTGCCGGTGGCCCACGAGGTACGCGCGTTCCTCGCCGAGCTGGGCCTGACCGGCTACCCGAAGACCACCGGCGGGCGGGGCCTGCACGTCTACCTCTCCATCGAGCCCCGCTGGAGCTTCGGCGACTGCCGGCGGGCGGTGCTGGCGCTGGGCCGGGAGATGCAACGCCGGCTGCCGGAGCTGGTCACCACCACCTGGTGGCGGGAGCAGCGGGACCGGCCGGTCTTCGTCGACTACAACCAGATGTCCCGGGACCACACGATGGCCTCGGCGTACTCGATCCGCCCCACCCCGCAGGCGCTGGTCTCCGCGCCGCTGGACTGGTCGGAGCTGGACGACGTCCGGCCGGAGGACTTCGCCGTGACCACGATGCCCGCCCGGTTCGCCGAGCGCGGCGACCCGCACGCGGGCCTCGACGACCGGCGGTTCTCCCTGGAACCGCTGCTGGAGTTGGCCGACCGGGAGGGGCTGGAGGCCCCGCCGGAGCGCTGAGCCGGCCGGTCGGGGGCCCGCCGGGGTCGGCTCACTCCCACGGGCTGCGTTCGCCGTCGAACTCCTCGAAGACCAGCCAGGTGCGGGTGGAGAGCACGCCGGCGATGCCCTGCACCCGGCCCAGCACCACGTCGCGCAGGGTGGCGTTGTCCGGCGCCCGGACCAGGGCGAGCACGTCGTGGTCGCCGCCGAGCAGGGCGGCGTGCTCGATGTAGCGGACCCGGGCCAGTTCCGCCGACACCTCCCGCCAGGTGTTCTGCTCGATCTTCAACGCGATGTACGCCGAGGTGCCCAGCCCCGCCGCCTCGGGCGCGACCCGGGCCCGGAAGCCGGTGATCACCCCGTCGCGCAGCAGCCGCTCGACCCGGGCGTACGCGTTGGTGCGGGAGATGTGGATCCGCTCGGCGAGGGTGCGCACCGACGTGCGACCGTCGCGGACCAGCTCGTCGAGGATCCGCCGGTCGACGTCGTCCAGCGGTCGCGCCGAACGTCCCGTTCCGGCCGCCCGCTCCGCTGCGCCCCCGGACTCCTGGCTCATCTCGCCGCCTTCCCCATGCCATCCGTCCCGCGTTTGTCCTGGATCTTGAGTCAATCATCCGACAGCAGGAGCATAGGCCCACCACACGTCCAGGAGGTCCCGCCGTGACGACCACACCCGAGGCGGTCCGCAGGGCATCCCCGCGCAGCCGCCGGGCGGCCACCCCGCCCGACCCGGCCAAGCCGCTGCTGCCGGCCACCGAGCCCGTCCGCCTGCTCGATCCGACCGGCACGCCGCTGCGCGCCCCCGCCGACTACCCCGAGCCGCCCGTCGAGGCGCTCGTCGAGATGCACCGGCGGATGGTCGTCGGCCGCCGCTTCGACGTCCAGGCCACCGCGCTGACCAAGCAGGGCCGGCTGGCCGTCTACCCGTCCTCGCGCGGGCAGGAGGCCTGCCAGGTCGGCGCCGTCCTCGCCCTGCGCGACACCGACTGGGTCTTCCCGACCTACCGGGAGTCGATGGCCCTCGTCAGCCGGGGCATCGACCCGGTCGAGGTGCTGACCCTGCTGCGCGGGGACTGGCACTGCGGCTACGACCCCGCCGAGCGGCACACCGCCCCGCAGTGCACCCCGCTGGCGACCCAGTGCGTGCACGCCGCCGGGCTGGCCTACGGCGAGGCGTACCAGGGGCGCGACACCGTCGCGCTGGCGTTCATCGGCGACGGGGCGACCAGCGAGGGCGACTTCCACGAGGGCGTCAACTTCGCCGCCGTGTTCAAGGCCCCCGTCGTCTACTTCGTGCAGAACAACCGGTACGCCATCAGCGTCCCGCTGTCCCGGCAGACCGCCGCGCCGTCGCTGGCGTACAAGGGCGTCGGCTACGGGGTGCCCAGCGAACAGGTCGACGGCAACGACCCGGTGGCCGTGCTCGCGGTGCTCACCCGCGCGGTGGAGCACGCCCGCTCGGGCAAGGGCCCGTTCCTGGTCGAGGCGCACACCTACCGCATGGAGGCGCACACCAACGCCGACGACGCGACCCGCTACCGCGACGGCGCCGAGGTCGAGGCCTGGCGGGACCGGGACCCGGTGGTCCGGTTGGAGACGTACCTGCGGGCCCGGGGCGCGCTCGACGACGCCGCCGTCGCCGCGGTCGCCGAGGAGGCCGAGGCGTACGCCGCCGACCTGCGCACCCGGATGAACGCGCAGCCGACGGTCGACCCGATGAGCCTCTTCGACCACGTCTACGCCGAGCCCACTCCACAGCTGGTCGAGCAGCGCGAGCAGGTCCGCGCCGAGCTGGCCGCCGCCGCAGACGAGGAGGGTGAGCGCTGATGGCCGCCCTGACCATGGCGAAGGCGCTCAACGCCGCGCTCGCCGACGCGATGCTCGACGACGACCGGGTGGTCGTCTTCGGCGAGGACGTCGGGGCGCTCGGCGGCGTCTTCCGGATCACCGACGGCCTCCAGGCCCGCTTCGGCGACAAGCGCTGCTTCGACACGCCGCTCGCCGAGGCCGGCATCGTCGGCTTCGCCGTCGGCATGGCCATGTCCGGGCTGCGCCCG
Organism: Micromonospora sp. M71_S20; assembly: GCF_003664255.1. NCBI lineage: Bacteria > Bacillati > Actinomycetota > Actinomycetes > Micromonosporales > Micromonosporaceae > Micromonospora > Micromonospora sp. M71_S20. The sequence continues at coordinate 4,628,426 of NZ_RCCV01000001.1, read as the reverse complement.
GTGGTCGAGATGCAGTTCGACGCGTTCGCCTACCCGGCGTTCGAGCAGATCGCCTCGCACGTGGCGAAGCTGCGCAACCGCACCCGGGGCGCGCTCAGCGTGCCGATCGTCATCCGGGTGCCGTACGCCGGCGGCATCGGCGGCGTCGAGCACCACTGCGACTCCAGCGAGGCCTACTACGCGCACACCCCCGGACTGAAGGTCGTCACCCCGGCGACGGTGGAGGACGCGTACTCGCTGCTGCGCCAGGCGATCGACGATCCCGACCCGGTCGTGTTCATGGAGCCGAAGAAGCTCTACTTCTCCAGCGCCGAGGCGCAGCTTCCGGCGACCGCCGCGCCGATCGGCCGGGCGGTCGTGCGTCGCCCCGGCCGCGACGCCACCCTCGTCGCCTACGGGCCGGCGGTGCCGGTCGCGCTCGAGGCCGCCGAGGCCGCCCGCGAGGAGGGCTGGGACCTCGAGGTCGTGGACGTGCGCAGCATCGTGCCGTTCGACGACGAGACCGTCACGGCCTCGGTCCGGCGTACCGGCCGGTGCGTGGTGATCCAGGAGGCGCAGGGCTTCGCCGGGGTGGGCGCCGAGATCGCCGCCCGGGTCCAGGAGCGCTGCTTCCACGCCCTGCACGCCCCGGTGCTGCGGGTGTCCGGGCTGGATATCCCGTACCCGGCGCCGATGCTGGAGCACACCCACCTGCCGTCGGTGGACCGGGTGCTCGACACGGTGGCCCGGCTCCAGTGGGACGACCAGCCCGACGGGCGCTGGCTGAGCCGGGGGAGCGCGGCGTGACCACCGTGGACGGGGCGCAGGTCTTCCTCCTGCCCGACCTGGGCGAGGGGCTGAGCGAGGCCGAGATCGTCGAGTGGCGGGTCGCCGTGGGCGACGTGGTCACGGTGGACCAGAGCGTCGTGGAGGTGGAGACCGCCAAGGCCGTCGTCGACGTGCCCTGCCCGTACGCCGGGCGGGTCGTGGCGCTGCACGGCGCGGCGGGCGAGACCCGCCCGGTCGGCCAGCCGCTGATCACCATCGCGCCGCTGGACGGCGGCGCCGGCGACGAGCCCGCCGGGCACGCCACCTACCGCGAGGAGGAACGGGCCGGCTCCGGCAACGTCCTCATCGGGTACGGCACCGGCCACGGCGGCGCGGGGCGGCGGCGTCGCCGGCCCCGTCTCGTGGCCGCACCCGAGCCCACCCCGGCCGGTCCGCCGGCGGCTCCCGCCCCGGCGGCGACCGCGGCCGATTCGGCCGACCGCCCGCACGGCGCGGCGGCACCCCTGGTCATCTCGCCGATCGTGCGCCGGCTGGCCCGCGAGCACGGCCTCGACCTGGCCACCCTGCGCGGCACCGGCCCGGGCGGCGTGGTGCGCCGGGCCGACGTGGAGGCCGCCGTCGCCGAGGCGGCTACGCCCGCCGCCCGGCTCGCCGCGGTGCCGGACGTGCCCGCCCCGTCGGCCGTCCCCGGCGCCGAGGACCTGGTCGTCCCGCTGACCGGCATCCGCAAGGCGATCGCCGACAAGCTCTCCCGCAGCCGGCGGGAGATCCCCGAGGTGACCATCTGGGTGGACGTGGACGCCACCGGGCTGCTGGAGACCCGCGCGGCGATCAACGCGGCGACCCCGGACGCGCCGGTGAGCATCCTGGCCCTGCTGGCCCGGATCTGCCTGTCCGGGCTGCGCCGGTACCCGCAGCTCAACGCCCGGGTCGACACCGAGGGCCAGCGGATCGTCCAGTCCGCCGGGGTGCACCTGGGCATCGCCGCCCAGACCGACCGGGGGCTGGTCGTGCCGGTGCTGCGGGACGCGCAGCGGCTGACCACCGCCGAACTGGCCGCCGAGCTGACCGCGACCACCACGGCCGCCCGGGCCGGCACGCTGCCCCCGGCCCGGCTGACCGGCGGCACGTTCACGCTCAACAACTACGGCGTCTTCGGCGTCGACGGCTCCACCCCGATCATCAACCACCCGGAGGCGGCGCTGCTCGGGGTGGGACGGATCGTGGACAAGCCCTGGGTGGTGGACGGGCAGCTCGCGGTGCGGAAGGTGACGCAGCTCAGCCTGACCTTCGACCACCGGGTCTGCGACGGCGGGGTGGCCGGCGGCTTCCTGCGGCACGTCGCCGACTGCGTCGAGCGGCCGGCGGTGCTGATCGCCAACGTCTGACCCCGGCCGCGACGGCCCCGGCTCCGCCTCCCGGCGGCGCCGGGGCCGTCGCCGTCGCGGCCCGCGTTTCCCGGGGGACGGGCCGGGAATGCGGGCCGGGCAGTCTCGCCGAGGGGAGGACGAGGTGGCGTATCCGGACATGCCCTCCGCCGGCGGCGTGCGCCGTCACGCGGTGGCTGGCGCCCCGCTGCTCTGCGACGCCCGGGAGCACGGCCTGATCGGCGACGGGGTGGCCAACGACCAGCCGGCGCTCGCCGCGCTGGTGGACCGGCTCGGCGACGCGTACGCCGCCGACGGCCGGGCCCGGATCATCTACTGCCCGCCCGGGGTCTACTCGATGCGGGACTCGGGCACCGTGTGGCGTACCGGGGTGTCGCTCGTCGGCGCCGGCCCGGGGGCGACCCGCTTCGTGCTCAGCAACTCGGGCAACCGCGCCGACCCGGCGCCGCTGGCCTTCTACACCACGAACGAGCACGGTGCCGACCGGAACCGGCACCTGGCCGACTGCACCTTCTCCGACTTCGAGATCGACGGCTCGGGCGTGGCGTCGGCGGACTACAACCCGCTGGCCAAGGGGCTCGGTTTGCAGTACGTCGTGCGGGGCATCTTCCGCAACCTGTACATCCACCACACCGCCGCCACCGGCCTGGGCTGCGACTTCCTCCAGGACTGCCTGATCGAGGGGGTGCTGGTCGTCGGGTGCGGACGGCTGGACAGCGGCACCGAGATGGGCGGGGCCGGCATCGGCGTCGGCATCGGCGGCTGGGGCAGCGTCGAGCGGCTCAACATCGTCAACTGCAGCGCCGTGGCCAACGCCACCAACGGCATCTTCCTGGAGTTGCAGGAGGCGGACCACCTGCGTCCCCGGGGAGTGCGGATCATCGGCTGCCACGCCCAGGGCAACCGCTTCGGCATCTCCGACTGGGGCGCCAACGGCCTGATCGTCTCCTCCTGCACCATGACCGGGAACCTGGAGGCGGGCTTCCACGTCTCGGCGAAGGGCACCACGCACACCGCCGGGCGGGGCGGCATCCTCACCGACTGCGTCATCGACGGCAACCTGCGCGACGGGGTCAGCATCGGCAACACCCCCGGCCCGTACACGATCCGCGGCAACCGGATCAGCGGCAACGGCCGGTACGGCTACCACCAGCGCAACCTCGGCGGGTCCGAGGAGCGGACCGCCGAGGAGATCGTCATCGAGAGCAACGACTTCTACGGCAACAGCGCCGACGCCATCCGCATCGACCGTCCGGTCCGCGACGCCTTCCTGGTCGCCAACCGGATCCGGAACAACGGACGGCAGTGGGCGCCGGCGACGAGCGAACACGGGGACTCGGTGCGGTACACCGAGAAGTCGGTGGTGAACCGGCGGGCGAACTGGCCGAACGACGGCCACCGGGGCAAGGTGGTGCGGGTCGGCGAGCGGATCGCCGTGGTGGCGGCCAACGACGACACCGAGCTCACCCTCGCGCCGATCCGGCCGGACTCCCCGAGCGGGTGGAGCGGGGCCACTCCGGCGCCGGGTACCCGGTACGAGCTGCCCGCCGGGCCGCCGGTGCGGGCCGGCATCGCGATCAACGCGGCCGTCGAGTCGGCCACCATCCGGGGCAACCGGATCTGGGACAGCCGGGAGCCCAGCACGCAGAACCACGGACTGTGGATCACCGAGCGGGGCAGCTGCGTGGACTGCCGGGTCGAGGACAACGACTTCGCCGGCAACGCGGACTCCGCCACCCGACTGGACACCCCACCGGTCGGCGGCCGGTGGGAACGCAACCACGGCTGACGACGACCGGCGCGGGTCCCGCCCCCCGTCGGCGGCGGACCGCGTCGTGCCGCACGGCTTCGCCTCGCCGCCGATCGCGGGTGGGCGAGGCTGTCCGCCGACACCGACGACGCCGTCGCCCGAACCGGGACGCGGCGGCAGTCCGGGGGCCGGCCGGTGGCGCGTCGGACGATTCCGGACGGACCCGGAAACCGGCGCGTGCGGCCCTATTCCGCGCAGTGCGGGAAAATGCTTCCCATAATTGCTTTCGCGATTCCTCCGAAATTGCGCGCCCGTCCGGCGCGGCGTGGAGAGAATGTGGCTGAGGGACACCAATCAACGGGGGGACGCATCATGGAGTTGAGGCGGCGACTGACGGTGCTGGCCGTGACCATCGCGGCCGCGCCGTTGGCCCTCGGCGGGTGCACCGCCGACCGCAAACCAGGTGCCCGGCCGGCCGAGGGGCAGGCGGCGGCGCCGGAGCTGACCGTCACGCCCACCGACCGCGCCCGCGAGGTGCCGATCACCGCCGAGGTGGGGACCGCGGTAAGGAACGGGAAGGTCACCGCCGTGCGGATCACCGACGACAAGGGCGCACAGGTCGCGGCGGAGCCCCGGGAGGACGGCTCGGGCTGGGTGCCGAAGGCGCCCCTGAAGCCGCGGCGCACCTACACGGCGGAGGTGACCGCCACGGGCGACTCGGGTACGACGACGACCCGCAGGACCACCTTCACCACGATGCCGGAATCGACGAAGCCGGAAATCACCAGCACGTTGTACTTCGCCGGCGACCGGACGTACGGCACCGCCATGCCGGTGACCGTGGCGTTCGACCCACCCATTCCGAAAGAGGCCAGGGACGACGTGCAGCGCCGATTGTTCGTGAAGACGGACCCGCCGCAGCCGGGCGCCTGGTCGTGGGTCTCCGACGGCAGTCAGGCCTATTACCGGGCCCCCGATTTCTGGCGCCCGGGGACCAGGATCAGCGTCCGGGCCGGGCTGGAGGGCCTGCCGATCGGCAAGGACCGGGTCGGCGACTCCGACCGCACCGCCACCTCCCGGATCGGCCGGCAGGTGGCCCTGGAGATCGACAACGCGACCAAGCAGATGTCGGTGCTGCGCGACGGCAAGGTCGTCCGCCGGATCCCGGTCAGCCTCGGCAAGCCGAGCACGCCGACCTCCAGCGGCAAGATGGTGATCATGGAGAAGCACCAGCAGACGACGTTCGACACGCGGGGCTCTGCCGACCCATACGTGGTCGACGTCGAGGACGCCCAGCGGCTGACCTGGGGCGGCGAGTTCATCCACGGGGCGCCGTGGTCGGAGGGGGACCAGGGCAGCACCAACGTCTCGCACGGCTGCACCAACGTCTCCGCCGCCGCCGCGGACTGGCTGATGGGGGTCACCCAGGTCGGCGACCTGGTCACGGTCAAGGGCACCGAGGTGCCGTTGACCGAGGGCAACGGCTGGACGGCCTGGAACGTCAGCTGGGACGAGTTCGTCAAGGGCAGCGCGCTGCCCGTGCCGGCCGGGCTGCGGCCGTCCCCGTCGCCCGTGCCGCACCCCGGTGCGGTGGCCGGGGGCTCGCCGGCGCCGGCGCCGTCCGTCCGCGGCGGCTGAGCCGACCGTACGCACACCCGGGGGACCGGTCCGCCGCCACGCGGGCCGGTCCCCCGGCGCGTCGACCGCACCGAGGCGTTCCGCGCCGACCCCGTCCGGCGTCGCGGCTCAGCCCAGCGGCACCCGGGCCACCCCGGGACCCGTGAGGCTCCCCAGCCACAGGCGGTCGCCGTGCTGGCGGACGCCGGTGATCATGTCGTAGGTCCCGCGGGGGCCGTGCAGGGTCCGCAGCACCCGCCCCTCGCCGTCGACGAGGGCCACCAGGCCGTAGCGCAGCGGTTTCGGCTGCACCGCCGCCGGCAGCACCGCCACCAGTTGCCGCAGCCGCGGGTGGGGCAAGAGCCGCTCGACCACCGGCACGCGGGGGCTGGGCAACGCGATCCAGTACGTCCCGTCGCCCACCGGGGTCAGGTTGTCCGGGTACGCGGGCAGGTCGGCCAGCACGGTGACCGCGCCGTCGGCCAGCGCCACCCGCACCAGTCGATGGGCGGCGGTCTCGACCAGCATCAGCGCCGACTCGTCCGGGGTGAGCGCGAGCCCGTTCGGGAAGTAGAACCCGGTGCGGACGACGTCGGTGCGCCCGCTGCGCGGGTCGTACGCCAGGACCCGCCCGTTGGGTCGGTGTTCCAGCAGGTCCCGTTTCCAGTGCGCGAGCGGGAAGCGGTCGGAGGAGTCGGTGAAGTAGACCGTGCCGTCGCGGGCGACGGTGACGTTGTCGGCCAGGTGCGCCCTCGCCCCGAGGCCGCCCAGCTCGCGCACCGCCCCGTCACCGGTCACCCGCAGCAGCCCCCGGTACGCGTCGCAGACCACGAGGCTGCCGTCGAGCGGGTCGACCTCCACCCCCAGCGGCCGGCCGCCGGTGTCGGCGAGCGGCCGGGGTCGGGTGCCGGGCGGCGCGTCGACCGGCCACCACCAGAGCCGGCCGTCCTCGGTCCCGCTGACCACCCGGCCGGACGGGTCGACGACCACGTCCTCCGGGCCGGACACACCGTCGGGCAGGGGCAGCAGCTCCACGGAGTCGAGCCGCAGGTCGGCGGGTGTCCACGGCCCGTCGAGCGGCGGCGGGACCGTGGCGGGCTCGCGCACGGGGCGGATCAGCCGGGGCGCGCGACGGCGGGGGGCGACCATCGGCTCATTCTCGCCCGCCGATGTGTAGCCCGCAGGCCCTCGTCGCGTCATCCCTGAGGGGGATCCGGGAGTCTCGGGGTCTGACCCTGGGCGTACCCGGATCCGGTCCCTCAGCAGGGCGGAAATGTCGGAGGTGGGGGATAGGTTCGTCGTATGCGACAGCGCGACGACCGGCTCCACGTGGACATCACCGTGGCCGACCACGAGGTGGAGGTGCGGGCGACCGGCGAGGTCGACATCGCCACGGTCGCCGCGTTCCGCTCCGCGCTCTGGGACGCCCCGGCCCGGCCCGTGCTCCGGCTGGATCTCTCCGGCGTCCGCCTGCTCTCCGCGGCCGGGGTGCGGGCGCTGGTCGCCGCGCACCTGCGCGTCCGGGCCCGGGGCGGTGAGCTGGTGCTGGTCCGCCCCGACCCGGTGATCGAGCGGGTGCTGCGGGCCACCGGCCTGCACCGGGTCATCCCGATCGTGGACCCGTGCGCCGACCGGGAGCTGGTGCCCTGCTGACCTGCGGCGCCCGGCCTCAGGGCGCTGTGGCGAGCGGGGCCGGTGCCGACGGCGTCGTCCGCCATCCGCGCCGGCCCGTGGCCCGGCGGTTCGCCGCCCACTCAGCGGTTCGTCACCCGCTCAGCGGATCATCGTCCGCTCAGCGGACGCCGAGCAGGTCGACGACGAAGACCAGGGTCTCGCCCGGCTTGATGACGCCGGCGGCGCCCCGGTCGCCGTAACCCAGGTGCGGCGGAATGGTCAGGCGGCGCCGGCCGCCGACCCGCATGCCCACGACGCCCCGGTCCCAGCCGGAGATGACCTGACCACCGCCGAGCGAGAACTCGAACGCCTCATTCCGGTTCCACGAGGAGTCGAACTCGCGACCGTTGGAGTGCGCGACCCCGACGTAGTGGACGCTGGCCAACTGCCCCGGCTGGGCCTCCGGCCCCTCGCCGACGGTGATGTCCTCGATGACGAGATCGGCGGGCGGCGCGCCCTCGATCGGACCCACCTCGGGCTTGCCGCCTGCTGCCTGGTTCATTCGGGAGTCTCCTGCCGTTTCGGTCCTGATGTCCGTCACCCGAGATCCTGCCCGATGGCGTCCGGCCGATGCCCGGCGGTCCCGGCGCATCCGTCGCGACCGGCCCCCGGGCGACGGCGTGCCGCGGCGGGCACGCGGAAGCGGGCGTCACCGGTGGTGACGCCCGCCGAGGGGCGGTGCCGCGCCGGATCACCGCAGCCAGGGGAACCGCCGCACGATCGGGAGCTTCGCCCACGTCGCGCCCAGGCCGAGGGTCGCGCCGGCGTTGACCAGTGCGAGACCCACCAGCAGCGCCGCGTTGATCAGGTGCTCGTCCATGAAGGGGTTGTTCTCGGGAGGCAGGACGACCGTCCACATCATCACGTTGAGCACCGCTCCGGCGACGGCGGCGAGGCGCATCCCGATGCCGAGCAGCAGCGCGACGCCGATCGCGGCCAGGCCGGCCATGAAGAGCACGTCGGCCCAGGCGGCCCCGGCGATGCCGTGGTAGAAGTCCGCGAACGGGCCGGCCGCGCCGAAGGTCAGGAAGCCCTTGGTGGGGCTGCCACCGTTGATCCAGGCGTTCTTCGCCTCGGTGGCGAACCCCAGACCGAAGACCTTGTCCAGGAACGCCCAGAGGAAGGTCCACCCGAGGGCGATCCGGATGCCGGCGAAGACGTACCGGGCGGCCCGCTCCCTGGTGGTCTCGCCGGTGTGCCGGGTCTCCGCCACCGCAGCGTCGGTCCCGACGGTGGTGCGCTCGATCGTCGCGGCCATTGTCTCCACGTCCCTTCGTGTGCCTGGCACCGCGCTTTCCGGTGGCAACTCCATTGGACGCCCGCCGGCGCCGGTCGGGCAGGGCCGACCGGGCCCCACCGGACCGGGACCTTCGACCCCTCCCGTACCGGTCCGTCCGGCCGTGCCGGCCCGGTCCGGCGGCCCTGACCCGGCGGCCCGCCGCGGCCGTAGCGTCGCGGTGGGAACGACAGGGAGGTCGCGATGAGGACGTGGCAGGTGGGCGACGTGATGACCCGGGAGGTCGCGACGGTGGGGGAGGAGACCCCCTACCGGAAGATCGTCGACGCGTTGGTCCGGCGGGGCATCAGCGGGGTGCCCGTGGTGGACGGCTCCCGTCGGGTCCTCGGCGTGGTCTCCGAGTCGGACCTGCTGCACAAGGTCGAACGGGCCGGCCGCCCGGACGAGCGGCGGGTCTTCGAGGGGCGTAGGCGCCGCATTGTCCGGGAGAAGGCCGAGGCGCTGCTGGCGCGTGACCTGATGACCGCCCCGGCGGTGGCGACCTGGCCGGAGGCGACGATCTCCGCCGCCGCGCGGCAGATGGACCGGGAGTCGGTCAAGCGGCTGCCGGTGCTCGACGATCTGGGCCGGCTGGTCGGCATCGTCACGCGCGGCGACCTGCTGCGGGTGCACCTGCGCACCGACGCGGAGATCCGCGAGGACGTGGTGCAGGAGGTGCTGCGCCGGGTGCTCGCGGTGCGGGACGGGCTGGTCACCGTACGGGTGCGCGGGGGCGAGGTGACGCTCGACGGCCGGTTGGACCGGCGCAGCGCCGTCGAGCTGGCAGGCCGGCTCGCGGGGCAGGTCAGCGGCGTGGTCCGGGTGACCAGCACCCTCGCCTACGACGTCGACGACACCACGCTCACCGATCCGGACACGGCCCGGATCACCCCGGTGGCCTGAGGGCCCGTGCGGGCCCGGTCCGCCTGACGCCCGTGCGGGCCCGGTCCGCACGACGCCTGGGCGGGCCGGTCCCCCTGACGCCCCGTGCCGGTCCGGTCTGCCTGAAAGCCGTGCGGGCCGGCCCGCCGGTGAAATCGAGCCGTCCGGCCCGCCGGTGGCATCGAACCGTCCGGGCCGGTGGCATCGACTTGCCCGGACCGCCGTCGGCCGGTGGGCGGCTCGCCTAGGCTCGAATCGGACGCGCTCCGGGCCCGCCTCCGGGCCATCGGGGCGGCCCGCGCCGCAGGCCGCCGGGGCGTACCCGGGCCGGCCGGGTCAGGGCGTCGGGAGCGGAGCCGCCGTCGGGGAAGCGGAGGACGCCGGGTGGACGAGGCGACGTTCGCGGCACCCCTCTGGGCCTGGGCGGCGGTGGGCGCGGTCATCGCCGTCATGCTCGCCGTGGACCTGCTCTCCCACCGCGACGACCACGTGATCGAGCTGCGCGAGGCGCTGCTGTGGAGCGGCGTCTGGATCACCGCGGGGCTCACCTTCGGCCTGGTCATCTGGCTGTGGCGGGGCGGCGAGCCGGCCGGGGCGTACTTCTCCGGCTACCTGCTGGAGAAGGCGCTCTCCGTCGACAACGTCTTCGTCTTCGCGCTGTTGTTCGGGTACTTCCGGGTGCCGGCCGCGTACCAGCACAAGGTGCTCTTCTGGGGGGTCGTCGGCGCGCTCGCGTTCCGGCTGGCCTTCATCTTCGCCGGCGCGGGGCTGCTGGAGCGGCTGACCTGGGCCGGCGTCGTGCTCGGCGCCTTCCTCATCTGGACGGGGTGGCGGCTCGCGGTACGCGGCGAGCCGGACGTCGACCCCGACCGCATCGTCGCGGTGCGGGTGTTCCGGCGGCTGGTGCCGACGGAGCCGGGCTTCCACGGCGGCCGGTTCACCGTCCGGGTCGACGGCCGGCGCAGGGCCACGCTGCTGCTGGTGGCGCTGGTCGCGATCGAGGCCACCGACGTGGTCTTCGCGATCGACTCGGTGGCGGCGATCCTGGCCATCACCACCGACACGTTCCTCGTCTGGACGGCGACCGCGTTCGCCGTGCTCGGTCTGCGCAGCCTCTACTTCTGCCTGGCGGGGCTGCTGCGGCACTTCGGCTACCTGCGGTACGGGCTGGCCCTCCTGCTCGCCTTCGCCGGGGCGAAGCTGATCCTGGCCGAGACGCCGGTCGGCAAGCTGCCGGTCTGGTTGACCCTCGCGGTGGTGGTGCTGACGCTGTCGGTCGCGATCGGGTGGAGCATCGCCGACGCCCGTCGGGAACGACGCCGGCGGGCGCGCGGGTGACCGGTCGAGGTGGGGCCGCGGCGGTCAGCCCGGGTGCACGACCGGGTCGGCGAGCTGGGCGGAGAGCACGGCGGGCGCTTCGGCGAGCGACGGGCCGTACCAGGTCAGGTGCCTGCCGGAGAGCAGGGCGCAGGGGGTGCCGGGGAACGCCTCCGGCCCGTCGTCGGCGGTGAAGCGGTACGGCTCGTCGGGCAGCACCACCAGCTCCGGCGCGCGGTCGCGCAGCTCGTCGAGGCTCGGCCGGGGATAGCGCTCGGCGTCGTCGGCGTACGCGTTGGTCACGCCGAGCCGGCGCAGCACGTCGCCGGCGAAGGTGTCGGCGCCCAGCACCACCCACGGCCGCCGCCAGACCGGCACCACCGCCCGGCGGGCGGGTCGGTCGGCGGGCAGCCCGGCCCACGCCCGGCGGGCCACGGCGAGCCACTCCGGTTCGGCCGGGGCGCCCAGGTCGCGGAGCAGCTCCGCCAGCTCGGTCAGCGCCTCGTCGACGGTACGCGGATAGGTCACCCGCACCGGCACACCGGCGGCGGTCAGCGCGTCGGCGTCCTCCCGGCGGTTCTCCTCGACGTTGAGCAGGACCAGGTCGGGTCGCAACGCGCGCACCCGGTCGAGGTCCGGGTACTTGGTCCCGCCGACCCGCGCCACGTCCAGCCCGGCCGGGTGGGTGCACCAGTCGGTGGCGCCGACCAGCAGACCCGGCAGGGTCAGGGCGACGGCCTCGGTCAGCGACGGCACCAGCGAAACGACCCGCACCCCGCGCACCTCCCCGGTCCCGTGCGCCGACCACCGGCGTACCGGTCGATCATGCCCCGACCCGCCGCAGGGGTCGCGGCCCGGGCATCCCTTGCGACGTCTCTACAACGTTGTAATACTCGGCTGGTCCCGTCAGGAGGTTCGATGAGGTCCCACTCCACCGCACCCGCGCCGCGTACCGACCAGCCCGCCGCCCCCGTCGAGGAGGAGGTCCCCCTGGAGGCGCTCGGCGACCTCTACCGGGACGGCATCACCGCATGTCGGGGAGCCTTCGCCGTGGACTGGGTGGACCGGGTCGGCGAGGACATCGAGGCCGCCTTCCGGGAGGCCCGCTCCCGTCCCGACGGCGCGGTCGGCCGCGGTCCGCAGCGGTGGTACGTGGAGATCCACCCCGAGCAGTTGCGCGGCTTCGTCGACCTGGTGACCCACCCGTGGGTGGTGTCGGTGTGCCGGGCCGTGCTCGGGCCCGACTACCAGATCGTCGAGCTCGGCTTCGACATCCCGTTTCCCGGCGCGGCCATGCAGCCGTGGCACCGGGACTTCCCGATGCCCGAGGACACCCGCCGGCAGCGGCGGCTGACCTCGCTGGCCTTCAACCTCACCACCGTGGACACGGTGGAGGAGATGGGCCCGTTCGAGATCGCCCCGGGCACCCAGTGGGACGACGGACGGGACTTCGACCACCAGATGTTCCCGCCCCGGGAGCGCTACCCCCGCTACGCGCAACGGGCGGTCCGCAAGTACCCGCAGCGCGGCGACATCTCCGCCCGGTCCGCGCTCACCATCCACCGCGGCACCCCGAACGTCTCCACCCTGTCCCGCCCGGTGCTGGTGCTCGGCGTCGACGCGCCGGGAGCGGGCAACGCCGAGCACCACGACATGGCGGTCACCCGGGAGTACTGGGCGGGCCTGCCCGAGCAGGTACGTGCCCACCTGCCCTGCCCGGTGGTCGACGCCCTGACGCCGATCCGGCAGAAGCACACCATCGAGGGCCTGGTGATGGGGGCGGAGTGACCCGGGCGGCCCGCGCCGGCCTAGTCGGCGTCGCGGCGCAGCCAGCGCTGCCGGGTCAGCGCGTACTCCACCTCGCCGTGCTCCGCGCCGTCGATCGTCTCCGGCCAGTCCCCGACGTACGTCCGCACGAGCCGTAGCCCGGACTTCTCCATGACCCGACGCGACGCGGCGTTGACGGACATCGTGTTCGCGGTGACCCGCTGCACGCCGAGCGCGGTGAAGCCCGTGTCGATCAGCGCCCGGCAGCCCTCGGTGGCGAGGCCGACACCCCAGGCGGAGCGGCGCAGCCGGTAGCCCAGCTCCACCTCGCGGGCGTCGCCGTCGCGGGTCGGGCGGAACTCGAACCAGCCCAGGAAGTCGCCCGACCCCCGGCGCAGCGCCGCCCACCACCCGAGTCCCGGCGGTCGTCGGTAGTGGGCAAGGATCCGGGGCAGGACGCGCTGCCGGACCGTCTCGGGCGGGGTGGGGCGCCCGCCGGTGAGGTACCGCATCACCTCGGGGTCGCCGTCCAGCTCGACGAGCAGGTCGGCGTCGTCGGGGGTGAACTCGCGCAGCACCAGCCGCCCGGTGGAGAGGAAGACGCTCACCCGCCCATCCCACCGGCGCGGGCGGGGGACCTCAAGCGAATTGCGGTCGTACGTCCCGGGGGAGGACACCACCACCACGCCGGTCATGATCGACGGCCTAGACTCGCCCCGGCCGACGCGTCGGCCTCCGATCGGCGGCGGGACGGACGGATCAGGCGGATGACGGGCACCGGTGGTGGGGACGGCTCCTGGCTGCGCGCGGTCGCGGGGGACGGTGGGCGCGGCCCGCTGCTCGCCCGTAACGGCCAGCTCGTGCACGGCCCCCGCCGGCTCGGCGAACTGGTGCAGGGGCGTCCGCCGGGCGTCACCGGCAGCCAGTGGAGCACGGCCAGCCGGGAGGGCTACGACCTCGTCGTCTGCGCCGCCGACACGGCCCGGCCGGTCTTCGCCGTCGAGATCGGCCCCGTCGCGGCCCCCGGCTCCGCCGGGCAGCGGGTCGAGCGGCTGAAGAACGCGGTGGCCGAGGCGGTCGGCCTGGCGGTCCTGCGCATCGGGTCGTCGACGCTGCGGGCCGCGGAGCACGGGCGCCGGATCGTGACGTACGTGATCGACGCGCGCGCGTACGCGGCCCTCGACGCAGGGGAGCCCGACGACACCGGGGTGCCCCCGGTCGGCTTCCGCGACATCCTCGGTCGGCTGCCCGACGGGCGGACCGGGCACGTCAACGACCTCGGCGCCCTGGCCCGGGCCGCCGCCGTCGAGGCGTACGTGGCGCGGCGGCTGGCCGACCCGATCGTGCGGGGGTTGCACCTGCGCTGGACGGGCGGGCCGGCCGAGGGGTGGAGCTGGGTGCGGGTGCGCCCCGACGCCTGCCTCGTGGAGCGGGTGACGGTGCACGCCCAGCGCGTCTCGGCCGGGGTGGATCCGGGGCGGCTGGCCGAGGACCTGGCGGCGGTGGCCGTCGGCGAGCGGCTGCGCGCGCCGGACGCCGCCGGGCCGGTCCTGACGCCCTGGGACGAGTTGCTCGCCGAGATCCGGCGGCTGGAGTCCCGGCACGGCGACATGACGGGCGGCTTCGCGTTCGCCCACCTCTGCGCGGACTGACCGCTGCGCCTCGGCGCGCCACCGGTCGCCGGCCCGACGCACGTCACCGGTCGATGCCTGGGCCCCTTCCGAATTCCCCGAATCGCGTTGAACCTTCGCGCCGGACGTCCCGTACTCCTGCGGGAATGGACAGGATCTCCCCGACCGCGCCGCGCGGCGCGGCGGACGGTGCGGAAAGGGCATCGTCGGCCATCGACGTGCCACCGGTTCGCCGCGACGGCCCCCGTCGGGGTGTGCCGCCTCAATTCCGTCGGTCCGCCGAGATCTCGAACCAACCACCGGATCGCGAAGGAGAGCAATTCGATGCGCAGGTCCACACGGGCGCGCCGGTCATCCGGTAGCGCGCGGAGCAAGCGACTGCTGGCCGTCGTCGGCACGCTCGCGGTCTTCGGCGGGATCGTCGCCGTGACCCAGATCTCGTCGGCCGAGGACCGCCGGTCGACCTCCACCCGACCGGCCTCCGCCGCCTGCGTGGAGCCCAGCCCCGGCGCGACCGCGCCGAGCGGGCGGGGCACCAGCCGGACCTGGCAGGACGGCCGGTGGGTGCGCAACCACTGGGGGGACGGGCAGCAGTCGGTCGCCGAGTGCGAGCAGACGCGGGGCGGCGGCGCCGACAACGGCGGCTCGGCCGTGGCCTGCCCGGACGTGGCCAGCCGGCTCCCGCGGGTGCCCGACCGCGCCCGCGCCGAGGTCGACCGGAACCTGAACCTGTTGCAGACCCAGATCGCCGAGGCGGACCGGCGGCTGGCCGCCGAGGGCCGGCGGGGCGAGGAGTTCGTCCGCACCTCGATCCTCCAGCCGCTGGCCGGCAAGCGCCGGGCGACGCTGGGGCGGATCACCGTCGCGATCGACCGGGTGGGCCCCCGGCCGCAGGGCCTGGCCCGGCTCGCCGAGTGCCAGGTGGCCCCGACCGGTAACGACGGCGGCGGCAACAACGGTGGCAACAATGGCGGTGGCAACAACGGCGGCGGTGGTGACGACGGTGGTGGTGGTGACAACGGTGGGCCCGGTGCCGGGCTGGGGGTGATCGCGAACGACTGCGACGACAGCCGGTTGCAGCCGCACGACGGTTTCCAGAACGGCAACCGCTGCGTCAGCACCGCGTTCGGCGAGGTCGGCGCCGCGGCGAACAATCCGTCGCTGCTGATCACCGAGTTCCCCGACCGGGTGAACGCGAACCAGCCGTTCACCCTCCGGGTCTCCACCCGCAACCTCGTGCGGGACCGCTTCCTCGCCGCCGGGCAGGGCGGGTACTACGTGGAGAGCTCGCTGCTCAACGAGCAGGGACTGGTGCGGGGCCACTTCCACACCGCCTGCCGGATGCTGGACAGCCTCCGGCAGCCGCCGGAGCCGCAGGAGGTGCCGGCGTTCTTCGTCGCCACCGAGGACAGCCGTGGTGGCGCCGAGCCCGACGACGTGGTCATCCAGATCCCCGGGCTGCCCGGATCCGGCACCGCCCAGTGCGCGGTCTGGGCCGGCGACGGCTCGCACCGGGTGCCGATGATGGAGCGGGCCAACCAGACCCCTGCCTTCGACGTGGTGCGCATCGAGGTCGGCTGACCACCGGCGGGGGGCGGTCCGGGGCGTACCTCGGCGGCCCCCGCCGGTGCGCTCACACCAGTGCCGCCGCCTCGCGCGGAACCGTCGGCGTCGCGGCGGCCCGCAGGGCGGCGATCCGCCGGGCCCGGGGCCGGACCGCGGCGAGGTTGCCGGCGGCCACCAGCAGAGCCAACCCGAACAGGCCCAGCCAGAGGACGTCGGTGGAGAACCGGGCGGCGACCAGCCCGCCCACCGTCGGCCCGGCGAAGCTGGCGAACGCGTAGCCGAGCGAATAGACGCCCTGGTAGCGACCGCGCTGCGCGGCCGGCGCCAGGTCCGCGGTCAGCGCCGAGTTCGACGGGGTCATCAGCATCTCGCCGAGCGTCCAGACAGCCACCGTGAGCGCGTAGAACCAGACGACGTCGGCCAGGGCGGTCAGGGCGAACCCGACGCCGATCACCACGACCGCGACCGCGATGGTGCGGGACCGGTCGAAGCGGCCCACCAGCCGGGGCACGAAGAGCTGTCCCAGCACGATCATCAGGCCGTTGACCGCGATGACCGGCCCGTACGCCGACGCCGGCAGTCCGTCGGCCTGCAACGCCACCGGGAGCATCACGCTGCCCTGGACGCAGAGCCAGGCCAGCCCGGTGAGGGCGGTGAAGGTCAGGAAGACCCGGTCCCGCAGCACGGTGCCGAGCCCGCCGGAATCGGCGCGGGTGAACTGCCCGACGGTCACCGGGGCGGGGCGCGACTCGGGCACCTTCAGGCCGATCAGCGCGGCGGTGCCGAGGAGCACCGCCGCGTTGATCGCGAACAGCAGCAGCGGGTCGACCCGGACCAGCAGGCCGGCCACGGTCGCGGCGACGGCGAACCCGATGTTGATCGCCCAGTAGTTCAGTGTCAGCGCCCGCAGCCGGTCCCGCTCGCCCACCACGTCGATGATGGTCGCCGTGAAGGCCGGCCGGGCGACGCCGAGGAAGAGCCCGAGCAACAGGGTCAGGGCCGCGAGCGCCGCCGGGTGCCCGCTGAGGCCCAGCGCCGCCGCCGCGGTCGCGGCGGCGACGTTCCCGGCGAGCATGGCGGGCCGTCGCCCCCACCGGTCCGCGACGATCCCGCCGAGCACGCCTCCCGCCGCGCTGCCGGCCCCGTGCAACCCGATCACGATCCCGGCGTACGCGGGGCTGAGGTCACGTACCGACACCAGATAGACGCCGAGGTAGATGGCGACGAAACTGCCCAGCCGGTTGATCAGCGTGGCCGTCCAGAGGTACCAGAAGGTGCGCGGCAACCCGCCGGCCGTCTGGCTCCACCATCGCGTCATCCGCCACCCCCGAGATCCGTGCAGGTAATGCTCGACAAAGCTGTCGCTCATTACACTCGGGACGTTCGGCGATCTCCGGTCGCACCGGTGCGATCGTGGCGATGATCACGGTCGTGAGGTCGGCGGGCGTCCGGTTGTCGGTCGGCCCGGGGCGTCCCGGAGACTCGCCGATGGCCGGAGCGGCTAATGGGTCGGGCTGACAATGGACCCGCGGCCGGGTGCCGGTCGTGCGAATGGACGGCCGTGGGAAAAGACCGGCGGGGCCGCGCTGATTCCTCAGCGTGACCCCGCGCGCGCCCGAGCGTGAGCCCGGCACCGGTCAGCGGTTCTTGTACGCCTCCACGACCTCGACCGGGATGCGGCCGCGCTCGGAAATCTTGTAGCCGTTCTTCGTGGCCCATTCCCGGATGGCCCGGTTCTGCTCCCGGTCCATTCCCGAGCCGCCCGGCGCGCCTGCCCGGCGGGGTGCCCGCCCGGTGTCGGCCGTTCCGCGACCGATGCGCCGGCCAGCGTTGATGTACGGGTCGAGGGCCTTGCGCAGCACGCCCGCGTTCTCGTCGGAGACGTCGATGGTGTAGGCCACGCCGTCCAGACTGAACTCGACGGTCCGGTCGGCCTTTCCACCGTCGAGGTCGTCGGTCAGGACCGTGATTACTTTTCTCGCCATCGTTAATTACTCCCTGTGTGGGGCGGGGTGTGGTCAAAGTTTGACGTATCCCATGGCGAATCCGCAACAATGCGCGTCGTGTTCATTTCGGCGGGTCGCGTTATCGCGGGAAAACGGCTCGGCGCAAAGCCCGGGGTCAGTCGCCGAGCAGACCGGCGTGCCCGGCGAGCGCCGCCGCCTCGGCCCGGGTGGATACCCGCAACTTCCGCAGCAGCGCGGCCGTCATCCGCTTCACGGTGCGTTCCGAGACGTGCATCCGTTCGGCGATCTCGACGGTGCTGCGGCCCGCCGCGATGGCCTGGAGCATTGCCCGTTCCTCGTCGTCGAGATCGACCGGAGCCGCCCGGCCGGGACGCAGCAACGCGCGGAGCAGGTGCCCCGGCAGCACCGCCCAGCCGTCGAGGACGGCCAGCAGCGGGGGCAGCAACTCCTCCGGCTCGGCGGTCTTCGGCAGGTAGGCCTCGGCGCCGGCGCGCAGCGCCTCCAGGGCGGGGGCCGGGTCCTCCGCGCCCGACATGGCGACCACCCGCACCCGGGGCGTGGTGCGCCGGATCGCCGCCACGGCCCGGATCCCGCCCGGTGGCGGCATGTGCAGGTCGACCAGCGCCAGGTCGGGCAGGCAGCGGCTGACCAGCGAGGCGGCGGCCGACGCGTCGCCGGTGGAGCCCACCACCTCCGCCCGCCCGTCGGTCGTGGCCGGCAACAGCAGTTCCAGCCCGCGGACGAACAGCGGGTGGTCGTCCACCACGGCCAACCGGACGACGGGGGGAGCGGGCATGTCTGGTCCGTTCCCAAGCGGGTACCGATCATGCGGCCGAACGAGGGAGGTCGGGCGGATGCGCGGACGGCACGGGGGGCGGGGACCGCTGCGACTGCTCCGGTGGGCGGGGCCCGAACCCGGTCCGGCCGACCCGGCGGCGCTGGACACCGACCCGGAACTGCTGCTTCGCGTGCTCTGCCACGAGTTCCGTACCCCCGTCAGCGCCCTCACCTCGCTCACCCGGGCGCTCGCCGACGACAGGCTCCCACTCACCGGCGACGACCGGCGCGCCATCACGGCCCTGGCCCACGAGCAGGCCGTACACCTGCAGGGCCTGCTGCGTGACGCCGCCGCCGGCACCGGGGCGCTGGCGCCGGCGGCGGACCCGGCGGCGCCGCTGGCGCAGGTCCTGCGCGGCGCGGCGGCCCTCGTGCCCCCGCACCGGCGGCGGACCGGGGTGACCCGGCGGGCCGGGGACTGCCCGGTGCCGCGGCGGCGGACCCGGCAGGTGGTGACCAACCTGGTGGAGAACGCGCTGCGGCACGGTCCGGCCGAGGGCCGCATCGGCATCCACGCCGCGCTCGGCCGCTCCGGTCTGCGCATCGTCGTCACCGACGAGGGGCGGGTCGATCCGCCCCTCGTCGAGGCGCTGCGCCGGCCCGCGCCCGGCGCCGGGGCCTCCGGGCTGGGGCTGTGGATCGTCCGGCGGCTGCTCGCCGCCGACGGCGGGCGGCTGCGCCTGCACCGGCTGCGGCCGCGCGGGGTGGCCCTCGAGGTGGTGCTGCCCGCGTTCCCGTCGACAGGTTGACCCCGCCGGGCCGCCGGTTGGCCCGATAGGGCCGCCCGTCGCGGGAACCGCCTCGGTGACAGCCCGACCGGCACCGAGGAGGACACGTGTTCAGCCACATCAAGGACCTGCAGTTCGAGGCCAAGCCGGACGGTCCGGACGCCGCGTTCGCCCGCCGGCTCCAGGAGATCCTGGGCGGCAAGTGGGGCGAGATGACCGTCGCCAACCAGTACCTCTACCAGGGCTGGAACTGCCGGCTGCCCGGCAAGTACAAGGACCTGTTCCTCGACGTCGGCACCGAGGAGATGGGTCACGTCGAGATGATCGCCACGATGATCACCCGGCTGCTGGAGAACGCGCCGCTGTCGTTGCAGGAGGCCGCCGCGGACAACCCCATGGTGGGGGCGATCTACGGCGGGTCGAACCCGGCGCACTTCATCCACGGCGGCGGCGGAGCGCTGCCGGCCGACAGCAACGGCGTGCCCTGGAGCGGCGCCTTCGTCACCGCCAGCGGCAACCTGATGGCCGACTTCCAGCTCAACGTCACCGCCGAGGCACAGGGCCGGCTCCAGGTGGCCCGGCTGTTCAACATGACCGACGACCCCGGGGTCAAGAACATGCTGCGCTTCCTGCTGGCCCGCGACACCATGCACCAGAACATGTGGATGGCGGCCATCGAGCAGCTCAAGGAGGACGGCCTGGAGGAGATGCCGGTGCCGGACGCGTTCCCCGACTCCAAGGAGTTCACCGAGAAGTTCAGCTACACGTACCTGGACTTCTCGCCGGGCACCGACGCGTCGGAGGGGCGCTGGGCGTCCGGGCCGGCGCCCGACGGCAAGGGCGAGTTCCGCTACGACCACAGCCCTCGCGCGCACGCGCCCGAGCCGGTCCTGCCGCCCGGCGACCCGCGGCTCTACGGCACGAACCCGGGCCTCGCCAAGGGTGCCGTCAACAAGGTCAAGAGCAAGCTCACCTGACGCCGTCGCGCCGGGTCGTCCGCGAGCGGCGGACGGCCCGGCGGCACCGTGCCGGAGGAGGTGTGCCGTGACCGAACTCGTGCTCCGCCCGCTCGCGGACGCGTTCATGCAGGTGGGTGTCTACGTCGCCGTCATGGTGGCCTTCTTCGGCTGGCTGCGCTGGCGCCACGGCGACCGGGTCACCGACGGGCTCACCCGCCGGCCCCGCCTCGGTCCGCTGGTCGGCGCCCTGCTGGGCGTCAGTCCCGGCTGCGGCGGGGCGATCATCCTGATGCCGCTGTACGCCCGGGGCAAGGTCTCCTTCGGCACCGTGGTCGCCGCCCTGGCGGCCACCATGGGGGACTCGTCGTGGGTGGTGCTCGCCTGGAACCCGGTGTTCGCCCTCAAGATCCATGCGCTGCTCTTCGCCGTCGGCCTGGTCACCGGGTACGTCGTCGACGCGCTCGGCATCGACCCGGCCCGCGCGGTCGACCACCGGGTCGCCGCCGCGCCCGCGCCCGTACCGGTCGGCCTGGCCGCCGCGGGCGGGCCGGACCTCGCCGGGTCGCGGCGGCTGCTCGGCGGGCTGCTGCCCCGCGTGCCGGCGTCCACGGCGTTCTGGGGGTTGACCACGCCGGCGTTCGCGGTGTCGGTGCCGGTGGTCTTCCAGCTGGTCGACCCGGGCGCGCTGACCCGCTCCCTCGGAGGCGTCGACCCGTACCTGGCGCTGGGGGTGCTCGGCTCGCTCACCGCGGCGCTGATCTTCGCCGGGGGGCGCGGGAAGCTGGCCGACGACAGCCTGGAGACGGCGCAGCCCCGGTCGTTGCGGCAGACGCTGCGGCACAGCGCGCACGAGGCGTCCTTCGTCACCGTCTGGGTCGCCGTGGCGTACCTGGGCTGGCAGGTGGTGACCACCACGACCGGCTTCGACGGCTCGCAGCTCGCCCTCACCGGGCTCGTCGGCGTGCTGGTCGGCGCGGGCATCGGCCTCATCCCCGGGTGCGCGGTGCAGATCGTCTTCACCGGCCTGTACGTCAGCGGCGGCCTGCCGCTGCCCACCCTGGTCGCCAACGCGATCAGCCAGGACGGCGACGCGCTGATCCCGCTCGCCGCGCTGCGCCGGCACTCGGCGGCGCTCGCCACCGTCGTCACCACCGTTCCGGCGGCAGCCGTCGGCGCCGCCCTGCTCGTCCTGCTCTGATCCCGTACGGAAGGAAGATCCCGATGTCCGTCGCGATCCCGATCGCCCGCACCCGTCGCAAGCTCCTCGCCTTCGCCGTGCTGACCGGCGTCGCCGCGGTGGCCGGCCTGCCGGGCTGGACGGTCGCCGCGCTTGCGCTGAGCTGCCTGGCGATCCCGCTCGCTGTGGCGGCCGCCGGGGGCGCCGGCCTGGCGCGGGAGCTGCTGCGCCCGCGGCGGCGTCCGGCGGGCGGGGGTGGTCTGGGTCACAGCCCGGAACAAGGGGAACGATTTGTTACTTGAGTTGGACACGCTCAACTCAACGCGATAGCAGGTGTTCGATGGCAACTCTCCCGGTACTTCCCCTGACCGACGCCGTGCTCCTGCCCGGCATGGTGATCCCGGTGACCCTCGACCCGACCACCCAGGCCGCCGTCGACGCGGCCCGCGCCACCGGCGAGGGCAAGCTGCTCGCCGTGCCCCGCCTCGACGGCGAGTACGGCCCCGTCGGCGCGGTCGCCACCATCGAGAAGGTCGGCCGGCTGCCCAGCGGCGAACCGGCCGCCGTCGTCCGCGGCCTGTCGCGCGCCCGGATCGGCTCCGGCGTACCCGGGCCCGGCGCCGCCCTCTGGGTCGAGGCGACCGAACTCGACGAACCCGCCCCCGCCGGCCGCGCCCGCGAACTCGCCCGCGAGTACCGCGCCCTGATGACGTCCGTGCTCCAGCAGCGCGGCGCCTGGCAGGTCATCGACGCGATCGAGCGGATGACCGACCTCTCCGAGCTGGCCGACTCGGCCGGCTACGTCTCCTGGCTCAGCCTCGCCCAGAAGACCGAGCTGCTCGCCGCGCCGGACGTCACCGCCCGGCTGGAACTGCTCGTCGGCTGGGTGAAGGACCACCTGGCCGAGCAGGAGATCGCCGAGCAGATCAGCACCGACGTCCGCGAAGGGCTGGAGAAGTCCCAGCGGGAGTTCCTGCTGCGCCAGCAGCTCTCCGCCATCCGCAAGGAACTCGGCGAGGACGAGCCGGACGGCTCCGCCGACTACCGCGCCCGCGTGGAGGCCGCCGACCTGCCCGACAAGGTCCGCGAGGCGGCGCTGCGCGAGGTCGGCAAGCTGGAACGCGCCAGCGACGCCTCCCCGGAGGCGGGCTGGATCCGGACCTGGCTCGACACGGTGCTGGAGATGCCGTGGGGCACCCGTACCGAGGACAACACCGACCTGGCCGCGGCCCGCGCCGTGCTCGACGCCGACCACGCCGGCCTGGCCGACGTGAAGGACCGCATCCTGGAGTACCTCGCCGTGCGCAACCGGCGGGCCGAGCGCAACCTCGGCGTCGTCGGCGGCCGGGGCTCCGGCGCGGTGCTCGCCCTCGCCGGCCCGCCCGGCGTCGGCAAGACCAGCCTCGGCGAGTCGATCGCCCACGCGCTCGGCCGCAACTTCGTCCGGGTCTCCCTCGGCGGCGTACGCGACGAGGCGGAGATCCGTGGCCACCGGCGCACCTACGTCGGCGCGCTGCCCGGCCGGATCGTGCGCGCCCTGCGCGAGGCCGGCTCGATGAACCCGGTCGTGCTCCTCGACGAGGTCGACAAGCTCGCCGCCGGCTACTCCGGCGACCCGGCCGCCGCCCTGCTCGAGGTGCTCGACCCGGCGCAGAACCACACCTTCCGCGACCACTACCTCGAGGTCGACCTCGACCTGTCGGACGTGCTCTTCCTGGCCACCGCCAATGTGGTGGAGGCCGTCCCCGGCCCGCTGCTGGACCGGATGGAACTGGTCACCCTCGACGGGTACACGGAGGAGGAGAAGGTCGCCATCGCCCGGGACCACCTGCTGCCCCGGCAGCGCGAGCGGGCCGGGCTCACCGCCGAGGAGGTCGACGTCGCCGACGAGGCCCTCGCCCGGATCGCGGGTGAGTACACCCGAGAGGCCGGCGTGCGGCAGCTCGAACGGTCCCTGGCGAAGATCCTCCGCAAGGTCGCGGTGGCCCTGGCGACCGACCCGGCACCGGTCCGCGTCGACACCGGCAACCTCGCCACCTACCTCGGGCGGCCGAAGTTCACCCCGGAGTCGGCGGAGCGCACGGCCGTGCCCGGCGTGGCCACCGGCCTGGCGGTCACCGGAGCCGGGGGCGACGTGCTCTTCATCGAGGCGACCAGCATGGAGGGCGAGCCGGGGCTGACCCTCACCGGCCAGCTCGGCGACGTCATGAAGGAGTCGGCGCACATCGCGCTGTCGTACCTGCGCTCCAACGGGCGCCGGCTCGGACTCGACCCGAACGCCCTCGCCGGCCGGCGGATCCACCTGCACGTGCCGGCGGGCGCGGTGCCGAAGGACGGCCCCAGCGCCGGCATCACCATGGTGACCGCCCTGGCGTCGCTGGCCAGCGGCCGGCCGGTGCGACCCGAATTCGGGATGACCGGCGAGGTGACCCTCTCCGGCCGGGTGCTGCCCATCGGCGGGGTGAAGCAGAAGCTGCTCGCCGCCCACCGGGCCGGCCTGACCGAGGTGATCATCCCGGCCCGCAACGAACCGGACCTCGACGACCTGCCCGCCGAGGTCCGGGAGGCGCTGACCGTGCACACCCTGGCCGACGTCGCCGACGTGCTCGCCCTGGCGCTGCGCCCGGCCGACGCCGACACCCGCCCCGATCCGGCGCTCGCCGCCGCCTGAGGCGTCGAGAAAGGGGCCCCCGCCACGCGGCAGGGGCCCCTTCCCTCGATCGGAAGCGCGGGGAGGGGAAGGGCCCCTGCCCGCAGCGTCCTAGCGGCGGTCGCGCCGGTCGAAGTCCCGGTCGCGGCGCTCGCGCCGGTCGGCCCCGTCGAAGCGGCGCTCGCCGCCGCCGTCGCCGTCACGGTCCCGGCGTACGGTCGCCTTGCGGCCCTTGATGGTGCTGCCACGCAGCCCCGCGATCACCTCGTCGGCGACGGTCTGGGGCACCTCCACCAGCGAGAACCGGTCGGCGATCTCGATCGAGCCGATGTCCCGGCCGCTGATCCCGGTCTCGCCGGTGATCGCGCCCACCAGGTCCTGCGGGCGGACCCCGGCGCGCCGGCCCAGCCCGATGAAGACCTGGGTGGTGCCGCCGGTGCGGGGCCGGGCACCGCCCCGCCGCTCGCCCCGGCCACCGGCCTCCGGCCGCCCCTCGCGCGGGCCCCGGACGGGGACCTGGGGGATCTCCTCCTCGTCGTCCGAGCCCGGCGACGTCGCCTCGTGCGCCAGCTTCACCGCCGCGAGCGCCACCTCCACCAGGTCGAACTCGTCGGTCAACGACTCGACGATCGCCCGGTACGGGTCGAGGTCGTCTTCCAGCAGGCTCTCCCGCAGGGCGCCCTGGGTCAGCTCCAACCGCCGGGTGCGCATGTCCGCCACCGTCGGGATCTTGTCGATGGCGATGCGCTGGCCGGTGACCCGCTCGATGGTCTTGAGCATCCGGTGCTCGCGCGGCTCGGCGAGGGTGATCGCCACGCCCTCCCGCCCGGCCCGGCCGACCCGCCCGATCCGGTGCACGTACGACTCGGGGGCCGACGGGACGTCGTAGTTGACCACGTGGGTGAGCTGCTCGACGTCCAGGCCACGGGCGGCCACGTCGGTGGCCACCAGCAGGTCCGCGGTGCCGGTGCGCAGCCGGCCCATCACCCGGTCGCGCTGCTCCTGGCTCATCCCGCCGTGCAGCGCCTCGGCCCGGTAGCCCCGGCCGTTCATGGTCTCGGTGAGCCGGTCGACCTCCTCCCGGCTGCGGCAGAAGACGATCGCCGCCGTGGGGGACTCGACGTCCAGCACCCGGCCCAGCGCTGCCGGCTTGTGCGCCCGGGCGACGATGTACGCGCTCTGCCGCACCCGGGGCGCCTCGCCGGCCACCGTCTGCTCGCGGGCGATGAGGATGCGTACCGGGTCGGTCAGGTGCTTGCGGGCCAGCCCGTCGATGCGCGCCGGCATCGTCGCCGAGAAGAGCACCGTCTGGCGCTGCTCCGGCGCGT
This sequence comes from Micromonospora sp. M71_S20, assembly GCF_003664255.1. NCBI lineage: Bacteria > Bacillati > Actinomycetota > Actinomycetes > Micromonosporales > Micromonosporaceae > Micromonospora > Micromonospora sp. M71_S20. The sequence goes on along the minus strand of NZ_RCCV01000001.1, from coordinate 4,603,144 downwards.
GCTCCAGGATCGCCTCGATGTCCTCGGCGAAGCCCATGTCGAGCATCTCGTCGGCCTCGTCGAGCACCACCGTGGCCAGCGAGCCCAGGTCGAGCGTGCCCCGGGCGATGTGGTCCAGCGCGCGGCCCGGGGTGGCGACCACGACGTCGACCCCGAGGTCCAGGGCGCGCAGCTGCCGGCCGATCGGCTGCCCGCCGTAGATCGGCAGCACCCGCGCGCCCAGGTCCTTGCCGTAGCGGTGGAACGCCTCGGAGACCTGCACCGCGAGTTCGCGGGTCGGCACCAGCACGAGCGCCACCGGGGCGCCGCCGGGCCGGTCGTCGGGCATCCGCTGCAACAGCGGCAGCGCGAAGGCGGCCGTCTTGCCCGTACCCGTCGCGGCCTGGCCCAGCAGGTCCCGACCGGCCAGCAGGGGTGGGATGGCCTCCCGCTGGATCGGGGTGGGCTCCTCGTAGCCCAGGGCGGTCAGCGCGCCCAGCAACTCGGCGCGCAGCCCGAGGTCCGCGAAGGCGCTCGTGTCGTCGAGGGCGTCGGGGCCGGGCTCGGTGGGCGGGTCGTGCCGTACGGGTGCGGAACTCATGCCGCCAAGCTTTTCATCACCGCCGCGACGCCGTTTCGCCGACCGGCACAACGGGCGTCCGCGCGGGTCCGGCGGGCGCCCGTCGCCGTGCCCCGGGGGCTAGCCTGGCGGCGTGCGTACGGTCGAACTGGTCTGCTCGCCCGACCTGGAGGCCGCCGTGCGCGGCGCCTGGCAGCGGCTGGCCGCGGTGGGGCTGCCCAGCCTGGCCCGCAACGCCCACCCGACGAACCGGCCGCACCTGACCCTCGCCGCGGTCGACGACTTCCCGCCCGGCGCGCAGCGGCGGCTGGTCGACCTGTTCGAGGCGGCGTTGCCCCTGCCCGTGCGGCTGGACCGGATCGCGGTGCTCGACGGCAGCGCCCCGCTGGTGTGGCTGGTGCATCCGTCGCCGGAGCTGACCGCCCTGCACGCGTCGGTGTGGGACGTCCTCGCCGGGGCGCCGGGCCAGCGTCCCTGGCACGCGCCGGGGCGCTGGTGCCCGCACCTGAGCCTGGCGCTGCGCTTCCGCGACGCCGACCGCCGGCTGGCCCGCGCGGTGGCGGGCGCCGACCGCCCCGACGGTGCCTTCGTCGCCGGGCGCAGCTACGACGGACAGAGCCGGACGGTCAGCCCGCTCGGCGGCGCCGACCACCGCACCTGACAGCTGGGGGCGCGCCCCGCCGGGCGCCCGGGACGGGACCGGGCCCCCACCGTCCGGCGGGGGCCCGACCGATCGCGGGGCTCAGCGGTGGAAGCGCAGGTAGTCGAAGCGCGCGGTGACCGCCGGGTCGGCGCCGCCGTGCGCGACCAGCCCGATCCGGGGGGTGGTGTCGGCAGGGAAGGTCCACACCCCGCCCCACGTCCAGTTCCGCCCGTCCCGGCTGGAGCCGGCCCGGAACTCGTGCTCGCCGGTGGCCGGGTCGACCTTGTGCGCCAGCCGCAGCCAGGTGGTGGTCGCCGGGGTGCCGACGATGTTGCCGCCGTAGACCGGCTGGCCGGCGAAGGGCAGCTCGTAGCCGTACTCCACCTGCCGGGTGTTCCAGATGGCGACCTGCGCCAGCCGGGCGAACCGGTCGTCGTCGACGTAGGCGACCAGCCCGGCCTGCTGGTAGTTGCGGACGGTCTCCTCGCCGAGGTCCAGGGTCACCTTCGTCTCCACGACGTAGTCGCCGCCGGGCGCGTCGCGCAGCAGCACGCCGGCGGTGTTGCCGGTGCCGGTCAGGTCGGCGCCCTGCACCGGCCAGCGCAGCGCCCCGCCGGACACGGTGGCCGCCGGGTCCTGCCGGACCCACCGCCACGCCGGGTCCAGCCCGCCGGTGAACTCGTCGGAGAACGCCGGCAGCAGGCGGCCCGCCCGCGGCTCGGCCACGGCGTGGCGCACCGGCCGGTGCAGCCGGGCGACGCTGACGTTGTCGAACCCGGCGGCCCCGCCGGTCGCGGTGAGCGTGAGCCGCCCGGCCACCGGCCGCGCCAGCGGCAGCGACACCACCGCCAACTGGTCGCCGAGCCGCGCCGGGCTCAGCTCGGCGACCAGGTGCCGGCCGCGGACCTCGACGGCGAGGTGGTGCCCGGCCGCGGCGTCGAAGCCGGCGGGCAACGGCGCGCTCGCGGTGCGGTCGCCGTCGCGGGCGACCAGCCGGCCGGCGGCGGCGTCCACCCGCACCGAGACCCGGTCGCCGAGCGTGAGCCCGGCCGCTGCGCCGGCGGGCAGCCGCAGGTCGGCCTCCGCGCGCACGTCCCCGCCCACGGTCGTACGGCTGGTCAGCGTGCCGCTGCCGGTGAGCCGGCCGTCGGCGACCCGCCAGTCCCCGGTGCCGCGTCGCCAGCCGGCCAGCCCGGCGTCGAAGCGCTCGTCCACGCGGCCGGTGGTGACCGGCGCGGGCCGGGCGCCCTCGGAGGGGCCGGCGCCGGCGTTCACCGTCGGCCAGCCGTCGATCCAGTCGAGGCGGTCCAGCAGCATCGGCCGCTCGTTGATGCCGAACGGCTCGTCCAGGTACGGGTCGGCGCGGTCGATCGCGTGGTAGACGATCCAGTCCTGGCCGGAGAGGTCGGTGAGGAACCCGTTGTGGCCGGTGCCGATCCACCGGTTGCCGTTCTGGGTGAGCACCGGCGTGCCGCCGGCCCGGGAGGCGGTCAGCGCGATGCCGTCGCGGTCGATGAACGGCCCGCGCGGGTCGCGGGACCGGCCGACGTGCACGGAGTAGCCGGTGGCCGGGCCGGCGCAGCAGTTGGCCGTGGAGGCGAACAGGTAGTACCAGCCGTCGTGGCGCACCACGTGGCTGCCCTCGAACTTGTTGTCGATGGCGACCAGGGTGGGCGTGCCGACGGCGCGCAGCCCGTCGGCGGAGAGCTCGGTCACCGAGATGCCGCCGTAGTAGCTGCCGTGGTAGAGGTAGTGCCGGCCGTCGACGTCGGTGAACTGGCTCGGGTCGATGGTCCACAGCCAGCCCCCGCCACCGCCGGGGCGGGGCGCGACCACGGGCTCGTCGGCGAAGGTCCACGGGCCGGTCGGGGTGGGCGCGGTGGCCGCGCCGACGGCGAAGTCACCGCCGTCGGGGGAGACGGTCGTGTCGGTGACGGTCACGTACATGACCCAGCGGTCGCCGATCCGGCGCACGTCGGGGGCCCAGAAGCCGGCGCCAGGGGCCGCGTACGCCGGGCGTTGGCCGGCGCCGAAGGCGTCCCCGACGTACGTCCAGTCGACCAGGTCGGCCGAGCGGGCGGTGGGCACCCCGTGGAACGTCCCCTCGCCCTCGCGCAGCGGGTCGGTGGTGCCGTACGCGTACCAGAAGCCGTCCTCACCGCGGACGATCACGGGGTCGGCGAAGGTGTCGGCGAACCCGGCCGAGACGGGGTTGCGGTAGCGGGGATCGGGTGTGGCGGCGGCCGGCGCGGACGCCGTCGCGGCCAGGACCAGACCGATGGCGGCGGCGAGCGCCCCGGCGCGGCGGAGATGTCCCATCAGACCTGCCTCGGGTGCGGGATTTCGATCAGGATCGGTGCGTGTCCGTTTGTACAACGTTGGATACAACGTTGTAAAGACGTGGCGACGCTTCGGTGCCGGCCGCAGGGTGCCCGTGCCAGCATGGGGTCCGTGACCATCCCCGCGCCGGACGGTCGGGCCCTGGCCCGGCTCGCCGCCCTGCTCGCCGACGACACCCGGGCCCGCATCTGCCTGGCGCTACTCGACGGCCGGGCGTGGACGGCGGGGGAGCTGGCCCGACTCGCCGGGGTGGCCCCGTCCACCGCCAGCGACCACCTCACCCGGCTGGTCCGGGGCGGGCTGTTGGTCGAGCAACGGCAGGGACGACACCGCTACGTCCAGCTCGCCGGCCCCTCGGCGGCCCAGTTGGTCGAGGATCTGGCCGGCTACGCGCCGGGGCGGTCCGAGCCGGCCCGCTCGCTGCGCGCCGCCCGTGCCGGCGCCGCCCTGGCGTACGCCCGCACCTGCTACGACCACCTGGCCGGGCACCTCGGGGTGCTGCTGCGCGACAGGCTGCTCGCGCGCGGGCTGCTCGACGGCACCGGCGGGTCGGCGCTCACCTCGGCCGGGCGGAGTTGGTTGGCTGAGCTGGGGGTGCCGATCGCGCCGTTGCGGGCCGCCCGCCGTCCCCTGCTGCGCGACTGCCTGGACTGGACCGAGCGTCGGCCGCACCTGGCCGGCGCGTTGGGCGCGGCGCTGTGCGCCCGCTTCTTCGAGGCGGGCTGGCTGACCCGCGGCGGCGGACGGGAGGTCCGGCTGACCCCGGACGGTGCTCCGGCGCTGGCCGCCGCACTCGGTCTCGCCCCGGCCGACCTCGCGCCGCCCGCGACCGCGCCTGACCGCGGCAGCGGTCGCGCCTGACCGGGTCGCTCGTCCGCCCTGCTCGGCGCCTTCGGACCTCGTTTCTCGAGACAGTTGGCGATCTCTGGAGGCGACCCCTGACCTCATTCCTTGAGACGGACGGCGAGGGACCCGGTCGCCGCCATCGTTACCGTTCATGACGACCGGGTTGGTCACTCGTCGTAACTGCCGACGTCCCGGGCGCCCGGTGCCCTGCGCGCCCTTTGCTCTGCATTCGTCGGCGCACCACCGGGCTGAACTGGGAGATTCGAAGAGGCGCGATGATCGAGGGCGCATGTCTCGCTGACCGTCCGTATCTGTTGCGTATGTGGATGCAGAGCAAAGGGGCCGGAGGCATGATGGCTGGCCGGCTCTGGCCGTCACCCTTCGTGACGGTGTGACTGACGTCGACCCGTTGCGACGATCCGTGCAGGGGACTGTGGTCCGACCGTGACGGCACCGCACGCGCCGGCAGCCGACGTTTCGGCGGGCGCCGAAGGGTTCCGGCCCTACCGTCGCGGGAGACGACCATCGCCGGCCCCACGGGCCCGAGCCTGATCGAGGTGGAACCCGGATGAACGCGCGCTGTGCCGCCTTTCACGCCCTGCACCGCGCCGCCCGGCCGCTGCTGCTGCCCAACGCCTGGGACCACGCCAGCGCCGCCGCGTTCGCGGCGCGCGGGTACCCGGCGGTCGGCACCACCAGCCTGGGGGTCGCCGCCGCCGCCGGCGTGCCGGACGCGGCGGCCGCCACCCGGGCGGAGAACCTCCGCCTGGCCCGGGCGTTGCGCCCGCTCCCGGTGCTGGTGACCGTCGACGTGGAGGCGGGGTACGCCGACGACCCGGCGGTCGTCGCCGGGCTGGCGGCGGAGCTGGCCGCGCTCGGGGTGGTGGGGGTCAACGTCGAGGACGGCCGGGCGGACGGGACCCTCGACCCGCCCGAGCTGGCGGCGGCGAAGGTGGCCGCCATCAAGGCCGCGGCGCCCGACCTGTTCGTCAACGCCCGCACCGACCCGTGGTGGCTCGGCACGCCCGATCCCCTGCCGGAGGCCCTGCGCCGGGCCCGCGCATACCTGGCCGCCGGGGCGGACGGGATCTTCGTGCCCGGCGCGCCGGACGCCGCCACCGTCGCCGCGCTCGTCGCGGGGATCGACGCGCCGCTGAACGTGCTGCACCGGCCGGGCGGGCCCACCCTCGACCAGCTGCGGGCGCTCGGCGTGGCCCGGGTGAGCACGGGCTCGCTGCTGTTCCGGGCCGCGCTGGGCGCCGCCCTGGACGCCCTGGACGCCGTCCGGTCCGGCGCCGCGCCGCGCGCGGAACCGCCCTCGTACGCCGAGGTGCAGGGGTTGAGCGGGGCGTCCCGACCGTGACCCTTCGTGCGCGGCGGTGGCCGCCGCACGTCCCGAAGGAGTAGATAGGAGGATTGTTCGGACTCATCCCTCCCGGTCCGATTACGGTGTGTGCAGGGCGATGCACACAGTGATGCCGTGACGGGAGAGAGGACCCGACCATGCGAGTGCCCAGCCGAAGCCCGGGACAGCAGCCCGGCTCCTCCGTCACACCCGCCGCCCCGACCCGGCGGCGCGCGTTCGCCACCCCGCCGCGGCCCGCCGCCGCGCCGGACCTCGACGCCTACCGGACGGCCGTGGCCGAGCTGCTGGTCGAGGTCGGCGCCCTGGCCGGCGCGTCCTGCACCGGCGCCCGGCAGGTGCTGATCGACGACCGGCTGCGCGAGCCCGCGATCGCCGCCGTGCTCGACGCCACCCCGCAGGGGCTCGTCGGCGCACGCGAGACGCTGCTGCTGGAGATGGCCCGCTACCAGCCCAACGCGCGCAGCTCCGCCGCCGACCTCACCGCGCTGGTCCGGATCTACCTGCTCTCCCGCATCGACGTGCTGTGGTGGCGCGACGCCCCCACCTTCCTCACCGACGCCCAGGTCGACGCCAGCCCCGAGCTGGTGGACCTGGAGTGGCTGCGCCGGCGGGACCTGCTGCGCTTCCGCTACACCGAGCAGCCGCGGACGCTGCTCCGCCGCGGGATGCGGGCGGTGCGGCGCCGGCTGCGGCCCGACGCCACGCCGCGGACCGCCGGACTGCGGTTCCGGCGGGCCCGCCGCGAGATGGTGGCGCTGCTCAACGACGTCGCCCGGCAGTTCGCCGCCAGCACCCCGCCCGCCACGCCGCCGCTGTGGGTGACCAGCCTGGTCCGCAGCGCCGAGCACCAGCACCGGCTGCGCCGACTCGGGTACGCCGCCATGATGCCCAGCGGGCACTGCCTCGGCTGGGCGGTCGACGTCGAGATGGAGTGGTTCGACCGCTTCGGCGCGCGGGACACCCTGGCCGAGCTGTTGCTGGCCCGGCAGCGGGCCGGTGAGGTCAACGTGGTCGACGAGGGGCAGGCGTGGCACCTGTGCCTCGCGCCGGCGGCGCGGCGGCGGCTGCGCCGCGCGTACGAAGCCGAGATGGGGGCCTGAGCCGATGTGCGGCATCGCGTTGAGCCTCGGCCCCGAGGCCGATCCGACGATCTTCCGGCGGATGCTCGCCACCCTCGCCCCACGCGGCGAGGTCACCGAGACCCGCTACGAGAACGGGCTGCTCACCGGCACCCGCCGGCTGCCGATCGTGGACCGGGAACGCGCGGTGCAGCCGTGGGCCTCCGCCGACGAGCGGTGGCTGCTCTGCTACAACGGCGAGGTCTTCAACCACTCCGAGCTGCGCGCGGAACTGTTCCGGCTGGGGCACCGCTTCCGCAGCGCCGGCGACACCGAGGTGGTGCTCGCCGCGTTCCTGCAGTGGGGCGAGGGCATGGTGACCCGGCTGCGCGGCGAGTACGCCTTCGCCGTCGTGGAACGCGCCACCGGCCGGGCCTACCTGGTCCGGGACCCGCTCGGCGTCAAGCCGTTGTACTGGGCGCGGACGCCCGGCTGCCTGCACGTCGCCAGCGAGGTCAAGGCGCTGGTCGGGCACCGCGCCCCGATCGCCGAGGTGCCGCCCGGGCACCACGGCTGGGCCGAGCCCGACGGGCCGGTCCGGCTGCGCGCGTACGTCGACCTGCTGACCCTCGGTGAGGGGCTGCCGGTGGTGGACGACCCGGACGAGGCCGCCCTGCTCGTCCGTGCCGCCCTCACCGACAGCATCCGGATGCGGGTGGACACCGACCTCACCGTGGGGGTGGTGCTCTCCGGCGGGCTGGACAGCTCGCTGGCCCTGCTGCACGTGCGCGAGATGCACCCCGACTGTGTCGCGGTCACGGTCGGGGTGCCCGACAGCCCCGACGTCGCGTACGCGCGGCGGCTCGCCAGGGACCTGGGGGTGCCGCACGAGGTGGTCGAGGTGCGCCCGCGCGACATCCGGCTGGCCGACATCCGGGAGACCATCCGGATGTCCGAGCTGACCGAGTACGGCGACATCATCAACGCGGTGGTCACCGTGCCGCTGTTCCGCCGGCTGCGGGAGCTGGGCGTGAAGGTGGTGCTCACCGGCGACGGCTCCGACGAGCTGTTCGGCGGCTACCCGATGTACCACGAGGTCGGCCCCGAGGCGTCCCGCCGGCTCTTCCTGCACAAGATCCGCAATCTCTGCCGTACGGAGTTGCAGCGCGTCGACCGGGCCAGCATGGGGCACGGGGTGGAGGCCCGCGTGCCGTTTCTGGACCTGAGCCTGGTCGAGCTGGCGATGCGGCTGCCGATCGGGTTGAAGATGCGCGAGGGGCAGGAGAAGTGGATCGTCCGGCGGGCCTTCGCCGACCTGTTGCCCGACTACGTCCGGCGCCGGCCGAAGAACCCGATGTCGTACTCCTCGGGGCTGCACGAGCGGGCCCGGCTCTACAAGCCGCTCTTCGCCCGGCTGCACCGCTCGTTCGGCTACCACCTGCTCGAACCGGTGCGCCGCGACTTCGACACCGTGCTGACCCGGTGCGGCAACGACCTGGACCGCGCCATCGCCGACGGCCGGGCCCGGCCCGACCACACCCTGCTGGAGCACGCCCGCGACCTGGCCGGCGCGGCGAAGTGGAACGCCGCCCCGATGGTGCGCCGGCTGGTCGGGCCGCGCCGCACGCGGGGCGACGAGGCGCCGCTGCCCGGGTGACCGGTCGACACGCGCCCCGCGCGGCGTCGGCCGGGCCGCACCTCGCGACCGGACACGCCTCGCGGCCGGGCACGCCTCGCGCGCGGCGCGGATCAACCCCGGCGCTCGCGGGTAGTGGTGCGGGCATGGCGGGACTTGACGTGATGGTGGTCGGGCAGGTGGCGCGGGACCTCGTGCTGCTGGTGGACGAGGTGCCGGGGGCCGGCGGGAGCACACCGGTACGGCGGCGGCGCGAGTTGCTCGGCGGCAAGGGGGCCAACCAGGCCGTCGGGCTGGCGCAGCTCGGCGCCGCCGTCGGTCTGCTCGGGGTGGTCGGCGACGACGAGGTGGGGGAGCGGCTGCTGGCGCAGGCGCGGGCCGACGGCATCGACGTCCGGTGGGTACGGCGCCGGCCCGGCACCCCGACCGGGCTCATCGTCGACGTGGTCGACGCCGACGCCGACTGGCGCTACCTGGAGGACCTTCCCGAGGCCACCCTGCTGACCGCCGACGACGTCGCCGGGGCGGCATCCGCGCTGCGGGCCGCACGGGCCGTACTGGTGCAACTCCAGCAGCCAACGCGGGCCGCTTTGGCCGCGGCCCGGACCGCCCGGGAGGCCGGCCGGCTGGTCGTGCTCGACGGCGCGCCGAGCGACGCGGACGACGTCGACGCGCTGCTCGCCGTCGCCGACGTGCTGCGTGCCGACGCGCAGGAGGTCGAGCTGATCACCGGCGACGCGCCGCGGGACGCCGCGGCGGGGCTCGCCGCCGGGCGTGGGCTGCTGCGTCGCGGCCCGTCGCTGCTGGCCATCGAGGTGGCCGGGGAGGGCAACGCGTTCGTCTGGCCGGACGGCGAGCTGTTCGTGCCGTTGAGCGAGACGCCCACCGTGGACGACACCGGCGCCGGGGACGCCTTCGTCGCCGCGCTGACCCTCGGCGTGCTGCGCGGTGAGCCCCGGGAGCGGGTCGCGCGGTACGCGGTCGCGGCGGCCGGTGCCACCGTCGGCCATCCGGGCGGGCGGCCCGCGCTGACACCCGAGGCGATCCGCGCACAGCTCGACCGGATTCCGGCCGGTTGACCGGCGGTCACTCACCGGTACCGGCGGCGCGGCGGACGGTTGTCCACGGAGGAGGGTTTTCCGCTTCCGGGGCCCGGGTACCTCGGAAGCCTGACCGAGAGGCGGGTGACTGACATGAAGCGCAATCAATACCACGTCGTGCCGAACGGTGGCGGCTGGAAGGTCGAGCAGGGCAACCAGGTCGTCGGCACGTTCGACACCAAGCAGCTCGCCGTCGAGGCGGGGCGCCGGGCGGCGCACGGCAACGAGCCGAGCCAGCTCGTCGTGCACACGTCCGACGGCAAGATCGAGACGGAGTACACCTACCAAAACGACCCGTACCCGCCGGCCGGCTGACCGCCGTCCGCCGTGGACACGAACGGGCCCGACCCCCGCGGGGGTCGGGCCCGTCGGCGCGGGTGCGACTACCAGCTCAGGTAGCTGGGCTGGGTCTGCACGTTCAGCTCGCGGTAGCGCACGAGGTTGGCCGACCAGGTGCGCCAGTCGGTCAGCTTCAGGACGTCGAGGCCCTTGGTCATGTCGTTGGAGTAGATGTAGCCGTTGTAGTAGTACGCGGACCAGGTGCCGCCGCCGACCAGCCGGTCGGCCGAGAGCGGACCTCGCTCCCAGAACGCGATCTCCTTCGGGTTGGCCGAGTCGGTGAAGTCCCAGACGGAGATGCCGCCCTGGTACCACGCCTGGACCATGATGTCGCGCCCGAGCACGGGGATCAGCGAGCCGTTGTGCGCCACGCAGTTCTCGGTGTCGGCGTTGATCCGGGGGATCTTGTAGTAGCTGCGGAAGACCATCGTCCGGGCGTCACCGCGACCGGTGATGTCGTAGATGGCGTCCGCGCCCCGCTCCGGTCCGATGGCCTCGGTGCAGGTGGCCGCGCCGCCGCCGCCCAGCTCGTCGGTGAAGACCACCTTGGTGCCGGCGTTGTTGAACGTGGCCGAGTGCCAGAACGCGAAGTTGACGGTGTCCCGGACCCGGTTGATCAGCCGAGGGGCCTCGCGGTTCGAGATGTCCATCAGGATGCCGTCACCCATGCACGCGCCCGCGGCGAGGTCCTTCTCCGGGTAGGCGGTGATGTCGTGGCAGCCGGTGGTCGCCGAACCGCCGGGCCGGCCCTCGTAGCCGCCGTCCGGGAAGAGGTTCGGGGCGGCCACCACCGCCGCGTCCGTGGGGGACTTCACCGGCACCTTCACGATGGAGATGGAGTCGTGCGGGGGCTGGCAGTCGGGGAACTCCGCCCGTGGGCTGTACGAGGAGACGTACAGGTAGACGGTCTTGCGGTCCTTGCCCGGCACGAGGGTGTGGGTGTGCGACCCGCAGGCCGTCTCGACCGCCTTGACGTAGCGGGGGCTGGCCTTGTCGCTGATGTCGAAGATCTTGATGCCCTCCCAGGACGCCTTCTCCGTCGCCGGCGCGCTGGTGCTGTTGCAGGAGTCGTCGCTGCGGGAGGAGTCGGTGGAGAGGAACAGCAGGTCGCCGTGGACGGAGATGTCGTTCTGCGACCCGGGGCAGTACACCTGCGACACCACCGTCGGCGCGGTCGGTCGGGAGATGTCGTAGACGACGAAGCCGTTGTAGTTGCCGGCGAAGGCGTAGCGGCCCTGGAAGGCGAGGTCGCTGTTGGTGGCGTCCAGCGGCGCCTGCTTGGGCAGGTTGGCGACCTGCCGGAGGTTGGGGCTGCTGACGATCTCGTCGACGCCCGGGATGGTGTTGGTGGCGCCCACCGTGCCCGAGGGGGCCGAGCGCGTCGCCACGCCGGCACTTCCCGGTGCGGCGGTGGCGACGCTGGCGAGGAGCAGGCCGGCCGCGGCCAGGCTCACAGTGGTGAGCCGCCTGGCCCGCAGGGTGCGGAAACTGGTCATCGGCGACGTCCTTCGCAAGGGGATGGCGATTGTGGACACCCTACCGTCCGAAGAGTTCCATCGATGTGACGCGGATCACGTGAAAGCTCGTCCGTCGATGGATAGCATCGCCATGACCTCTACCGGGGGGAGTGGCCCATGACCAGCCGTCGCGCGCGGACCCTGGCCGTCGTCATATCCGCGTGTCTGTTGGCGGTGGTGGTCGTTGTCCTGTCCCGTTCCGCCGGCGGCCCGACCACGGCGCCGGCGGGACAGGCCGCCGCCGCGACGTCCGCCCCGGCCGGTCCGAGCCGCCCTGCGGTGATCGTTCCCGGTCGGCCCGGCGAGACCGCCGCGGTCCGGCCTGCCGAGGAGATGCGCGACGCCACCACGGCCCGGCACAACTCGATGGACGTCTGGTTCGTCCGGATGATGATCCCGCACCATGCCCAGGCGCTGGAGATGGCGGAGCTGGCCGGCGACCGCGCCGGCGACCCGGCCCTGCGCGCCCTCGCCGAGCGCATCCGGGCCAGCCAGGGCCCGGAGATCGGCCTGATGCGGGGCTGGTTGCAGGCTCGCGGGCTCTCCACCGAGGTGGCCGGGCACGAACACGGCGGCATGCGGGGCATGCAGACGCCCGAGGCCATCCGGCAGCTCGCGGCGGCGCGGGGCGCCGAGTTCGACCGGCTCTTCGTGCGGATGATGACCGAGCACCACCAGGGCGCGGTCCAGATGGCCACGGACCTGCTCAAGGTCGGCGCCGACCTCACCCTGTCGGAGTTCGCCAACTCCGTCGCCACCGAGCAGACCGTCGAGATCGACCGGATGCGCGAGCTGCTGGCCTGAGCCGGGCGGCCCGGCCCGGGCTCGGGGTGGAGTGGCCCCCTGACCTGCGGCACGTACGCTGGGTGACCGTGAACCGCACGATCCTCGGCCGCCCCCTGCGCGGCGTCGCCTTCGACGCCTTCGTCTCCGCCACGGTGGCGCTCCTCGGGCTCGCCGGCCTGGCGCACCAGCCCGGTGGTGGCATGGCCACCCTGGTCGGGGCCGCGATGGCGGTGGCGCTGCTGTTCCGCCGGACCCACCCGTCGGCGGTCGCCCTGGTCGTGGCGGCGCTTGCGCTGGTGCAGGTGGTCGCCGGGTGGGGGCCGCTGGCCTTCGACGTCGCCGTGCTGATCGCTCTCTACAGCGTGGTCAAGTACGCCGACCGGCTCCGCGACGGGGTCCTCGCCGGGATCGGCGCCGCCGTCGGGGTGGTGCTGGCCGGCCTCCAGACCCAGGGCGCCATCTCCTGGTGGGCGACGGCGATCTACTACGGCCTGGTCACCGGGGCGGTCTGGCTGGTCGGGCTGAACGTGCGCACCCGCCGGCTCTACGTGCTCAGCCTGGAGGAGCGGGCCGCCACCCTGGAACGGGAACGCGAGGCGGAGGCGCGCGCCGCGGTCGCCGGGGAACGCACCCGCATCGCCCGAGAGCTGCACGACGTGGTGGCGCACAGCATGGCGGTGATGATCGTGCAGGCCGACGGGGCGCGGTTCACGCTCGACCGGGACCCGGAGACCGCCCGCCAAGCGGTGAAGGTGGTCGCCGACACCGGCCGGCAGGCGCTGGAGGAGATGCGCCGGCTGGTCGGCGTACTGCGGGAGCCCGACGCGCCGGACGCGGAGGCCGGGCCCGGCGACGCCGGGGCGAGCGCCGACCCGGCGCACCGTCGGTTGGCGCTGGCGGAGCTGCCCGCCCTGCTCGACCGGTTCCGCGCCGCCGGCCTCCGGACCCGGCACGCTGTCTCCGGCAAGCCGGCGCCGATGCCGCCCGGGCTGGAACTGACCGTCTACCGGGTGGTGCAGGAGGGGCTCACCAACGCGCTGAAGCACGCCGGGGTCGGCGCCGACGTCGAGGTCACCGTCACGCACGCCGGCGACGCCGTGCTGGTCCGGGTGGTCGACGACGGACGCGGCCGGCCGCCGGTCAGCCCGGCGCCGTCCGGCGGGCACGGCCTGGTCGGCATGCGCGAGCGGGTCGGCGTGTACGACGGCAGCCTCACCGCGGGGCCGCGACTCGCCGGGGGCTGGCAGGTCGAGGCGCGGCTACCGCTACCGTCGACGTCCCCGACGACGGAGGTGACGGCGGCATGACGGTCCGCGTGGTGATCGTGGACGACCAGGCGCTGGTCCGCGCCGGCTTCCGGATGGTGCTGGACTCCCAGCCGGACCTGGCGGTCGTCGGCGAGGCGATCGACGGCGCCGACGCCCTGCGGCTGCTGGCCCGCGTCGAGGCCGACGTCGTGGTGATGGACGTCCGGATGCCGACCATGGACGGGGTGGAGGCGACCCGCCGGATCTGCCGGGACCGTCCCGCCGGATCGCCCCGGGTGCTGGTGCTCACCACCTTCGACACCGAGGCGGACGCCTTCGCCGCGCTCCAGGCGGGCGCCAGCGGCTTCCTGCTCAAGAACGTCCCGCCGGAGGAGCTGCTGGCGGCCATCCGCGTGGTCGCCCAGGGCGACTCGGTGGTCGCCCCGTCCATCACCCGGCGGCTGCTCGACCGGTTCGCCGGCCGGCTCGGCCCGGGGCCCGCCGAGGACCCCCGGATCGGCCAGCTCACCGAACGCGAGCGGGAGATCCTCCTGCTGGTGGCGCAGGGGCTCTCCAACGCGGAGATCGCCGCCCGGGTGCACGTCGCGGAGGCCACCGTGAAGACGCACGTCGGGCGGATCCTCGCCAAACTCCAGCTCCGCGACCGGGTGCAGGCCGTGGTGCTGGCGTACGAGACGGGGCTGGTCACCCCCGGCGGCTGAGCCGGTCTGCGACCCAGGTCGTACGGGCCCACCCCGTCAGGGGCTCCCCAGGTCGCAGCGGGATCACCACGCGCGGGTGGACGCGGCCGCACCGGCGGCGCCCATAGCGTCGGAGACGTCCCAGCCACGATCTCCACGGGGAGCTCCACGTGTCCGTCGCACCTCCCGCGCACGCCACCGCCGGCGTCGCGGTCACCGCCCGCGGCCTGTCCAAGCGGTACGGCTCCGGCCAGGCCGCCGTCGTCGCCCTCGACGGGGTCGACGTCGACTTCGCCGCCGGCCGGTTCACCGCCATCATGGGCCCCTCCGGCTCCGGCAAGTCCACCCTCATGCACTGCCTCGCCGGCCTGGACCGGCCCACCTCCGGCAGCGTGCGCATCGGCGACGCCGACCTCGCCGGCCTCGACGACAAGCGGCTCACCCTGCTGCGCCGCGATCGCGTCGGCTTCGTGTTCCAGAAGTTCAACCTGCTGCCGGCGCTGACCGCAGAGGAGAACATCGTGCTGCCCCTGGCGATCGCCGGCCGGCGGCCGGAACGGGCCTGGCTGCGCCAGGTCGTCGCCGCGGTGGGGCTCGCCGACCGGCTGCGCCACCGTCCCGCCGAGCTCTCCGGCGGCCAGCAGCAGCGGGTGGCGGTCGCCCGCGCGCTGATCACCAAGCCGTGGGTCATCTTCGCCGACGAGCCGACCGGCAACCTGGACTCGCGCTCCGGCGCCGAGGTGCTGCGCCTGCTCCGCGAGGCCGTCGACACCCTCGGCCAGACGGTGATCATGGTGACCCACGACCCCTCGGCCGCCGGGCACGCCGACCGGGTGGTCTTCCTCGCCGACGGCCGACCGGTACGGGACCTCACCGCGCCGACCGCCGAGCGCGTGCTCGACGCGCTCGCCGGCCTCGACCCGGCGCGCGTACCGGCCGCCGGCCGCGAGGCGGTGACCCGGTGATCCGCACGACCCTGCGCCAGCTGCGCGCCGAGGCGCTGCGCCTGATGCTCTCCTCGCTGGCCGTCGTGCTCGGCGTCGCGTTCATCGCCGGCACGCTGATCTTCGTCGACGGGATGCGGGCCGGCGCGTACGAGCGGGCCGGGGCGTTCGACCGGCACACCGACCTCGCCGTCCACTCCACCACCGACGACCCGTTGCCGGCCGCCCTGGTCGAGAAGGTGCGCTCCCTCGACGGGGTCGCCGCCGCCGAGGGGGAACTGCTCGGCTCCGGCGGCGTCGTCGGCGCCGACGGCCGCCCCGTGCTCGGCTACGCCGTCCTCGCCGCCATCCCCGTCGACGAGGCCCTGCGCTCGTACGACGTGGTGACCGGCCGGCTGCCCGACCGCCCGGGCGAGGTGGTGCTGGACGCCGCGACCGCCGACGAGGAGGGCTTCGCCCTGGGCGCTTCCGTTCGCGTCGGCGGCGGCGGGGGAGCGGCCCGCCCGTACACCCTGGTCGGCACGGTCGACGTGGCCGGCACCGCCCGCGACGTCGGCGGCCCGTTCATCGGCCTGGTCGGCGCGGACGCCCTCGCCGTGACCGGCCAGCGGGGCTACGACCGGATCATGGTGGCCGCCCGGCCGGGCGTGGCCGAGGCGGCGCTCGCCGAGCGGGCCGCCGGGGCCGTCGGCGCCGGCGCGACCGTCAAGTCCCGGCAGCGCATCCTCGACGACGCCGTGACCGACGCGGTCCGCGACCTGCAGCAGTTCAACATGGCGTTGCTGACCTTCGCCGGGGTCGCCGTCGTGGTCGCCGGCTTCGTCATCGCCAACACCTTCGCGATCGTGCTGGCCCAGCGGACCCGGCGGACGGCGCTGCTGCGGCTGGTCGGCGCGACCCGGGGCCAGCTGTTCCGCGCCGCGCTGCTGGAGGCCGCGCTGGTCGGGCTGGTCGCCTCCGCGGCCGGCGTGCTGGTCGGCGTGGCCCTGGCCGGCGGCATGAACCAGGTGCTGGCGCGGCTCGACGCGCCGGCCTCGGGCGGGCTCACCGTCACCGGGTCGACCGTGCTGGTCAGCCTGCTCCTGGGCACGGCGATCACGATGGGCGCCGCCCTGCTGCCCGCGTGGCGGGGCACCCGGATCGCCCCGGTCGCCGCGCTCACCGACGCGGCGGTCCAGCCCGCCCGGGGTGCCGGCCGGCTCCGGCTGACCGCCGGGGCGCTGGTCTTCGCCGCCGGGATCGCCGCGCTGGTCGGCGCCGCGTACGCCGTCCAGGTGGTGCTCGTGGCCGCCGGCGGCGTGCTCACCTTCTTCGGCATCGTGCTCTTCGGCCCGGTGCTCGTGCCGGCGCTGGTCCGGGTGCTGGGGTGGCCGGCCCGCAGGCTGTTCGGGGCCACCGCCGGCCTGGCCGTGGCGAACGCCGTGCGCAACCCGCGCCGGATCGCCGCGACCGCCACAGCCCTGGTGATCGGGATCGGACTGGTGTCGGCCTTCGTGGTCGGCGCCCGCAGCACCAAGGACGGCATCGAGCGCAGCGTGGACGCGGAGATCGGCGTCGACTGGCTGGTCACCGGGATCGGCGGGGACCTGCCGGCGCCGCTCGTGGCCGAGCTGCGCGCCCGACCCGAGCTGGCGGTCGTGCACGAGCAGCGCGGCGCCGTCGCCGCCGGCGTGCAGATCCAGGCCGCGCACCCCGCCCTGGTGGCCCGGACGCTGACGGGCGTCGTGGCGGGCGACGTCGGCCGGTTGGGACCCGGGTGGGTGCTGGTGCACCGGGAGCTGGCCGAGGCCAGAGGCTGGACGACCGGCTCCACCGTCACCGTGCGCGGCCGGTCGTTGCGGGTGGCCGCGGTCGTCACCGCCGACGGACCGACGCTCGCCGGCAGCACCGTTCCCGACGGTCACGTGATCGAGGTGGTGGACGCCGACTTCGCCGCCCTCTTCCCCGACGAGCGGGGCTACCTGGCCGAGATCGACCCCGCCGACGGGGTCTCCGCCGAGCGGGCCCGGGCCGCCATCGAGGCGGTGGTCACCCGGTATCCGACGGCCAACCTGATGGACCAGGGCGCGTACAAGAAGATGCTCACCGCCACGGTCGACATGCTGCTCGCCCTCGTCACCGCGCTGCTGGGCCTGGCCGTGGTGATCGCGCTGGTCGGGGTCGCGAACACGCTGAGCCTGTCGGTGGTCGAGCGGACCCGGGAGAACGCCGTGCTGCGGGCGGTCGGCCTGACCCGGGGGCGCATGCGCGCCATGCTGGCCGTCGAGGCGGTGCTGATGGCGCTCGTCGGCGCGCTGCTCGGGGTCGGGCTCGGCACCGGCGTCAGCGCCGCCGCGATGGCCCTGCTGGCCCGGATCAGCGGCGACTTCGCCGTGGTGCTGCCGGTGGGGCAGCTGGCGCTGATCCTCGGGGTCGCGGTCGTGGCCGCCCTGGTCGCCTCGGTGCTGCCGGCCCGCCGGGCGCTGTCCCGGCCGGTGGTCGAGGCGCTCGGCGACCAGTGACATCCGCCGGCCGGTCCCGTCGCCCGTCAAGGTGACGGGACCGGCCAGCGGTGCCGGGTCTACAGGCGTTCCACCACGGGGCCGGCACACCGGTTGCGGGTGTCGAAGACGTACCGGGCGTGCCGGGTCACCAGGTCGTAGTCGAAGTCGTCGTGGTCGGTGACCACCACCACCGCGTCCGCCGCGTGGACCTCCCGCTCGGTCAGCTCCACCACGAGCACACCGCCCGGGATCTGGTGCGGCTCCGCGTACGGCTCCACCGCCCGGACGTCCGCGCCGAGGGCCTGCAGCCGCCGGGCGACGTCGACGGCGGGGGAGTCCCGCATGTCACCGGTGTTCTTCTTGTACGCCAGCCCGAGCAGCAGCAGCCGGGCCCCGCTGACGGCGCGACCGGTCCGGTTCAACCCGTTCATGATCCGTTGGGCCACGTGCTCGGGCATCTCGTGGTTGACGTCGTTCGCCAGCTCGATGAACCGGAACTGCCGCCCGAGGCGCCGCTTGACCTGCCAGGACAGGTAGCACGGGTCGATCGGCAGGCAGTGCCCGCCGACCCCCGGGCCGGGCCGGAACGGCATGAAGCCGAACGGTTTGGTCTCCGCCGCCTCGATCGCCTGCCAGACGTCGATGTCGAGGTGGTGGGAGAGCATCGTCAGCTCGTTGATCAGGGCGATGTTCACCTGGCGGAACGTGTTCTCGATCAGCTTGGTCAGCTCCGCCACCCGGGTGGAGTCCACCGGCACGGTCCGTTCCACGAGCCGGCGGTAGAACCCTTCCACCCGGGCGAGCGCGACCGCGTCCACCCCGGAGACCACCTTCGGGGTGTTCTCCAGGCGCCAGGTCCGGTTGCCCGGGTCGATCCGCTCGGGGCTGTAGCCCAGGTGGAAGTCGCCCGGGCTGCGCAGCCCGCTGGCCGACTCCAGCAACGGGCGCAGCAGCTCCTCGGTGGTGCCGGGATAGGTGGTGGACTCCAGGACCACGGTGCAGCCCGGCCGCACGTACGGGCCGATGCCGACGCCGGCCTGCTCCACGAAGCTGAGGTCGGGCGTGCCGTCGCGCAGCGGCGTGGGCACCGTGATCACGCAGATGTCGAAGCCCTCCGCGTCGGTGTACGCCGTGCTCGGCCGGTACCGGCCGCTGCCCAGCGCCCGGCCCAGCCGGTCGGCGGGGATGTCCTCGACGAACGACTCGCCCGACGCGAGCCGCTTGACCCGGTCGGAGTCGACGTCGAGGCCGACCACGTCCAGGCCGGCCTCGACGGCCCGCATGGCCAGCGGCAGGCCGACGTACCCCTGGCCGATCACGACCAACTTCTCAACGCTCACCCGGGCTCCCGAGGCAGACGGCGGAAAGGACCTGCTGAGGAGCCTAGAGCGATTTGTGTGCCCGTAAGTCCGGTTTGGGATTATCGGTGCCAGTGAGGTGACCGCAGCGTCGCCGCAGGATCACGCGGGGCGACCTCGGGCGGCCGTGCGGGACCGCCGCGTGGCCCGAGATGGGTGACCGCGGCGTCGCCGGGCGACCGTCCGCCGGAGCCCATGCACAGGCCCAGCGCGCTGCGGCTCCCGGCAGGGCCGGCGGTTCAGACCACCGGCGGATTGGCCGGGTCGACCGGGGTGGTCTGCGTCTCGGTCGGCTCCGGCGCCGGCGGTGTGGTCTGCGTCGGGGCGGGGTTGCTGGGCGTCGCTGCCGGCGGATCGTCGCTCTTGGTGGGGTCCGGCGACTCCGGAGCCGCCGACCCGCTCGGCTGGGGAGTGACCGGCGGCGCGGTGGCCGACGGCGAGGGGCTGGAGGTGGAGCCGGTGGGCCGGAACGGCCGGCCGGGGTCGACGGGGGCGTCCTCCTGGTCCGCCGGCGCCTCGGCGCCCCCGCTCGGCTCCGCGGCCGGGGTGGTCGCCTGCGGAACCTTGACCGCCGGTGCGTCGGCCTCCCTGGTCATGCCGAGCGCCGCGCCGAGCCCGGCCAGCGCCACCAGCACCGCCGCCGCCGCGCCGACCAGGGTGCCGCGTCGCCTCCGGCGGGCGGCGGTCGCGGCCACCGGCACGTCGGTGCGGGTGCCCGGGTCGACGCCGCCCGCCGCCGCGGCGGCGGGCACCATGGCGGTCGGCGCGGAGGGGTCGGACACGGCGGCGCGGGCCGCCTCGGCCATCGCCGCCGCGCTGCTGAACCGGTCGGCCGGATCCTTGGCCAGGGCGCGGGAGACCAGCGCGCGGACCGCCTCCGGAACGTCGTGCGGCAACTCCGGCGGCTCGTCGTCGAGGTGGCGCACGGCGACCTGGAGCGGGTTGTCGCCGGTGAACGGCGGGCTGCCGCTGAGGCAGCAGTAGGCCACGGCACCGAGGGCGTAGATGTCGGTCGCGCCGGACACCGGTCGGCCGGCGGCCTGCTCCGGCGCCATGTAGAGCGCGGTGCCCGGCACGGCGTTCGTGCTGGTGATGCTGGTGATGTTTGTCGACCGGGCGACGCCGAAGTCGACCAGCACGACGCTGCCGTCCTCCTGCACCAGCAGGTTGCTCGGCTTGACGTCGCGGTGCACGATCCCGCCGAGGTGCGCGGCGTGCAGCGCCTGCGCGACCTGCGCGACGATCGTCATCGTCTCGGCCACGTCGAGACGCCCGGCGGCCTCGATCCGCTTGGACAGCGGCTGACCGGTCACGAACTCCATGACCAGGTAGTCGGCCCGCCCGCCGTCGGGCAGGTCGTCCTCGCCGCTGTCGAAGACCTGGACGATGCCCGGGTGGCGCAGGGCGGCCATGATCCGGGCCTCGGCACGGAAGCGGGCGATGAAGTCGGGGTCGGAGACCAGCGCCGGCAGCAGGACCTTGACCGCGACCTGGCGGCCGAGGACGAGGTCCTTGCCCCGCCAGACGTCGCCCATGCCGCCCGTGGCGACACGCTCGTCCAGGCGGTAGCGACCGCTGAGTACGACCTCCGATGACAACACAGCATTACCGTACCCAGACCGGCGGGGATCGGCGCGCCGCGTGCCGTCGCCCCGACCCGTGCCGCCCGCACGCCGGGGGCGGCGGGACCGGACCCGCCTCGGATAGGCTGTGAGCGCCCGTGGACCGTCTGTGACGACATTCCCCCCATGTCCGCCGTGGGCTGGCCGAATGCGCCGCCGTCCGCGCCCACCGAGGGTGGTGCAGCGTCCCGGGCCTCCGCGTCGTTACGGCGACGGGCCGTCCGAACGGCTAGATAATTCTCACTCTTCTGCCCACCGGGGCGGGCTTGCCCGATCGACCCGGCGCTCCTAGCGTTAGCCCGACTCGGGCCCGCCCCACGGCGTCGCCGCGGCACCTGCGCCACCTGCCGTGCCGCCACGGCAGGAGTCCAGACGTACCGTCCGGGCGACGCGGTCCCGGGCGTGATCAGGTCAGCGGGGGGCTGAGGGTGCGGGATCAGGTCCGGTTGCCGGACCGTGCTTGCCTCACGCACGCCCAGGTCGGCGTGCGCCGCCTGCGCGTGTCCACGGGACGGAAGCGGCGAGCCCATGGCGGGTGAGCTGAACGAGGCCGTCGTGGCGGCCCAGGCCGGCGACGAGGACGCGTTCCGCTTCCTCTACCGCAGCCTCCAGCCCGGCCTGCTCCGGTACCTGACCGCCCTGGTCGGCGCGGACGCCGAGGACGTCGCCTCCGAGACCTGGTTGCAGATCTCCCGCGACCTGCCCAGCTTCACCGGTGGCGAGTTCCGGGCCTGGACCGTCACCATCGCCCGCAACCGGGCCATGGACCACCTGCGCCGGCAACGCCGTCGCCCCTCGCTGCCCGTGCCGGTGCAGGCGCTCGCCGAGCTGGCCGGCGACGCCGACACCGCCGAACGCGCCGGCGAGACGATCGGCACCGAGGCGGCGCTCGCGCTGATCGCCACCCTGCCGCCCCGCGAGGCCGAGGCCGTCCTGCTCCGCGCGGTCGTCGGGCTGGACGCCGAGACCGCCGGGCGGGTGCTCGGCCGCCGGCCCGGTGCCGTGCGTACCGCCGCCCATCGAGGGCTGCGCCGGCTCGCGGCCCTGATGGAACGCTACGACCCGAGCCGGTCACCGGCCACCCCCGAGGCCGCCGCGCCGCCCCGACCGCGGACCGGCCGGCGGCAGCCGTCGCACGCCGAGCCGGCGGACGGTTGACGTGAGGGGACTCAGGATGTTCTTCCGCCGGACCGAGCGGCCCGCCGACCGCGGCGCGTCCGACCGGCTCCTCGACGCCGCCCGTACACCGGACACCGAGGGGTCCGAGCCGCTCGCCCGGCTGCTCTCCGCCGCCGCCGCCCCCGCCCGCCCCGGCGAGTTGGCCGGGGAGGAGGACGCCGTGGCCGCCTTCCGGGCGGCCCGTGCGGCCGGCCCCGCCGCCGGAGGCGTCCCGTCGCCACGCCGACGCCGGTTCACCGCCGGCGCCGTGGCATGGGGCGCGGGGATCGCGGTCACCGCGACCGCGGGCGCCGCCTTCGCGGCCGTCACGCTGGACCGGGCCGACGACCCGCCCCCGCCGCCCCGCCCCGCCACCCCGACGCCGGCGGCCCCGGCACCGGCACCGGCCACCACGGACCCGCACCGGGGCGGGCCGACCGGAGACACCGGTGGCCGCCCCACCGGGACCCCGCCCCGCTCCTCCGCCGCCGCGACCTCGGGCGCACCCGTTCCCGGCAGCACGGCCGGCGACGCGCCCGGGACGCCGCAGCAGCGCACCGAACAACTGCGCGGGCTCTGCCGGGCGTACCTGGCCAAGAAGCCGGCGCAGCGGGAGAAGGCGCTGGACAGCCCCTCGTTCGCCCACCTGGTGACCGCGGCGGGCGGCCGGGAGCGGGTCGAGGGCTTCTGCGGGGAACTGGTGCCCGAGGCGGCGGCGAAGGCGTCGCCGGACAAGCCGGGGAAGGGGCCGACCCTGACCCCGACCCCGGCCGGCTGACGTCCTCGCGGTCGGTCCCGGTCGCTGATTCTCCCCGCCCGTCGCGACGGGCGAGGGCCGCCCGTTTCCGCTGCACGTTCCGGCCTGTCGCGCGGAATTCGTCTGCTAGACAGAAGTGGGTGGGGCCACCGACGCCCGCGCCGATGACGGTGGGTGGCGTTACGGTGACACGGAACGGAAGCCGGCCGGGAAGGGGGCCCATGCCGTGGTGACGTCGCCGGAGATCGACCGGACCACCGTCCTGCGGGAGTCCGCCGCCGCCGAGGGCCACCTCGCGCGCATCTGCTTCAAGACCGGCCCGCCGACCCGCACCGGCGTCGAACTCGAATGGACCGTGCACGACGCCGCCGACCCCGCCCGCCCGGTCGACGGCGAGCGGCTCCGGGCGGCCCTGGGGCGACACAGCCCCCGCACCCTCGACAGCGCGAGTCCCGCCGAGCCGCTCCCGCACGGTGGCACCGTGACCGTGGAGCCCGGCGGGCAGTTGGAGATCTCCACCGTGCCACGCTCCTCGCTCGCCACCCTCATCCACGCCACCGACGGCGACATCGCCGAGTTGAGCGGCCTGCTCGACGCCGCCGGGCTGGTCCTCGGACGCAGCGGCATAGACCCGCACCGGCCGCCCCGCCCGGTGGTCGAAGGCCCCCGCTACCGCGCCATGCGCCACGTCTTCGACCGGCGCGGCCCGGCCGGCCGGACGATGATGTACAGCACCGCCGGTCTCCAGGTCTGCCTGGACGCCGGGGAGCCGGAGCACCTGCCGGAGCGCTGGGCGGCGGTGCACGCGCTCGGGCCGCCCCTGCTGGCCGCGTTCGCCACCGCCGACCGGCACGCCGGGCGCAGCACCGGCTGGGCGTCCGCCCGGATGGCCGCCTGGTACGGCATCGACCCGGCCCGCACCCGTCCGGTGTGGACGCCGGAGAGCGACGCAGACCCGGTCACGGCCTGGACCAGGTACGTCCTCGCCGCGCCGCTGCTCTGCGTGCGCGGCGACGGCCCGGACTGGACGCCGCCGCCGGGGATCACGTTCGCCGACTGGGTCGACGGGGCACTGCCCCGGCCGCCCACCACCGACGACCTCGACTACCACGTGAGCACCCTCTTTCCGCCGGTGCGACCCCGTGGCTACCTGGAGCTGCGCTACCTCGACACGCAGCCCGGCCGGGGCTGGGTGCTCCCGCTCGCGGTGCTGGCCGTTCTGCTCGCCGACCCCGGCACGGTCCGCGCGACCCGCGCCGTCGCCGGGCCGGTGGCGCACCGCTGGCACGCCGCCGCCCGCCACGGCCTGCGCGACCCGGCGCTGGCCGCCGCGGCGGCGGACCTGTTCGACCTGGCCCTCGCGGCCCTGCCCCGGCTCGACCTGCCGGCGGCCCTGCACGACGACATCGACCGAGGCGTACGGCGGCGACGGGACGCCGCGGGGAGGAGTCACCGGTGACCGGAGCGACCACGCGCCGGACGGGCCCGGAGCAGCTGCGCAGCCGGATCGCGGCGGAGCTGGAACGCACCCGCGCCCGCACCGCCCTGCTGACCGAGGCGGTCGACGAGGCCGACCTGATGCGGCAGCACTCGCCGCTGATGTCCCCGCTGGTCTGGGACCTCGCCCACGTCGGCAACCAGGAGGAACTCTGGTTGGTCCGGGACGTGGGCGGGCGCGAACCCGTCCGGCGGGACATCGACGACCTGTACGACGCGTTCAAGCAGCCCCGCCGGGACCGCCCGACGCTGCCACTGCTGCCCCCGCAGGAGGCCCGCGCCTACCTGCTCACCGTCCGGGACAAGGTGCTCGACCTGCTGGACCGCGTCGCGTTCACCGACCGGCCGCTGGTCGTCGACGGCTTCGCCTTCGGCATGATCGTGCAGCACGAGCAGCAGCACGACGAGACGATGCTCGCCACCCACCAGCTGCGTGCCGGCCCGGCGGTGCTGCACGCCCCGCCGCCGCCGGAACCGACGGCCCGGGTCGCCGCCGAGGTGCTGGTGCCGGCCGGCGAGTTCACCATGGGCACCGACACCGACCCGTGGGCGCTGGACAACGAGCGCCCCGCCCACCGGGTCCACCTGCCGGCGTACGCCATCGACGCGGCGCCGGTGACCAACGGGCGGTACCGCGAGTTCATCGCCGACGGCGGCTACGAGGACCCGCGCTGGTGGAGCCCGGCCGGCTGGCGACACCGTCGGGAGGCGGAGCTGGTCGCGCCGATGCACTGGCGACGCGACGGCGACGGCTGGGCCTACCGGCGGTTCGGGAGGTGGGCGCCGGTGCGCGACGACGAGCCGGTGGTGCACGTCTGCTACCACGAGGCGCAGGCGTACGCCGCCTGGGCGGGCAGGCGGCTGCCGACGGAGGCGGAGTGGGAGAAGGCGGCCCGCTGGGATCCGGTCACCGGCCGCTCCCGTCGCTACCCCTGGGGCGACGACGATCCCACCGCCGAGCACGCCAACCTGGGCCAGCGGCACCTGTGGCCCGCCCCGGTGGGCGCCTACCCGGCCGGCGCCTCGCCGTTGGGCGTGCACCAGCTCATCGGCGACGTGTGGGAGTGGACCTCCACCCCGTTCCGGGGGCACCCCGGCTTCACCGCGTTCCCCTACCGCGAATACTCGGAGGTCTTCTTCGGCGACGACCACCGGGTGCTGCGCGGCGGGTCGTTCGGCACCGACCGGGCCGCCTGCCGGGGCACCTTCCGCAACTGGGACTTCCCGATCCGGCGGCAGATCTTCAGCGGCTTCCGCTGCGCGCGCGACGCCCGGCCGGAGGAGTCGCAGCCGTGAGGACGGGGCCGCCGGACGGCCGGGTCGCGCGCCGACCGCGTGCCCTCCATCGGGGCCCACACCGGGGCCGCCTCGACCCGGGACCGGGCGGCGCCGGGGGCCGGCAGCCGGGCCACCGCGTCGCCGGGCCGGGCGGTGCCGCCTGATGTGCCGCCACCTGGCCTACCTGGGGCCGCCGGTAACCCTGCGGGAACTGCTGTTCGACCCGCCGTACTCCCTCGTGCGGCAGTCCTGGGCGCCCCGCGACATGCGCGGCGGCGGGACGATCAACGCCGACGGCTTTGGCGTCGGCTGGTACCCGGGCGACGGTGAGCCGGTGCGCTACCGGCGGTCGCAGCCGATCTGGAGCGACCCCACCATCGCCCAGCTCGCGCAGGTCACCTCGGCCGGCGCGGTGCTGGCCGCCGTCCGCTCCGCCACGGTGGGCATGGCGGTCCTCGACGGGGCCGCCGCCCCGTTCGCCGAGGGGCGGTGGCTGTTCAGCCACAACGGGGTGGTGCGGGGCTGGCCCGACTCGATGGTCCCGCTCGCCGCCACCCTGCCCGTACGCGATCTGCTCACCCTCGACGCGGCCACCGACTCGGCGCTGCTGTGGGCGCTGGTGCGGCACCGGCTGCGGGCCGGGGTGAAGCCGGCGCGCGCGATCGCCGAGACCGTGACGGCGGCGGCCGGGGCCGCACCCGGGTCCCGGCTCAACCTGCTGCTCACCGACGGGCGCACCGTGGTGGCCAGCGTGGCCGGGCACGCGCTGTCGATCCGCGCGACGCCGGCCTCGGTGCTGCTGGCGTCCGAGCCGCACGACGACGACCCCGGCTGGCAGGCGGTGCCGGAGGGGCAACTGGTGGAGGCCACCGCCACGGGGGTACGCGTCCGCGCCCTCGCCGAGGTCTGACTGCCGGCCGACAGGGACGTTCCACCCGACGACGAAGGGGACGATATGAGCGCGGAGCCGCTGGAGATCCACCTGGAGGAGCAGGACCTGGGCCGCAGCCTGCGGGAGGACGTCCGCACCGGCCTGACGGCCGAGGAGAAGTGGCTGCCTCCCAAGTGGTTCTACGACGCCCGCGGCAGCGAGCTGTTCGAGGAGATCACCCGCCTGCCGGAGTACTACCCGACCCGGGCCGAGCGCGCGGTGCTGGTCGAGCGGGCGGCCACGATCGCCGAGCTGACCGGGGCGAAGACGCTGATCGAGCTCGGTTCGGGTTCGTCGGAGAAGACCCGGCTGCTGCTGGACGCGTTCACCCGCCGGGGCGGGCTCGGCACGTTCGTGCCGCTGGACGTGTCGGTCAGCGCGCTGCGGCAGTCCACCGCCGAGATCGCCGCCGACTACCCCGGGCTGCGGGTGCGCGGCATCGTGGGGGACTTCACCCGCCACCTGGACCGCCTGCCGACCGGCGGGCGCCGGCTGGTGATCTTCCTCGGCGGCACGATCGGCAACCTCCTGCCGGCCGAGCGGGCGCGGTTCCTCGCCGCGATGCGGGCCGCGCTGGAGCCGGGGGACTGGCTGCTGATCGGCACCGACCTGGTCAAGGACCCGGCGATCGTCGTGCCGGCGTACGACGACGCGGCCGGGGTCACCGCCGAGTTCAACCGCAACGTGCTGCGGGTGGTCAACCGGGAGCTGGGCGCCGACTTCGATCCGGCGGGGTTCGCCCACGTCGCGCTCTGGGATCCGCAGCGGGAGTGGATCGAGATGCGCCTGCGGGCGCGGCGGCCGATGCGCGTACGGGTGCTCGACCTGACTGTCGACTTCGCCGAGGGCGAGGAGCTGCGCACGGAGGTGTCGGCGAAGTTCCGGCCCGAGGGGATCGCCGCCGAGCTGGGCTCGGCCCGCTTCGCCGCCCACGCCTTCTGGACCGATCCGGACGGCCTCTTCGGCGTCACGCTGGCCCGCGCCGAGTGACCGGTGGGGCCGCGGGTGACCGGGGCGGGTCGCCCGGGGGTGAGCATCTTCACCCGCCGGGGCCGGCCCGACCGGTGATCGGCTAGGCTGGGCGGCGCGAAGGGGAGTAGCCCCCAATGTCGTGGTCGACACACTGGTGCGTTCCGCATCCGGCCACGCGGCCTCGTCATCCGAGGCGGGCGAGACCTTCGACCCAGGCTGTTGCAGCCGGGTCGAGGGCGCCCCCGTACCTCCTCCCGGCTTGATCCGGAAGGATGTCATGGAAGGTTTCCTCGTCGCGCTGGTGGTCAGCTTCGGCGTCATCTTCGTCGCGGAGCTGGGGGACAAGTCCCAGCTGATGGCCCTGACCTTCGCCACGCGCTTCAAAACCGTACCGGTCCTGATCGGGATCACCGTCGCCACCGCCGTGGTGCACCTGGCCTCGGTGGCGATCGGCTACGGGCTCGGCGCCGCGCTGCCGACGGAGTGGATCTCGCTCGTCGCGGGCGTGGCGTTCCTCGGCTTCGGGGCCTGGACCCTGCGCGGTGACACCCTCACCGAGGAGGAGAAGCGCAAGGCCGAGAAAACCAGCAAGTCCGCCATCGTCGCGGTGTCGGTCGCGTTCTTCCTGGCCGAGCTGGGCGACAAGACCATGCTCGCCACCATCACCCTCGCCACCCAGTACGGCTGGTTCGGCACCTGGCTCGGCTCGACGATCGGCATGGTGGCGGCGGACGCGCTCGCCATCCTCGTCGGCCGGATGCTCGGCAAGCGCCTGCCGGAGAAGACGATCAAGTACGGCGCGGCGGTGCTCTTCGCGATCTGCGGGCTCTGGCTGATCCTGGAGGCCGTCACGCAGCTCACCTGACGTCGACTACCGCCGGGCTGGCCGGGTAACGCCAGCGGATGGGCGTCGAGGAGATCCTGCGCCACGGCTACCAGGCCCTGGTCACCGCGGTGGAGGTCGCCGGGGCGGTGGTGATCTTCGTCGGGGCGGCGTGGGCGGCGCTGCGGTTCGTGGTCGAGGGACTGCGGCACCGCAGCGCCGCCGTGTTCACGCCGATCCGGCTCTCCCTGGGGCGGTTCCTCACCCTCGGGCTGGAGTTCCAGCTCGCGGCGGACATCCTGCGTACGGCGGTCTCGCCGACCTTCGCCCAGATCGGCCAGCTGGCGGCCATCGCCGCGATCCGGACCGCGCTGAACTACTTCCTGGGTCGGGAGATCCGCCAGGAGCAGCAGCAGGTCCGGGAGTCGGAGCGTGCCAGGTGATCCGTGCCCTGGTCACCGCCATCACCGCCCTCGCCGCACTGGCCGGGCTGTCGGTGCTGCTCGGCACGGGCTCCTGGCGGTGCGCGATGCGGGTGCTGCTGGATCTGCTGACCGCCGCGGGGCTGCTGCGCTTGGCCGGCGGCCAGGGTTGGACGGCCCTGGCCGCGGCGGCGTCGATCGTCCTGCTGCGCCGGCTGCTCTGGGCCGCGCTCACCGCCGGCGGACCGGCCGGGCCCCCGGGGCGGGTCCGAAACCCGCCGGCGCGGGCTCCGGACGCGGCCGGATGAGCGACACCGTGCCCCCGCCGACAGCAGCAACGGCAGGCCCGGCGACCGGCCGGTGCGCCCCCGGCGACCGGCGCTGAACGAGCCGGCAGGTTCAGTCCTGCCCGCGCTGGTAGACGTCCGGCACGCCGTCGTGGTCGGCGTCCACCCGCTCCGCCTCGGCGATCCGCCGGTAGGCGGCGTTGCGCCGCACCAGCACGACCGTGGCGAGCAGTGCGGAGATCACCGAGCCGGTCAGCACGGCCGCCTTGACGTTGCCGTCGGCGGCGCTGTCGGGGCCGAACGCGAGTTCGCCGATCAGCAGGGAGACGGTGAACCCGATCCCGGCGAGCAGCGCCACGCCGAGCAGGTCCGTCCAGGTGATGTCCTCGTCGAGTTGCGCGCGGGTGAACCGGGCGAGCAGGAACGTCGAGCCGAAGATCCCGACGACCTTGCCGAGCACCAGGCCGGCGACGACGCCGATCACGATCGGGTCGGTGACGATGGCCCCCAGGTCGGCGCCCCGAAGCGACACCCCGGCCGCGAAGAACGCGAAGATCGGCACGGCGAAGCCGGCCGAGATGGGGCGCCAGCGGTGCTCCAGGTGCTCGGCGAGCCCGTGCGCGTCGCCGGCCTTGCCCCGCAGGACGGGCACGGTGAAGCCCAGCAGGACGCCCGCCACGGTGGCGTGCACCCCGGAGGCGTGCATGAGGACCCACGCGGTGGCCGCCAACGGGATCAGCGCCCACCACCACGTCTTGCGCCGCTGCACGAGCAGGCCGAAGAGGGCGATGGGGACCAGGGAGGCGAGCAGCGGCAGCGCGTTGAAGTCGGCGGTGTAGAAGATCGCGATGATGGTGATGGCGAGCAGGTCGTCGACCACCGCCAGGGTCAGCAGGAAGGCGCGCAGGCCCTGCGGCAGGTGGGAGCCGATGACGGCCAGCACGGCGAGGGCGAAGGCGATGTCCGTCGCGGTGGGGATGGCCCAGCCCCGCAGCCCGTCGCCGCCGGCGGCGAGGTTGATCCCGAGGTAGATCAGGGCGGGCGCCGCCATGCCGCCGACCGCCGCGATCACGGGCAGCGCCGCCCGGCGGGGGTCGCGCAGGTCGCCCGCGACGAACTCGCGTTTGAGTTCGAGCCCGACGACGAAGAAGAAGATCGCCAGGAGGCCGTCGGCGGCCCAGGCGGCGAGGTCCAGGTCCAGGTGCAGGGCGGCCCCGCCCGAGAAGGGCACCCACTCGCCGAGGGCGGCGTAGGAGGGCCCCCAGGGCGAGTTGGCCCAGACCAACGCGATCACCGCGCCGAGCAGCAGGAGGCCGCCGCCGACGGTCTCGGTCCGCAGCACGTCGGCCAGGAACCGGGCCTCCGGCCAGGAGGTACGCGAGAAGAACCGGCGGGGCGGGCGGGGGCGGTCGGCGTGCGGGGCGCGGTCGGTCATGGCGCGGGATCCACCTTGTCTCGGGCAGCAGGGGTCGACGCCGACCAGGCTTCCCGGCACACCGTCCCCGACCCTATCCAGCGCCGCCGTGACCGGCGAGTCGGGACGGGTGATTGCCGGCGACGTCACGTCCGGTCGGTTTCTCCCCGCCACCCGGGACCCCGTCCGCCCGTTTGTCCGGTGGTGGGTCGGGGCCGGATGTCAAGGGGTGAAAACGCATAACTCGGGACATAAGACGTATGAGTCGCTTTAATGGTTTCACGAGATTAAGTCGACCTTGGGGGTTTTCGTGAAGTTTTTTGGCGTTACCGGCCTGGTACGGAGGCGCGCCTGATGGACCTGTACCGCCAACTCCGCCTCGTGCGCCGGCACTGGTGGATCGTGCTCCTCACCGTCATGGTCGCGCTCGGCGTCACGGCCCTCGTCACCGTCCGGGCACAGCCCCGCTACGTCGCCTCGGTGACCTTCTTCGTCACCACGCCCAGTCAGGGCGTCACCGACGCCTACCAGGGCGGCCTCTTCCTCCAACAGCGGGTCAAGTCGTACGCGGAACTGCTGACCAGCGACCGCCTCGCGCAGAGCGTGGTCGCCGAGGCTCCGGTCGGGCTCACCGCCGAGGAGGTCCAGCGCCGGGTCAGCACCTCCACCGAGACCGGCACCGTGCTGCTGCGCGCGTCGGTGACCGACACGGACCAGAACCGGGCCCTGAAGGTCACCGAAGTGCTCTCCGCGAAGTTCGTCGAGCTGGTGCAGAAGGTGGAGACGACCTCGGACGGCAAGGCCGGCCCGATCAGGATCGAGGTGGTCAGCGGGCCCCGGGTCACCCCGACGCCCGTCTCGCCGCAGCCGGTCCGCAACTTCGCCGTCGGTACGCTGCTCGGCCTGCTCGCCGGCGTGGGCCTGGCGATCCTGCGCGGGGTCGCCGACGTCCGCCTGCGCGACGCCGCGGGCCTCCAGCGCACCACCGGCAGCCCGCTGCTCGGCGAGATCCCCTTCGAGAGCACCGCGAAGTCGGAGCCGTTGATCGTCGGCGCGGCGGCGAACTCCGCCCGGGCCGAGGCGGTCCGCAAGCTGCGCACCAACCTGCGTTTCGTCGACGTGCACGAGCCCGCCCGCGTCATCGCGGTCACCAGCGCGCTTCAGGGCGAGGGCAAGACCACGCTCTCCTGCAACCTGGCGATCGCCCTGGCCGAGGCCGGCTGGCGGGTGCTGCTGGTCGACGCCGACCTGCGCCGCCCGAAGGTCGCCGACTACCTGGGGCTCGACGCGGGCATCGGGCTCACCGACGTCCTGGTCGGCGACGTCCAGGTCGGTGACGTGGTGCAGCGCTGGGGCGACAAGTCCCTGCTGGTGCTCCCCAGCGGCTCGGCGCCGCCCAACCCCAGCGAGCTGCTCGGCTCCAAGGCGATGGCGGACCTGCTGCTCGCCCTGCGGGAGTCCGCCGACATCGTCATCATCGACACCGCCCCGCTGCTGGCCGTGACCGACGGCGTGGTGGTGGCCGTGCAGGCCGACGGCGCGCTCCTGGTCTCCCAGCAGGGTCGCACCTCGCGCAGCCAGGTGGCGCAGGCCGCCCGCGCCCTGAACTCGGTCTCCGTCCGGCTGCTCGGCTGCGTGCTGAACATGGCGAAGGTGGCCAAGGCGGAGGCGTA
This sequence comes from Micromonospora sp. M71_S20, assembly GCF_003664255.1. NCBI lineage: Bacteria > Bacillati > Actinomycetota > Actinomycetes > Micromonosporales > Micromonosporaceae > Micromonospora > Micromonospora sp. M71_S20. The sequence continues at coordinate 4,571,387 of NZ_RCCV01000001.1, read as the reverse complement.
CCAGTACGAGGCCTACCGGGTGGTCGCCGCCGCCGCGACTCCGGACGTGCCGGCCGACGCGGCTCCGTCCGCCCGGCACGCGGAGCGGATCGACGACGTCGTCAGCGACCGTACGCAGGAACTCACCCGGCTGTCGCGATGAGCGCCGCGAGGGGCCGCATCGACCGTTCGATCTCCTCCGCGCAGCGTCGGAAGTCGGCGACGGTGCCGCCGATCGGGTCCCGCAGGTCGTCCGCGTCGGGGGTGGCGGGTTGCAGCCACCCCCGGGCGCGGGCGGCCGCCTCGACCGCCGCCCGCAGGGGCCCGTCGGCCGGATCCGTCGTCGGGTCGGCGGCCGCGGCCAGCCGGCCGAACTGGCGGAGGGTGAACGTCCGGTGCAGCGCGGCCGGCGCGAGGGCGGTGCACACCGAGCGCTGGCGGCGCGTCGCGGCCAGCACCAGCGTCGCCCCGACCAGGTGCTCCCGGCGCAGCCGGCGGCTGCGGAAGTCGGTGGGATCCCCACCGGTCTCCGCCGCCAGGTCCGCCGCGTACGGGTGCATCGGCAGGTCGTCGACGGCGTCCGTGCCGGCGCTGGCGACAGTAACCGCGCGCCCGGCCAGCAGGCGACGGGCGATGTACTCGGCCATCGGTGACCGGCACAGGTTGGCGTGGCAGACGAACAGCACCCGGTCGACCATGCGGACCCCTCTCGTCGGTGCCGTCGCGGGCGGTGGCGCCGCGCCGGCCGCCGGCCGTCGGGACCGGCCGGACGTGGAGGGGATGTCGGCATCGTACGCGGACCGGACGCGTCCACGTCACGGTGCCGCGCCGAGGAGTCCCCACCGGACGGAGGCGGGGCGGTGAGGATCGGGATCCTGTCGTACCACTTCCCGCCCGAGCCCGCGTTCATCCCGGGCAGTCTGGCCGAGGAGCTCGCCGTCCGGGGGCACGAGGTGAAGGTGCTGACCGGCTTCCCCGACTATCCCGGCGGCCACGTCTACCCGGGCTGGCGGCAGCGCTGGCGGCACGAGACCCGCAGCGAGCGGCTGACCGTCCGGCGGGTCCCGCGCTACTCCGCCGGCGAAGGCTCGCTCCGCGGCCGGATGGCCGGTCAGCTGTCGTTCGCCGGCAGCGCGGCGGTCACCGGGCGGTCGTTCCTGGCCGACGTCGACGCCCTCTACGTCCACCTGCCGCCGGCGAACGCCTTCGCGGCGGCGGGCCTGCTCCGCCTGCTGGGCCGGGTGCCGACCGTCGTGCACGTGCAGGACGTCTGGGCGGAGGACGAGCCGGTCGGGGCCGAGAACGGGCGGTGGGCCGGCAGGATCGCCGCCGCGATGGCGCGTGTCTACCGGGCCGCCGACGGGATCGCGGTCGCCGCGCCGTCGCTGCGCGACCGGGTCGTCGCGGCGGGAGCAGACCCGGCCCGGGTGTGGGTGGTGCTCAACTGGACCGACGAGCGGATCTTCCATCCGGCCCGGCCCAGCCGTGCGGCCCACCGGCTGGTCCGGCGCGACGAGCGCTGCGTGGTGATGCACGCCGGCACCATCGGCGTCCGACAGGGCCTGGAGACCGCGGTACGGGCGGCGGCGGCACTGGACCACACGGTGGACCTCGTCCTGGTGGGCTCGGGCGCGGACGAGCGGCGGGTGCGGGGGCTCGCCGCCGACCTGCGCGTCGAGAACGTGCGCTTCGTCGAGCGGCGCTCTCCGCCGGACATGCCGGAGCTGTACGCCGCCGCCGACTACCAGCTCGTCATGCTGCGGGACCTGCCCGAGTTGCGCAGCACCCTGCCGGCGAAGCTCCAGGCGGCGTTCTCCTGCGCCGCGCCCGTGGTGGCCTCCGCCGGCGGCGACACCGCCGAGTTGGTGGAGCGGGCCCGGGCGGGGCTCTCCTGCCCGCCGGGGGACTGGGCGAGCCTGGCCGACCGGTTCTGGCTGGCCGCCACCATCCCGCCACCCGCCCGGGCCGACATGGGTCGGCGTGGCCGGGAGGCGTACCTGCGGGAGATGTCGATGTCGGCGGGCGTGGACCGGATCGAACGCCTGCTGTACGAGGCGGCTGCCGGGCGCCCCGGCGCCCGGTGAACGGTGAGCGGGGCTCGCATACCGGTCAAGTGCGTCATCTCCGGGTGAAAACGATCGTTAGCAGTGGGGGACGGCAGCGGAACGGGGTCCGCTGCTCCGTTCCCCAGGAAGGACGTGTGGTGTGACGGAGAGCGCGAGACCGCGTCGACGGCGTGGTCGTTCCCGCCGGCGGCGGCAACTGCGCCGGGCCCTGCTCGCCGCCCTCGTGGTGGGTTCGCTGCTGCTGCTGACCGGGGGCTGGGTGGGCTTCCGGGGCTGGCAGGCCCGCGCCCACCTGCTCAACGCCGCCGGCCTGGCCCGGGAGCTCAGCGCCCAGGTGGTCGGGGGTGACACCGCCAGGGCGCAGCGCACCCTCGCGGCGCTCCAGCAGCAGTCCGGCAGCGCCCGGGCGGCGACCGGTGACCCCGGCTGGTGGCTCGGTCGGCACACCCCGTACGCGGGGGACAACCTGGCGGCCATCCGGCAGATCTCGGTGGCCATCGACGACCTGGCCCGGCAGGCGTTTCCGCCGCTGCTGCGCGCCGACCTGACCAGCCTGGTGCCGGCGGGCGGGCGGCTGGACGTGGGTCGACTGCGGACCCTGTCGTCCGAGCTGGCCAGGGTCAACGCCACGGTGCAGGGCGCCCGGGACAGCCTCGCGACGGTGCCCACCGACGGCCTGGTCGCCCAGGTCCGCCAGGCGCTCGGCGACCTGCGGGGAGAGATCGACCGGCTGGCCGGCCTGACCGCCGCCGCGGACCAGGCCACCCGACTGCTTCCGCCGCTGCTGGGCGCCGACGGCCCCCGCACCTACCTCGTGGTCTCCCAGAATCCCGCCGAGCTGCGCGCGACCGGCGGCATGATCGGCGCGTACGCCGTCATCCACGCGGCCGACGGCCGGGTCCGGATGGGTCGGCAGGGCAGCAGCAGCACGCTGGGCCGCTTCCAGCCGCCGCTGAAGGTGCCCGCCGAGGTGCGCAGCCTCTGGGCCGACCTGCCCGGGATCTACCCGGCCGACGTCAACCTCACCCCGCACTTCCCGACCGCCGCCGCCCTCTACCGGGAGATGTTCCGGCGGCGTACGGGCACCACCGTGGACGGCGTGCTCGCCGTCGACCCGGTGGTGCTGTCGTACCTGCTCAAGGCCACCGGCCCGGTCATGGTGCCCGGCGGTGTCCCGCTGGCCGCCGAGAAGGTCGTGCAGACGATGCTCAGCGACAGCTACCAGCGGATGGACAACGAGAAACAGGACGCCTTCTTCGCCGCCTCCGCCGCCGCCGTGTTCGACGCCCTGGTTACGAAGAAAGTAGACCCGAAGGCGTTATTGTCCTCATTTGACCGTGCTGTCACCGAACGCCGGATATTGTTCTGGAGTGCCCGACACGAAGAGCAACGGAAGATCGGCGACAGCCGGATGGCCGGGGCGCTTCCGGAGAAGGACACCGTGCCGACGGTCGGCGTGTTCCTCAACGACGGCAGCGGCGCGAAGCTCGGCTACTACCTCCGGCCGTCGGCGACCCTGGCGGTCGGCGACTGTCGACCCGACGGCCGCCGGGAGCTCCGGCTCCGGGTCACCCTGCGTTCGTCGGCGCCGAAGTCGGGTCTCAGCGAGTCGGTTCTCGGCCTCGGTCTGGCCGGTGACCCGTACACCGTCCGCACGTTGGTGTCGGTGCACAGCCCGGCCGGCGGGGCGGTGCTCGCCGCCCGTCTGGACGGCGTCGAGACGGCGGTGGGCAGCGGCACCGAACGGCGCCGCCAGGTGAGCACCGCCAACGTCGAGGTCGGCCCGGGGGACTCCCGCACGTTGGAGGTCACCGTCCTGACGGCGACCACCGGCGTCGGCACCGCCGAGCTGTGGCTGACCCCCACCGCCACCCCATGGACCACCCAAGTTGTTTCCGCACCAAGCTGTGATCAGTAGGAGGGAACCAATCATGCGGCTATCCCGCATCATCATGGCGCTCACGGTCGGTATGGCCGTGCTGGCCGCGCCGACCGCAGCGGGGGCGGCCCAGCCGCAGCCGGCGCCCGGCACCGGAACGCCACAGCCACCGGTCTACCCGCCGGGCGGCACCCCGACGCTCGCGGTGAGCCCGCCGACCGTCGTGGTCGGACAGACCGTCACCCTGATCGGCAGTGGCTGGGGGCCGGGCGAGACGGTGATCATCACCGTCAGCACGTCGCCGCTCGCCGCCGCCGTGCCGGGCGCCGACCAGGCGCGCCGCAGCAACGGCGAGATGGTCGCCATGGCGCCGGTCTCGTTCCAGCGGGCGCCCCAGCCGAGCCCCAGGACCCTGACGGTCGTTGCGGACGCTCTCGGCAACTTCCGCACCACCTACACGCCGCGTCACCACGGCACGTACACCTTCCGGGCCGAAGGCCAGACCTTCGACCGAGTGGCGACCGCGACGCTGACCGTGCTCAAGAAGCACGCGCCGCCGCTACCCGTCACGGGCGACAGCCTGAGCACCCCGATGAAGTTCGGCGGCGGCCTCGTCGGCGCCGGCGCGGTGCTCCTGCTGCTGTCGCTGGTCTGGCGCAAGCGCCACCGCTTCGGCATGGGAGCCGCGCGCTGACGGTGAAACTCCCTCCGGGCAGGGCCCGGACACCGCGAAACGGCTGGCGCCCGTCGGAGACCTCCGACGGGCGCCAGCTCGTCCCGTGCCGCTTCGCCCCGCCCCACCCCGCCGGCCCGTCCGATTTGCCGCGCCCTGCCCGGCGAGGTCGGCCGGCCGTCCGGGCACCCTCGGCCGGAAGGCGGGGACATGGCACCATGACCGTGTCCTCCGCCGCCGGGTGGTCGGGGACACGACATCGATGGAGTCGGGATGACAGGACTGGCCGACGCGCCGGTGCCGGGGCTGGCGCCACTGTGGACGCACGACCCGGTGACCGCCGGCCCCTACCGGCTGGTCGGCCGGCTGGGCGCGGGCGGCCAGGGGGTGGTCTACCTCGGCGAGGACGACCAGGGCCACCGGGTGGCGGTCAAGATGATCAACATCGACCTGAGTGACCTGCGGGCGCGGTCGCAGTTCATGAAGGAGATCGCCGCGGCGCGCCGCGTCGTGCCGTTCTGCACCGCGCAGGTGCTCTTCGCCGAGGTCGACGGCGAACGACCCTACGTGGTCAGCGAGTTCATCGAGGGCCCGACCCTCTACCGGCACGTCCGCGAGCAGGGCCCGGTCGCCGGCAACGCGCTGCACCGGCTCGCCGTCGGTACGGCCACCGCGCTCGCCGCGATCCACCGCTCCGACATCGTGCACTGCGACCTGAAGCCCGACAACGTGGTGCTCGGCCGGGACGGCCCCCGGGTGATCGACTTCGGCATCGCCCGCGCTCTGGGCGTCACCGAGACGGTGACCAGCCGGGTGATGGGGACCACCGCGTACATGGCCCCGGAGCGGTTCCGCAACGACTCGGTCGGGCCACCCTGCGACGTCTTCGCCTGGGCCGCCACCATCGCCTTCGCCGCCGGGGGCCGGCCACCGTTCGGCAACGACTCGCTCTTCGCGGTGATGCACCGGGTGCTCAACGAGCCGCCCGACCTGCCCGCGCTGCCACCGGGCCTCGACGAGCTGATCCGGCAGTGCCTGGCCAAGGAGCCGGCGGAGCGGCCGGAGGCCGAGCAGGTGCTGATGCGGCTGCTCGGGCAGAACGTCCGGGACGCGGGCCCGCTGCGCCGGGACACCGTGCTCCAACTGGGCAACGAGACCGCCGGCGCGGCGACGCCGAACCAGCCGCTGCCGTTGCCCCGTACCGCGTCGGATCCGCCGCCGGCCCGGCCGGAACCGACGGCGCCGACCCGAGTCGGTACGGCACCGGCGGCCCGGCCGGAACCGGTGCGACAGCAGCAGAGCCCGTCCACGGCTTCCGCGCCCGCCGACCAGGCGGAAGGCGGTTGGGGGCGGCGGCTCCGCCGGGAGTCGACCGACGCCTGGGGCATCTCGACCGCGATCTTCCTCGGCTCGGTCGGCGCCGCGGCCGGCTACGTCGCGTCGAGCACGGTGGACGCGGCCGCGGCCGCCGGGGCGACCACCTTCGTCGTGGTCTACGCGGTGCGGCTGCTGGTCGCGACGGCCCTCGGCGACCGCTCCGACCGCCACTGACCGAGGGTGCGCAGGTGGGCGGGGGTGGGCGTCCCGGCCGCCGGGTCGGGCACCGCCGGTGGCGCCGCACCGATAGGTTGACTGCCACCAGTTGACCGCCGAGGAGGACATCGCCATGGCCCCAGCCCCGTCGCGTGCACGACAGTGGTTGCCGTACACCGCGGCCGTCACCGCCGGGCTGCTGGTCATCGGCGGGGCGTTCGTGCTCGTGCGGCAGCAGGACGCGGGCAGCGACCGGTCCCGGGCCGACTGCGCCGTCCGCCTGGACGTCAACTCCTCGACCGAGAAGGCGGCGCTGCTGGTCGAGCTGGCCGCGCGGTACAACGACAGCGACCGGACGCTCGAGGGCGGCGGCTGCGCCCAGGTGCACGTCAGCGCCCTGAACTCGGGTAAGGCCACCGAGGCGCTCGCCGCCGGCTGGAGGGGCACCAACCTGCCGGAGCCGCAGGTCTGGTTGCCGACGTCGAGCCTGTGGACCGGCCAGCTGCGGCTGCTCGACGAGGCCGCCGGGCGGCCGTTGCAGACGCCGGACCGGTACCCGCCGATCGCCAACAGCCCGCTGGTCATCGCGATGCCGCAGCCGAAGGGCGAGCTGGTACGCGGGCGCGGGCCGCTGGGCTGGGGGGAGATCCTCGGCCTCTCCGGGCGGCAGGGCTGGGCGGGCTTCGGCAGGCCGGAGTGGGGCCGCTTCACCTTCGGCAAGGACAACCCGAACCTCTCCACCTCAGGGCTGGCGGCGACCATCGCCACCTACTACGCCGCCGCGAACCGCTCCAGCGACCTGACCAAGTCGGACCTGTCGGACCCGAAGGTGACCCGGTTCGTCCGGCAGATCGAGGCCAACGTGTCGCACTACAGCGACGACTCGGTGGAGCTGCTCCGCGACCTCGCCGAGGCCGACCTGACCGGTACGGGCGCCGGCACGGGCGACATGAGCGCCATCGTCATGCAGGAGGAGCTGGTCCACCTCTACAACGAGGGCGGGCTGAGCCCGCGGCAGGAGGGCCAGGAGCGGGGCCCCCGGCCGAAGGTCCCGCTGGTGGCCGTACACCCGAAGGAGGGCACCTTCAACCTGGACCACCCGTTCGTGGTGCTCCCCTCCGCCGACGAACGGCAGCGCGCGGCGGCGGACGACTTCCTGAAGTTCCTGACCGCGGAACCCCAGCAGAAGAGCTTCGCCCGCCTCGGTTTCCGGGACCACGAACGCCAGGCCTCGGCGGAGCTGCTCGCCAGCGTCGGTACCGAGCCCGACGGCGGGCTGTCCTACTTCGATCCGCCGAACCCGGAGGTGGTCGAGGCGATGCTCAGCGGCTGGAGCACGCTGCGCAAGAAGGCCAACATCCTGATCGCGCTGGACACCTCCGGGTCGATGGAGAAACGGGTCGGGAACAGCACCCGCTTCCAGGTCGCCTCGGCGGCGGCAAAGAAGGGGCTCGCGCTGCTCAACTCCGAGGACCGGGTCGGGCTCTGGTCGTTCTCCTCCGAGACGCCGAAGCGGCCCGAAGGCCCGTACCGGGAGGAGGTCCGGCTCGGCGACTTCGACCAGAAGCGGATCAACGACCGGATCGCCGGCCTGCACGTCGCGGGCGACACCGCCCTCTACGCGACGGTCCGGGCCGCCCACCGGCAGCTGCTCGACCGGTACGACCCGAACCGGATCAACGCCGTCGTCGTGCTGACCGACGGCAAGAACGAGTACGCCCGGGACAACGACCTGAACCGGCTGCTCGCCGACGTGGCCCTGGACCCGCGGCGTCCGGTCAAGGTCTTCTGCATCGCCTTCGACAAGGACTCGCAGTTCGACACGCTCGACCGGATCGCCAAGGCGTCGTCGGGCAAGGCGTTCGACGCCACCGACCCCGCCATGATCGACGAGGCGTTCGTGAAGCTGGTCAGCAGCTTCTGAGCCGCCGGACCCCGTCGACGGCGGGCCGGCCGCCCGGTCAGATCAGGCCGTGGGCCAGCATCGCCTCCGCCACCCGGCGGAACCCGTCGATGTTCGCCCCGGCCACGTAGTCGCCGGGCAGCCCGTACTCCTCGGCGGTGCTCCAGCAGCGGTCGTGGATGTTCCGCATGATCCCGCGCAGCCGCTGCTCCGACTCGGCGAACGTCCACGAGTCCCGGCTGGCGTTCTGCTGCATCTCCAGCGCGCTCACCGCCACCCCGCCGGCGTTGGCCGCCTTGCCCGGCGCGAAGCGCACCCCCGCCCGGCCGAGGATGCGGACCGCCTCCGGCGTGGTGGGCATGTTCGCGCCCTCCACGACCGCGACGCAGCCGCCGGCCACGAGCGCCGCGGCCTCCGCGCCGCCGATCTCGTTCTGCGTGGCGCACGGCAGCGCCAGCTCGCAGGGCACCTCCCAGACGGTACGGCCGGAGACCGCCACCGCGTGCGGCACGTGCCGGGCGTAGTCGTCGAGGCGGGCCCGGCGCTGTTCCTTCAGCTCCCGCAGCAGTTCCAGGTCGATGCCCTTGTCGTCCAGGACGTAGCCGGACGAGTCGGAGCAGGCGACCACCTTCCCGCCGAGCTGGTGCACCTTCTCGATCGCGTAGATCGCCACGTTGCCGGACCCGGAGACCACGACCCGCTTGCCGTCCAGGCTGTCCCCGACCTGCCTGAGCATCTCGTCGGCGAAGAAGACCGCCCCGTAGCCGGTCGCCTCCCGGCGCACCTGCGCGCCCCCGTACGCCAGGCCCTTGCCGGTGAGCACCCCGGACTCGTACCGGTTGGTGATCCGCTTGTACTGGCCGAACAGGTAGCCGATCTCCCGGCCACCCACGCCGATGTCCCCGGCCGGCACGTCGGTCTCCGCGCCGATGTGCCGGTACAGCTCGGTCATGAAGCTCTGGCAGAACCGCATCACTTCCCGGTCCGAGCGCCCCTTCGGTTCGAAGTCCGCGCCGCCCTTGCCGCCACCGATCGACAGCCCGGTCAACGCGTTCTTGAAGATCTGCTCGAAGCCGAGGAACTTCACGATCCCGAGGTAGACCGACGGGTGGAACCGCAGCCCGCCCTTGTACGGGCCGAGGGCGCTGTTGAACTCCACCCGAAAGCCCCGGTTGACCTGGATCCGGCCGCGGTCGTCCTCCCACGGGACCCGGAAGATGACCTGCCGCTCCGGTTCGCAGATCCGCTCGATGATCCGCGCCTCGGCGTACTCGGGGTGTCGGGCCAGCGCCGGGCCGATGCTCTCCAGCACCTCGCGTACCGCTTGGTGGAATTCCGGCTCGCCCGGATTGCGGGCGACCACGCTGGTGAACACCGTCTCCACGGTCTCCGGCATACGACACGTCCCTTCGCTTGCGCTGGTAGTCCCTGTTGCTACCACCCGGACCCGGTTACCCGCCAACCGTCCCGCGATACGGACCGTGACCTCCGTCCGGTTGACTGGTTCCGTGGACGAGTAGATCTGGGACGCGGTCCGGGCCTCGCGCGGCTGGTCGGACGCCGCCAACGGCACCGGGCAGACCGAAATGACCTGCCGGATCCTCAAACTGACCGAGGAGGCGGGGGAGGCGGCGAGCGCCTGGATCGGTCTGCTCGGTCAGAACCCGCGCAAGGGTGTCACCCACAGCCGCGAGGACGTGGCGGCGGAACTGGCGGACGTCGCGTACACCGCGCTGGTCGCCATCGAGAGCCTCGGGTTGGACTCCCGTCTCGTGCTCGACGCGTGCGCCAGGAAGGCCCGCGCCCGCGTCGGACCGCCTCCCGCCTGAACCGCCGCGCTCCGGGCTGGGCCGCCGTGCTCCCGCCTGGGCCACCGCGCTCCCCGCCTGGCCGCCTCCTACCTGGGCCGCCGTGGTCCCGGCTGGGCCGCCGTGCTTCCGGCGCGGCGGCCCAGCCGGCGCCTGCCGCGACGTCACAGGCCGTGGCGACGGTCGCCCACCACCTGCTCGCAGAGGGCCGCCTCCGACCTCCCGGAGAGCGGGTCGCGGTGGGCGGCGACGGCCCGTCGGGTCTCCTCGGCGACCAGATCGGCGTTGATCTGGGCCGCCGCGAACACTCCGGCCGCCGCGGCGGCACCGACCTGGGCCGCCGGATCGGTGACGTTGCCGGCGACCCACACCCCGGGCACGTCGGTGCGGCCCGTCGCGTCGGAGGGGACGTGCTCGCCGATCCCCGCCGGGTGTTCCGCCGGGCGCAGCCCGAGCGCCGAGAGGAAACCGGCGCGCGCCATCATCCGCGACGAGACGGCCAGCGCCTCGCGGCGCACGAGCGTGCCGTCGCCCAGCCGTACGCCCACGAGGCGGTCGTCGACGATCTCCAGGGCGGCCACCTCGCCGTCCACCACGGCGATGCCGCGGGCCGCCAGCTGCTCCGCCTGCTCGTCGGTGAGCGGCGGCATGGTGTGGCCGAAGTACGTGACGTCGGCGCTCAACTGCCGGAACAGCAACGCCTGGTGCACCGACAGCGGACCGCTGGCCAGCACACCGATGGCCCGGTCGCGGACCTCCCAGCCGTGGCAGTACGGGCAGTGCAGGACGTCCCTGCCCCACCGCTCCCGCAGGCCCGGGACGTCCGGCAGCTCGTCCACCAGCCCGGTGGCCACCAGCAGCCGGCGCGCACGGACCGTCCGACCGTCGGCCAGCGTCACCGTGAAGCCGCCGTCGTCGCGAGCCACGGCGCCGACCTCGCCGGTGACCACCCGGCCGCCGTAGCCTCGGACCTCCACGCGGCCGCGGTCCAGCAGCTCGGCCGGCCGCATCCCCTCGCGGGCCAGCAGCCCGTGCACGCCCTCGGCCGGGGCGTTGCGCGGAGCGCCCGCGTCGAGCACCACCACCGACCGCCGCACCCGCGCCAACGTCAGCGCCCCGCTCAACCCCGCGGCGCCACCCCCGATCACCACCACGTCGTAGCTGCCGTCCAACCGATCGGTCACGTGACCACCTCCCGCGACCACGATGCGACCGCAGCCGCCGTGGTGGCAAACATTGTTGCCATAGTGGCAAGATGGCGGCATGGACGACGACCTGGACCAGGCGCTCGGCGCGGTCGGGCCCCGGCTGCGCACGCTGCGCCGGCAGCGGGAAACCACCCTGGCCGACCTGTCGGCGGCGACCGGCATCTCGGTGAGCACGCTCTCCCGGCTGGAGTCCGGCGCCCGCCGGCCCACCCTCGAACTGCTCCTCCCGCTGGCCAGGGCGCACGGCGTCACGCTCGACGAACTCGTCGACGCCCCGTCCACCGGCGACCCGCGCATCCACCTGCGCCCGGTCACCCGCCACGGGATGACCATGCTGCCCCTGACCCGCCGGCCCGGCGGCATCCAGGCGTACAAGCTGGTGATCCCGGGCGGCGGTCGCAGGGCGGAGCCCGACCCGCAGACCCACGAGGGCTACGAGTGGCTCTACGTCCTCAACGGGCGGCTGCGGGTCGTCCTCGGCGACCAGGACCTCGTGCTCACGCCGGGAGAGGCGGCGGAGTTCGACACCCGTGTACCGCACTGGTTCGGGTCGGCCGACACCGAGCCGGTCGAGTTCCTCAGCCTCTTCGGCAGGCAGGGCGAACGCGCCCACCTACGCGCCCGCCCGAGGACCCAACCCCCACCCCCACCCCCACCCCCACCCCCCGCTCCCAACTGACCCACCCCACCCCTCCCACCCCACCCGCCCCCGGTTCCTACCTCCGGTGATCATGAGGTTGGCGGCACTGGTGGAGATCGACATCGCCGCTAACCTCATGATCGACGCGGGTGAGCGGGTGAGCGGGTGAGCGGGGGAGGATTGGGGGATGGGTGATGGGCGGGTGTGGGGCGAGCAGTCGGGTGTCGTCGTACTGCCCAGCGGGGTGGAGGTGCGGGGGCGGCGGATCGCGGACGCGGCGTCGCCCGCCGACTTCGCCCTGCTGCTGGCGCCCGGGCCGGCGCCCGCCTGGCCGCACCGGCGGATCCGATGGCCCGACTTCTGGGTTCCGGTCGACCGGGCGGACGCGGTCGACGCGCTGACCGAGGCGCTGCGCCGCGCCCACGGCGGCGAGCGGGTGGAGGTGACCTGCCGGGGCGGCACCGGGCGTACGGGCACCGCGCTGGCGGCGCTGGCGATCCTCGACGGGCTGCCGCCCGAGCGGGCCGTGGACTGGGTGCGCGCCACCTACCGCCCGCGGGCCGTGGAGACGCCCTGGCAGCGTCGCTGGCTGCGCCGCCTCACCTGACGCACCATCCGCGAGGTCGTCGCCACCGCCGACCACGTGGCCGCCAAGTCCCCGTGTCGGGACGCTGACCGCCCGGCGGGCAACCCGGGGCACCGCCCCCGGTAGGCAGCCGGGGTGTGACCCGGGTGACCGAGGGCGACGCGTATCCGGGGGGTCGGACGTGACCGAGCCGGTGACCCGGCCCGGTGCGGCGTCCGGAGGGTCGGCTCCGTCCGGCCGGTGGGCTCAGCGGCCCACGTACTCGCGGAGGTGACGGGCGGTCAGCGTGTCGCCGTGGGCGACGAGATCGGCCGGCGTGCCGGTGAAGACGATCCGGCCGCCGTCGTGCCCCGCCCCCGGCCCGAGGTCGATGAGCCAGTCGGCGTGCGCCATGACCGCCTGATGGTGCTCGATCACGACGACGGTGTTGCCGGCGTCGACCAGCCGGTCCAGCAGGGCGAGCAGCTGGTCCACGTCGGCCAGGTGCAGGCCGGTGGTCGGCTCGTCCAGCACGTACGTGCTCCCGCTGTCGGCCATGCGGATGGCCAGCTTGAGTCGCTGCCGCTCGCCGCCGGAGAGGGTGTTGAGCGGCTGGCCCAGCGTGAGGTAGCCGAGCCCGACGTCGACCAGCCGGTCGAGGATCGCCCGGGCGGCGCCGCCGGGGAAGAAGTCCCGGGCCTCCGTGGCCGGCATCGTGAGCACCTCGCTGATGTTCTTCCCGCGCAGTCGGTAGGTGAGCACCTCGTCGGTGAAGCGCCGCCCCTCGCACCCCTCGCAGACCGAGGCGACGCCGGCCATCATCGCCAGGTCGGTGTAGACCAGGCCGATGCCCTTGCAGGTCTGGCAGGCGCCCTCGGAGTTGGCGCTGAACAACGCGGCCTTGACCCCGTTGGCCTTGGCGAAGGCGGTGCGGATCGGGTCCAGCAGGCCGGTGTAGGTGGCCGGGTTGCTGCGCCGGGAACCCCGGATCGGCGACTGGTCGACGACCACCACGCCGTCGCGGCGGTGCAGCGAGCCGTGGATCAGTGAGCTCTTGCCGGAGCCGGCCACCCCGGTCACCACGGTCAGTACCCCGAGCGGGATGTCGACGCTGACGTCCCGCAGGTTGTGCAGGTCGGCGTCGCGGATCGACAGCTGGCCGGTCGGCCGGCGTACGTCCTCGCGCAGGCGTACGCGGTGGTCGAGGTGCCGGCCGGTGAGGGTGTCGGAGCGGCGCAGCCCGGCGACGTCACCGGTGAAGCAGATCCTGCCGCCGGCCGTGCCGGCCCCGGGCCCGAGGTCGACCACGTGGTCGGCGATGGCGATCGTCTCGGGCTTGTGCTCGACGACCAGCACCGTGTTGCCCTTGTCGCGCAGGCGCAGCAGCAGGTCGTTCATCCGGGCGATGTCGTGCGGGTGCAGGCCGACCGTCGGTTCGTCGAAGACGTACGTGACGTCGGAGAGGCTGGAACCGAGGTGCCGGACCATCTTCACCCGCTGCGCCTCGCCGCCGGAGAGGGTGGCGGACTCGCGGTCCAGGCTGAGGTAGCCGAGGCCGATCTCGACCAGCGAGTCGAGCAGGTCGCGCAGGTTGCCGATCAGCGGGGCGACCGACGGGTCGTCGACGGCGCGGACGAACGCGGCCAGGTCGCTGATCTGCATCGCCGAGCACTCGGCGATGTTGCGCCCGGCGATCCGGGCGGACAGGGCCGCCTGGTTGAGCCGGGCGCCGCCGCAGTCGGCGCAGGTGGTGAAGGTGACCGCCCGGTCGACGAACGCGCGGATGTGCGCCTGCATCGACTCGCGGTCCTTGGCCAGGTAGAGCCGGCGCACCTTGACCACCAGGCCCTCGTACGTCCAGTTGTTGCTGCCCACCTTGATCTTCGTGGACGGCTTGTGGAGGAAGTCCTCCCACTGCTGCGGCGTGTAGTCCTGGAGCTTGGTGTCGGGGTCGAACAGCCCGGAGTTGACGATGGTCTGCCAGTACCACGAGTCGACGGCGAAGTTGGGTACCTTGATCGCGCCGTCGTTGAGCGAGCGCTCGCGGTCGACCAGTTCGTCGACGTCGAGGTCGGAGACCCGCCCGAGGCCCTCGCAGGTCGGGCACATGCCCTCGGCGAGGTTGAAGCTGAACGCGCCGGCCCCGCCCACGTGCGGGGTGCCGAGGCGGCTGAAGACGATGCGCAGCATCGCGTACGCGTCGGTGGCGGTGCCGACGGTGGAGCGCGAGTTCGCGCCCATCCGCTCCTGGTCGACGACGATGGCCGCGCTCAGGTTGCGCAGCGAGTCGACGTCGGGGCGGCTCAGGTTCGGCATGAACGACTGGAGGAAGGCGCTGTAGGTCTCGTTGATCAGGCGCTGCGACTCGGCGGCGATGGTCCCGAAGACCAGGGAGGACTTGCCGGAGCCGGAGACCCCGGTGAAGACGGTCAGCCGGCGCTTGGGGATGTCGACCGAGACGGAGGCGAGGTTGTTCTCCCGGGCTCCGCGTACCTCGATCATGTCGTGACTGTCGGCGGCGGACCGTGCTGGCTGCTGCATGCGAACCCTTCGCGAGATCGTGGGCGGAGTCCCGCCCGAGGTACATCTACGGGGGCCAGGCCGCCTTCAATCGTCTCATTCAACCGCCCGTGGAGGGTTTCACATCGGTGAGCGGCAACAGCCGCCCGAAGCAGGGTGGAAAGTCTCAAACCACGTGGAGACAGATAGGGTGGCCCGGTGGCGGATGCGGGACGACGGGCCGGACGGTGGCGGGGGGCGGAGGTCGCGGCGACGGCCGGCATCTCCGTCCAGCAGGTGCGCAACTACGTCGACCTCGGCGTGCTGCCGCCGGTCGAGCGCACCCCCGCCGGCTACCGCGTCTTCACCGACGACCACGTGCGGGCGCTGGCGGTGCTCCGGCGGATGGCCGAGGGGCACGGCTGGGCGCGTACCCGGGAGGTCATGGCCGCGGTGCACCGGGGCGACCTGGCGGCGGCGCTGGCGGCGCTCGACGCCGGCCACGCCGAGCTGGACCGGGAGCGGGCCGACATCCGGCGGGTGCTCGGCGCGTTCGAGACCGTGGTGACCAGCCCGGCGGCCGTCCTGCCGGCGCCCCGGCGCGGGGCCCGCATCGGCGAGGTCGCCGACCTGGTCGGCGTCCGGACCTCGCAGCTACGGCTGTGGGAGCAGCGCGGCCTGCTCCGGCCGGTCCGCGAGCGCGGCACCGGCTACCGGGTGTACGACGCGGCCGAGCTGCGCGCCGCGCAGGTCGTCGCGCTGCTGCGCCGGGGCGCGTACCCGTTCGACATCGTCGCGGCCGTGCTCGGCGAGATGCGCACCACCGGCAGCGCCCAGCGGGTCCACGCGGAGCTGGCCAAGCGGGAGCAGGAGCTGCACCGGCGCAGCCTGCGACGACTGCGCGCCTCGGCGGCGCTCTACGACTACCTGCGGCACCGCGACCCGGCCCTGCCCGGGTGACTCAGCGCAGCACCAGCAGATCGAGATGGTCGACGACCGGGCCGCTCGCCGCGCCGGCCGCGGCCCGCAGCCGGGCCAGGCCGTCGGCGTACGCCTCGTCGGTGATCGACTGGAGCGGCGTGTGGGCACGGCGGTCGAGGCGCTCGGCGAACTCGGCCAGCGACGCCGCCGTGGTCTGCGCGACGGGCTCGACGGTGCTGACGGTGAACCCGGCCGTGGCGAACGCCGCGCGCACCCGGGCCAGGTCCGGATAGGTCTCGAGGACCCGTACCGCCTCCGGGAACCAGCGGAACAGCGTGATCCGCTGGTGGCGGCCGGGAAACGGCGAGCGGATCAGCACGGGGGCACCCGGGCGGAGCACCCGGCGCAGCTCCCGCGCCGCCGCGTCGAGGTCGGGGATGTGGTGCACCATCGTGGACAGCCACGCGGCGTCCGCCACGGAGTCGCGCAGCGGCAGGGCGACCGCGTCGCCGGCGAGCAGCGGCCGGTGGCTGGCGCGGGAGCGCATCGCCGCGGCGGGCTCCACCCCCACGACCCGGGCGCCGAACCACTCGGTGAAGGCGGCGGCCCAGGCGCCGGTGCCGGCTCCGAGGTCGAGCACCGTGGTGCCGGTACGCGGCCGCAGGTGTTGCTGCACCGCGTGCCGCCACCGGTCCAGGCCGCTGCGCGGCAGTTCCCGGGTCGCGGCGAAGGCCGCCGAGTCGGTGTCGTCGTAGGAGATCAGAGCCACGGCCATCACCTCGCCACCGTCGCCGGGAGGTCCGGGCGATCGTTCCCCGGTTCTAGTCGGTGAGCGACGCCGGAGGCAACGGCTTGTGAGCCAACCGACGCGCTGCGTCCCGGCCCGTGGGAGCCCTACCGTCGACGCGGACCGGTGGAGGCCGGGCCAGCGCCCCGCCCCGTCGGGGTCAGAGCGCCACCGCTGCCAGCACCAGCAGGGCGCAGGCCGTCTCGACCAGGCCCACCCGCGTCGGCGCGACCCGGCGCCCGGCGAGCAGCACCGCCCGGGCGAGCAGCCCCGCGAAGACCACGGCGACCGGCGCCGGCGCCCAGAGCGCCGCGGCGACCGCGACGGCGGCGTGGTACGTCCACGACACCCACCGGTACCGGACGCTGTCCCGCTCGCGGATCATCGTCTTGACGTGCAGGACGGTGCCGACCAGGTAGCCCAGTGCCACGACCGTCACCCCGGCCACGCTGGTCCACGGCACCTCGGCGACCGTGGCGACGCCGAGGCCGAGCAGGCCGCACTGCGCCACGAAGGCGAGGTCGTTGACGAACGCCCGGTCCCGGCGCCAGCGCGCGTAGGCGGCGTTGACGGCGGCGAGGGCCGCGAAGAGCGGGGCGTAGGCGAGCGTCGCGGGCCGGGCCACCAGCACCGGCGTGCCGAGCGCGACCGTGGCGAGGCCGTACCCGACGAGGTGCGGTCGTACCCGGCGGATCCGCCCGGTCTTGACCGCCTGCAACCCGAAGTACGACAGCGGGTATCCGGCGAGCGCGGCCCCGAGCAGGGGCAGGTGCAGCGGGTGCGGGCCGGTGACGGTCAGCGCCGTCAGGAAGGGCAGCAGCAGCATCGCCCACGCGCCGTGCTGCGGCGGCACCCACCCCGGCGACCGGCCCCGGCTCGGAGCGTGGCCCGGGGCGCCCGCCGTGGGCCGTCCGGCCGGGTCGACGACCGGGCGGTGACGACGGGCCGGGACGGTGCTCACGGCCGCGGCGCCACGGTGAGCAGGACGGCGGCGTCCGTGACGGCGTGCAGCGCGTGCCGCCGCGGCGGGATGACCACGAGGTCGCCGGCGTCGCCCGCCCAGGACTCGTCCCCGGCCACCAGGCGCACCTGCCCCACGAGCACCTGCAGCGTCGCCTCGCCGGGGCTGTCGTGCTCGTCGAGGGACCGGCCGCCGCGCAGGGCGAGCAGGGTCTGCCGCAGCCGGCGGTCCCGGCCCGGGCGCAGGGAACGGGCGCTGCGTCCGCTGTCGGCCTCCCGCGCGGCGGCGAGCTGCTCGTCGGCGAGGCGGGTCAGCGAGAGGGCTTCCATGGTCGTCCCTTCGTCGGTGTCGTGCGGCCCGCGGGGCGGGGACGCCGGTACGGCGCCGCCCGGCACGCAAACCGGAAGATCGTTTACCGCTTTCATTCTCCAGCTTCCGTCCCGGCCGGGTCCCGCGGCAGGGCCGATAATCCCGGAACCGGAGTGGTCCGCGCCGCCGGACGTGGTCGGACGGGGGGTGAGCCGGCCACGCCTCCGGCACGCCTGGGAGCCTGGGCCTGGAGAACCCGGCCCGCGCCCCGAACTCCGCCGACTAGGGTGCGGGGCATGAAGGTTCGGCTGCTGGCGGCCACGGCGACCGCCGTCCTCCTCGGCACCGGCGCTCCCGTCCCCGCGGCGGCCGGCCCGGCCGGTCCCACCGCCCTCGTGACATCCGCGCCCGGCGTCATCGCGTCCGCGACTCCCGCGCCCGGTGTCGTGGCGTCCCCGCCCGGCGCGGTGCCGCCCGCGCCCGGTGCCGGCTCCGCGCCCGGTGTCGTCGCGTCCGTGCCCTGCCCGAAGGCGCCCGCGCCCAGGGTGTCCCGGCCGCCCCGTCCGTCGCCGCCGCCGACGGTGCCGCAGGAGCGGGCCGTGGGCGGCCCGGCGCTCGACACCGCCGGTCTGGTCGTCCCGGCGGGGGCCGCCCGCCCGCCGGCGGTCACCGCGACCTCGTGGCTGGTCGCCGACCTGGACACCGGCCAGGTGCTGGGCGGCTGCGGCCCGCACGAGTACGGCACCCCGGCCAGCGTGCAGAAGCTGCTGCTGGCGGCCACCATGCTGCCCCGACTCGACCCGCAGCAGGTCGTCACCGTCACCGACGGGGACATGGACATCGAACCCGGCTCCTCGGCCGTCGGGCTGGTCGCCGGCGGACGGTACCGGATCGAGACCGTCTGGCTCGGACTGCTGCTCCAGTCCGGCAACGAGGCGGCCAACGTGCTGGCCCGCCTCGGCGGCGGGCCGGACGGGATGGCCGGCGGCGTGCGGGCGATGAACGAGGAGGCGCACCGCCTCGGCGCCCTCCAGACCCACGCGGTGACCCCCTCCGGCCTCGACGGACGAGGCCAGTTCACCAGCGCGTACGACCTGGCGCTGGTCGCCCGGGCCTGCTTCGCCGACCCGACGTTCCGCCGGTACGCGCTGACCGAGACGCACCGCATCCCCGCCCAGCCGGCGCAGCGGACCAAGAGTTTCGAGATCCAGAACGAGAACCAGCTCATCTACCGCTACCCGGGCGCGCTCGGCGGCAAGACCGGCTTCACCGACCTGGCCCGGCACACGTACGTCGGGGCGGCCCAGCGCAACGGGCGGCGGCTGGTGGTCACCTTGCTCGGTGCCGAGCCGCAGCCCGCGCGGGGCTGGGAGCAGGGCGCCGCCCTGCTCGACTGGGGCTTCTCGCTGCCCCGGGACGCCGCCGTCGGCCGGCTGGTCGAGCCGGGGGAGCTGACCGCCTCGGCGGCCCCCTCGCCGCCCGTGCTCGCCGCCACCGGCGACCCGCGCCCGGCCGCGGCCAGCGGCCCGCTCGAGGACGGGCTGGTCGCCCGGTGGCCGGTGGCCGCGCTCGTGGCGGCGGCGGTCGGGCTGCTGGGAACGGCGCTGCTCTGGCGCCGCCGGGCGGCCCGGCGTCGGTGAGGGAGGACCCTTCCCTGACCTCGGTGGAGGCGGGACGGATCGACAAGCGACGACGGGATCCATAGACTCCGGTCTTTCCGGCGCCACGAGCCCAGGAGGATCCCCGTGTCGAGCGAACCCCGACCGCACCCCGTCCCGCCGTCGATCGAGGCGCGCCGCCGGCCGGCCCGTACGCTGTCCCGCCTCGCCGGGGTGGCCCTGGTCGCGGGCGCGCTCGTCACCGGTGGCGGCGCCGCCGCGGTCGCCGCGCCCGCCGGAGCCCCGGCCGACGCCTCCGCCGGTGCCCGGATCACGCCCGGCCCATGCGCCTACACGGAGACGCCCGAGGACCCCGCCGCCAGGCCGGTCCCGCTGCCGCCCGACCCGAGGCGCACCCCCGACCGGGGGACGGTGCGGGTCACGCTGCGCACCAACCAGGGGCCGATCGGGCTGACCCTCGACCGGGAGGCCGCCCCCTGCACCGTGCAGAGCTTCCTGCACCTGGTGCGCCACCGCTTCTACGACCGGACCTCCTGCCACCGGCTCACCGCGTACCCGACGCTGCGGGTGCTCCAGTGCGGTGACCCGTCCGGGACCGGCTCCGGCGGTCCCGGCTACCGCTACGCCGACGAGCTGCCCACCGACCTGCCGCCGGCGCCGACCGACCCGACCGGGGTGCGCCGGCTCTACGCCCGGGGCACCCTCGCCATGGCCAACGCGGGCCCCGACACCAACGGCAGCCAGTTCTTCCTGGTCCAGGGCGATTCCGCGCTGCGCCCCAACTACACCGTCTTCGGCTCGATCGACGCCGCCGGCCTGGCCACCCTGGACCGGATCGCCGCCGGCGGCATCGCCCCCACCGTCGAGGATCCCGCGCCGGTCGACGGCGCGCCCGCCCTGCCGGTGGACATCCGGCGCGCGGTCCGGCACCACCACCAGCACCGCTGAGCCCGAAGCCGGTGATCCCGCCGTCCGTGGCGTCGCCCCGGAACCCCGGGGCGGCCCCGGGCGACCGGGGGAGTGGCGTGGCGGGCCGGAACCTCGGGCCGGTCGGGCGGTGAGGCCGGCGACCACGCGGGCGGCGGCCGACCGGAAGTTCCGGAACGCTACCGGGAGCGCGGCCGAGGGGCGGCGGGCGGCACGACGGCCGTCACGGCCGGCGCGGCGGGGCCGTGCTGTCCCGGACGACCAGGTTGGTGGCGAGTTCCACCCGGGGGGAGTCGATGGCCTCGCCCTGCGCCAGCCGCAGCACGGTGCGGGCGGCCAGGCGACCCATCTCCACCAGCGGCTGCCGGACGGTGGTCAGCGGCGGTGAGGCCCAGCGGGCCTCCGGCAGGTCGTCGAAGCCCACGACGCTGACGTCGTCGGGGATCCGCAACCCCCGGCGGCGTACGGCCTCGTAGACGCCGAAGGCCATCTGGTCGCTGGCCGCGAAGATCGCCGTCGGCGGGTCGTCGAGGTCGAGCAGCGCCGTCCCGGCGGCGAAGCCCGAGGCGTGGTAGAAGTCGCCGGGGTGCACCAGCCGGTCCTCCACCGGCACCCCGGCCGCCTCCAGCCCGGCCCGGTGGCCGTCCAGACGCGCCCGACTGCACAGCAGGTGCGTCGGCCCGGCGACGAAGCCGATCCGCCGGTGCCCGAGCGACAGCAGGTGCTCGGTCGCGGCGAGCCCGCCGGCCCAGTTGGTGGCCCCGACGGTGGGCACGTCGGTGGCGGGCACGCCGGCCGGGTCGACCACGACCACGGGCACGTTGAGGCGGCGCAGCTGCGCGTGCAGCGGCGGGCTCAGGTGCGAGGTCACGAAGATGACGCCGTCGGTGGCGCGGGCCCGCAGGTTCTGCAACCACTGCCGGGCGGCGGTCGACTGGCGGTGGATCGCGGAGACCACCGTGCCGACGCCCGCGCCGTGCCCGACGTCCTCGACCCCCCGGATGATCTCCACCGCCCAGGGGCTGTCCAGGTCGTTGAAGACCAGGTCGACCAGGCCGACGTGGCTCACCGTGCGGCTGCCGCGGCGTTGGTAGCCGTGGTGGCGCAGCAGCTCCTCCACCCGCTCGCGGGTGCCGGGAGCCACGTCCGAGCGCCCGTTGAGCACCCGTGACACGGTCGGCACCGAGACCCCGGCCTCCCGCGCGATAGCGGTGATGGTGATCCTGCGCCCGTCGTCGCCGTCCACCCGCGTCTCCTTCACCGGTCGGAAGACCGACCGTACCCGTCACCACCGAAAAACGTCCGGAACGGCGGGGCCGCTCCACCGGCCCATCTTGCCCCACGATCGGGGGTTGACGACACGGCAGGTCGGTTCTAGCGTTCGGACGAGTTACGGAAGTATTCCGGAAACTTGTCGGACACCTTTCGGTCGTCGCGCCGGCGGCGACGTCCCCCACCACACCCCCACCACGAGAGGTCGATCATGACTGTACGCACGCGGCTCGCCCGGGTCGTCGCGCTCGGCGCCGCCCTGGCGTTGGCGTTGCCACTGACCGCCTGCGGCGACGGTGACTCGGCCGCCGGCCCGGACGAGATCCGCATCCTGGTGTACGGCGACGCCACCAACAAGGTCGAGAAACAGCTCGTCGAGACGTTCAACAAGACGTCGAAGGTCAAGGCGGTGCTGGACACCATCCCCGGTGCCGACTACCAGACCAAGCTCCAGACCATCATCAACACCAAGCAGGCGCCGGACGTCTTCTTCAACTGGGGCGGCGGCAGCATCACCCCGTTCGTCAAGGCCGACCTGCTGCTGCCGCTCGACGACATGATCGCCAAGGACCCGGGGCTGAAGGCGAACTTCCTGCCGTCGGTCTTCAACACCGCCATGGTCGACGGCAAGGCGTACGGGGTGCCGATGCGCGGCACCCAGCCGGTGCTGCTGTTCCACAACAAGAAGGTCCTCGCCGACGCCGGGATCACCCCGCCGAAGACGTGGGACGACCTGCTGGCCGCCGTGAAGACCCTCAAGGGCAAGGGGCTCACGCCGATCGCCCTCGGCGGCGGCGACCAGTGGCCGACCCAGATGTGGTACCAGTACCTCTACGACCGGGTGGCCGGTCCCGAGCTGTTCGCCAAGGCGCTCGACGGCGACAAGAGTGCCTGGGAGAGCCCGGAGAGCCGCCGCGCCCTGGAGCTGCTGCGGCAACTGACCGACGCGGGCGCGTTCGGCACCAACTTCGACTCGGTCAAGTTCACCGACGGCGGCTCGCCCGCCCTGCTGGCGGGCGGCAAGGCCGGCTTCGAGCTGATGGGCTCCTGGAACTACTCGACCCACCACGACGCCAACCCGACCTTCGCCGCCGAGGGCCTCGGCTGGAGCGCCTTCCCGAGCGTCCCGGGTGGCAAGGGCGACCCGCGCAACGTGGTCGGCAACACCAACAACTTCTACTCCGTGCTGAAGAAGACCCGGCACCCGGAGGCGGTGGCCGAGTTCCTCAAGCTCCAGTACTCCGACGAGTTCGTCCAGGCGCAGCTCGCCATCGGCAACCTGCCCACCACCACCAACACCGAGAAGTTCCTCGACGGCGCCACCAACCCGGACTACCTGAAGTACCAGTTCACCCTGGTCAAGGAGGCACCGAACTTCCAGCTCTCCTGGGACCAGGCGTACCCGCCGGCGGCGACCACGACCATCCACCAGGCCGTGCAGCAGTACTGCAACGGCCGGATGGACGCCGCCGGCTTCATCAAGGCGATGCAGTCCCTCCAGGCGGGCTGAGCGCGACCATGTCCACCACCACCCTCGCCGCCCCCACCGCGACGGAGCAGCGACGGGCCCGACGAAGCCCGGGCGGCCCCACCCTCAGCCGCCCGGGCTTCGCCTGGGCCCTCCCCGCCACCCTGTTCTTCGGGCTCTTCGCACTCGTCCCGCTGGTCCTCGTGGTCGTGCTCAGCTTCACCAGCTGGGCGGGCCTCGGCTCCCCGGAGTACGTCGGGCTGGACAACTGGCGGCGGCTCGCCCGCGACCCCGTGATGATCAACAGCCTGTGGCTGAGTGTCCTGCTCACCGCCCTCGGCGTGCTGGTGCAGACGCCGCTGAGCCTGCTGATCGGCGTGTGGGCGGCCGGGCCGCAGCGCAACCGGGCCGTGCTGTCCGCGATCTTCTTCCTCCCGCTGCTGCTGTCGGCGACCGCCGTGTCGGTGCTGTGGCGGGCACTGCTCGACCCGAACTTCGGCGTGCCCGGCCAGGCCCCGTGGCTGTTCGGCGACGGCAACCTCTTCGGCAGCCGGACGGGCGCGATCGCCGTGCTGGTCTTCGTCGGCAGCTGGCAGTTCATCCCGTTCCACGCGCTGATCTACCAGGGCGCGGCCCGCGCCGTACCGGCGGTGCTCTACCAGGCCGCCGAGGTCGACGGCGCCGGCCGGTGGGGACAGTTCCGCCACGTCACCCTGCCGCAGCTGCGCAACGCCATGATCACCTCGGTGGTGCTCATGGTCGTCGGCGGGCTCACCACGTTCGACACCGTGCTGATCCTCACCCAGGGCGGGCCGGGCACCGACACCACCATCACCGCCTACCACATGTACGAGCAGGCGTTCCGCAGCTTCGACTTCGGCGCCGGCGCGGCCATCGCCCTGCTCCTCGTCGTCGTCGCCACCGTCATCTCGCTGATCGTGGTCCGGGTCTCCGGCTACGACCGGATGCGCTCCACGATGGAGGGACTGTGAAGCGGCACCGCCCCAACTGGCTGGCCGGGCTCGGCGCCGTGGCCTGGCTCCTCCTCGTCGGCCTGCCGATCTACGTCATGCTGGCGATCACCGTGCAGACCCGCGAGGGGTACGGCCGCAACGGCCCGATCGCGCTGCCCGACACCTTCACCCTGGACAACTACACCGGCGCCTTCGACGAGGGCTTCGGCCGCTACCTGCTCAACACCCTGGTGGTCACGGCGAGCGTGGTGGGCATCGTGCTGCTGCTCGTGCCGCCCCTGGCGTACGCCATCGTGCGCAGCCGCAGCCGGCTCACCTCCGGCGTGTTCCGGCTGTTCCTGCTGGGCCTGGCGATCCCCGCGCAGGCGGTCATCGTGCCGATCTTCTACCTGATCAGCAAGGCCGGGCTCTACGACAACCTCGTCGGCGTCATCCTGCCCACCGCCGCCTTCTCCCTGCCGGTGTGCGCGCTGATCCTCAGCGGCGTCATGCGCGACATCACCCCCGACCTGTACGAGGCGATGGCCATCGACGGCGCCAGCCCCGCGCGGGTGTTCGGCCAACTGGTGCTGCCGCTGTCGCGCGGCGGGATCGCCACCATCGCGGTCTTCTCCGCCCTGCAGGCGTGGAACGGCTTCCTGTTCCCGCTGATCCTCACCCAGTCCGACTCCACCAAGGTGATCACCCTCGGCCTCTACAACTTCCAGACGCAGTACGGGATCAACATTCCCGGCCTGCTCGCCGCGGTCGTGCTGTCGATGGTGCCCGTCCTGCTCGTCTATCTGTTCGCCCGACGGGCCCTGGTGCAGGGGCTGATGGGCGTCGGAGGAAAGTGACCGACAACGTGACCCTGGACATCGCCACCGGCGCCGCGATCTGGACCGACCCGACCCTCGACCTCGCGACCCGGGTGGACGCCCTGGTCGCCGCGATGACCCTGCCGGAGAAGGTGGCCCAGCTCTACGGCGTCTGGGTCGGCGCCGCCGCCGACGGGGGAGAGGTCGCGCCGTACCAGCACGAGATGGAGGAACCGGTCGACCTGGCCGCCCTGCTGGGCACGGGTCTCGGCCAGCTGACCCGCCCGTTCGGCACCGCCCCGGTCGACCCCGCGCTCGGTGCGCTGTCGCTGCTGCGGACCCAGCAGCGCGTCGCCGCCGCGAACCGGTTCGGCATCCCGGCGATGGCGCACGAGGAGTGCCTGGCCGGCTTCGCCGCCTGGGGCGCCACCGCCTACCCCGTGCCGTTGTCCTGGGGCGCCACCTTCGACCCGGAGCTGATCGGGCGGATGGCCGCCGCCATCGGCGCCGACCTGCGTCGCGTCGGGGTGCACCAGGGACTGGCCCCGGTGCTCGACGTGGTGCGCGACGCGCGCTGGGGACGGGTGGAGGAGACCATCGGCGAGGACCCCTACCTGGTGGGCACGATCGCCACCGCGTACGTGCGGGGCCTGGAGTCCGCGGGCGTGGTGGCGACGCTGAAGCACTTCGCCGGCTACTCCGCCTCCCGGGGCGGGCGCAACCTGGCGCCGGTGGCGATGGGTCCCCGCGAGCGCGCCGACGTGATCCTCCCGCCGTTCGAGATGGCGGTACGCGAGGGCGGCGCGCGGTCGGTGATGCACGCCTACACCGACACCGACGGGATGCCCTCGGCGGCCGACGAGGACCTGCTGACCGGCCTGCTCCGCGACGCCTGGGGCTTCCCGGGCACCGTGGTGGCCGACTACTTCGGCGTCGCCTTCCTGCGCACCCTGCACGGGGTGGCCGGCAGCTGGGCGGAGGCGGCGGCCGTCGCCCTCGCCGCCGGAGTGGACGTCGAGCTGCCGACGGTGAAGACGTTCGGCGAGCCGCTGCGCGAGGCGCTCGCGGCCGGCGCGGTGCCGGGGGCGCTGGTCGACCGGGCGGTCCGTCGGGTGCTGACGCAGAAGGCGCAGCTCGGTCTCCTCGACGCCGACTGGAGTCCGGTGCCGGCCGCGCTGGCCGGCGCCGACCTGTCCGACCCGGAGGCGCTGCGCGGCACCGTCGACCTGGACCCGCCGGCCAACCGGGCGCTGGCCCGCGAGGTCGCCGAGCGTGCCGTGGTGCTGCTGGCCAACGACGGCACCCTGCCGCTCGACCGGCCGGCCCGCATCGCGCTGGTCGGCCCGCAGGCGGAGAGCCCCACGGCGGTGCTCGGCTGCTACTCGTTCCCGGCCCACGTCGGCTCGCGGCATCCCGAGGTGCCCGTCGGCATCGAGCTGCCCACCCTGGCGGCGGCGCTGCGCGCCGAGTTCGCAGACAGCGTCGTGGTCACCGCGGCCGGCGTCTCCGTCGACGGCGACGGCACCGACGGGGTGGCGGCGGCGGTCGCGGCGGCGCGGGGTGCGGACGTGGTGGTCGCCGCGCTCGGCGACCGGGCGGGACTGTTCGGCCGGGGCACCAGCGGCGAGGGTTGCGACGCCGAGTCGCTGGCCCTGCCCGGGGCGCAGCAGCACCTGCTCGACGCGCTGCTGGACACCGGTACGCCCGTGGTGGTGACGCTGCTCGCCGGGCGCCCCTACGCGCTGGGGCGGGCGGTGACCGACGCGGCGGCGGTCGTGCAGTCGTTCTTCCCCGGCGAGGAGGGCACCCCGGCCATCGCCGGCGTGCTCAGCGGCCGGGTCGCGCCGCAGGGGCGGCTGCCGGTCAGCGTGCCCCGGGGCCCCGGCGCGCAGCCGACCACCTACCTCTCGGCCCGGCTGGGCCACGCCAGCGACGTCTCCAACGTCGACCCGACGCCCGCGTACGGCTTCGGGCACGGCCTGGGCTACACCACGTTCGACTGGTCGGGCCTGGTCGTCGACGAGCCGGTCGCGGCGACCGACGGTGAGCTGCGGCTGCACTTCACGGTGCGCAACACCGGCTCCCGGTGGGGCAGCGAGGTGGTGCAGGTGTACGCGCACGATCCGGTGGCCTCGGTGGTCCAGCCGGTGCAGCGCCTCGTCGGCTACCTCCGGGTGCCGCTGGAGGCGGGCGCGGCCTGCCGGATCGACCTGGCCGTGCCGGCCGACCTGTTCTCCTTCACCGGGCGCGACGGGCGGCGCGTCGTCGAGCCGGGCGAGCTGGAGCTGCGGCTCTCGGCGTCCAGCACGGACCACCGGCTCGTGGCGGCGGTCGCGCTGCGTGGTTCCGCCCGGCACGTCGACCACACCCGGCGGTTGCACCCCCGGTTCGCCGTCACGCCCTCGGCCGGCTGAACGGTGGCCCTCACCGACCTGCCCGAGGAGCAGTTGCGGGCGTACCGGGGTCAGGTGGCGGAGCCGGCGGACTTCGACCGGTTCTGGGCGGACACGATCGCCGAGGCGCGGGAGTGTGGCTGGCCGGTGCGCGCCGAGCCGGTGCCCACCGGGCTGGCCACGATCGACGTGCACGACGTGACCTTTCCCGGCTTCGCCGGGCAGCCGGTGCGGGCCTGGCTGCGGCTGCCGCGCGGCGCCGTGGCACCCCTGCCCACCGTCGTGCAGTACGCCGGCTACGGCGGCGGCCGGGGCCACCCGCTGGAGAACCTGCTGTGGGCCTCGGCCGGCTTCGGGCACCTGCAGATGGACACCCGGGGGCAGGGCGCGGGCTGGGCCCGGGGGGACACCCCGGATCCGGCCGCCGCCGGCCCCGAGGCGCCCGGGGTGGCCACCCGTGGCGTGGCGGACCCCCGCACGTACTACTACCGGCGGTTCCTCACCGACGCGGTGCGGGCGGTGGACGCGGTCCGTACCCTGCCGGCGGTCGATCCGGCGTGGGTCGCGGTCCTCGGGCACAGCCAGGGCGGCGGCGCGGCGCTCGCCGTCGCCGCGCTGACGCCCGGCCTGCGGGCCGTCGTCGCCGGCGTGCCCTTCCTGTGCGACATCCCGCGCGCGATCGTGCTCACCGACGCGCATCCGTACCGGGAGATCCGCGACTATCTGGCCGTCCACCGGCACGCCGAGGAACGGGTGCTGGCCACCCTGGCCTACGTCGACGGGGTGAACTTCGCCCGCCGGTGCCACCTGCCGGCCCGCTTCTCCGTCGCGCTGATGGACGAGATCGTGCCGCCGTCGACCGTCTTCGCCGCCGTCAACGCCTGTCGGGGGCCGACGGAGCTGTCGGTCTGGCGGTACAACGGTCACGAGGCCGGCGGGATCGACGACGACGAGGCGGCGCTGCGCTTCCTGCGCGTACACCTGTCGCCGGACCGGGCGCCCGACGGTCCGTAGCCTGATAGACAGGGGGCGTGGCCAGGCCAGTCCGGATCCGCCGGCGAGCCCCGGGCGCCGCGACCGTCCGTGGGCGGGCCGTCGCGGTGGCCGTCGTGATCGCGGCGCTCGCGCCCGGCTGCACACGGCCAGCGCCGTCGCCGTCACCGTCCGCCGTGCCGCCACCGTCGGCCGCACCGACGCCGCCACCGTCCGCCCCGCCACCGTCCGCCCCGCAGACGCCGGCGTCGGCGGCCACGCCGCCCGGGCCGGGCCTCGTCGTCCTCACCGACGTCGACCCGCGCATCCGCACCGACATCCGGTACGCCACCGCGCACAACTTCGTCGGACGGCCGGTCGCCGGCTACCCCGAACCGCTCTGCCTGCTCACCCGCCGGGCCGCCGAGGCGCTGCGCCGGGTGCAGGACACCGCCCTCGCCCGGGGCCGCAGCCTGAAGGTGTACGACTGCTACCGCCCCCGGCGGGCCGCCGTCGACTTCGTCGAGTGGGCCAGGCAGCCCGGCGAGCAGCGGATGAAGGCGGAGTTCTATCCCCGGGTGGCGAAGTCCGACCTGTTCGACGAGGGGTACATCGGCGCACCCACCGCGCACAGCCGGGGCAGCACGCTCGACCTGACCCTGGTCGACGTGCCGACCCCCACCCAGCCCCCGTACGCCCCGGGCCAGCCCCTGGTCTCCTGCACCGCCCCCCGGGGGCAGCGGTTCGCCGACAACGGCGTCGACATGGGCACCGGCTTCGACTGCTTCGACCCGCTCGCGCACACCGACTCGCCGCAGGTCACCGGCGCGCCCCGGGACAACCGGCGGCTGCTGCGGCAGCTGATGACCGACGGCGGCTTCGTCAACTACGACCGCGAGTGGTGGCACTACCGCTACCGCGACGAGCCCTGGCCGGACACGTACTTCGACCTGCCGGTGGCCCGCTCCTCGGCCGAGCCCGCGGGCGGCTGAGACGACCAGGGTCCGCCCCGCCTACTTGAAGGCGGCGTGGCCGGTCAGCACCTGTCCGATGATCAGCTGATGCACCTCGGAGGTGCCCTCGTAGGTGAGCACGGACTCGAGGTTGGCCGAGTGCCGGATGACCGGGTAGTCGAGGGTGATCCCGGCGGCGCCCAGGATGGCGCGGCACTCGCGGGCGATGGCGATGGCCTCCCGCACGCTGTTGAGCTTGCCCAGGCTGATCTGCCGGTGGTCGAGCGTGCCGGCGTCCTTCATCGCGCCGATCTGCAACGCCAGCAGCATCCCCTTGCCCAGCTCCAGCCCCATGTCGGCGAGCTTGAGCTGGGTGGCCTGGTACGCGGCGAGCGGCTTGTCGAAGATCTGCCGGCTGCGGGCGTACGCGATCGTCGTCTCCAGGCAGTCGTGGGCCGCGCCCAGCGCCCCGAAGACGATGCCGAAGCGGGCCTCGTTGAGGCACGACAGCGGCCCGGACAGGCCGGCGGCCTCCGGCAGCATCGCGTCGGCGGGCAGCCGCACGTCGTCGAGGACGAGTTCCGAGGTCACCGAGGCGCGCAGGGAGAGCTTGCGGGTGATCTCCGGGGCCGTGAAGCCGGGGGTGCCGGCCGGGACGAGGAAGCCGCGTACGCCCTCGTCGGTGCGGGCCCACACCACGGCGACATCCGCGACGGAGCCGTTGGTGATCCACATCTTGGTGCCGTTGAGCACCCAGTCGTCGCCGTCGCGGCGGGCCCTGGTCCGCATGCCGGCCGGGTCGGAGCCGAAGTCCGGTTCGGTCAGGCCGAAGCAGCCGATCGCCTCGCCGGCGGCCATCCGGGGCAGCCACTGCTGCTTCTGCTCCTCGGAGCCGAAGCGCCAGATGGCGTACATGGCGAGCGACCCCTGCACCGAGACCAGGGAGCGCAGCCCCGAGTCGCCCGCCTCCAGCTCGAAGCAGGCCAGCCCGTACGCGACGGCGGAGGTGCCGGCGCAGCCGTAGCCGTTGAGGTGCATGCCGAGCACACCGAGCTCGCCGAGTTCGCGGGCCAGGTCCCGCACGGGCAGGCGGCCCTGCTCGTACCAGGTGGCGATCTCCGGGCGGATCCGTCGGTCGACGAAGCCGCGTACGGCGGCCTGGAGGTCTCGGGTGTCGTCGTCGATCAGGGCGTCGACGCCGAAGTACGCGAGCGTGGTCGCGGGGGTGGACAGGGTCACGGTTCGTTTCCTTCCGGGGCTTGCAGGTGCGCGATCACGCTACGCGCGACGGCGACGGCCATCGCGTCCAGCGCGTCGCGGGTCATCGCCGCCATGTGCGGGGTGGCGAAGACCCTCGGGTGGTGCAGGAGCGGATCGTCGGGACGGGGCGGCTCGGGCGCGAAGACGTCCACCGCGTAGCCCCGCAGCCGCCCGGCGTCGAGCGCGGCGAGTACGGCCCCGCTGTCCACGACCCCGGCCCGCGCCGTGTTGACCAGCAGGGCGTCCGGTCGCATCCGGGCGAGCGCGGCGGCGTCGACGAGCCCGATCGTCTGCGGGGTCTGCGGCACGTGCAGGCTCACCACGTCGGCCTCGCGCAGCAGGTCGTCCAGCGCGACGAGGCGTACTCCCGGCGGCGGGCCGGCCGTCGCGACGTCGTGCCCGATCACGTTCATGCCCAGTCCCCGGGCGCGGGCCGCGACGCCCCGGCCGATCGCGCCGAGCCCGACCAGGCCCAGGGTGCGGCCGGCCAGCATGGTCCCGGTCAGCCCGGCCGCGACGACCGCGGACGGCAGTGACCGGCCGGCCGGCAGGGCGCCCCGGGTCAACGACGCGGCGGCCGCCGGCGCCTGCCGGGCGAGGGCGAGGGCGGCCAGGATGACGAACTCGGCCACCGATTCGGCGTTGGCGCCCGGCGTGCCGACCACCCGGATGCCCAGGCGGTCGGCCGCGGCGAGGTCGATGCCGTCCAGCCCGGCGCCGTGGCGGCCGACGATCCTGAGTCGCCGGCCGGCTTCGAGCATGCCGGCCGTCACCGGTGAGGAGCGCACCACGAGGGCGTCGGCGGAGGTCAGTGGCCCGGCGGCGAGTGCCGCCGGGTCGGTGGCGTGGGCGACGTGCACCTCGCCCGCCGCCCGCAGCAGCGCCATGCCGGCCTCGGCGATCGGCTCGGTGAGCAGGATCTTCGGTGTCATGCCGTCATCACCAGCCGGTGTAACAGGTCACCGGCACGGAGTAGAAGTCCCGCGCGTAGCCGCCCTGCTCCCGGGGCCCGTGGTTGGAGGCGCCGGTGCCGCCGAAGGGCAGGTGCAGCTCGGTGCCGGCGGTGGGCAGGTTGACCGAGACGATGCCGGCGCGGGCGTCGCGCTTGAACCGTTCGGCCGCCGACAGCGACGTGGTCACGATGCCGGCGGAGAGCCCGTAGTCGGTGTCGCCGGCGACGCTGATCGCCTCGTCGAGGTCGTCGACCCTGATCACGCAGGAGACCGGGCCGAAGATCTCCTCCCGGGCCAACCGCATGTCGTTGCGCGCGTCGGCGAAGAGGGTGGGCCGCATGAACTGTCCCTCGTCCGGGTGGTGCGTCCCGCCGGCCACCACGGTCGCGCCCTCGTCGCGTCCGATCCGGACGTAGTCGAGGTTCTGGGCGAGCTGTTCGGGGCTCACCACCGGGCCCAGGTCACTGAGGGGGTCGAGTGGGTCGCCGACCCGCAGCGCACCGGCCGCCGCGGCCAGCGTCTCGACGAACCGGTCGTGGATGCCCGCCTGCACGATCAGCCGGCTCGACGCCGTGCAGCGCTGGCCGCTGCTGAAGAAGCTGCCGTCCAGGGCGCAGCGCACCGCGACCTCCAGGTCGGCGTCGTCGAGCACCACGAGTGGGTTCTTGCCGCCCATCTCCAGCTGGAACCGCTTGTTGCCGTGGGCGAGGCACCGCTGTGCCACGTGGCGGCCGGTGCCGGTGCCCCCGGTGAAGGAGACGCCGTCGATCCCGGTCGAGGTCAACAGCTCCTCGCCGACCACCCGGCCGGCGCCCATGACGAGGTTGAACACGCCGGGTGGCAGCCCGGACCCGGCGATGATCCGGGTGAGTTCCCCGGCGGAGGCGGTGACCAGTTCGGCCGGCTTGAGCACGACCGCATTGCCGTAGGCGAGCGCGGGCGCGACCTTCCACGCCGGGATGGCGAGCGGGTAGTTCCACGGCGTGATGATGCCGACGACGCCCAACGGTCGGCGCCGGACCTCGGCGTGGACGTTGGGGCGGGTGGAGGAGTAGACCTCGCCCTGCGGTTGCAGCAGCTGGTGGGCGTAGTAGCGGAAGGTCTGACCGGCCCGGGTGACCTCCCCGCGCGCCTCGCTGAGCAGCTTGCCCTCCTCCCGCGAGAGCAGGACCGCGAGCTCCTCGGTCCGTCGCAGGATGGTGGTGCCGATGTGGTCCAGGATCTCCATCCGGGACCCGACGGACTGCCCGGCCCAGCCGGGCTGGGCGCGGCGGGCGGCCTCGATCGCCGCGCGGGCGGTGTCCCGGCCGGCCACGGCGTACTCGCTGACGACCTCGCCGGGGCGCGCGGGGTTGCCGTTCGGCCGGCGTTCCCCGTCGATCCACTCGCCGTCGACGAGGTTGAGGTGGTGCGGCACGGTCGTGCTCATCGGCCACCGGCCGCGGCGGCGAGGGGCTGGTCCAACGGGCCGGGGTCCTCCGGGAAGTGGCAGGCGACCTGGTGGCCGCTGCCGGCGGCCGTGGTGAGCACCGGCTCCTGCGCCGCGCAGATCTCCTGCGCCTTCCAGCACCGGGTGCGGAAGCGGCATCCGCTGGGCGGGCTGAGCGGGCTCGGCACGTCTCCGGTGAGGATGACGCGCTGGCGTTCGGTCTCGACCAGCGGATCGGGAATCGGCACCGCCGACAGCAACGCCTTGGTGTACGGGTGCTGCGGCCGGCGGTACATGTCCTCGCACTCGCCCACCTCGACGACGGTGCCGAGGTACATCACGGCGATGCGGTCGCAGAGGTGCCGCACGACGGCCAGGTCGTGGGCGATGAACATCATCGTCAGGCCCAGGTCTTCCTGCAACTGTTCGAGCAGGTTGACGATCTGGGCCTGGACCGAGACGTCCAGCGCGGAGACCGGCTCGTCGGCGACGATGAAGTCCGGGTTGCTGACCAGCGCCCGCGCGATGCCGACCCGTTGCCGCTGGCCGCCGGAGAACTCGTGCGGATAGCGACTGTGCCACTGTTCGCTGAGCCCGACCAGCTGCATGGTGTCCACCGCCTTGGCCCGCCGGCCGGCGGCGGAGAGATCCGCGTGCACCAGCAGCGGCTCCTCGATGAGTTCGCCGATGGTCATGCGCGGGTTCAGCGACGCGTACGGGTCCTGGAAGATCATCTGCATCCGGCGGCGCATCGCCCGCATCCGGCCCCGGCTGAGGGTGGTCAGCTCGGTGCCGTCGAAGGTCACCGTCCCGCTGGTGGGCTTGAGGAGCTGGAGGATGGCCCGCCCGGTGGTGGACTTGCCGCAGCCGGACTCGCCCACCACACCGATGATCTCGCCACGCCGGACGTCGAGATCCACTCCGGACACGGCACGCAGGCGGGCCGGTCGCAGCTTGCCACGCGCGGGCACCTTGAAGTCGACCGCCAGATCGCGCACCCGCAGCAGGGCGTGCTCCACAGCGGTGACGGGGGATTCGGTCATCGGCTCTCCTCGGTCGAGAGGTAGGGGTGCCGGTCCTCGGTGGAGAGCCAGCCGCCCTCGCTTTCGGGTCGCATGCCCCAGCAGCGGGTCAGCTGGCCCCGGTCCGGCGTCTCCCACGTCGTGACGAGGTCGGGTGCGCCGCCGTGGCAGGTGTCCCGCACGTGCGCGCAGCGGGGCGCGAACCGGCAGCCGGGAGGCATCTCCGACAGCTCCGGCGGGCGGCCGGCGATCGGGCGGAGCTTGCCGCCCCGGACGAGGTCCAGCCGGGGCACCGACCCCAGCAGCCCCCAGGTGTAGGGCATCTGCGGGCGGTGGAACAGGTCGACCGTCTCGGCCCGCTCCACGATCTGCCCGGCGTACATCACGTTGACCCGCTCCGCCATGCCGGCCACGACCCCGAGGTCGTGGGTGATGAGCAGGAGGGCGGTGCGGGTCTCCCTCGCCAACTCCCGCAGCAGCTCCAGGATCTGCGCCTGGATGGTGACGTCGAGTGCGGTGGTGATCTCGTCGGCGAGGATCAGCCGGGGTTGGCAGGAGAGGGCCATCGCGATCATCACGCGTTGCCGCATGCCGCCGGAGAGTTGGTGCGGATAGGAGCTCAGCCGGGTCTCCGCGGCCGGGATGCGCACCATCTCCAGCAGCTCGACGGCGCGCGCCCGCGCGGCCCTGCGACCGAGTCCGAGGTGGAGCTCCAGGGTCTCGGTGAGTTGCCTCCCCACGGTCAGCACCGGGTTCAGCGAGGTCATCGGGTCCTGGAAGATCATCGAGATGCCCTTGCCGCGGACGGCCCGCAGTTCGCGAGGGCGCAGGCGCACCAGGTCCCTTCCTTCGAAGAGCACCTGTCCGCCGGTCACCTGACCGGCCGGCGGCACGATCAGGCCCATGATGGACTGCGCGGTGGCCGACTTTCCGCAGCCGGACTCGCCCACCAGTGCCACCGTCTCGCCCGCGTCGACGGTGAAGGAGACCCCGTCGACTGCCGTCACCGAACCCCGTGCCGCACGGAATTCGGTGCGCAGGTCCCGCACCTCCAACAAGGCCATCGAACCCACCCCGCAATCTGGACGTCTCAACGTCGCCATTCGTCAACCAGGAGTGTTGCACAGACGATGTTCGTCGTCTAGGCTCCCGGCAGCGACGAATACCGCCACCAAATGAAGTTGGAGCAACGTTGGCATCCAAGGGCTCGATCGAAAAAGATCGCAGCATCATCCGGGAACTCGTCCAGGACCCGAGGCAGACGAACGTGGCGCTCGCCGCCAAGGTCGGCCTGTCCGAGGGGTCGGTCCGACGACGGATGGAACGACTGGTCGCGGACGGGCAGTTGCAGTTCGCCGCGATCCCCAGCGCCGCTTTCATGGGTCGTCCGGTGCACACACTCTTCGAGATCCAGAGTGCGCCGGGCAGCACCGAACAGCTCATCGACAAGCTCGCCGGCATGCCCGAGATCGCGTACGTCTACCACGTGACCGGGCAGTTCGACGTCATCGCCGTCGGCTACTTCGCCTCCAGCAACGCCATGCGGCGGTTCTGGACGGAGCGGCTGGGCCACCTCGACGGGGTGATGGAGAGCCGCTCGGTGATGGTGCTACGGGTCGCCAAGCGAGCGCACGAGTGGGCCCGCGACATCGCGGTCACCGGCGACGAGGACTCCGCCTGGGACACAGGCTCGGATCCTGGCATGCCCGGTTCTGAAGTCTGATCAGACCGAGAGAGGCAAGACATGCTGCGCATCACGCTGATCCGCCTTATATCGGTTATTCCGGTCCTGCTCGGGATCTCGGTGATCTCCTTCCTGGTGATCCGCATGATCCCCGGCGACGTGATCAGCTCGATCATGGGTCAGGACTTCGGCGACCCCGCGATCGAGGCGGAGATGCGCCGCTACTTCGGGCTCGACATGCCCGTCTACGAGCAGTTCGTGAGGTGGCTGGGCGCCCTCCTCCAGGGCGACCTCGGCACCTCGATGCGTACCGGCCAGCCGGTGCTCGAAGAGATCATGCAGCGCTTCCCGTCCACGCTGCTGCTGGCGGTGTCGGCGCTGCTGGTCTCGATCCTCATCTCGATCCCGCTCGGTGTGCTCAGCGCCACCAAGCGCAACGGTCTGCTCGACGCCAGCACCCGGGTCGCGTCGCTGATCGGGCTGTCGCTGCCGAACTTCTGGCTCGGCATCCTGTTGGTGTACATCTTCTCGGTCTCGCTGGGCTGGCTGCCGTCACAGGGCGCGGGGGAGGGAGAGGGCTTCCTGGGCAGCCTGAAGTACCTCATCCTCCCCTCGGTCACCCTCGGCGCCAGCCTCGCCGCGATCAGCATGCGGATGACCCGGTCCAGCATGCTGGAGGTGCTCAACCAGGACTACGTCCGCACCGCCCGCGCCAAGGGGCTGGGCGAACGCGGGGTCATGGTCCGGCACGCCCTGCGCAACTCGCTGATCCCGGTGGTGACGGTGCTGGGCATCCAGGCCGGGGCGCTGCTGGGCGGCACGGTCATCGTGGAGCAGGTCTTCGCGTGGCCGGGGCTCGGCACCATGGTCATCCGCGGGATCAGCCAGCGTGACTACCCCGTCGTCCAGGGGACCCTGCTCTTCCTGGCCTTCTTCTACGTCGTGGTCAACCTCCTCGTCGACCTGCTCTACACCTACCTGGATCCGAGGTTGCGCAGTGGTCACTGAAGCCGCTCCCGGCCGCCGCCAACGACGCGGCAAGCAGCAGGAGGGCGCCGCCCCGAAGCCCGCCGGGCGCCGCGGGGGCCACCTGCTGAGACTGATGACGCGGGACAAGGTCGGCCTGGTCGGGCTGGTCATCGTGGTGCTGATGATCGCGGCCGCGGCGTTGGCCCCGCTGATCTCCCCCTACGACCCGACCGCGATGTCCGACCAGCGGCTCGCCCCGCCCGGCGGCGACTTCCCGCTCGGCGCCGACGAGGCCGGGCGCGACCTGCTCAGCCGGGCGCTCTACGGGGCGCGCACCTCGCTGACGGTGAGCCTGATCGTGGTGACCTGCGCCGGGGCCATCGGCGTCCTGCTGGGGCTGCTCGCCGGCTTCTACCGGGGCGTACTCGACGCGATCATCACCCCGGCGACCGACATCATGTTCTCCTTCCCCACCCTGCTGCTGGCCCTGGCGGTCGTGGCCGCCCGCGGGCCGGGCACGGAGAACCTCGTCCTGGCCCTGGTCATCGTCTTCATCCCCAGCTTCGCCCGGATCGTGCGCGGCACCGCGATGTCGGTGCGCCGGGAGCCGTACGTGGAGTCGGGGCAGGCGGTCGGGCTGAGCAACACCCGGCTCATCCTCAAGTACATCCTGCCCAACTCGGTCGCTCCGATCGCGGTGCAGTTCACCACGAGCATCGCCTACGCGATCCTGATCGAGGCGTCCCTGGGTTACCTCGGGCTCGGTGTGCAGCCGCCCCAGCCGTCCTGGGGCTCGATGCTCTCCAACGGCAAGTCCTTCATGGAGATGTCGATCTGGCCGTCGGTCGTACCCGGGGTCTGCATCATGATCGCCGTCCTCGGTTTCAACCTCCTGGGCGACACCCTTCGCGACGTACTGGACCCGCGGCTGCGGGGCCGCTCCAGTCGCTGACCCGCAAGGAGCACAACCGCGTGGAATCCATCGACGAGCACCTGGTCCGCCGCCTCACCGAGTGGTCCGCGGGCCAGCCGCTTCCCGAGGAGACCTCCCCGGACGTCGACATCGACCCCGGCCTGCTGGTGGACTACCTCGACGCCCAGATCCAGAGCCGGCACCTCGACCTCGCGCTGCGGTGGTTGCAGACCCGGCAGGAGGGGTTCTACACGATCGGGTCCAGCGGGCACGAGAGCAACGCGGCCGTCGCGCTGGCGCTGCGCCCGACCGATCCCGCCCTGCTGCACTACCGCTCCGGAGCCTTCTACGCGGCGCGGGCCGGTCAGGTCGCCGGCTCCACGCCGATCGCGGACGTGCTGCACTCGGCGGCGGCGTCCCGCCAGGACCCGATCTCCGGTGGCCGGCACAAGGTCTTCGGCCACCGGGGGCTGAACATCATTCCGCAGACGTCGACGATCGCCTCCCACCTGCCCCGGGCCATGGGCATGGCGTTCGCGCTCGACCGCGGCGTCACCGACACCGGATACCCGGCCGACGCCGTGGTGGTGTGCAGCTTCGGCGACGCCTCGGCCAACCACTCGACGGCGGCCGGCGCCCTGAACGCGGTGGGCTACAGCGCCCACCAGAAGATCCCGGTGCCGCTGCTGTTCGTCTGCGAGGACAACGGCATCGGCATCAGCACCCGCTCCCCGCGGGGCTGGGTGCGGCGGATGCTGTCGGCCCTGCCCGGCATCCACTACGCGTACGCCGACGGCGCCGATCCCGCCGGCCTGCTGGCGACGGCGGCCGAGGTGGCGCACCGGGTGCGTACCCGACGTCAGCCCGCCGTGCTGCACCTGAGCACCGTTCGGTTCATGGGCCACGCCGGTTCCGACGCCGAGCTGGCCTACCGGACCCGCGCGGAGATCCTCGCCGACCATGCCCGCGACCCGATCCTGGCGACCGCGGCCCTGCTCGCGCGGCGGCGGATCCTCAGCCCGGCCGAGACCCTCACCCGCTACGAGCACTCCCGCAAGCAGGTCATGGACCAGGCCCGGCTGATACCGGGCCGGGTGGGGCGGCTGGACGATCCGGCGGCGGTGACCGCACCACTGACCGCCCGCCGGGTGGGCCGGGTCGGCGCCGCCGCGCGCCGCGCCGGCGCCGGGCGGGAGAGGGCGTTCGGCGGCAGGCCCCCCGAGTCCCGTGGCCCGCTCACCCTGGCCCAGTCGATCAACGCCGCCCTGCACGACGCGCTGCTGACCTGGCCGCAGGCCCAGGTCTTCGGCGAGGACGTGGCGCGCAAGGGCGGCGTCTACGGCGTCACGCGGGGGCTGCGGAAGGTCTTCGGAGCCAACCGGGTCTTCGACACGCTCCTCGACGAGCAGACCGTCCTCGGGGTCGCGCTCGGCGGGGCCCTGGCCGGCACCCTGCCGATCCCGGAGATCCAGTACCTGGCATACCTGCACAACGCCGAGGACCAGCTGCGCGGCGAGGCGGCCTCACTGCGCTTCTTCTCCGACGGGCAGTACTCCAACGGCATGGTCGTGCGGATCGCCGGCCTGGCCTATCAGAAGGGGTTCGGCGGGCACTTCCACAACGACAACTCGGTGGCGGTGCTGCGGGACATCCCCGGCCTGGCCTTCGCGGTCGCGTCACACCCGGCCACCGCCCCCGCCCTGCTGCGCCAGTGTCTCGCCCTGGCCGAGCAGGAGGGGCGGGTGTGTGTCTTCCTGGAACCGATCGCGCTCTACCACCGGCGTGACCTGCACACCGACGGCGACGGCGGCTGGCTCGCCGACTATCCGGAGCCGGCGGACTGGGCGGCGACGGAGAACCCGCTGGGCCAGGTGCGGACGGTGTGCGAGGGCACGGACCTGGCGATGGTCACCTTCGGCAACGGCGTCCCGATGAGCCTTCGGGTGGCCGGGACGCTGGCCCGGGAACGCCAGGTCGGCACCCGGGTGATCGACCTGCAGTGGCTGGCGCCGCTGCCGGCCGTGAGCCTGCGCGCCGCGCTCGCCGGGATCCCGCGGGTCCTCGTCGTCGACGAGAGCCGCACCAGCGGCGGCGTCTCGGAGGCGGTGGTGGCCGCCCTGGTCGACGGCGGCTTCACCGGCCGCATCTCCCGCGTCAACAGCGTCGACAGCTACATCCCCCTGGGCCCGGCCGCGGACCAGGTGCTGCTGGGCGAGGACGACGTGCTGGCGGCGGCCCGCTCGTTGCTCGGGTGATCCCGACTCCGACGGCCTGACGCCGGCGGCCCACCCGACAGACCGGGTGGGCCGCCGGCGCGTGTACGGGACGCGTACGGCGTGTCCGCCCTGTCGAGCTGAGTCGTCCACGACATCAGGCCCCACGTCCGCCCGGACGCCCGGCGCGCAGCGGCCGGGCACGACGTGCAGGCGGCGGCGCACCCGGTGTCCGGGTGCGCCGCCGCCTTTCGACGCGGGTCGGGTCGGTCAGTACCCCAGCTCCGGCTGACGCTTCGTGCCGGTCAACGGCTCACCGGCCAGGTACAGGTCGAAGTTGGCGCAGAAGTCCGCGTAGAGCCGTTGCAGGTTGCCCGAACCCCGGAACGACGTGTGCGGGGTGGCCGTCGTGCGGGGCAGGCTCCACAACCGGTGGTCCGGAGGCAGCGGCTCCTCCTCGAACACGTCGAGCACGGCGCCGGCGATCCGGTCCTGCCGCATGGCGTCGACGAGCGCGTCCTCGACGATCAACGCACCCCGACCGACGTTGACCAGGAGGCCGCTCTCCTTCATCGCCGCGAAGTGCGCGGCGTCGA
Organism: Micromonospora sp. M71_S20; assembly: GCF_003664255.1. Taxonomy (NCBI): domain Bacteria; kingdom Bacillati; phylum Actinomycetota; class Actinomycetes; order Micromonosporales; family Micromonosporaceae; genus Micromonospora; species Micromonospora sp. M71_S20. Next base: position 4,531,242 of record NZ_RCCV01000001.1, on the reverse strand, counting down.
AGAAGTACCGGTTCTCCTCGGTCAGCGGCATGGCCAGCACCACGGAGTCGGCCTCGGGCAGCAACGCGAGGCGGTCGGCGAACGACTCCACCCGGTCGAAGCCCTCGGCGGGCGTACCCGCGCGGTTGACCCCGATCACGGTGACGCCCAGGGCCCGGGCACGCCAGGCCACCTCACGCCCGATCCCGCCGGTGCCGAAGACCAGCATGGTGCTGCCGATCAGGTCGCGCCCGACGATCCGCACCCACTCGCGGCGCTCCTGCGCCTCGCGCAACTCGGGAAACGCCCGCTGGTGCAGAAGCACCGCACCGATGATGTACTCGGCGATCGGCACGTTGTACGAGTTCCCGGACCGGGTGTAGATCAGCCCCTCGTCGAGGCGGCGGCGCATGATGTCGCCGCCCACCCAGTCGAAGCCGGCGGCGGTGATCTGGATCCAGCGCAGCCCGTCGCACTTGCTGAGCAGCTCGTCGAAGGTGTCCTCGTTCATCGCGCTGCGCAGGATCACCTCGGCGTCGAGGTACTCCTCACGTACCGGCTCGTCCTCCGGCACCGGCGTGAACCGGCACTGCGGATAGCGCTCGCGCAGCTGCGGCAGCAGCTCGGCCAGGTTCGGCGTGATCAGGACGTGGGGTCCCCGGGTGCCGACGGTCATGACGACTCCTGCGCCTGCTTCTTCCGCTCGTTGTAGGTCAGGCCGCCCTTGGCCCAGTTGTCGTACGAGACCTCGTAGAGCAGGACGTGGGTGTTCTCGCGCGGGGAGCCGTACTTGACCAGCACGTCGGTCAGCTCGGCGATGATCGCGTTCTTGGTCTCCTGGTCGCGCTTGCCGATCTCGGCACGGATGATTGCCATCGTCAGTTCTCCTTTGTCGTCGCCGCCGCGGCGAAGTCGGGATTGTTGGCGTACTCGGCCTTGACCGCGAGGTAGGCGAAGGCGTGCGTGACACCGGTCCGCAGCACCCCGTCGAAGACCTCACGGGCCTTCTCGACGTCGCCCTCGTGGTAGTACCAGTTGCCCAGACCGTAACCCTGGGTGACGGTCTTCAGGTCGTTGCCGTCGCACATCGCCCACAGCTGCTCCGGGGTGATGTCGCCGGTGTAGAGCTGCATCCGGCCCTCGTACCCGACGAGGTGGTCCTCCTGGACCAGGCTGATCTTGCGGAACCGGTCGAGCACCTCCTCGGCCTCGGCCGGTCGGCCGAGCCGGCGCAGCGCCATGTACTGCCAGTCCTGCGACGCCACGATGCCCTCCTGGTGCCGCGAGGACTCCTCGGCCGCGCGGAAGCTGGGCAGACAGCCCTCGAAGTCACCGCTGAGGTACTGGGCGACCCCGAGGTGGTACCAGATGCCGGCGTGCAGCGTCGTGTTGTACCGGCCGAGGGCCTCCGGGTCCCGGGCGGCCATGGTGTCGGTGAGGTGCTGCGGGCGCACCTGCTCGGGCCTGCCGAGGATCAGGCTGACGACGTCCTTCTCCACCTCGGGCTGGTACATCTCGTACTCGTCCTCGACGCCGGGCAGCTGGTCGGCCGCGGCGCGCAGGTCGGCGATGGCACCGGCGTAGTCGCCGATCGAGATGCGCCGGTGTCCCCGGAAGCGCAGCAGGCGTGCGCTGCCCGGCTCCAGCTCCAGCGCCTCGGTCAGCAGTGCCACCGCCTCACCGTGCTTGTTGAGGTAGCCCTTGAGCCGGGCGGCGATGACATAGCGGTCGGTCAGCGGTACGGACGTCATGGGCCTGCCTTTCGTCGTCTTCGCGGGTGGTGGCGGGGGCGCCGGGAGGTCGGCGCCCCCGCCACGGCCGTCAGCGGTCGAGCCAGATGTGCCGGTAGAAGCGGTACGTCGGTGTCGGGTCGCCCTGGTATCCCATGACGTCCTTCTGCACCACGTCGAAGTCCGCGTTCAGGAAGGTCATGGCCACCGGCCCGCGCTCGGCCAGGATCTTCTCGGCCTGCTGGTAGAGCGCGGCGCGCTTGTCCTTGTCCATCTCCGAGCGGGCCTGCACGACGAGGCTCTCGTACTCCTTGTCCGACCAGTTGCCGTAGTTCAGGCCGCCGCCGGGGAGGAAGCTGGCGGTGAACCGCTCGTCGGGGTCGTAGGTCAGACCGAAGCCGGACTGGTACATGTCGAAGTCCGCGGACTTCGTCTTCGTGTCGGCGATGGTCGACTCGACCGACTCGATGGTCACCTTGATACCGATCTTGGCGAGCTGCTGCTGCTCCACCTCGGCCGAGCGCACCTGGAAGGCCGAGGTGGCGATGACCATGAGCTTGGCCTCGAAGCCGTTCGGGAACCCCGCCTCGGCCAGCAGCGCCTTGGCCTTGTCGATGTCGGCCTTGCCGTAGATCGGCTCCTTCACCGCGCCGAACCGGTCCGGCGGCAGGTAACCCGAGTTGAGCGCGGTCCCGAAGCCGGAGTTGGCCACGTTGAGGATCTCCTGGCGGTCGAGCGCGAGGAAGATGGCCTGCCGGACCTTCACGTTGTCGTAGGGGGCCTTGGAGGTGTTGAGCCGCAGGTGCAGCGAGAGCGACCCGGATCCGCCGTACCACTTGAGCTTCTCGTCGCGCTTGAGCGCGTCGATGAACTCGGGCGCGGGACGCCAGAGGAAGTCGACGGTGCCACTGCGGACCGCCGCGGCGCGGGCGTTGTCGTCCGGGTTGAAGGTGAAGTCCATCCCGTCGAGGTAGGGGACGCCCTGCTCCCAGTACTGGGCGTGCTTGTCGAGCTTGATGGCCTGGCCGGTCACCCGCGAGGCCATCTTGAACGGGCCGCTGCCGCCGTCGACGCTGCCGTTGAGGCCGCCCGCCTCGGCCACCGTGCGGTCCACGATCGACGAGGCGGCGGTGGAGAGCAGGGTCAGGATGGCGGCGTTCGGCTTGGCCAGCTTCATCTCGACGGTGCGCTCATCGAGCGCCGTGACCGAGCTGATGCCCTCGTAGCTCCGTGCCCGTGGCGCCCGGGTCGCCGGGTCCTTGATCCGCTCGATCGAGTACTTCACGTCCGCCGCGGTCACCTTGCGCCCGCTGTGGAAGACCGCGTTGTCGCGCAGCTTGAACGTCACCGTCAGCCCGTCGGTGCTCTGCGTCCACGACTCCGCGATCGCCGGCTTGATCTCGCCCCGGTACGACTGCACCAGCGACTCGTAGATCTGCTCGTTGATGACGAAGGCCGAGGTCTCCGACATGCGGTGCGGGTCGAGTTCGTTGGCGTCCAGCCGGATCATGATCCGGAGCCGACCGCCGGACTTCGGGGTGCCTGCCGGCTGCGACTCGTCCTGGAGGCGGACGCTGCCGCTCAGGCCGTCGTTGGAGCTGCTGCCGCTGTTCTTGGACGGAGGCTCACCGCCTCCGCAGCCGGCGGCGAGCGCCGAGATGACGCCCACTGCCAGCACCTTGGTCAAAACACGAGTACGCATTGGTCTCCTTGGCTGGTGTCACGATCAGCACTTACAGGTCAGGCCGGCTTCCACGTCTGTCCGTAGACCCGGAGCCAGTTGCCGCCGAGGATCTTGGTCACGTCCGCCGGTGAGAAGCCGCCGTTGAGCAGGGCCTGGGTGAAGTTGGGGAAGTCCGCGGCGTCGTCCATCCCGATCGCCCGGCGCTCGGTCCAACCGAAGTCACCGAGGAGGTTCTGGTGCTCCTTGGAGTTCGACCGCGCGATGGACTTCAGCTGCGCGACCCGCATCGGCTCGGTCCACGTCTCGTCGTAGTCGGTGGCGATCGCGACGTGGTCGATGCCGGCCACCTCGACCACGCGGCTGACGTGCTCGACGAAGCGGGCCAGATCCGGACGCCGGGACGGGTCCTCCGGGTAGTACAGGAAACCGGACAGGGTGGTGATACCCATGACGCCGCCCTGCTCGCCGAGGCGGCGCAGGTAGCCGTCGGACTTGGCCCGGATGTGCGGCGACATGGCGTCGCAGAAGGAATGGGTGACGACGACCGGCTTGGCGGAGGCCTCCATGGCGTCCAGGCCGGTGCGCTCGCCGCAGTGCGAGACGTCGACCAGGATGCCCAGCTCGTCCATCGCCTGGACGAAGCGGCGGCCCCGGTGGGTCAGGCCCGAGTCGGTCTCCTCGCCGCAGCCGGCGCCGAGCAGGTTCTGCCGCTGATAGGTCAGCTGCAGGATGCGGACGCCGAGATCGTAGAAGGTGCCGAGCAGGTCGAGATCGACACCGATCATCTCGGTGTCCTGCGGACCGAAGATGACGGCTTCCTTGCCCTCGGCCTTGGCCCGCTCGATGTCGGCGACGGTCAGCGCGAGCAGCACGTCGTCGGAGTGCTCGTCGATCCACCTGCGGCACCGGTTCACCTCCCGCAGGGCGGTGACCGTGTCCGCGTACGGCCTGGTGACCGTGTGGTTGACGGCGGTTACGCCACCTCGCCGGATCCGGTCGAGGTGGGCGTCGCTGAGTTCGATGACCGTGCTCCCGTCCACCACGGTGGCGGCGGCGTGCAGCTCGGTCGCCTGGTTGGCGGGAATTTCCGTGACGGCAGTGTTCACATCATCTCCAGGATCATCGGAAGATGGGTGAGACCCTACGAGTGCCGCCGGTTCCTGTCCATAGATCCTGGCGAACTCGTCAAATATTGGTTCCTGAGCGACGAATTTCGTCATTCTTATGGATCGCGACTCGCCTCAGGGGAGCATCACGGAACAAATCGGACAGTTCCTGCTGGCCGTGGGGATCCTCCGGGTCCTGCGGGTCGGGGCGGCGGGAAGGCCGCGCGCCACGGCCCGCCGGCGCCCGGCATGATCACCCGCAGCGGGGCTCCGCCGCGCAGCCGGGCGACCGTCGCACGTGCCGTCAGGCGAGGGGGGGAGCCGTGGCCACCGATCGGATCGGGCCGCCCGTCACCGGGGACGAGCGCGAGATGCTGCGCGCCCTCGACCACCACCGGGCGACCCCCGGCGCCGCCCGAACCGTCTCGCCCGGCGCCGCGCCTGTGGGCGCAGTCGCCGCGCTCGCGCTGTCGAGCTGCCCCCATGGACGGGGCAGGGCGGCCGTCCCGGACTCCCCGATGGCGCGGCGGCACACGGCGGTGACGATTGGTCTCATCAACGGGGCAGCTCGACAGCGCGGACAGGGCCACCCCCGCGCTCCGGGCCCTGGCCTCACCAGACCTCGCACCCCGTTCCTCCGGCTGCCGCCCGCCGCTTCCCCGAAGCCGACACCCTCCCCGCGTCCCTCGCGATGAGGTGCGACGGGCGGTCCGACGAGGACCCGCGCCGACAGTCGGTGCCCCCGTCCGCGCTGTCGCTGCTCGGCCCGGCCCGGCAGATGGCGGAGGCGGAGCGGGCCTGGTTCCGCCGGACCGTCGACGGCGAGGACGTGCCGCCGGTCCGGTCGGACTCCGGCGACTTCCAGGGGCGTACGACGCCAGCGGCGCCACCCGCGCCGGGCCGCCCGGTCACCGGCACCGGCGCCGCTCAGCCGGCACCGGGGGCCGGTCGGGTCAGCCGCCGGTGCGCAGCGGCAGCCAGGCCAGCACGTCCTGGATCTTCGCGTCCCAGTACGCCCAGTCGTGCGCGCCGGGGGAGAAGTCCACGGTGAGCGGGACGCCGCGCTCGCGGGCCGCCGTGACGAAGGTGAAATTGTCCTCGTACAGGAAGTCCTCGGTGCCGCAGGCGACGTAGAGCGCGGGCAGGTCGGCGCCCGCCGCCGCGTCGAGCAGGGCGACGGTGTCGTCGTCGGTGCCGGTCACCGTGCGCTCGCCGAAGACGGTGTGCCAGACGGCGGTGTCGAGGGGCGCGGTCGGATGGTGGCGGCGGTTGGCGACGTCGAGCGCCCCGGACAGGCTCACCGCCGCGGCGAACCGGCCCGGGTCACGCAGCGCCCACTTCAGCGCCCCGTAGCCGCCCATCGAGAGCCCGGCGACGAAGGTGTCCTCCCGACGCGCCGAGAGCCGGAAGAACCCATGGCACAGCCGGGGCAGCTCGTCGGTGAGGAAGGTCCAGTACCGGTTGCCGTGCTCCTCGTCGGTGTAGAAGCTGCGCCCGACCTGGGGCATCACCACGGCCAGGCCGAGCGGCGCCACGTACCGCTCGATCGAGGTGCGGCGCAGCCAGATCGTGTCGTCGTCGGACAGCCCGTGCAGCAGGTAGAGCACGGGCGGTTCGCCCTGCCCGGCGCTGCCGGACATGCCGATCTGCGTGGTGGTCTGCTGGGGCAGGATCACCGTCATCGAGGTGCTGAGACCGAGCACCTCGGAGTAGAAGTCGACACGCGTCAGGGCCACGGTCGTCGACCGTAGCGGATCGTCAGGTCCAGTACAGGACCCGGCAGGCCGGCAGCCGGGCGGCCAGCTCGCGCTCGAACCAGGTGCGCAGCTCGGCCATGGTGTCGCGCGGGTAGACGTACTTCACCGCGCCGAACCTGCCGTACTTGCGGCTGCGGACGGACTCGTCCATCTCCAGCCTCGTGCGCGGGTACCAGCCGAGCAGCACCTCCTTGCTGCCCGGGGTGAACCGGTGGGTGATCAGCTCGGCGGTCAGGTCGAGCCCGGGCACCCCGGCGACGGCGTCCGCGACCGCGTCGAGCAGCTCGCCGTAGTGCTCCCGCCAGCCGGGCAGCGGCATGATCGGTGCGACCGTCAATCCCACGGGGTAGTCGTCGAGGGCGAGCCGGCGCAGCGCCGCCAGCCGGTGCGCGACCGTGGCCGTGCCGCCCTCCATCCGCTCGCTGACCGGGCGGCAGTTGACGCTGAACCGCACGCGGGTGCGGCCGGCGTGCGGCAGCCCCACGAACGTGTCGACGTCGGCGTACTTGGTGGTCCAGCGCAGCTGCACCGGGGCGTCCCAGCCGGCGAAGTGCTCCACCGCCCGCCGCCAGCTGCCGGTGAGGTGCTCCAGGGCCAGCGGGTCCGTGTAGCAGGACGCCTCGAAGGTGGTGCCCTCGGCGGCCCGTCCGGCGTTGCGGCTGGTGACCGTGCCCCGCCCGGCGTAGTCGGCCAGGCCGGCGAGGATCTCGTCCAGGTCGGCGTACACCCGCGTCACCGGTGGCCCCGACAGCGAGCCGGCCAGGTAGCAGTACTGGCAGTGGGCCGGGCAGCCCTCCGCCAGGTCGAAGCGCCAGTCCGCGCTGGGCGCGATGGGTTGCAGCTTCCGGCGCGACGGCGGGCTGACCACGATCGCCATGGTCGCCTTCGCCCGCGCGTACGTCTCCCGCTCGGTGGCGCCGCGGACGCCGGTGAGCCGGTTGGCGCGCAGCCGCTCGACCTCGATGCCCAAGGCCTCGACCCGCCGGGCGATCCGTCGGCCGTGCGGGTGCTCCAGCGCGGCCGGCGTGGCGACCACCCGGCGCGGCGTCCATCTCCGCGCCGGCCGCGCCGCCGGCGCCAGCCCGGCCAGGTCGCGGGTCGGCACGCGCTCGCCGCTGGCGTCGTGCGGCGCGGGCGGTACGTCGACGGCCAGCGGCTCGTCGACGTCCACCGGCTCGGCCTCCGGCCTCATCCGCGCCGGTTACCCGCCCCGCGCGCCGGCAACCCCCGGTGCGGTCAGCCGCGCGTCGGCGCCCCGTCCGGCGCGGGCGTGCCCCCACCGGGTCGCGCCGCCGGCGCCAGGCGGGCGTCGAGGGCGTCGAGGTCGGCAACGAACCACACGTGGCCGGAGCGGTTCGACTCGTGGACGAGGGCGCGCAGGGCCGAACTGGCCGCGAGGTGCTCACCGATGTCGCCGACGACGACCAGGCGCAGCCGGTAGTTGACGAACTTCTGCATGATCTCGCCGGCGAAGCGGGTGCCGAGGGCGAAGAAGGAGGCGTCGAGCCGGCTCACCGGCACGGCCACCACCTGGGCGCCGAGGAAGGCCGAGCCGATCAGGTCCAGCGCGTCCTGCTCGGTGGTCACCGGCGGCCCGTCCGGGTCGCACACCAGCACCGGCACCCCGGCTCGCTCCTGGATGACGTCAGGCATCGCCGGCCTCCCCGGTGAGCAGGCCGTTGTCGCCGTCGAGCACGGCATCGACCAGGTGCAGCACGTCGGCGGTGGCCGAGGCGCCGCCCAGGATCACGATCTTCATGCGGTTGCGCTCCTCGTCGTGGACGGTCTGGATGCGCAGCGGGTGCGCGGGGTGGTGGTGGGTGCTGTTCGCCGCGGCCAGGACGAGCGTGGCCAGCCGGTCGGCCGCGGCCCGGTCGACGCCGTCGATCTGCACGATGCTCGACACCTCCACCGCCGCACCGCCGGCGGGACGGGCGGGTGCCGGCCGACCGGTCAGCGCGTCGAGGTCGGCGCGGGCGATCCGGTACTGCTTGCCGATCCGCACCGCCCTGAGCCGACCGGCGCGGATGTAGCCCCGCACGGTGCGCACGTGCAGGCCCAGCCGCTCGGCCACCTGCTCGACCGAGTACATTTCCTCACTCATCGTTCCCTAATCTAGCCCCGGAGGGGAAGGATAGGGAAGCCGTTGTGATGAAGGCGTCGATCCCGCCCGCGCCGGTGCCGGCCGAACGGAACGCGAATATCCATTGCGGCCACCGTCCCGGCCCACCTACCGTCATCGGCGCAAGGTCAACCGAACGACCCAGGGGAGTACGCCGTGTCGCAGCGCACCCGCACCGACGCCGTGTGGCCGACGCCGCGCGGTGGTGCCCCGCTGCCCACGGGCACACCAGCCTGCGGGCGGCGCCGTCCCGGACAGGGGCGGCAACGGGGGTGGCGGCGCGTCTAGCGCCCGCGCGTACGCGCAGCCGCCCACCCCACCGGGGCCGGGCGGCTTTTTCGTCCACCCCGACCGCCGTCCACCTCCGTGCCGGCCACACCCGGCGACGCCACCCGTTCCCAACTCCACAGTGGAAGCAACGACCCGGTCGCCCGCCACGGGCCGACCGGGAGCACGACCGTCACCGGGACGAGGGAGCTGGCTGACCCGCTCGCCTTGGGCGCGAGAGACACGGGGTTCGATTCCCCGGTCCCGGACGGCAGGGCAGGGCGTTCGGCCCTGCCCTGACACGGGCCGTCGGAGCACCGGGAGGCTCACCCGGTGCCGAACCGGCCCACCGCTGCACCCGTCGGGCCCCGCCCGGCGGGCCGGCCGCGCGCTGGGCGCGGAGAGGCCGTGCAGGCCACTCCCTCCGGGTTCGATTCCCGGGCGGTCGTCGATGCCTTCAGGTCCCGCCCCACGGCGGCGACCAGCCGACGACACGAGGAGACGACGATGAGCTACACCCCGCTCGCGGGCACCCGCGCGCCGGTCCGGGTCTGGACCGACCCGTACGGCATCGAGCCGCAGGCCGCCCAGCAACTGCGCAACATCGGCGCGCTCCCGTGGGTGCAGGGCGTCGCGGTCATGCCCGACGTGCACTTCGGCAAGGGCGCCACGGTCGGCTCGGTCATCGCGATGCGGCAGGCCGTCTCGCCGGCGGCGGTCGGCGTCGACATCGGCTGCGGCATGTCCGCGGTGCGCACCTCGCTGACCGCCGCCGATCTCCCGGACGACCTGGCGGGGCTGCGCTCGGCGATCGAGGCCACGATCCCGGTCGGGTTCAACCAGCGGGAGAAGCCGGTCGACCCGCGCCGGGTCCGTGGCCTGGAGCAGGCCGGCTGGGACGACTTCTGGCGCCGGTTCGCCGACCTCGACCGGCGGGTGGCGCAGTTGGAGACGCGGGCCCAGCGGCAGATGGGCACGCTCGGCGGCGGCAACCACTTCATCGAGGTCTGCCTGGAGCAGGGCGGCGCCGACGAGGGACGGGTGTGGCTGATGCTGCACTCCGGCTCCCGCAACATCGGCAAGGAGCTGGCGGAGCGGCACATCGCGGTCGCCCGGCGGCTGCCGCACAACACCGACCTGCCCGACCGCGACCTCGCGGTGTTCCTCGCCGGCACGCCGGAGATGGACGCCTACCGCCGGGACCTGTGGTGGGCGCAGGAGTACGCGCGGCGCAACCGGGCGGTCATGCTCGCCCTGCTCTGCGGGGTGGTCCGGGAGCAGTTCCCGCACGTCGGCTACGACGAGCCGATCAGCTGCCACCACAACTACGTGGCGGAGGAGAGCTACGACGGCGTCGACGTGCTGGTCACCCGCAAGGGGGCGATCCGGGCCGGTCGGGGGGACCTGGGCATCATCCCGGGATCGATGGGCACCGGCTCGTACGTCGTGCGGGGCAGGGGGAACCCGGACGCGTACTGCTCCGCCTCGCACGGGGCGGGACGGCGGATGTCCCGGGCGCAGGCGAAGCGGACGTACAGCACCGCCGACCTGGCCGCGCAGACCGCCGGCGTGGAGTGCCGCAAGGACGCCGGGGTGGTCGACGAGATCCCGGGAGCGTACAAGGACATCACCCAGGTGATGGCGCAGCAGGAGGACCTGGTCGAGGTGGTGGCGCACCTCAAGCAGGTGGTCTGCGTGAAGGGATGACCGCCGACCGGCGCCCGGGAGGGGAGGGCGCCGGTCGCACACCCCGACGGCCCGCGCGATGCCGACCACGCCCGGTTGGGGATCCCCCCGTCCGGGTCGGCCCGCGATCGATACCCGTAGAGTCTCGCCGTGATCGAGATCGACGTGCAGGTCGACCTGTTCCACCCGGCGGACCGGGTGTGGCACGCATTGACAGATCGCGCTCTGCTCGCCCGGTGGTTCACCGAGGTCGAGCCGATGGCCGGGTCGCGCGGCCGGCTGCTGCTGTTCACCGCCGGCCTGCCCGGGTTCGACGCCGCCGTCGACGCGGAGGTGACCGACCGGCGGGAACCGGAGCTGATCGCGTTGCGGTGCCTCGAGGGCGGCCGGCGCAGCCGGCTGGCCTGTGCCGTCGCCCCCACCGCCGAGGGGTGCCGGCTGTCGGTCCGCGAGGTGCTGGAGCACGGCAGCTGGAGCGCGGAGCAGCGCGAGCGCCGCGAGGAGTCCTACCGGCAGGCGTTGACGGGACGCCTGCCGGCGATCCTCGACTGGCTGGCCTTCCGGCAGGTCGACCTGCGTCGCGGCGAGGCCGGGATGACCGCCGAGATGCCGGTGACCGAGGTGGTCGGCGACGAGCCGGCACCGGCCGGCCGCCGCCGCTGGCCGCTGCTGGTCGCGGGGCTGGCCGGCGTCGCGCTGGCCGCCGGGGCGGCGGTGTGGGCGGTCCTGCCCGCCGAGCCGGACCCGGTCGCCGGCCCGGTCGCGACGCCGTCGCCGACCGCCGCGCCCACCCCGAGCCGTACGCCGCGGGCGACCCCGTCGGCCCGCCCCACGCGAAGCGCCACGCCTACCCCGTCGCGCCCGAGCCGGACGCCGTCGGCGAGCCCCTCGGCGACGCCCTCGCGTACGCCCACCTCGAACGCGCCGTCGGCCCCCGCCATGACCGCCCGCTACGAGACCGTGTCGACGCGGCTGCTCGGCTTCACCGGCGAGGTGGTCGTCGACAATCCCGGCAGCACGGCGGTGAACGGCTGGGCGGTGGTCGTCACGCTGGCCGAGGGCGGCACGCTGACCGACGTCAGCGGGGCGGACTGGCGGCGGGACGGGCAGGTCGTCACCTTCACCGGGCCGCCCGTGCCGGCCGGTCGCTCGCGGACCTTCACGTTCGCCGTGCGCGACGTCGACCAGCTCACCAGGGCGCCCGAGGACTGCTCGCTGGGCGGCGACCCGTGCGCGGGTCTCTGACGCCGTCGCGGGTGCCCGTGGCACCGGGCCCGCGCTGTTAGGATGGGCGCGAGTGATCGGGACAGGGAGACCAGACGTGGCGGGTGACGACGACATCTCCGGGTGACACCGGAAGTGCCCGGCCAGCGGCAGGCGGTCGACCGCCGCCGTGGCCGCGGGCCGTCGTTCCCGAATCCCGTCCCCAGGGCGCCCCGCGCGCCCACGTCACACCAAGGGTTTCCGCATGTCCGATGCGTTCATCATCTGTTCGCGCCTCTCCTTCTCCTGGCCGGACGACACCCCGGTCTTCGAGGGCCTGTCCTTCACGGTGGGCGCCGGCCGCACCGGCCTCGTCGCGCCGAACGGCGCCGGCAAGACCACGCTGCTCAAGCTGATCGCCGGCGAGCACCGGCCCACCGGCGGCTCCGTGACCGTCGACGGGCTGCTCGGCTACCTGCCGCAGAGCCTTCCGCTGGCCGGCGACCTGACCGTGGCCGAGGTCATGGGGATCGCGCCGGTACTCGGGGCGCTGCACGCCATCGAGTCCGGGGACGCCGACGAGAGGCACTTCACCACGATCGGCAACGACTGGGACATCGAGGAGCGCACCCGAGCCCAACTGGACCGGCTCGGCCTCGACGACGTCTCCCTCGGCCGGCCCCTGCACACCCTCAGCGGCGGTCAGGTCGTCTCCCTCGGCCTGGCGGCGCAACTGCTGCGGCGCCCCGACGTCCTGCTGCTCGACGAGCCCACCAACAACCTGGACCTCGACGCCCGCCGCAAGCTGCACGCCGTGCTGGAGGACTGGAGCGGTTGCCTGCTGTTGGTCAGCCACGACCGGGCGCTGCTGGACCGGATGGACCGCATCCTCGAACTCGACCGGAGCGAGGTCCGCTCCTACGGCGGCAACTACACCGCGTACGAGGAGGCGGTGCGCGCCGAGCGGGAGGTCGCGGAGAAGAACGTCCGCCACGCCGAGCAGGAGGTCAAGCGGGAGAAGCGGGAGATGCAGCAGGCGCGCGAGCGGGCCGAGCGCCGGGCCGGCAACGCCGCCCGCAACCTGAAGAGCGCCGGCCTGCCGAAAATCTTCGCCGGCACCATGAAGCGGGGCGCCCAGGAGTCGGCGGGCCGGTCGAACGAGACGCACGCCGCGCGGGTCGGCGACGCCAAGGCCCGGCTCGACGAGGCGGGCCGCGCGCTGCGCGAGGAGCAGCGGATCACGCTGGAGTTGCCCGGCACCAACCTTCCGGCCGGTCGCACGGTCTTCCACGGCGAGGCGATGCAGGTCCGCTACGGCGAGCGTGCCCTGTTCGCCGGTGACGGCGTGGACCTCACGATCCGGGGGCCGGAGCGGATCGCGCTCACCGGTCCGAACGGCGCCGGCAAATCCACCCTGCTGCGCCTGGTCAGCGGCGACGTGCAGCCGGAGGGCGGTCGGACCAGGCGGGCCGACGGCCGGATCGCGTACCTGTCCCAGCGGCTGGACCTGCTGGACCTCGACCGCACGGTGGCGGAGAGCCTGGCCGCGTACGCGCCCGCGATGCCGGAGGCGCAGCGGATGACCCTGCTCGCCCGCTTCCTGTTCCGGGGCTCCCGCGCCCACCTCCCGGTCGGGGCGCTCTCCGGCGGCGAGCGGCTCCGCGCCACCCTGGCCTGCGTGCTGTTCGCCGAACCGGCACCGCAGTTGCTCCTGCTCGACGAGCCGACCAACAACCTGGACCTGGTCAGCGTCGGCCAGTTGGAGAGCGCGCTCGACGCGTACGAGGGCGCGTTCGTCGTGATCAGCCACGACGAACGGTTCCTCGCGGCGATCGGCGTGGACCGCTGGCTGCGGCTCGCCGACGGCCGGCTGCGGGAGACCGGCGCCGGCGTCGCGTCGGAGTCGTGACCCGGGACGTCAGCCGATGCGGTACTGGTCGCCGTAGACGGCGAACACCAGCGGCGTGTCCAGGTTGAAGTTGCCGTTGTTGAGGAAGACCCGCTGCGCGGTGTCCACGCGGGAGGTGTCCGAGTGGGCGGGTTCCTTCCTCATCTCGGCGACCCGCTCGTCGAGGAAGGCGTGCAGCCAGGTCCGCTCGTCGCCGCCCTGGGCCGGGGGCTTCGCCCGGGCCAGGGCGCGGCTGCGGATCGCGCGCATGCCCTCGTAGCCGTGCATCACGGCCGCGTCGTAGTAGGCGAACTGCCCGAGCGCCCGTACCCCGTCGGCCTTGCCGTCGCGGACGGACGGGTTGAAGTAGACGCGGTCCCGCTCGGCCTCCTGCGCGGCCCGGAACACCGGGTCGGCGGCGGCGGTGCGCCAGTCGCGGGGGAAGTACGGGTCGAGGCCGGCGTGCGAGTCGCTGCCGTTGACGGCGCGCAGCGCCGGCAGGTAGCCGGCCAACACGTTGCCGGGCTTGGTCCGCGTGTACGCCTCCACCAGTTCGAGCATGTCGCCGGTGCCGGAGCAGAAGCCGATGATGCCGGCGGTGTAGCCCCGCCCGTCGCCGATGTCCTCGATGTAGGAGAACTGCGCGCGCCAGTCGAGCGAGGAGTTCTCCGCCGCCGACACGAGCTGCATGGCGACGTCCTTCTTGGCCGGGTCGTCGAGGGGCGCGCCGGCCGGGGCGGACGGGGTGGGGGTGGCGCCGCCGCCGGGCAGGGTCCACCGCTGGTTGGCGGTGCCGGCGCAGCTCCAGATCTGCAACCGGGCGCCGTTGGCCGTGCTCCAGTCCGTGGCGTCGAGGCACTTGCCCGAGCCGGTGTTGACCAGCGTGCCGTTGCTGGCGGTCCACTTCTGTGCGCCGGTGCCGTTGCAGTCGTACAGCTGCACCTTGGCGCCGTCGGCGGTCGACGCGGCGGTGACGTCCAGGCACTTGCCGAGCGCGCGGACAGATCCGTCGGCGTTGCCGACCGTCCAGACCTGGGCCGCGGTGCCGTTGCAGTCCCAGAGCTGGATCGGCGTGCCGTTGGCCGGGTTGGCCCCGGCGACGTCGACGCACTTGCCGCCGAGGCCGGTGACCGGCCCGGCCGCCGCGGCGCTGGCCGAGGGCAGGCCGTAGCCGATCGCGGCGACGGTGACGGCGAGGGCCCCCGAGAGCTGGGCGACTGTCCGCTTGCGAGGCATGGCGCTCCTCGGATGGGATGGCGGCGCGCCGCCTCGGTAGGTGAGCCGCGGCGCCGTGGGACGTGCCGGACGGCCACCAGGAGCTTCAGGAAACTGTATTAACAAATAGCAGTGCGTCGATTGGCTGTCAAACGTCCGGGCCGGTCACCCCTGGGTGGGTGGCGCGCGACGTGGCACGATGCGGGGTGGACCCGAGCAGGGGGAGGCAGCAGTGTCGATACCCGTCACCGAGCTGAGTGAGCTGCGGCGTCGCCTGTCGCGGGTGATCCTCGTCCATGTCGCGTTCTCGGCGGGGTTCGCGCTGCTCGCGGCGGGCGGCGTGTCGTCGCCCGCCGGGCGGGCGGGGGCGTTCGCCGTGCCGTGGCTGGTGATCGGGGCCGCCGGCGCGCTCGGTGCGTCGCTCATCGCCGCCGCCGCGTGGCGACTACGCGCGGCCCTCGCCTCGGGGCGGTCGCCGGGGACCCGGTGGGCCGTGCGGTGGGAGGCGTCGGCCCGCCTGGGCATGGCGCTCGCGGCGGCGGTGGCGCTTGCCGCCGGTGTCGCTGTGGCGCCGGCCGGGTCGGAGCGCGGATTCGTGATCGGGGTGGACGCGGCCCTCGCCGGTGCACTCGCGCTGTTCGCGCTGGCGGCCGGCGACGTCCGCCGGGCCGCCCGCTCGTCGGAGCGGACCGCCGCGTCGTCAGCCGGATGAGCGCCGGGGCCGATCCGCTCGGGGCGCCGCCTGGCCCGGTCGGCTGACGAGCGGGTGGCGCCGAGGGGGCGGAGGGCGGTCTTCCCGGCGGCCGGCGCGCCGCCCGCGGCCGCGCGCCGATCCGGCCCGTGCGGCGCGCGGCGGTGTCGCCGGTATGACGGTTCCGTTATGCCGCATATCGGCGGCCCTCGCTCTAGCATTCACGTACATCGATGACTGGCGGTGGCACGCCGCCGGACAACCTCAGGGAGTGCGTGTATGTTCCGACGACAACTGCTGCACGCGGCGACCGCCGCGCTGGCGGCGGTGCTGGCCGCAACCGGAATGCAGGTCGCCACCGGCACGAGCGCGTCCGCCGCCGACCCGGGCGCGTCCGCCGCCCGGACCGTCTACTACGACGCGAGCCGCGCCGGCGAGTTCCGCACCAACTTCGACCAGGCCGCCGCCATCTGGAACAGCCAGGTCAGCAACGTCCAGCTGGTCGCCCGCACGCCGGGCAACGTCACCATCTACGTCGACAGCGGCTGGCCGCGCGCTCAGGTCACCAGCCTCGGCGCCGGCCGGGTCTGGATGGGCTGGACCGCCGTCAACCAGGGGTACAACCGCACCCGCATCGCCACCCACGAGCTCGGCCACATCCTCGGCCTGCCCGACCGGCGTACCGGGCTCTGCTCCGACCTGATGTCGGGCAGCAGCGCGCCGGTCTCCTGCACCAACGCGTACCCGAGCGCCGCCGAGGCGTCCAGGGTGAACCAGCTCTTCGCCGGTGGTCTCGCCGCGGCGGAGGCGCCCACCGGCACGTTCACGTGGAACGACACCGACGACATCTCGCCGCAGGTGGTCAACGGCCGGCCGGCGAGCGAGAACTACCCGTGGATGGTGTACGTCTCCGGCTGCACCGGCACCCTGATCAAGGCCAACTGGGCGGTCACCGCCAAGCACTGCGGGACGCCCTCCTCGGTGCGGGTCGGCAGCATCAACCGCACCAGCGGCGGCACCGTCGTCTCGGTGATCCGGGCGGTCGGCCACCCGAGCGTCGACGTGAAGCTGCTCCAGCTCGGCAGCTCGGTCAGCTACGCCCCGGCGCCGATCCCGAGCACCTCCGGCGCGGTCGGCACCGCCACCCGGATCATCGGCTGGGGCCAGACCTGCGCCCCCCGGGGCTGCGGTAGCGCCCCCACCGTCGCGCACGAGCTGGACACCTCGATCGTCGCGGACAGCCGCTGCCTCGGCATCAACGGCCCGTACGAGATCTGCACCAACAACACCAACGGCAACGCGGGCGCCTGCTACGGCGACTCGGGCGGCCCGCAGGTGCGCCGGATCAACGGGGCGTGGGCCCTGATCGGCGCCACCAGCCGGGCCGGCAACAACAACTCCACCTGCGCCACCGGCCCGTCCATCTACGTGGACCTGCCGTCCATCCGCACCTGGATCAACACCCAGGTCGGCGGCCTGCCGGTCTGACCCCACCCCGGTACGGGGGACGCCGCGTGCGGCGTCCCCCGTGCGTCGTCGCCCCGGCCGTGCCGCCGGGGCGTCACGCGGCGAGCACCCGGAGTGCGGTACGGTGCCTGGCACATCGACCCCTTCCGAGGTGAACCATGCGTGTCGTGGCCGCGCTCGCCCTGACCCTGGCGCTCGCTCCCGCGCCGACGCCGACGGCCTCCGGCGGGCCGGTCGGTGACCTGCTCGACGGCGTCGGGCGGGTCGTCGACGACCTGCTCCAGGGAGGCGGCAAGGCCACTCCGGGCGCCTCCCCGACACCCGCGCCGTCCAGCTCGGCGGCCCCCGTCCCGTCCCCGGCCGGCCCGTCGGCACCGGGCCGGTCCGCGCCCGCGCCCAGCCCCGGGGGTACGTCCGCGCCCGCACCCGCCGGCGACCGGCCTGCCGGGCGACCGGCCGAACGCGGGGCCGACGCCCCGCCCGGGCGGGGGGCCGCCTCCGATGCCCCCTCGACGGTCGCGACCCCACCGCGCGAGGACGACGGAGGAATGGACCGCTGGCTGGTCTACGGCCTGGTGCTGGCTGGATTGGCGGTGCCGGTGCTGTTCGTCCCGAACCGGCGGCGCCGGCCCGCCGCTGCGGCTACCGGCCCGGCCGGGCCGGCCGGCCCACCGGTCCCCGCCCCCGTCACCGCCCTCGACCCCGAGCCGGACGACGAACCCGTGGTCGACAACGTGACCCACCTGCCGACGGAACTGAACGCGATCTACGAACTCGGCCGGCTCGACGAGCGGCTCAGTCAGGAGCGCAACCGCCGGTCCTGAGCGGGGCGGGCAGGGCGGGCCAGCGCCCCGGGCATGGCGAAAGGGCCGGACCCCTGTGTGGGGTCCGGCCCTTGTCGTCTTCGTGTGGGTGTTGTCGTCGGTCAGGCGGTGTAGCCGCGGGTGGCGATCCAGTCGGCCAGGTTGTCCACGCTCATCCGGTAGGAGGCCTGGTTCGGGTCGGCCGAGTCGGCGATGGTGACGGTCGCACCGTTGTCGCGGTAGCCGACGACGCTGATGTAGTGCCCGCCTTCGAAGGAGTGGGTGACTCCGTCGGTGTCGGTGGCGGTGCCGGCGATGTTGGCGACGACGGCGTGGCCTTCGTCGATGGCGGTGACGATGTCGGCGCGCAGCTTGTCGGTCTGCGTGTCGTCGGCCTTGGGGTCGCGGATCTCGACGGACTGGTAGGCGTCGGAGCCGGTCTCCTTGTTCAGTACGGGGGTGATGTCGTTGATGGAGTTGGTGCCGGCTTCGGTGGTGCCCATGCGCTGGGCCATGCCGTCGACGTCGATGTTCTTGCCCTGGACGCTGAGGGCGTTGCGGGCGGCGGCGGGGCCGCAGTAGTAGAAGTTGGGCTGGGCCTCGTAGCGCACGCCCAGCTCACGCTCGCCACCCTTGCGGTCCTGGCTGACCGTCGTCGTGGGCTTGGCCTCGGCGGGGGCGGCGAAGGCGGTGGTGACGGGGCCGGCGATGGCGCCGCCGGTGAAGGCGAGCCCGGCAGCGGTCAGGGCGGTCTTACGCAGCATGTCGGTACGCATGATTCGTCTGCACCTTTCGATCGGGGGCACGCGACACACACCAAGGGGGGCGGGTGCGCCACGGGAAAGGAAAGGTCGAGATATCAAGAGGGCCGGATGCGGTCACCCGCTCGGTGGCCCGGGGGATGTAACCACCGTGGGCGGCCCGTCATTCCGGCGACCCGGCACCCGGTCATCCCGACGCGGGTACTCGGTGGTCCGCCGGATGTAACCACGCCGGCCCGGTCCGCATTCCGCCGACCACCGGGCCGGCGAGCGGCCGGGTCACGCGGCCACGATGGTTACAACGACCCGGCACCCCGGCCCATGCCCACCCCACCCGTGGCGCCCACCACCACAAACCCGACATACGCGCCTCATGGCCCGATCGGTCGCGGCGGAGGCGAGTGCGTGCCGGTCGTGGTGAGGCGCGAAACGCCCAGACCGGCCATTAGCCGCCACCACAACCGCATGGTCGAACCGGGTTGTGCGGGGGGACGAGCGGACTGGGCGGGGCCGCACGCCGGCAGTGCCGCTGCGCGGGTGGAGCCGCGCCGTGCGGGAGGCGGGTCAGGTGGTGGGCGGCAGGCCGCGTTCGATGGTGACGGTGGTGCCCTCGGCGGTGGAGACCAGGCGCACGTCGCCGTACGCGTTCATCAGCGTGGCGCCCCGCCCCCGGTCCATGGCCGGACGACGGTCCCGCCAGGTGCCGAAGTCGCGCACCGAGATCCGTACCGTGCCATCGGTCACCCGCAGTCGTACTCGCACCTCGGGACGGGTGGGGCGTTGGGCGTGCTCGACGGCGTTGTTGACCGCCTCGGAGGCGGCCAGCAGGAGATCGGCCATGGTGTCCGGATCGACGTCCAGGTTCTCCAGCGAGGCCCGCACGTCCCGGCGCATCGCGGCGGCGGAGGTGGGCTGCGAGGGGTACGTCCAGCCCGTGTCCAGCACGGCCGCGTGCTCGGGAGCCGGGCGCCGGGCCCCGTTGTGCGCGTGCTCCCCGTTGCGACCGACCGACGCACCGACGCCCGGCGCGGCAGGTGGGCCGTTCAGCGGACCGGCACCCACGTCCACGGGACCGCCACCGGAGGCCGCTGACCCGGCCGGGGCACCCTGCGTGTCCGGGGTGCTGCCGCCGACGGGGCCGGCCGACGTCGCCGGCCGCGCCCCGGCCGCCGACCCGGGCGCGGTCCCGCCGGGACCGCCCGCGTCGGCCGTCGTGCCGCCAGGGCTGTCCGCGTCGCGTGGCGTGCCGCCGAGGCCGTCCGGTTCGCGTGGCGTGCCGCCGGGGCCGTCCACGGCGGGCGCCGTCTCGTCCCGGTGGTGCCCCCGGGTGCGGGCGCCGTGCAGGGCGGACCGGATCCGGGCGATCAGCTCGGCCGCGGCGAAGGGCTTGACGACGTAGTCGTCGGCGCCCAGGTCGAGCCCCTCCACGCTGGCGTCCCCGCCGGCGCGCGCGGAGAGCACCACCACCGGCAGCGTCCGGGTACCGGCCTGCCCGCGCAGCCGACGGACCAGCTCGAAGCCGTCGATCCCGGGCATCATCACGTCGGTGAGCACCAGGTCCGGCTGTTCCCGGCGGATCGCCTCCAGGGCCTGCCGGCCGTCACCGACCGTCTCCACCCGCCAGCCCTGCTCGCCCAGCAACCGGGCCAGGTACGCGCGCATGTCGGCGTTGTCGTCGGCGACGAGGATCCGCGCGTGCCGCAGCGCGTCCGCGCCACCGTACGCCGGCACCGGCGGCCCGGCCGGCGCGGACGCCCCCGCCTGCGCCGGGTCGGCCAGCCAGCCGACCGCCTCCTGGACGGCGGCCCGGGCGGCGTCCCCGACCCCGTCCACGTCGGCGGCCGGCCGGGCGGTCCGCCCCGCGGCGGACCAGGGCAGCGCCACCGTGAACGTCGTCCCCGTCCCGATCCGGCTCTCCACCCGCACGTCGCCGCCTTCCAGGCGGGCCAGCTCGCGGACCAGGGCGAGCCCGATGCCGGTGCCCTCGTGGCTGCGCGACCGGGTGCCCTGCACCCGGTGGAAGCGTTCGAAGAGCCGGGGCAGATCCTCCTCGGCGATGCCGATGCCCGTGTCGGCGACGGTCAGCCGTACCTCCTCGTCGTCGGCGGCCAGCCCGACCCGGATCCGGCCGACGAAGGTGTACTTCAGCGCGTTCGACAGGAGGTTGGTGACGATGCGTTCCCAGTTGACCGGGTCGACGGCGACCGCGCGGGGCAGCGGCGGGCAGTCGACCTCCAGGCACAGCCCGGCGCGTTCGACGGCCGCCCGGAAGACGCTCGCCAGCTCGGTGGTGAGCCCGGCCAGGTCGACCTCGCGAGCGTGGCTGTGTGCCTGCCCGGCCTCCAGGCTGGAGAAGGTGAGCAGACTGTTGACGAGGGTGAGCAGCCGGGTGGCGTTGCGCCAGGCGGTGTCGACCCGTTCCCGCTGCGTCGCCGGCAGGGGATGCTCGTTGTCGTTGAGGGCGTCGGCCAGCGGGCCGAGCATCAGCGTCAGCGGGGTCCGGAACTCGTGGCTGACGTTGGTGAAGAAGCCCGTCTTGACCCGGTCCAGCTCGGCGAGCGCCTCGGCCCGCCGGCGCTCCTCCTCGTACGCCTGCGCGTTGCGCACGGCGACGGCCACCTGCTGGGCCAGCAGCGCGTGGAACGACCGGTACGCCTCGTCCAGCCCCCGGCTCGGGCTGACCCCGACCAGCAGCACCCCGAGAGGCTGGCCCGCCTCGGCGGACGGCAGCGGCAGGGCGAGAGCGGTGCCGACCAGGTCGCCCCACGGCCCCGCGGGCAGGGCGAGCCGCCGGTCGACGCCGGCCACCTCGGTCGTCGTGCCGGCAGCGGCGGCCGCCAGCCCCCACTCGTGCTCCTCGCCCGCCGGCAGCGTGCCGGGCAGGGCGGCGGCCACGGGACGCCCGCCGACGTGAGCGGCGCGGCGCAGCAGCGCGCCCTCGCGCAGGTAGATCGCGGCGAACGGAACGTCCAGCGGGTGCCCGCCGATGGCCTCGGCGAGCCGCGCGCAGGTGCTCTCGACGTCGACGGTCCGCCCGTCGCCGCCGACGGACAAATCGCGCAGCAGGCGCAGCCGGCGCTCGCCGACGACCTGTTCGGTGACCTCGCTGCACACGGTGAGCACCCCCACCGTGCGTCCCTCGTCGTCGCGGGCGGGGGCGTGCGAGACGCTGAAGTACGCCTCCTCGCGGTAGCCGGCGCGGTCGAGCAGC
This sequence comes from Micromonospora sp. M71_S20, assembly GCF_003664255.1. Lineage (NCBI taxonomy): Bacteria > Bacillati > Actinomycetota > Actinomycetes > Micromonosporales > Micromonosporaceae > Micromonospora > Micromonospora sp. M71_S20. Next base: position 4,509,672 of record NZ_RCCV01000001.1, on the reverse strand, counting down.
AGTTGCAGGGCCGGCACCCAGCTGGCGACCCCGGTCGCCATCGCCTCGTCGATCAGGGGGGCCAGCACGTCCCAGCCCTCGGCCAGGGTGACCCGCACGTCGCCGCCGAGCGCGTCGGGGTGCTTGTCGCCGATCAGGGCGGAGTACGCGTCGTTGTACAGCTGGGTGAAGCGGTCCCCCCACAGCAGCAGCATCGGGTAGCGGGAGGAGAGGACCATCCGGACGGCGGCGCGCAGGCTCTGCGGCCAGCCGTCGACCGGGCCGAGTGGGGTGGCGGCCCAGTCCAGGCGCGCCATCAGCCGCCCGGTCCCACCACCGTCGGCGAACAGGTCCCCCGTGGGTCGCGTCACCCTCGGTCGCACCCCATCGCAGCCCTCACTTCCGGGCCCCGACGACCCTTGCTGGTGTTACCCGCACATCCTGGCACCCGGCTTCAGCTGCACGTCCGCCGGCACCCCAGCGGGTGTCTGTACCCAGGCCTCCGCGTTTCCACACCTCGACCCACCAGGTCGGGTCGCAGGGGCGGACGGGGGTCAGCCCTCGGCGGCCGCCCGGCGGCGCAGCAGCTCGACCGCCTCGTCGACCAGGCCGCCTTCGGTGAGCAGCGTCAGCAGCAGCGGCAGGTGCCGCCAGTCGCCGCCGTCGACGGCCTGCCGCAGCAGATCGATTGCCTCGTCGCGCCGGCCCCGGGCGGCCAGCAGGGCGGCCAGCTCGTCCCGGGCGCGCGGATCACCCTGCTCGGCGGCGATCCGCCAGTACCGTTCGGCCTCGTTGGTGCGGCCCTCCCCGGCGAGCAGCGCGGCGAGCCGGGCGGCGGCGTGCCAGTCGCCGTGCTCGGCGCGGATCCGCAGCTCATCCGTCCGCCCTCGGTCCGCCAGCAGGTCGACCAGGACGCTGCCCGCCCCGTTCGCGCCGGCCCGGTCGAGGTCGCGCAGGTAACCGGTCGGGTCGGGCACCGCCACCAGCCCGGCGGACTCCGGGCCGAAGAAGCGGCTGCCGCCGAACTCCCGCCGGAGCTGGTCGTCGAGGTCGTCGGCGAGCGCGATCATGGCCCGCAGGGCCAGCAGCAGGTGGGTGGGGGCGAAGTCCTGCCCGAAGACGGGGATGGACGCCCAGACGGTGTCGCCGGTGCAGTAGACGCGCCCGACCACGAGCCCGTTGGTGAGGTCGGAGAGCCGCCGGTACAGGGACTCGGTCGGGTCGACGCCGGTGAGCAGCGGGGAGAACACGTCGACCAGCGGCGGGTCGTCCTGCGCCCGTACGAAGATCATGGCCGAGCCGGCGCGGATGCCGACGTCGCCGTCGGCGTCGACGCGCAACTGGTCGGTGGTGACGCCGAGGAGGCCGGCGAGCACCGCCCTGACCCGGTGGGTCAGCTTCCCGCCGCCGTCGTCCTCGGCGTCGGAGTGGGGGAGCGGGCCGGTGCTGCGGGCGGTGACCGGGCGCGCGGCCAGCGCGGCGGCGAGCCTCGTCCGGGCCGGTACGGGAACGGCCGTGGCGGTGGTGGCCGGGCGGGCGGCCAGCGCGGAGACGAACCTGCCCAGCAGGTCATCACGCGGCGTCATCGTGCTCGCCGCTCGTGCCGCTCGTGCCGTCCCGACCGCTGTCGGCCGGTCGTTCCGCCACCCGTACCTGGTCGAACATCTTGGCGATCACCAGCGGGGCCGCGACCCCGAACGTGAAGCTGGCGAAGGCCGTGGTGGCCAGGCCACCCGCCCCGGCCGCGGCGGCGAGGCCGGTGCCGGCCACGGTCCTGAGCAGCACCGCGAACACGACGATCGGGGCGTCCCGCCGGTCCCGCCACGGCCACTGCCACCGGCCCCCGGACTCGCTGGTCGGGCGCATCATCCCGGAGAGGTTCAGCGCCTCGGCCACCGCGCTGCCGACCAGTCCCCACATCGCGGCCATCCATAGAGACACATCCCTACCGTACTGACCGCCCGCCGCGGCGGTCGCACCAGCCCTCGGCTTCTCCCGGCGGCCACGTCGACGCCACCCCCGACGGTAGGGCGCGGGGGCAACGCGACGCCAGTCGACGCTCAGCGGTCCCGTCGTCTCGCCGTCGGCGACGGCTCGTATCCTTTCCGCGAACCTTCGGTGGGCTTTCGAGGATGAAAGGACACGGTGTGAGCAACCGGGCCGAGACGTTGGAGTTCCAGGCCGAGGCGCGTCAGCTGCTCCAGCTGATGGTCCACTCGATCTATTCGAACAAGGACGTCTTCCTGCGTGAACTGATCTCGAACGCCTCGGACGCGCTGGACAAGCTGCGCCTGGCGTCGATGGTCGACAAGGAGCTGGAGGTCGACACCTCCGACCTGCACATCGAGATCGAGGTCGACAAGGCGGCGCGCACGCTGACCGTGCGGGACAACGGCATCGGCATGTCCCGCGACGAGGTGGTCCAGGTGATCGGCACGATCGCCAAGTCCGGGACCGCCGAGCTGCTGCGCAAGCTGCGCGAGTCCTCCGACGCCGGGGCGCGGCAGGAGCTGATCGGCCAGTTCGGCGTGGGCTTCTACGCGGCGTTCATGGTCGCCGACCGGGTGGAGCTGGTGACCCGCCGGGCGGGGGAGAGCGGTGGCACCCGGTGGGAGTCGGCCGGTGAGGGCACGTACTCCGTCGAGTCGGTTGAACAGGCGCCGCAGGGCACCTCGGTGACCCTGCACCTCAAGCCGGCCGACGACGAGGACAACCTGCACGACTACACCGCCGAGTGGACGATCCGGGAGATCGTCAAGCGGTACTCGGACTTCATCGCCTGGCCGATCCGGATGACCGTCGAGCGCCCCGGCGAGGGCGACCAGACCAGCACCGAGACCCAGACGCTCAACTCGATGAAGGCGCTCTGGGCCCGGTCCCGCGACGAGGTCGACGAGGCCGAGTACAAGGAGTTCTACAAGCACGTCAGCCACGACTGGGCCGACCCGCTGGACATCGTGCACATGAAGGGCGAGGGCACCTTCGAGTACGAGGCCCTGCTGTTCATCCCGTCGCACGCGCCGCTGGACCTGTTCGCCCCGCAGGGCCGCCGCGGCGTGCAGCTCTACGTCAAGCGCGTCTTCATCATGGACGACTGCGAAGCGCTCATGCCGAACTACCTGCGCTTCGTCAAGGGCGTCGTGGACGCGCACGACCTGTCGCTGAACATCTCCCGGGAGATCCTCCAGCAGGACCGGCAGATCCAGGTCGTCCGCCGCCGGCTGGTCAAGAAGATCCTGTCCACCGTCAAGGACATGAAGGCCAACCACGCCGAGCGCTACCGGACCTTCTGGACCGAGTTCGGGGCCGCCGTCAAGGAGGGCCTGATCGACGACACGGAGAACCGGGACACCCTCCTGGAGATCCTGTCGGTCGCCTCCACCCACGACCCGGCCGAGCCCACCGACCTCGCCGGCTACGTCGGCCGGATGAAGGACGGGCAGACCGACATCTACTACGCCACCGGCGACTCGCGCACCATGATCGAGAACTCGCCGCACATGGAGGCGTTCCGCGCCAAGGGCTACGAGGTGCTGCTGCTCACCGACCCGGTCGACGAGGTGTGGATCGAGCGCGTCGGCCAGTACGACGGCAGGACGCTGCGCTCCATCGCCAAGGGCCAGGTCGACCTGGACACCGAGGAGGAGAAGAAGGAGGCCGAGGCCGAGCGCGAGCAGCAGCGCAAGGACTTCGCCGACCTGCTCACCTGGATGGGCGCCACCCTCGCCGACTCCGTCAAGGAGGTCCGCCTCTCCTCCCGGCTGACCACCTCGCCCGCCTGCGTCGTCGGCGACGCCCACGACATCACCCCGACCCTGGAGAAGATGTACCGGGCGATGGGGCACGAGGTGCCGACGGTGAAGCGGATCCTGGAGCTCAACCCCGGGCACCCGCTGGTCAACGGCCTGCGCAAGGCACACGAGCAGGGCGGTGCCGAGGAGTCGCTGAAGGAGACCGCCGAGCTGCTCCACGGTCTGGCGCTGCTCGCCGAGGGCGGGGAGCTGGCCGATCCGGCCCGGTTCACCCGCGTGCTCGCCGACCGCCTCGCCCGTACCCTCTAGCACCACGCACGGGCCGGTCGGCGGAGCGCCGCCGGCCGGCCCGTGACCGGTCGGCTCCCACGCCCCGGCGGACCGCGGACGGCCCGTCGCCGGTCGCCGGAGCGCCGCCGACCGCGCGTCGTCCTGCTCGACGAGCACACCGCGCCCGCGTCGCGGCGCGCGGACCCGAGTCGTCCTCCGGAATCCGCCGCGTCCTACCGGGGAAAACTCCTGCCGGCATTCGGGCGGCCGTTCACGCAACGCATCGTGAGCCCTGTTTCTGGTACGCGTACGGACGCCCGTCGGCCTTTCACGGCCACCCCATCGGCCGATGTCGCACTGCCTTTCCGCCCGGCCGCCCGGGACACGCGGGGCCGTGGCGCGACGGAGTGCCCGAAGTCGGCGGCTGCGTCGTCTACCCTGTTCATCGCCGCGACCGGCGAGCAAGGAACACCCCGCAACTTGCAGCACGACGCGGTGCGCGCCTGACCGAAGGCGTGGAAATTGCACATCGGCACATTGAAGAACGCTGATATTGACTTGCTCTCGGAATGGGCGCACCGTGAAGGCGTGCGGCGATAACCGGATCCTCGGAAGTCGTTCGGCAATTCCGTTCGTGGCCATGGCACTCCAGGAGGCGGTCATGCGATTGGATCCGTTCGCGGGGGCGTATCTCGTCGATCCGGCGCAGGTGTGGCGGCGGCTGCTCGACGAGCCCGAGAGGGTGCACCACGACCCGGATCTGGGGCTGTGGCTGATCACCCGGCACGCCGACGTCCGCCGCGCGCTGAGTGACGCGGAGGCCTTCGGCAACGCCCTCACCCTCGCTCCGATCTACGACCTCTGCCCCGAGGCGATGGAGTTCATCGCCCGCATCGACGCGCCGCCCACCACCGCCGCCGCGGACCCCCCGGTGCACCCCCGGACCCGCCGGGCCCTGCGGGCGACCTTCGCCAACACCGCCGAACGCGTGGAGCGCCGCTACGGTGCGATCGTCCAGCGTCGGGTCGACGAGCTGGTGTCCCGGCTCGTCGACCGCCCCGACGGGCGGGCGGACCTCGTCGGCGAGTTCACCACCGAGCTGCCCCTGCTGGTCCTGCTCGACATCCTCGGCGTACCGGAGGAGGACGTCGGGCGGGTCAGGGCCTGGGGGGACGGTCAGATCGCGTTGCTCTGGGGGCGGCCGGAGCCGGCCGAACAGGTCCGGCTGGCCCGGGGTCTGTGGGAGTTCTGGTGCTACTGCGAGCAGTTGGTCGGCGCCCGGCTCGGCGGTGGCCGGTACGGCGACGACTACGTCAGCCAGTTGCTGGCGTACCGCGACGGCGACGACGAGGTGCTCACGGTGGCCGAGGTGTCGAGCATCGTGTTCAACCTCCTGGTCGCCGGGCACGAGACCACTGCCGGGCTGCTCGCCCACGCGCTGGACCAGGCGCTGTCGAGCCCGGACAGGTGGCGGGAGCTCGGCGAGGACCCGCGACGGATACCCGCGTTCCTGACCGAGACGCTGCGCTTCGCGCCCGCCATCGACGGTTGGCTGCGGGTGACCCGTCGATCCGTGACCCTGGACGGCGTCACCATTCCGGCGGGTGCGCGCTGCCTGCTGCTGATCGGCGCCGCGAATCGGGATCCGGCGGTGTTCGCCCGTCCGGAGCAATTCGATCCGCACCGGTCCGACGCGGACGGGCACCTGTCGTTCGGGCACGGGCCGCACTTCTGCATCGGTGCGGCGCTGGCCCGGCTGGAGGCGAGGATGGCGTTGACCCGGCTCTGCCGGGCGGTTCCCGGACTGCGCCTGACCCCCGGCCATCGCCGTTCGTACAAGGTCAACATCGCCTTCCGCGCGCACCGGAGCCTGCCGGTGGTCATCGACGCGACGGTGCCGTCCGGTCCTCCGGCGGCGCCCGTCGCCGGGTGACCGGTCGCCTCGCGGTTGCGCCGGTCCTGATCCCCGGGCGGGTGTGCGTCGGCCCGTGCCGTGCGGCGCTGGGCCGGCTGTGCGCGGCCCCGTCGGGTCGGTGGGCCCGGCCCGGTGGCCTCCGGCGGGCGACTACCCTCCGAAGTCACGTCTTCACACCCGTCGGCTGATGGGTTAAGAATTGTCCCCTGCGAATACCCATTCATCGCCCAATGTCTATTGATGCCGACGCCGGCCGGTCGGCGTCGTGAAGGTGAACACATGGATCGCACGCCCCCGTCGAGCGCCGACCGCTCCGGTGCCATCCACCGGTTCCGCTCCGAGCTGCGCACCTGGCGTACCCGTCAGGGGTTGACCCAGCGGGCGCTCGCGGAGCGGGTGCGGTTCAGCCGCGAGACGGTGGCCGCGGTCGAGTCCGGTCGCCGGTACGGCAGTCACGAGTTCGCCGTCCGCTGCGACGAGGTGCTCGGCACCGGCGGTTGCCTGGCGGCGTTGTGGCCGCAGGTCGCGGCGGAGCAGCTGGCGGCGGACGGCCGCCGGGGCCCCCGGTTCGCGGTGGCTGGGCTCGACCAGATCCCCGCGCCGCCGGTGGCGCGGCGGGACGCGCGCGACCCGGAGGCGGTCGTGGCCGCGATCGACGAACTGCGGGAGTTGATCGGCCAGGTGCTCGGCGGACAGTCGGAGGCGGACCTCCCGCCGCACCCGTCAGGCGAGCGGTCCGGACGCCCCTGACCTGCCGGGGGTCGGGATCGCGGGGCGGGACCGGCGCTGCTGACGCTGGGTACAGATGCCGGTACGGGCCGTTTGTACCACCGTCAGGTCTTCTCTGCGGGCGCGGGTTCCGGCGGAATGAGACGTGCAAATGGCAAGGTGCGCATTGGCCGTCTTGGATGAGTCGCGGGAGTCAGTCTTGGCGTCGAGCACGAGGTCCCACGCGGCCCGACCCTACCCGACCGGCCGCCGCGGCTGGAAGATCGGCACCCGGATGCGCCTCATCGTGGCGGCCCCGCTGGTCGCCGTGATGGGATTCGCCGGGCTCGCGCTGACCGAGAGCGTCCGCCAGACGACCCGCGCGAGCGACCTCGGACTCCTGGCGCACCTCGGCGCCGACGCGGGCGACCTGGCCCACCGGCTGCAACGTGAGCGCGTCGTCGCCGCCGACCTGCTCAGCCGGGGCGCGGCCGAGCAGCAGGAAGCCTTCGCCGACGCCACCGGGAGCACCGACGACGCCGTCGCCCGCTACCGCCGGCAGCGGGCGACGGTGCCCCCCGGACCCGCCGCCGGCCAGACCGCGCTCCAGCGGATCGACCTGGCGCTGGAGGGCCTGCCGCCGCTGCGCGCGCAGGTGCGTACGGCGGCGCACGCCTCGGTGTCGGCGATGACCTTCAGCTACCGGATCGTGATCGCCGACCTGCTCAGCCTCCGCGAGAGCGTCACCCTCGGCGCGGTCAACGCCCGGATCACCGACGGCATGCGGGCCTCGGCGGCGCTGTCCAAGGCGGCCGAGGCGGCCGGCCAGCAGCAGGTCGCCGTCCTGCGCGCGGTCGCCGCCGACCAGCTGACCCCCGCCATGCAGCAGGACATCACCGCCGCCCGGTCCGGCTTCACCGAGTCCAGCCTGTCCTTCCTGGCCCTCGCCCGGCCCGCCTGGCGGGGCTGGTGGGAGCAGGCCGGCAGCGGCGAGGACGCCCTGCTGCTGCAACGGCTGCAGGACGAGGTGTCCAGGACCCGCGCGGGGAGCCGGTTGCGGCTGGACCTCGGCGCCTGGATCGCCGCGACCCAGCAGTGGTCCGTCCGCCTGGCCGAGCTGCGTCAACGGGTCGACGCGGCGGTGCTCGACGACATCCGCTCCGCCCACGCCGACCAGCGGCGGCGCACGGCCGTGGAGGCGGCGGCCGTGGTGCTGGCCCTGCTGCTCACGGCCCTGGTCACCTGGGCGGTGGCTCGGCAGATCACGCGGCGCCTACGTCGGCTGCGGGACGCGGCGAATGCCGTCGCCTTCGAACGGCTGCCGCAGGTGGTGGCCCGGCTCCAGCACCCGGACAGCTCGTCGGTGGACCCGGACGAGCTGGCCCGCCGGCAGTCCGAGGACGCCCTGGAGCCGTCTCGCGGCGACGAGATCGGCGAGGTGGGGGAGGCGTTCGCGGCCGTGCACCGCGCGGCCGTGCGTACCGCGGCCGAGCAGGCGGTCATGCGGGCCAACACGGCCGACATCTTCATCCACCTCAGTCGCCGCGAGCAGCGGCTGGTCGACGCGGTGCTGGCCCAGGTCGACAAGGTCGAGCGGGACGAGACCGACCCCGAGCGGCTGGACCAGCTCTACACGCTGGACAACCTCGCCACCCGGATGGGACGGATCAACGCCAGCCTGCTGGTGCTGGGCGGGGTGGGGGTCGGGCGGGTACGCCAGCACGACGTGCCGCTGCAACAGGTGTGCCAGGCCGCGCAGAGCCAGATCGAGCACTACGCCAGGATCCGCCTCGGCATGGTCGACGGCGACGTCGCCGTCGCGGCCGACTCCGTCGACGAGGTCGTGCACCTGCTGGCCGAGCTGATGGACAACGCCACCGGCTACTCCGCGCCGGGTACCGAGGCGTGGGTGACCGGCCGCAGCCTCGGCGACCGGGTGATCGTCCAGGTCAGCGACGAGGGCGTGGGGCTGTCCCCGCAGCGCCGGCAACAGCTCAACGACCTGCTGGCCCGCCCGCCCGCCATCGACGTCGCGGCCGTACGGGCGATGGGGCTGGTCGTCGTGGGACAGCTCGCCGCCCGGCTGGGCGTGGCCGTCCAGCTCCGTCCGGGCCCCCGCCGCGGCACCATCGCCGAGGCGGCGCTCCCGGGGGCGATCATCCGACCGCTGCCCCCGGAGGAGTTCCTGCTCACGCCCACCAGGCCGTCGCGGCGCGCGGCGCGGACCACCCTCGCGTCGCCGGCGTACACCGCCGCCCCGGAACCGTGGGCGGGGAGCCCGGCGCAACCGTGGGCGGGCAGGCCGCCGGCCGAGCGGGCACTGCCGGTGGCGCCGGTGTTCCGGCCCGCACCCACGCCGGCCGGGCGAGGTGACGAGCCCACCGAGGAACTCGTCATCTTCGAGCAGGTCAACCACTGGTTCCAGGCCGGCCACGACGACGCCACGAACGGCGGGCCGTGGGCCAGCCCCGCCGACGAGGCCTGGCGGACCGCCGCCCGGGCCGACGCGCCCGAGGTGGTCGCCACCACCACGTCCGGTCTGCCGCGGCGTCAGCCGCAACAGCACCTCGTCCCGGGCGGCGTCGCCGTGCCGCAGCAGCGCTCCGCGCACCGCGACCCGACCCAGGTGGCCACCGCGATGGCCGCGTACGCGCGGGGCGTCGCGGGCCGCCGGCCCAACCTGATCAACAACTGATCCGACAGGGAGAGCACGTGACCGACCACCAGGATCTCGGCTGGCTGCTGGATGCCTTCGCCGAGCGCGCCACCGAGGTCAGCCATGCGATCGCGATCTCCAGCGACGGCCTGATGGTGGCCGCCACCAGGGGCCTCCCGCCTGACCGGGCGGACCAGTTGGCGGCGACCGGCAGCGGGCTGGTGAGCCTGCTGCGCGGCGCGGCGGCCTTCTTCGACGCCGGCGCGGTGATCTCCAACGTGACCCAGCTCGAGGGCGGCTTCATGTTCTCGATGGCCTTCAACGACGGCGCGTCCCTGCTCGTGCTCGCCGACCCGCAGTGCGACGTCGGCAAGGTCTCCTACGAGATGACCGAGCTGGCGAACCGCATCGGCGACGCGCTGACCCCGGCGGCGCGGGCGGCACTCAGCCGCAGCCGCTGACACCCCGGCACCTCACGCCGGAACCCCCATCCCTCCTGGAGAAGACATGTCGCTGACCATCCCCCGGCGCAGCCGTGCCCGCACCGCGGCCCTGCTCGCCCTCGTCCTGTTCGCCGCGACCGCCTGTGCCGACGGCGGGCGCGGTGCCGGCGCCGCCGGATCGATCAAGATCGGCCTGCTGGCGTCGCTGTCCGGCACGTACCAGGCGGTCGGCAAGGAGATCCGCGCCGGCTTCGAGCTCTACCTGGCCACCCACGACGGCAAGCTCGGCGGACGACAGGTGGAACTCGTCGTCGCCGACGAGGGCAACGGCGCCGCGACCGCGGTGCCCGCCGCGACGAAACTGCTCAAGCAGGACCGCGTGGTCGCGCTCACCGGGATCGTCGGCGGTGGATCGGTGGCCGCGGTCTATCCGCTGCTCAACGAGACCAAGGTGCCGTTCGTCGGCTCGAACGGCCGCCCGGAACTCAAGGACGTGTCCCGGATCTGGCACACCTCGTACCTCTCCGACGAGCCCGGCGAGGCGATCGCCCGCCACGTGCGCGACAACGTCGAGGGCAGCGTCTACGCCATCGGCCCCGACTACCAGGGCGGCTGGGACGAGCTGCGCGGCTTCACCGACGCCTTCGTCAAGGAGGGCGGCAGGCTCGCCAACGCCGACGGCAAGACCACCTTCACCCCGTTCCCGACGACCACCAACTTCACCCCGTACTTCGCCCGGATCAAGGCCTCCGGGGCGGACGCCGTCTACACGTTCTACGCGGGCAGCGCGGCCGTCGACTTCGTCAAGCAGTACGCGCAGTCGGAGATCAGCGACCTGCCGCTCTACGCCGCCGGGTTCCTGACCGAGGGCGGGGTGCTCGACGCCCAGGGCGAGGCCGCCCGCGACGTCTACTCGGTGCTCAACTACTCGCCGGACCTGGACAACGCGGAGAACCGCGCCTTCGTGGCCGCCTGGAAGGCGAAGAACGACGGCTCCCCGACCACGTACGCCATGGCCTCCTACGACGCCGCGGCCGTGCTGGACCGGGCCATCGCGGCGGCCGGGGACGACCCGACCCCGGAGAGCATCAACGCGGCGATCGGCCAGCTGGGCCAGATCGCCAGCCCGCGCGGCACCTGGCAGTTCTCGCCGAGCACGCACGCGCCGGTGCAGAAGTGGTACCTGCGCCAGGTGCGCCAGGACGGCCGGGCGCTGTCCAACACCGTCGTGGGTGACCTCGCCACCATCGGCGGGTGAGCGCCGTGGCGGGCGGCATCCGGATCGACCCGTACCTGGTCCCGGCCCTGGACGGGGTGGCCTACGGGCTGCTGGTCTTCGTCGCCGCGGCGGGACTGGTGCTCTGCTTCGGCGTCGCCGGCATCCTGAACCTGGCGCACGGCACCCTGTACGCGATCGGCGGGTACACCGCCGCCGCGCTGCTGGACGGCGGCTGGCCGAGCCTGGTGCTGGCGCTGGCCGTCGGGACCGTCGCCGCCACCGCGGCCGGCGCGCTGGTCGCCGGCCTGCTCACCCGGGTCGCCGCGCGCAGTCATCTCACCCAGGCGCTGCTGACCTTCGGGGTGGCGCTGGCCGGGGGCAGCCTGCTCGTGGGGGCGTTCGGGCCGGACGACCCGCCGGTGCGCGTGCCGGCGGCGGTGGACGGGTCGGTGGTCGTGGCCGGGCACCGTTACGCGGCGTACCGGCTGGTCTTCATCGTCGTCGCCGCCGTGCTCGCCGGCCTGCTCCACGTCGCGGTGCGCCGCACCCGGGCCGGGATGCTGGTCCGCGCGGCCGTCGACGACGCCGAGATGGTCGCCGTGCTCGGCGTGAACCCGGCGTGGATCCGCGTCGGCGTGCTCGCCGTCGCCGGGGCGCTGGCCGGCGCCGCGGGCGTGCTCGGCGCGCCGATCATCGGTCCCGGGCCGGACACCGCCGACGCGGTGCTGCTGCTGTCGCTGGTGGTCGTCGTCCTCGGCGGGCTCGGGTCGATGACCGGCACGCTGCTCGCGGCCCTGGCGGTCGGGCAGATCCAGACCCTCGGGGTGGCGCTCGCCCCGTCGGCCGCCCCGTTCCTGCTCTTCGCCGCCATGGCCGCCGTCCTCGCGGTGCGGGCACGGAGCCTGGCCACGGCCCGGAGGGCGACGTGAGGGACGAGGCGGTACGCGCGCTGCGGCGCGGTGTCGCCGTCCTCGTCCTGGCCGGCCTGGTGCTGGCGCCGTGGGCGGTCGACGACTACACCGTGGCCCTGCTGGCCCGTACCCTCGCGCTGGGCCTGGTGGGGGTGAGCGTCGCCCTGCTCACCGGCGTCGCGGGGCTGCCCACCCTGGGGCAGACCGCGCCCTACGCGGCGGGCGCGTACGCCAGCGCGGTCGTCGGCAGCCGGCTCTCCGACGTGGCGGTGGTGCACCTGGTCGTCGCGGCGGCGGCCGGGGCGGCGCTGGCGGCGGCGACCGTCCCGCTCGTGGTGTACGCCCGCGGTGTGATCGTCCTGATGATCACCCTGGCGATCGGCGAGCTGGTGGTGACCGTCGTGGGGCGGTGGCGTTCGGTGACCGGCGGCACCGACGGGCTCGCCGGGGTTCCGCCGGTGCGTCCCCTGTGGGGGCTGCCGGTGCTGGCCACCGACCGGGCGCGCTACCTGTACGCCCTGGCGGTCGTCGCCGTACTGGTCGGCGCGGTGCTGCTGATCCTGCGCACCCGGGTCGGCCTGCTGCTGCGGGCCGGCCGCGACGACGAGGCGCGGCTGCGGGCCAGCGGCCACCGGGTGTCGGCCCACGTGGCGGCCGTGCACGTGGCCGCGGGGGCGGTCGCGGGCGCCGCGGGCTCGCTGCTGGTGGTCGCGCAACAATTCGTCTCGCCGGCCGACTTCGGCTTCGACACCTCCGCCCTCCTGCTGCTCGGGGTGGTGGTCGGCGGCGTCGCGTCCGTGGGTGGCGCCCTGGTCGGCACCGCGATCGTGATCGCCGCCCGGGACTGGCTGTTCGGCGTGCTCCCCGGGCACGCGCCCCTGGTGCTGGGGGTGGCGTTCGTCGCCACCGTCTACCTGCTGCCCGGCGACGGACGCCGGCCGGCGGGCGTGCGGGGCCGGCTGCTGCCGGGACTGCCGGCGGAGCCTCCTGGTGCGGAGCGGCCGGCGCCGACGGGGGCACGCGCATGACGCCGCTGCTGTCCGCCCGGGGCGTCACGGTCCGCTACGGGTCGCTGGTCGCGCTGGACGGGGTCGACCTGCGGATCGACCACGGGCAGCGGCACGCCCTGATCGGGCCCAACGGCGCCGGCAAGAGCACGTTGCTCGACGTGCTCGGCGGGGCGACCCCGGCGGGCGGCGGCCGGGTGCTCCTCGCCGGCCGGGACGTCACCCGGCTCGGCCCGGCCGCCCGGGCCCGGCGGGGCATCGGCCGGATCCACCAGCGTCCCGCCGTCTGGTCGACCCTGACCGCCACCGAGAACGTGGTGGTCGCCGCGCTGCCCCACGCGGTGCGGCCCGGCCGGTGGCGGCCGGGCGCGCGGCGGTGCGCCGCCGAGCGTACGGCGGGCGCGTGGTTGGAGCGGATGGGCCTGCGCGAGCTCGGCGCGACTCCCGCCGGTCAGCTCGCCCACGGACAGCGCCGGCAACTCGAGATCGCCATGGCGCTGGCCGGTCGCCCGCGGCTGCTGCTGCTCGACGAGCCGGCCGCCGGCCTGTCCGTCGTCGAGGTCGGCCGGCTGGTGGAGTTCCTGCGGACCCTGCCGCGCGCCGTCGCGGTGCTGCTGGTCGAGCACCGGCTGGACCTGGTGTACGCGCTCTGCGACCAGGTGACCGTGCTGCGGGACGGCCGGACGGTGGCCACCGGGACGCCGGCCGAGATCCGTGCCTCCGGTCCGGTCCGGCAGGCCTACGCGGAAGGGGTGTCGTGATGCTGCGGACGGAGCGGCTCTGCGCCGGCTACGCCGGCGGGATCGTGCTGCACGAGGTCACCCTCGACGTGGCGGCCGGCACCGTGCAGGCGGTGGTGGGCCGCAACGGGGCCGGCAAGAGCACCCTCGTGCACGCCGTCGCCGGGCTCGTGCGGCCCTCCGGGGGGCGGATCGAGGTCGACGGCGTGCCGGTCGCCGGCCGGCAGCCGCACCGGATCGCCCGGTGCGGGGTCGGTCTCGTCCCGCAGGGCCGGCGGGTCTTCTCCCGGTTGACCGTGGCCGAGCACCTCGCCCTGGCGGCGGTGCCGTGGCGCGCGGCGACACCCGGCGGCGAGGGGTGGACCGTCGCGCGGATCCTGGAGCTGCTGCCCCGGCTGGCGGCTCGGCTGCGCCACCGCGGCGACCAGCTCTCCGGCGGCGAGCAGCAGATGCTGGCGATCGCCCGGGCCCTGCTCGGCCAGCCCAGGGTGCTGCTGCTCGACGAGCCGTGCGAAGGGCTCGCCCTCGGCCTGGCCGCCCGGGTACGCGACCTCGTCGGCACCCTCGCCGGCACCGGGCTGGCCGTGCTCCTCGTCGAGCAGCAGCTCCAGCACGCCGTCGAGATCGCGGACCGGATCGCGGTGCTCGAGTACGGCCGGGTGGTCTACGACCGCCCGGCGGACGAGGCCCGGGCCGAACCGGGCCGGCTGGCGGCGATGCTCAGCGTCGCCGCCGTCGCGGAGCTGCCGGCTCCCCGACCGGTGCCCGGCCTCCGGGCCGATCCCGCGCACCTGACCCGATCACCTTCCACAGGGATGAGCGACGATGCCGACAGACATCCGTGACACCGAGTACACCTTCGACAACGGTTCCCCGGAGGCGGTGCCCCAGCTGCGGGCGCTGGAGTCCTTCCTGGATCCGATCACGGCGGCCCGGATCGGCGCCCCGGTGCTCGCCCCGGGCGCGGTGTGCTGGGAGATCGGCGCCGGCGGGGGCTCGGTCGCCCGGAGCATGGCCGAGGCGGTCGGCCCGGCGGGGCGCGTGCTGGCGACCGACATCGACGTCGCGCGCCTCGCCCCCGCGGCCAATCTCGACGTCCGTCGGCACGACGTGCGCAGCGAGCCGCCGCCCGGCGACGCCTTCGACCTCATCCACGCCCGGCTGGTGCTGCTCCACCTGCCGGAGCGGCGGCGCGTGCTGGCCTCGCTGACCGGCGCGCTGGCCCCGGGCGGGTGGCTGGTGGTCGAGGAGTTCGACTGCACCGCCCCGCTGCGCGTGCTGACCGCGCCGAGCGACGACGCGGCGAAGCTCTTCGCCCACGTGACGGACGCGATGCTCGGCGTCCTGCAGAGCAACGGCGCGGACCTGGCCTGGGCGCAGGACGTGCACGGGCACCTCGCGTCGGCGGGACTGGTCGAGGTCGACACGGTCACCCACTCGCAGAGCTGGCCCGGCGGCTCGCTCGGCGCCTCGCTCTACGAGACGAACTCCCGGCAGCTGGAGCCGGAGCTGATCGAGGCGGGGGTGTCCCCGGGGCAGTTGGAGGCGTTCCGCCGGCTCCTGCGCGATCCCGGGTTCGTCGTGATGTCGTACCAGTTCGTGTCGACCCGGGGGCGGCGTCCGGCCCGACGGTGAGGCCGACCGCCTCGCCGCAGACCGCACCGACCGGCCCTCGGGGCGTGGGAACCCGCGGGTCGGGTATTCCCGGCGGTCATGAGCACGAGCAGCGTGGTGGGCGACGAGCCGGCGACCGCCGTCCGGGTGGGCACGGTCGCGGTCGTCGCCCACCGGAGGAAGACCCTCGGCGGCGGCCTCGACGAACTGCGCGCGGAGCTGGCGGACGCGGGCGTCGAGGACCTCGTCTGGTACGAGGTGCCGAAGAGCCGCAGGGCGCCGAAGAAGGTCCGTAAGGCGCTGAAGAAGGGTGCCGAGCTGGTCTTCGTGTGGGGCGGCGACGGCATGGTGCAGCGCTGCGCCGACACCCTCGCCGGCTCCGGCATCCCGATGGCGATCATGCCCGCCGGCACCGCCAACCTCTTCGCCGCCAACCTGGGCGTCCCGGAGGACCTTCCCGAGGCCGTCCGCATCGGCCTGCACGGCCGGCGCCGCGCCCTCGACCTGGGCAGGATCAACGGCGAGCACTTCGCCGTGATGGCCGGTGCCGGCTTCGACGGCGACCTGATCCGCGAGGCGGACCGCACGCTCAAGGGCAAGCTCGGGCGCCTGGCCTACATGTGGACGGGGCTGCGGCACGTCCGCGGCGAACTGGTCCGCACGCGGATCACGGTCGACGGCGCGGACTGGTTCGACGGCGACGCGAGCTGCGTGCTGTTCGGCAACGTCGGCACGATCACCGGTGGCATCCCGGCGTTCGACGACGCCCGCCCCGACGACGGCTGCCTGGAAGTCGGCGTGTCCACCGCCGACGGCGCGGTGGACTGGGCGCGCACCCTCGGCCGGATGGCGGCCGGCCGCTCGGAGGAGTCGCCGTTCGTGCGGATCACCCGGGGCCGCAGGATCAAGGTCCGGCTCGCCGCGCCGCGCACGTGTGAGCTGGACGGCGGTGCGCGCGGGGAGGTCACCAGGCTCAAGGTGCGGGTGGTGCCCGGCGCGTTGACGGTCTGCTGCCCCGAACCCGTCTCCTGATCGCGGTGCGGATCGTCAGAGGCGGGCGCTGTCCGAGCCGCCAGTGCGCACGTCGGACGGCATGACAGTGCGCTACCCCGTGAAGTAGGCGGCGCTCTGCGGGTCTGCCGGGTAGTAGGACTCGATCGCGATTTCGTCGATCGTGATGTCCATCGGAGTGCCGAAGGTGGTGATGGTCGAGAACAGCCGCAGCTCTCGTCCGCCGATCCGGAGGATCATCGGGATCACCACGTCGCCGTCGACCCGCTGGCCCGTCGGTTCTTCGGGCAGAGGGTTCAGCAGTTCGTCGTAGAGTGCGGTGAGTTCCGCGTCGGGAGCGGTGGCGAGCTGGCGCGAGATCCGGTTGCGGAACACCGCACGCACGTCTGCCAGGTTGACGACCAGGGGAGCGAGCCCGCGCGGGTCCAGGCCCAGGCGAACGAGGTTCACCGGTGGCCGCAACAGATCGGGAGCGACCTGCGCGAAGAACGGGTCGACCGCGCGGTTGGTCATCACGATGTTCCACCGGCGGTCGAAGACCAGCGCCGGATACGGCTCATGCGCCTGGAGCACCCTGCGGACCGCTTCGAGGGCAGCCGACAGAGCGGTGCCGTCGAGCGGGCGCTCCGCGTACCGGGGGGCGAAGCCGGCGGCGAGCAACAGCCGATTGCGATCACGCAGCGGCACATGGAGCTGATCGGCAAGCCGGAGGATCATGTCCGCGCTCGGCCTGGACTTGCCGGTCTCGACCAGGCTGACGTGACGAGCCGAGACATCCGCGGCGATCGCCAGGTGGAGTTGGCTGAGTCCCCGGCGCCGCCGCCACTGCCGCAGGAGTTCCCCGACCGTAGACACGATCATGAGCGTACTCATCGTCGCGCCGGGCGCCATGAAGTGCGAGTTCATCGACAACCGAACGGGCCGGGCAAACACTTGATCCCATGACCAAGGAGAACAAGGGCATCGTCCAACATGCGCTGGCGGGGCTGGTCGAGACGGGCGACGTCGATACGCTCGCCTCGTTCCTCAGCGACGAGTTCATCCACCACCGGCCGGATTCGACAACCTCGACCAAGGCGGAATGGCTCGCCGCCGTCCGCGCCGCGCTGGGCCCGACCGCCGGCATGCGGGTCGAAATCCTTCACCTGCTGGCCGACGGCGATCACGTCGTGGTGCACTCGCGACGCGGGCTACCCGACGCGGGACCGGAGATCGTGGTCGTCGACGTCTTGCGTATCGCCGACGGGTTCATCGCGGAGGCATGGGAGATCATCGAACCGGTGGCCCACGCCGCCGCCAATGGGCGGTGGTGGGAGTCTGCTCATCGTTGACCGGGGATGGTCCCGACAACTCCTGATCAGGTGTGTCTGTTGTGAGGACCGCTGGAACCTGAGCCCGCTCCGGTGGCGTCAGATGAGCCGGGCCCCCGCCGGGGTGGCCGGCACCAGGCGACGGGTGATCCACAGCGGCGAGGTGACCGCGTTGCCCATCACCACCGAGTGGGCGCCCGCCGCGAACGCCTGCCCGATCTGCTCGGCGCTGCGGTAGCGGCCCTCGGCGATCACCGGCACGGACAGCACGCCGGCGAGCCGGGCCAGCAGCGTCAGGTCCGGTCCGTCGGTCGGCGGGCTGGCCGGGGTGTAGCCGGAGAGGGTGGTCGCGACGGCGTCCGCACCGTCCCGCACGGCGGCCACGCCCTCCTCGAGGGTGGAGACGTCGGCGAGGATCAGCGCGTCGGTCCGTTCCCGGACCGCCCGGACGGTGTCGGCGAAGCTGCGCCCGTCCGGGCGGGGACGGTCGGTGGCGTCGACGGCGACGATGTGCGCGCCGGCAGCGGCGACGTCGAGCGCGTGCGCCGCCGTGGGGGTGATGAACACCCCGTCGACGCCCTGCTTGTGCAACCCGATGACCGGCACGTCGACGGCGGCGCGGATCGCGCGGACGTCGGCGGTGCCGTTGGCCCGGACGGCCACCGCGCCGCCCCGTACCACCGCCGCGGCCACCCGGGCCTGGACGTACGGGTCGCGCATCGGGTCGTCGGGATCGTCGAGCACCGGCTGGCAGGAGACCACGAGGCCGCCGGCCAGCTCGTCGAACACGTTCACGCTCTCGTCCTCTCGTCGGTGACCACGGCGGGGCTGTCGCCCACCAGCCGGCCGTGGCCCGGGTGGTGGCCCGCCAGCCGGGCGGCGCCCACGACGACCGCGTCGGCGCCGAGCGCCGCGGCGAGCAGGGGCACGTCCGCCCAGGCCGCGGGCAGTTCGGCGGTGAAGGCGGCGCGGGCGCCGGGGAGCAGGGCGTCGGCCGCCCCGCCCGCGAGCACCACCGCCTGCGGGTCGAGCAGGGCGACCAGCCCCGCGAGCGCCCGGCCGAGGGCCGTGGCGGCACGGTCCACCACCTCCCGGGCGGTCGGTTCGCCGGCCGCCGCCCGGTCGGCCACGGCCCGTCCGGTGATCCGCAGGCCGGTCCCGAGGGCGTACGCGGCGGACAGTCCCGTGCCCGAGGCGACGCCCTCCAGGTGCCCGTACCGGCCGCATCCGCAGCGCAACCGCTCGGCGCCGGGAGCCGGGAGGTGCCCGACCTCGCCGGCCCCGCCCCGGGCGCCCGTGGCGATCCGGCCGTGCTGGAGCATCGCGCCGCCCAGGCCCGTGCCGACCGCGACCAGCAGCAGGTCCCGCCGGTCCCGGCCCGCGCCGACCCAGCTCTCGCCGAGCGCGGCGGCGTTCACGTCGTTGGTGACCCGGACCGGTCGGGCCAGCCGCTCGGCCAACTCGTCGGCGACCGGCGTGCCGGACCAGCCGGGCAGGCTGTCGGTGGCGTACCGGATGGTGCCGGTGGCCGGATCGACCGTGCCGGCGGTGCCCACGCCGACCGGGCCGGCGCCGCCCGGGTCGAGCAGTTCCCGGGCGAGCCGCGCGGCGGTGTCCAGCACGGCGGCCGGCCCCGACGCGGCAGGGGTGGGTGCCAGGCGACGCCCGAGCACCGCCCCGTCGGGTCCGACCAGCGCCGCCGCCGTCTTGGTGCCGCCGATGTCGAGGCCCACCAGGGGCACCGGCACCGTCATCCCTTGAGCCCGGTGTGCGCCAGGCCCTCGACGAACTGCTTCTGCGCGATGACGAAGACCACCAGGACCGGCAGCGCGGTCATCGACGCCGCGGCGAGCTGGACGTTCCACATCGGGCCGCCGTAGGCGTCGACGAACTGGGTGAGCGCCTGCGGCAGGGTGAACTTCTCCGGCGAGGAGAGGAACACGATCGGTTCCAGGTAGAGGTTCCAGCTGTGCAGGAAGGTGAAGATGGCGACCGCGCCCAGCGCGGGCCGGGACAGCGGCAGGGCGATCTTCCAGAAGGTGGCGAACCGACCCAGCCCGTCCACCCGGGCCGCCTCCTCCAGTTCGCCGGGGAAGCTGATGAAGAACTGCCGCATGATGAAGGTCGCCAGCACGCTCGGCGCGCCGAGGATCGGCACCAGGATCAGTGGCCAGTGGGTGTCGACCAGGCCCAGCTTGAAGAACATCTGGAACAGCGGCACGATCGTCACCTCGCTCGGGATGAGCAGGCCGGCGAGGATCACCAGGAAGAGCACGTTCTGGCCACGGAAGCGGATCCGGGCGAAGGCGTACCCGGCCAGCGCCGCCACGGCCAGGGTGCCGACGGTGACCACCAGCGCGATGTAGAGGCTGTTCAGGTACTGCTGGCCGAACGGCTGCAACTCGAACACCCGCCGGTACGCGTCCAGCTCCGCGTCGACCGGCAGCAGTTTCGGCGGGAAGGCGAAGATGTCCGCCACCGGCTTCAGCGACGAGGTGACCATCCACCAGGTCGGGAAGACGAACGGGACCGCCAGGACCATCAGCACCCCGTAGAGCACCAGCTTGGTCCGGCGCGACAGCTCACGACTCATGGTGGACCCACCTCTTACGCATCTGCCACTGGAGCACGGTGAGCGCGAGCACGATGACGAACAGGACGATCGACAGGGTGGCGCCGTAACCGAAGTGGTGGAACTGGAACGCCTGCTGGTACAGGTAGTAGACGAGCACCGTGGTGGAGGTGCCGGGGCCGCCCTGGGTGAGCACCGCGATCTGCGCGAAGACCTGCAACGAACCGACCACCGTGATGATCGACGTGAGCAGGATGGTCGGGCTGATCATCGGTACGGTGATCCGCCAGAACTGGCGCAGCCGGCTCGCCCCGTCCACCTCGGCGGCCTCGTACAGCTCGGCCGGCACGCCCTGGAGCGCGGCCAGGAAGAGCACCATGTTGAGGCCGACGTTCTTGAACACCTGCACCACGACGACCGAGAACATGGCGGTGCCCTCACCGCGCAGCCAGTTCGGCCCGTCCACGCCGACCGTGTCGAGCAGACCGTTCACGCCGCCGTTGTCCTGCAGCAGGAACCCCCACACGATGGTCCAGGCGACCAGCGAGACGACCACGGGGGAGAAGAACAGGGTGCGGAACACGATCGTCCCGCGCAGCTTCTGGTTGAGCAGTACGGCGAGCAGCAGGGCCAGGCCGAGGTTGAACACCACCAGCCCGACCGAGAAGAGGCCGGTGGCCCGCAGCACCGAGCCGAGGTTGGTGTCGTCGGCGAGGTTCGCGTAGTTCTCGGAGCCGACGAACTCGAACGTGCCGGCCAGCACGTTCCACTCGTGCAGGCTGTACCAGACCACCAGGATCAGCGGCAGGATCACGAAGACGGCGCTGCCGAGCAGTTGGGGAGCGATGAACAGGTAACCGGTGAGCTGGTCGCGGCGGCGGCTGGTCCAGTACGGCCGCGACCGGTCCCGGGTGGGCGGGGCCTCGACCCCGCCCACCGTCGTGTCCGTCTGGGACATGGTCAGGCTGCCCTACTTCGCCAGCAGCGGCTGGATCTTGGTGCAGACACCGTCGAGGACGGCCTTGACGTCCGCGTCGGCCTTCCAGAGCGGGTCGAGCCCGGCGCGCACCTGCTGGCTGAGCTCGGCCTGCCCGGCGTGACTGGGCTTGACCACGCCGTTGGTGATGCCGTCGATGACGACCTTCTGCAACTGCTCGGGCTTGAGCGTCGGGTTCGACTTGGCCAGCGTCTCCGCGGTGAGCTGCGACTGGCGCGGCGGCGGGAAGAACTGGGCCAGCTTGGCCGAGTTGGTGGGGTTCGTCAGGAAGGCGAGGAAGTCCGCCGCCGCGTCCGCGTTCTTGCTCTTCTTCATCACGCCGACGCCGGCCTGACCGACCACGGAGTAGTTGCCCTTCGGCCCGGCCGGCAGCGGCACCAGGTCCCAGCCGAAGCCGTCCGGCTTCAGCAGCGAGGCGCGGGAGATCTGGGTGACCGTCATGGCGGCGTCACCGGCGAAGAAGTCGGCGGTCGTACCCGGGCCGGGCAGGGCCTTGCCGGTGAAGATCGCCTTGTGCAGGGTGGTCATCGCCTCGACCATCTCCGGGGCGGCGAAGCCGCAGGACTTGCCGTCCTCGCTCCAGGCCTGGGCGCCCCAACCCGTCCACACGGTCGACAGGTTGTCCCAGCCCTTGTAGTCGAAGTCGCGGATCACCAGGCCGGCCTTGCCGGTCGCGCCGGCGGTGGCGCCGGCGACGGTCAGCGCGGTGTCCCAGTTCCACTGCCCGGCCGCGATCAGCTCGGCCGGGGTCTTCTGCCCGGCCTTCTTGAGCAGGTCGGTGTTGACGAAGACCCCGAACGGCGAGGTGGAGAACGGGTACGCGTACAGCTTGCCGCCGTCCTGCCAGAGCTTGAGCGTGGCGGGGGAGATGTCCTCGAACTGGTAGCCCTCGGTCTTCTTGAGCTTGTCGTCCAGCGGCAGCAGCGCGCCGGAGGCGACGAAGTCGGGGGCCGAGTTCTCGAACACCCAGGCCAGGTCGGGCGCGTTGCCGCCGGCGATCTGCGTGGTCAGCGTCGTGGTGTAGTTCTCGAACGGCAGCGGGTCGAACGTGATCGCCGCGACATCCGGGTGGGTCTTGCGGTACTCGTCGGCGATCTCGTTGAACAGCTTGAGGTGCGCCTCGTTGGCGGACCAGACGGTCATCCGCAGACTGGCCGGACCCTTGTCCCCGGCCTCGTCACCGCCACCGCAGGCGGTCAGGGCGAGGACACCGGCCAGTGTCGCCGCGACACCGCGCACAGCCTTTCCCAATCTCATGATCTTCTCCTAAACGGGGGTGTTCAGTAGCCCGCGATCTGAGGCCAGCGCAGTTCCACGCCGGCCGCCGAGAGGCGGTCCTGGAAGTCGGCCAGCAGGCGGGGGGTGCCGCGGACCGCGCGCGGGGACTCGCCCCGCGCCAGACAGAAGTCGGCGAGCAGGCCGGCGACCTCGCCGACGTTCCACTCGACCGGGTGCAGCCGGTAGCTGCCGTTGGTGATGTGGGTGGTGCCGATGTTCTTGCCGGCCGGGAGCAGGTTCTCGACCCGCTGCGGGATCAGCGCGCCCAGCGGGATCTCGAACGGGCACGACCCGACGTCGATGTAGTTGTCGCCTCCGGTGGAGGGGTGCAGGTCGATGCGGTACATCCCGACGCCGATCGAGTCCGGGTAGGCGACCGCGCCGTGCTCGCCGCGCACGGCCAGCGACAGGTCCTGCTCGACCACCGTGTACTCGGCCCGGATGCGGCGCGACTCCCGGATGTAGGGCGCCTGCGCCAGGCCGTCACGGCTGCCGGTCACGTCGCCGCGCAGGCGCAGGCCGGGGAAGCCGGTCCCGCCGTCCGGCCGGGGCGCCTCGGTCTGCATCCAGTAGAGCACCGAGTACGACAGCTCGCGGGCCTTGCTCAGGTGCCACGACGCGTTCGGCACGTCGATGACCGGACCCTCGAAGTAGTCGATCATCGGCCAGTTCACCAGCGTGATGTCGCTGTCGTACGCGCCGTCGGTGAAGTTGCGCCGGGCGGCGATGCGCCGGAACGTCCAGAGGTTGCCGTCGCCGGGGTTGAGTCGCTGGTCGGCGTTGACGGCCAGCGGGTCGTCGTCCGGGTTGGGGGTGAAGCTGCGCTCGACGATCTCCAGGGTGCGCGGGTGCGGCGAACGCCAGGACAGCAGCCGGTCGCCCCAGAAGTCGGGCTTGTAGTCGCGCCAGAAGTCGTAGTTCGCCGGCCGCTCGATGGTGTGGTCGCCGTCGACGTGGTCGAGGGCGAAGCACACGGAGACGGCCTGCATGTTCATCGGCTGCGCCTCGGCCGGCGCGCTGGGCTCGCCGGTGTCGGCCTGCGACTCGAAGCCGGTGACGTACTCGGTGCCGGTCAGCGGCAGCAGCTCGCCGGTCTCCGTCGCGTCGAGGATGTACGGCGCGACGAGGTCGATCCGCTCGTCGCGGTCGCGGTGCGCGACGGTCACGCCGACCACCCGGTCCCCGTCGGTCTCCGCGGCGACCGGCCGGTACGGCTGGAGCACCCTCAGCCGGCCGGAGCCGAGGAACGGCGCCAGCATCTGCTCGATGACGGCGACGGCCACCCGGGGCTCGTGGCAGACCCGGCTCACCCAGCCGGCTCCCGGGTTGAGGTCGGTCCAGGCCCGCGACCGCTCGGTGAGCGGGTAGTGCCGGCGGTAGTAGTCGCGGATCCCGGTGCGCAGGGCCCGGTAGCTCGCGGTGGCTCCGAACTGTTCGATCCAGGAGTGCTCGTCCGGCGGGACGGCCTGGCTGGTGAGCTGTCCGCCGAGCCAGTCGAACTCCTCGGTCAGGATGACCGACCGGCCGGCCCGGGCCGCGGCGAGCGCCGCCGCCACCCCGCCCAGCCCGCCCCCGACGACGAGGACGTCCGCACGCATCTGTACCACTTGCTTCCTTCCGGGTTGCACGGTCACCGCTCAGCTGCGGTGGACCGCCGATCAGGGGTGCCGAGGGTGTCGCCCTCGACGAGTTCGCAGGGCAGGAGCCGCTGCTGGACGCCGACGGCGCTGCCGTCGATGACGCTGGCGAGCACCTCGACCGACTGCCGGCCCATCTCCTCGCGGGGGATGCGGAATCCGGTGAACGCGAGGTCGGTCGGAACCGGGACCGTCGGGTCGCCGAGCGTCAGGATCGACAGGTCGCCGGGCACGCTCAGGCCGCGCCGCCGGCTGGCCAGTTCCAGCGCCACGGCGGTGGCGAAGTCCTCGACGAAGGCCACCGTGGTCCGGTCGGCCAGCAGGTCGTCGAGGATGGCCTCGGCGTCCCGGGCGACGGTCGTCAGGTGGCGGGCGCTCTCCGCGGCCGTCGCGGCCTCGACGAACCCGCGCCGCCGGTCCGCCGAGGACTCCGCGCTCAGGTCCGTGTTCAGGTAGGCCAGGCGCCGGTGGCCGCGGGCGAGGGCCAGGGCCACCAGCTCGCCCACCGCCGCCGCGTAGTCGGCACCGACGTACGGCACCGGGCCGCCCGCGTCGTCGCGGCGCCCGACGGCGACGTACGGGAAGCCGTCGCGGTTGAGCCGGTGCAGCTCCGCGGCGTCGATCTCGCGCCCGAGCAGGATGCAGCCGTCGGCGAGGCGGAGCCGGTTGTCCTGGTGGAAGATGCGTCGCCGCCCGTCGACCACCGGGGCGCTGGTGAACAGCAGCAGGTCGCAGCCGGCCCGCTCCGCGTACTCCTCGATGCCCAGCAGGAAGGGGTGGAAGAAGTCGCGGCTGCCGCTGGGGAAGGCGGGCTCGTAGGTGAAGACGCCGATGATCCGGTTGAACCGTGCGGCGAGCCGGCGGGCCACGGGATCAGCGGCGTAACCGGTCTCGGCGATGGTCCGCAGCACGCGGTCGCGGGTCTCGGGCGCGATGCGGACGTCGGCGTCGGCCCGGTTGTTGAGCACCAGCGACACGGTCGCCTGACTGACGCCGGCCAGCCGCGCGATGTCACGCTGAGTGACGCGTCGGGGTGTAGAGGGCACAGCAGGTCCTTCCGGTGCGGCTAATGCGTATTAGCGCTCGGCGTTGGGGAGGAGCCTGGCGGGCCGACCGGGTTTGTGTCAAGGGGTGGGCGCAGAGATTTCGTCGAGATGAAGTCCCTGGAGTAATGCGGATTAGCTCAGGTCGATCGACGCGGCCTTCGGGGGTGGGCGGCTCCCGCCAGGGCCGACGGGCCGTCCCGCCGGGGCCGGCGGCCGACCTCTTGACAAGACTCGTCCAGGTCGAGCAACATTCGAGAAGCATAGATGGTAATACGTATTAGCAATTGAGGTAGGCGGCCCGCTCACCCTCCTGGTGGCCGACCGTCTCACGCAGCGTGACTTCGTGCCGCCCTGCGGCGGCGTGCCGCCCGACGTCCACAGTCGTCACCGGTGGGGACCCGTCCCCGCCCCCTGAGCTTTCCGTCGACGGCCCGTGCGCCGGCAGCCCGTACGGGCGGCCGGGGAACCCCACCACCCACCGACAGAGCAGGAACAGCGATGACGAAAGCACCCGTCCGAGTGCCCGGTCGCGCCGCCGTGGCGGCAGCCGGCGCGGGCATGCTGGTGACCGCGCTGGCCGGTGCGGCTCCGGCCGCCGCCGACCCGGCCCCCGACTTCCCGCGCTTCACCTACGCGGGCACCGCGTTCGACAAGAGCGCCCTGACCTACAACCCGACCAACGAGTTCATCTTCCCGAGCGTCATCCGGGCCGCCGACTACTTCCCCAACCCGTTGGGCACCTACTACCTGTACTACGCGCCCCACGAGCGGCCCGGCGGGATCGCCCTGGCGTACGCGGACTCGATCAACGGTCCGTGGACCGAGTACCGGGCCAACCCGCTGATCGGCAACACCTGGCTGCCCCACTACTCCACGGTCAGCCACATCTCCTCCCCGCATGCGATCTGGGTGGAGGGGGAGCGCAAGCTGTTCCTCTACTTCCACGGCGAGAACTCGATCACCCGGTACGCCACCTCCGAGGACGGCATCCACTTCGACTACGGCGGGACGGCGGTCAGCCGCGACGACAGCACCGGCGGGGAGACCTCCTACGCCCGGGTGTTCGAGCACGCCGTGCCGCGGCTGGGCAGCCGGTACCTGATGCTCTTCATGGACAATCCGACCGCCGCGCCGCCCGGGCCGACCGGGCCGGTGTCCCGGCGGATCCGCTGGGCGGTCTCCCCGGACGCGCGGACCTGGACGATCCAGCCCGACCCGATCGTCACCCCGCAGGGCGTCCAGGGCCCGAACGCCTCGGGCCCGTTCTTCCTGCGCTGGAACGGCCGTAACCTGGTGATCTTCCACGCGGCCGACGGCAACATGCACGCCGTCGACGTCGGCGACGACCTCGACCGGGAGGTCCACCTCGGCGTCGTGCACGACTCGATGGTCGCCGCGCCGGACCTGGGGCGCTCGGCCGCGCCGACGTTCTACTTCGACGGGCGCACCGCGCACATGTACTACGAGGCGGGCGGGCGGCTGACCGCGACGATCGGACACGCCGTCGCCACCCTGGACCAGCCGGTGCCCACCCGCGAGGTGGACTGCGTGGTGGACCGGCCGGTGCTGTGGCCGCCGAACCACCAATTGGTCGACGTCACCGTGACGGCGGACCTGCGCGACGGGGTCCTCGGCCCGTACGCGCTCAACCTGACGGCGGTGACCGGCGGCGACGCCGCGGACGTCAGCGGCTTCACCGTCGGCACCCCGGACACCAGCGGCCGGCTGCGGGCGGAGCGCGACGGCGCCGGTGGGGACAGGGTCTACACCCTGACGTACGCGGGTCACGACGAGATCGGGCGCCCGGTCGGCTGCACCGTGACGGTCACCGTGCCGCACGACCGGGGCCGCGACTGACCGGACCGGGGACACCTGGGCGCCGGCCGTACCGCGCGGGTACGGCCGGCGCCCGTGCCTGGGCTCGCCCCCGCCGGCGCGGCCGGATACCGTACCGGCGGCGCGGGTCACCCCGGGTCGCGCCGTCGAGCGGTGGGAGGACCCGATGCGCCTGCACGTGGGGTGCGCCATGTGGACGCACAGGTCCTGGCAGGGGCGCTACCTGGCGCACCCGCTGCCGGCCCACGAGCGGCTGCGCGCGTACGCCGGCTGGTGCACGGCGGTCGAGGGGAACACCACCTTCTACGCCACCCCCAGCCGGGAGACGGTCGCGTCCTGGGCTGGGCAGACCGACCCCGACTTCCGGTTCGTGCCCAAGCTGCCGAAGGTCGTCACGCACGAGCGGCGGCTCGCCGGCGCCGACGAGGAACTCCGGGCCTTCCTGGACGCCGTCGAACCCCTCGGCCCACGGGCCCACGCTCTCTGGATCCAGCTGCCGGGCTCGTTCGGCCCCGCCGACGTGCCCGCGCTGGCCCGTTTCCTGCGCGGGCTGCCCGCCGCCCACCGGTACGCCGTGGAGGTGCGTCACCCCGCGTTCTTCGACGACCCCCGGGCGGCGCGGACGCTGGAGGAGGCGCTCGCCACCGTCGGCGCGGAGTGGGTGCCCTTCGACACGACCGCGTTCTTCCGCACCCCGCCGACCAGCGACGCGGAACGCGAGGCGTGGACCAGGAAGCCGCGCACGCCGCTGCGCACCCGCGCGCTGACCGACCGGCCGATCGTCCGGTACCTCGGCCGGGACGACCCCGCACGCACGGTCGAGGGCTGGCAGCCGTGGCTCGACGTGGTGACCGGCTGGCTGCGCGAGGGACGATCGCCGACGGTGTTCGTGCACACCCCGGACAACGCCGACGCGCCCGAGCTCGCCCGCCGGTTCCACGGCGAGGTGCGGGCGCGCCTGCCGGAGGTCGAGCCGCTGCCGGAGCCGGAGCCGATCGGGCCGTCGACGCTGTTCTGAACGGACCCGCCCCGCCCCGGGTCTTCCCGCACCGACCCGGCGGCCGCGCGGCCCGCCGACTCAGGCCCCGTCCGGCTGGTTCGGGTCGATCAGCACCTTGGTGTGCTCGCTGCGTCCCGAGTCGAGTTCGTCGAGGACGTCCTTCAACGACGACAGCCCGAAGGTGCCCGTGTGCAGTGCCGCCACGTCGATGCGGTGTGCGGCGATCGCGTGCATGGCGCCCACGAAGTCCTCGTGGTGGTAGGCCAGCGACCCGATGACCGTCAGTTCCCGGCTCTGCCAGTCGCCGTAGCTGACGCTCGAGTTCTCCAGCGGGTAGCCGAGCAACGCGAGCGTCCCGCCCCGGCGCACCAGCTCCGCCGACGGTTGGAACAGCGACGGAACGCCGCTGCACTCGTACACGACGTCGGCGCCCATGCCTGCGGTGAGCTCGTCCAGCGCGGCCCGCAGGTCGGCGGGCTCGACCACGTGGGCGAAGCCGAGCCTGCCGGCCAGCGCACGACGCGCCGCCGAGGGCTCCGAGATGATCATCGGCCCCGCCCCGGCGTTGCGCGCGTGCTGGGCGGTGAGCAGCCCGATCGGGCCGGCGCCCTGGACCAGGGTGGTGCTGCCGTACTCCGCCGCCACCCGCCGTACGGCGTGGAAGGTGACCGTGGCCGGCTCGACGAGCGCCGCCTCCACCGCCGAGAGGCTCTCCGGAACCGGGATCACCCGCCGCGCCGTGACCTGCGCCCGGGTGGCGAAGGCGCCGTGCGGCGGTGCGTCGGCGTCGACCCCGTTGGCCTCGGCGAACACGGTGTCGCAGTTGCGGGCGTGCCCGGCGACGCACTGGCGGCAACGGCCGCACGCGGGCCCCACCGCGCCCACCACGCGCTGGCCGACCCGCAGCCCGTCCACGCCGGCGCCCACGGCCGAGACCGAACCGGTCCACTCGTGGCCGAAGACCGCCGGCGGCAGCATGTGTCCGTCGGTGTAACCGTGCACGTCCGTGCCGCAGATGCCCGTGTACGTGATGTCGACGGTGACGCGACCGGGCCCCGGCTCGGTCCCGGACACCTCTCCCGCACGGAGTTCGCGCGGACCGGCGACCGCGAGATAGCGACCAGCAGACATACGGGATCCCCCTCGGCGACAGCCCCAGTCTTCCACCCGACCCGCGCAAAGGGGCGTCGACCAGCAGATTCGTGCGGCGGGGCGCCCCGATCCGGCCGGCCCCCGCCCGCCGCCCGCGGAGCTTCGACCCCCGTGCCGAAACATACCTTCATTGCCGGCGGGTCAACATGTAGACAATCTTCCTCGTTCTGTCTATCGTCAGCACCACTTAGCGATGTCCTTCGATTTGAAAGAGGTCGTCAATGGTGCACATCAGACGATGGGCAGGCATCGCCACAGCCCTGCTGGCGACGGAACTCCTGGTCGCGGGCACCGCCGCGCACGCCGCGCCCACCCCGGACCCGGTCCGCGTGAGCGTCGAGGACGCCGTCACCGCCAAGCTGCGCGCGCAGGTCCGGGCCACGGAGGCGGAGCACGCCGACAGCCACGAGGGGGAGCACGCCGACAGCCCCGCGGCGGAGCACGCCAAGAGCTCCGAGACCCGCGTGACCGTCACCCGCAAGAACGGCCAGTGGGCCTTCGGCACCGCCGTCGCCGTCACCTCCCACGAAAAGGACGTCCATCCGACCGGGGCGATCTTCATCGCCCGTGCGGAGGCCGGCACGTGGCGGGTGAACTTCGACGGCGAGGCCGGGTTCAGCGAGCTGGCCGCCGAGTCGCCCCTGGTGAACAGGCAGGAGAAGGCGGTCTTCACGCGTACGCCGAGCACCATGCAGGCGGGCGGCGACTACCGGACCGGGATGGCCCTGCCCTTCGCGGTCGGCCAGACCTGGACGCTGACCGGCGGCCCGCACGGCTGGGGCGGCTCCGAGACGCCGTACAGCTCGATCGACCTGGCCGGCGGTGACCAGGTGGTCCGCGCGGCGCGGGCCGGCACGGCGTACACGATGTGCACGGGATGGATCCGGGTGATCCACGACCGGGGCTACTCCACCGACTACTACCACCTGTGGAGCAGCATCTCGGTCAACGGCGCCGCCGTCGGCCAGGGCGCGTACCTGGGCTACACGGGCACCGACGTCACCTGCGGCGGGGCGGCCTCCGGCCGGCACGTCCACTTCGGGCTGCGGCAGAACAGCGCCTACGTCTCCATCGGCGGGCACGGCCTCGGCAAGTGGGAGTTCGTCAACGGCGCCGGCCCCTACCAGGGCGGCGCGCGGCACGGCTCGGCCTGGGCCGGCCCCGGCGCCGGCCTCTACAACTACGGGGCGCTGGGCTTCAACCAGGCGGTGGTCGACGCCAACGGTGGGGGCTCGGTGAACAAGCGGTCCGGGCCCGGCACCGGCTACGCCGTGCGGGGATCGGTCGGCGACGGCGCCACGGTCACCGTCTCCTGCTCCGCCAACGGCACCTCCCACACCGGGCGGTACGGCACCACCGCGCTGTGGAACCGGCTGAGCGACGGCACCTGGATCTCCGACGCCTACCTGGCGAGCGGGGTGAACGGCCCGATCAACGGCTGGTGCTGACCGGCACCCGGCCGTAGCGTCGACGCAGGGGCTCCGCCATCTCGGCGGGGTCCCTGCGCTTCGTGGGCGGCCGGGCGTCGGCGGTCAGCCGGGCAGGCCGAACTGGAGCGAGACGTGGACCCGCTCGGTGACCGCCTCCCGCCCGCCGAGGGCGTCGCGGACCTCGGCGGTGAACGCGGCCCGCTCCGGTGGCGGGGGCAACAGGTGGGCTGACATCGCGGAGAAGACGCCGCCGACCATGTCGTGCACGGTGAGCGGCGCGGCGTACTCCACCGACGACTCCACCACCCGGTAGCCGGCGGCGGCGAGGGCGTCCCGGTTGCGCCGGCGGCCGGCGGCGTCGGTCTGGCACGTCGCGGTGACGGGGTGCCCGAGCAGCCCTTCCAGGCATCCGCGCAGGGTCTGGGACCACTCGGCGTCCTGCCACCAGAGCGGGTCGCCGTTGGTGATCACGACGATCCCGCCGCCGGGGCGCAGCAGCGGCCGGGCGGCCCGGAACAGCGCCTCGCGGTCCATGAAGTGGATCGCGACGGCCACGGACAGGGCGCCGACCGCCCCGTCACCCAGCAGCCGGCCCAGGACGGGCAGGTCGGTGTCCGCGCCGAGCAGCCACGCGGCGTTGGTCGCTCCCGCGTCGAGGGCGGCCCGGCGGGCCAACGCCAGCATGTCCGGCTCCGGATCCACGCCGACGACCGCGCCCACCCGGGCGGCGAGCGGCAGGCTCAGCTGGCCGGTGCCGCAGCCGAGGTCGACGACCGTGTCGCCGTCGTCGAGACCGAAGGCCCCGACGACGGCGTCGATCACTTCC
The DNA here is from genome assembly GCF_003664255.1 of Micromonospora sp. M71_S20. Lineage (NCBI taxonomy): Bacteria > Bacillati > Actinomycetota > Actinomycetes > Micromonosporales > Micromonosporaceae > Micromonospora > Micromonospora sp. M71_S20. The sequence continues at coordinate 4,478,363 of NZ_RCCV01000001.1, read as the reverse complement.
GGCGGGTACCCGCGCCGGTGCCTCGCGTAGTAGGTGGCCACCTCGCCGCTGAAGCCCGTTCCCATGCCGCCAGCCTCCGGCCCTACGGCCCGGAAGGCGAGCGATTCTGCTCAGGGCAGCGCGACCCGGGCCGCCGACGGACCGTCGGGTCGTCCGGCTCGGCCCGGGGCCCCGACGAGGAGGGACTCGTGGCGACTCCACAGCCACCGCAGGTACTGCTGGAGTTCCCCGAGGGTGGCGATCTGGTCCTCGTCCATGTAGGTGAGGATCCGCTTCACCTCCCCCGGTACGAGGTCGTAGGCGGTGGCCCCGGTCTCCGGGACGGGCGTGTCGGGGGAGACGGCCACAGGGACCGGGATGACGGGCAGGCGGAGGCTCTTCCTGTCCAGTGCCTTGAGGACCGTGAGGTAGGCGCGGGGCAGGTGGTAGGGGGAGACGGCGAGCGCGAGGCTCGCGAGGCCGAGGCCCTGTGCCTGGTCGGCGATCCAGGCGGCCTGTCGGCCGGTGTGGGGGGCGGGTGTGGCCTGGAGGCAGACCCCCTCGCAGCGGCGGAGGCCGAGGCCGCGCAGGTGGTCGAGCGTGAGTTCGACGTAGGTCTCCTCGGCCGGGTTCCCGTTCGTCACCAAAAGGTGACGCAGGCCGGGGTTCGTCTCCCAACTGCGGATCGCGTGGCTGAGCCGCCACTGTTCGCCCTGGCCGGTGGCCACGACGAGGGCGTCGACGCGGTCGGCGGCCGACGGGGGCAGCGTGAGGATCGCCGTGAGGGCCTTCACCACGTCCAGGAACTGCCCGGCGGTGAAGCCGGCGAGGTCCTCCTCCCCGACGATCCGAGGGGTTCCGCCGTGGGGGTTCACCGCATGCTCCGCCCTCGTGCGCATCGGACGACGATACTGCGTGGCCGGGCCTGACCTCCCATCCGTCTCCCGCGTCGGCAGCCGCCGCGGGTGGAGAAGACGTCGACCCTCGACGGGCCGGCGAGCTGGCAGGATGGGGTGATGCGGGACGACGACATGTGGCGTCGCGCGCCGGTCGTGTGCTGTCTGCTCCTGTCGCTCGCGGCGTGCACGTCCACCCGGGAGCCGGCCGAGGATCCCCGGCCCCCGACGCGGGCCGCCGGTACCGGCAGCGGGGTGCCGGCCCCGACACCCGGCGGTCCGGGCGAGGTGGCGTGCGCGTACGCGATCGACACCCTGCCGGAGCCGCCGGCCGGCTACCGGATCGTCCTGGGTGACGTCGCGGTGCCCGAATCGCCTGTCCTACAGGTGGCGGAATCGGGGGACGCCGATCCCGCCCTGAGGCTGTTCGCCAAGTGGGGGCTCCTGGTGCGCTCCGGCGCGGTGGTCGACATCCAGGTGGCGCCGGGCCGGGAGGGCGAGGCCCGCATCGGTTGGGGCGGTGCGGTCGCGCCCGCGCCGAGCGTACGGGTGAACGCCTGCGGTCCCGGCACGGGCCGGCCGCAGTGGCTGGCCTTCGCCGGCGGGACCTGGGTGGCGCGGCCGGCCTGCGTGCCGATGGTGCTCCGCTCGGCCGGGCGGCAGGCGCAGGTGCGGATGGGCGTGGGAGCGCCGTGCGGCGGCGTGGACGGTCCGTAGGCCGGGATCGAAGGGTCGAACCGTTCCTACCGGTAACAATGGGAAGTATCGACCGGCGCAGTTTCCTCATCGCGCGGCCGGTGGTTGTACGAGACGTGACGGCAGCCCCGTACTCCATCATGGCGGTCCCGGCGTCGACGCAGCCCGCGTGGCGGCTCAGGTGGGCGGAGCGCGAGAACGAGCGGCGGCGGCGCGCGTACGACGCGCGGTCCGCGGCCTGGCAGCGGCGCCACGACCACCTGGTCCGGCTGCGGATCGAGGCGGCCGGGTTCCTCGGCTGTACGCAGCCGCGTGCCGGCCTGCCGGTGGCCCTCGACGACGACGAGGTCGTCTACCGGGTGCTGCCGGTCGCGGACCTGATCGAGGTGGACGCGCGGCACGGCACGAGGCTGCCCGCGCCGGGTCTGACCGTCGCCACGGACGACGTCGCCGGCCGCGCGCTGCCGAGGGGCGCGCGGGTCCTCGACACCGGACTGGCCGTCGTGACCAGCCGCCGCGTCGCCTTCTCCTCGGAGCGCGGGCGGCGGCACGAGTGGAGGTACGCGGACCTGGTGGGGCCCGCGCACCACCGGGCGCTCCCGCTCACCCTGCTGCACGCCACCGACGGGCGGCGGCTCGCCGGGCTGCGGGTGCCCGCCGCCGGGACCGTTAACTTCCGCTTCTACCTCACCCTCGCCTTCGCCGCCGCCACGGGCGGACGGGCCGTCGTCACCGCGCAGCTCGAGGCGCTCCTGGCCGCCCACCGGCGTGCGCGGCCGGTGCCACCGCCGCCGGTCCGCCCGGATCAGGCCCCGTCGAGCGGGCTGCGTGCCGAACCTCGCGCGGCCCTCGCCGCCGCCGTCGTCGCGGTGGCGTTCGTGGCGCTGGCCGCTGCCGGCACGGCCGCACCGGAGCGGGTCGACCCGCCGTACCGGGCGGAGGCCGCTCGGCGCAGCACCCCCGCCGTGACGTCGGACCTTTTCGTCGCGACCGCCCCCGCCGCCGCGACGCCGGATCTTCTCGGCGCGACCGTGCCGGCCGTCTCCGGCGGGCCGGTGGCGTGGAGGACGGGCGCGGCGAGGTCGGGGGCCGGTGCGCTGGTGCCACCGGTGCGGATCGCCTGCCCGCCCGGCGGGCCCGGTGGCCCGGCCGCGCCCGCAACCGGGTGACGTCGTCGCGCCGGCCGTGCGACGCGTACGAGAACCGGACCGGGCCTAGCCCCGCGGCGGTGCGGCTGTGGTCGGCAGCGGTTGGGGCGCCCTGGGGCCGACGTAGCGCGAGTCCGGCCGGATGATCTTCGAGTCCTCGGCCTGTTCCAGCACGTTGGCGCACCATCCGATCACCCGGCTGGTGGCGAACGTCGGCGTGAACATCTCCCGGGGCAGCCCGCACAGGTGCATGACCACGCCGGCGTAGTACTCCACGTTGGTGTGCAGTTCCCGGCCCGGCTTCAGTTCCGCCAGCAGCGACAGGACCCGCTCCTCGACGGCCACGGCGAAGTCCACCAGATCGCCGCCGAGGGACCGGGCGATCCCCTTGAGCAGGCGCGAGCGGGGGTCCTCGGTGCGGTAGACGGGGTGCCCGAAACCCATGATCCGCTCGCCCCTCAGGATCCGCTCGCGCAGCCACGCGTCGGCCCGGTCGAGGGAGCCGATGGCGTCGAGGGTGTCGAGGGCCCGGCTGGGCGCGCCGCCGTGCAGCGGGCCGGAGAGCGCGCCGAGGGCGCCGCCGACGCAGGCGTAGATGTCGGCGCCGGTGGAGGCGACGACGCGGGCGGTGAAGGTGGAGGCGTTGAAGCCGTGGTCGACGGTCGCGATCAGGTAGCGCTCGATCGCGCGGGCGTGCGCGGCGGACGGCTCCTCGCCGGTGATCATGTACAGGTAGTTCGCCGCGTGCGACAGGTCGTCGCGGGACTCGACCGGCTCCAGCCCCGCCCGCAGCCGGAACAGCGCGGCCAGCAGGCTGGGCGTGAGCGCGCAGAGCGCCATGGCCTGCGCCCGGCGCTGCGCCGGCGAGGTGTCGTACAGCGGGCGGGCCCCGGCGGCGAGGCCGGCGACGGCCAGCGCGGCGCGTAGCCCGCCCATCGGGTCCGGCGACGTCGACGCCGTGGCGATGTGGGGCAGCGCGGCGGCGACGGCGGGCGGGATGTGGCGCAGCGGCGCGATCTCGCGGCGCAGCGCCGTGGGATCGGCGGGCAGGCGACCGTCGAGGAGCAGCGCCCAGACGTCCTCCAGGGTGCGCTGCTCGGCCAGGTCGATCGCGGAGTACTGCCGGTAGTGGTAGAAGCCCTCGGCGCCGCGGACGCGGCCGATCGTGGTGTCGGTGACCACGACGCCGGCGAGCCCGCGCGGAACGGTGATGGTGTCAGGCATGCGGGCAGCGTCACGCCGTCGAACGGGCACAGTCAACGTTGATTCAGTCAACGTGAGACCATGCCCACATGTCCGGGGAACAGCTGCTGACGACCGTCGAGGCGGCGCTTCGCCTGCGCGTCAAGCCGGAGACGATCTACGCGTACGTCAGTCGCGGGTTGATTCCCCGGGTCAAGGTCCCCGGCGAGCGGATCAGCCGGTTCCGGCTCGCCGACGTCGAGCGGCTGGCCGCGCGGACGCAGGCGACCCGGCCGGACCGCGACGCGGCCCCCGCGATGCGGACCGCCACCACGTTGATCGCCTACGGACGGCTGCACTACCGGGGGCTGGACGTTGGCACGCTCGCGCCGGCGACCGCGTTCGAGGAGGTCGTGCACTGGCTGTGGACGGGGGAACGGCACCGGGGCGCCTTCGCGGCGTCCGCCGAGACCCTCGACAGGGCCAGGCTGGCGAGCGCCCACCTGCCCGCCCGGGCGCGGCTGTTCGACCGCCTGCCGGTGGTCGTCGCCGTCGCCGCCGCGATGGACCCGCTGCGCTTCGACCTGGCGCCCGCGACCGTGACGGCCCTCGCGCCGGCGCTGCTGTCCACCATGGTCGACGCCCTGCCCCTGGCCGGGCGGGCGCCCGCCGACGAGCGCCTCGCGGCCCGGCTGTGGTCGCGGCTGACGGGCACGCCACCGTCCGCGGCCGGTCTCCGGGCGCTCAACGCCGCGCTCGTCCTGCTCGCCGACCACGACCTGGCCGCGTCGACCATCGCGGTACGCGTCGCGGCCTCGACCCGGGCGAACCCCTACGCGGCGGTCCTGGCGGGCCTCGGGGCGCTGGACGGGCCGATGCACGGAGCCATCGGCAGCGGCGTCCACCGGATGATCGAGGCCGCCCGGCGGGACGGGGCGTCGGCCGCGATCGTCGAGTGGCTGCGGGCCGGCAACCTGCCCGGGTTCGGGCATCCGCTGTACCCGGCGGGCGACCCGCGTGGCGCGACCCTGCTCGACCTCGTCGCGGACCTGCCGATCGAGGGTGACCTGCGGCGGGCCGTGGACGACCTGACGGCCACGGCGCAGCGGCGGGGCGTCCTGCCCAACGTCGACTTCGCGGTCGCCGTGCTGTCGCACGCGGCCGGCATGGGGCCGGGCGCCGCCGAGGTGATCTTCTCGGTCGCCCGGACGGCGGGTTGGCTCGCGCACGTCAACGAGGAGTACGCCCAGGCACCCAATCGGTTCCGCTGGAACAGCGGTTACACCGGGCCGCCCCCCGCCGCGCCGTGAGTTCGGGTCGCCGCACCCCGCGGATCAGGCAGTCACGTTGGCGACGAACGCGGCGACGTGCGCCACGGTCCGCTGGATCTTCTCCTCCAGGGTGAGGGACTCCTGCAGCCGTGCGCCGGCTCCCGCGTCCTTCTTGCCCCGCACGTAGAGCGAGCAGGCGAGGTCGCTGCACACGTAGGTGCCGACCGTGTTGCCCTGCTGCCCGGCCCTACCCGCCCTGGGCGCGACCATCAGGGAGACGCCCCCGCTCGGGGCGGTCAGGCACATCGAGCACATGCCGCGCCGTGGCTGCGCGGGGGTGGGGCTGGGGCAGCGCAGCGCGAGGGCTCTCGGCCGGCCGTCCAGCTCGGCGACGAGGTAGGCGCGCTGGGGGGACCGGGGATCTCGCCAGCCGAGGTAGTCCAGGTCGTCCCAGGGGCGCTCGGCCAGGTCGCGGGGGACGGACAGGCGCTTCGCCTCGCCCCTGGTGCAGTTCACGAAGGCGGCGCGGATCTCCTGCTCGGTCAGCGGCTTCATGCGAGGAAGGCTAATTTGCCTAAATGCATTAGGCAAATGCATAATCGGTTATGCCTAGCGGGCGGAGGAGCATGGCACGGGCAGGGCTGACCACGGAACGCCTGACCCTGGCGGGGGCGGAACTCGCCGACGAGGTCGGCTTCGACCAGGTGACCGTCTCGGCGATCGCCAGGCGGTTCGACGTCAAGGTCGCGAGCCTGTACTCGCACCTGAAGAGCTCCCAGGACCTGAGGACCAGGATCGCCCTGCTCGCCCTTGAGGAACTCGCCGACCGGGCCGCCGACGCGCTGGCGGGGCGCGCCGGCAAGGACGCCCTGACCGCCCTCGCGAACGTCTACCGCGACTACGCCCGGGAGCATCCCGGCCGCTACGCCGCGGCCCAGCTCAGGCTCGACCCGCAGACGGCGGCCGCCAGCGCCGGCGGCAGGCACGCGCAGATGACCCGGGCGTTGCTGCGCGGCTACGACCTGACGGAGCCGGACCAGACGCACGCGGTCCGGCTGCTGGGCAGCGTCTTCCACGGCTACGTCAGCCTGGAGTTGGGCGGCGGGTTCAGCCACAGCGCCCCCGACACCGAGGAGACCTGGACACGGGTCCTGGACGCCCTCGACGCCCTGCTGCGCAACTGGCCCGCGCCCTGAGCGCGGCGCGACGACCTAGAGCCGGTGCCTGACCCAGACGTTGGGCTCGACGTAGACGGCGTGGTCGTGCGCCACGTCGCAGTGCACCGGCACGAGGGCCCCGGGCACGTGGACCGGCCCGCTGGTGTCGAACGGCAGGCCCGTCCAGCGACGCCAGTCGGCGAGGGTCCCGGCGATCGTCATCGACCGGGTGGCGACGCGTTCGATGCGTCCGCCCGCGCGGACGTGCACCCGCAGCCAGGGGTCGACCGGCAGGCCGTCCTCGCGGAGCTGCGCCGCGTACTCCGCCGTCGGCAGTTCGGGCTGGGCGTGCTTGCCGCTCGGTCGGACGGGCGCGACCAGCGTGTCGTATCCCAGTTTCGCGACAGCCTCCCGCATCGCGGCGAGCATCACGGCGGACAGCCCGGTGCCCCGCCGGTCGGGCCGGATGCAGATCTCCAACGCCGAGACGATGTTCGGGTCGGCGCCGGTCAGGCGGTTGAGGGTGGATCGCTGGATCACCCGGTCCCAACCACCGTCGGGAAGCTCGGGTTCCGTCCAGCGCAGCGGCACCGCGTACGCCCGGGCGACCGCGCGTGCGGGATCGGCGGGGTCGACGGCGGCGAACACGAACTCGGGGTACAGGTCGTGGGCGACGCCGTAGTACAGCGCGCCCATCGGGTCCCACAGCATGAACGGCGGCCACGCCCCGTCGAAGTCCTCGTCGAGCGAACGGGCGAGGTCGGGGCGGTCCGCCAGGCTCACGATGTCGAGGGTCACGGCCGAAACGTAGAGCGCCGGGGCCGGCGCGCGCACCTCAGTTTCGGGGCCTGTGCGACGGGTCACGGCCGCCCCGGCCGACCCCACGACGAGGCCCTGAGGCTGCGGACGCTGGCCGGTGCGCGGGCGTTCGGTCTATGGTGACGCCGTGATCGCCCCCGGCCCCTCCCGGCAGCCCCGCACCGCGGCGCACCAGGACCTTTCCGCGCCGTCGCGCACGGCCGCGACGGTCGGGCGGCGGAGCCGCCTCGTCGCGGGCGCGATCACCCGTCGCCTCGTCGTGCCGTCGGTCGTCCGCGCCCGCCGGGGCGCCGTCGCGCCGATCGTCGCGCCGCCGACCCGGCGGGCGCCTCGCCAGGGCCGCCCGCCGCCACCCGGTCGAGATCCACAGGACCGGCACACGGCGGGCGGAGCGCATCAGCGCTCCGCCCTTTCTTTTCGTTCCGAGCAGGGAGAAGGACCGATCGTGTACGTCGTGAACAGGCAGGACGAGCTGGGGGTGCTCCGGATCGTGCTGGAGGAGCAGTACGAGCGGCACAGCACCCAGTTGGCGCTGCTGGACCGGCAGGCCCGCCAGGTGCGCTCCGACGGCGCCGATCTCGAGGCCGCCGCCGCGTTGACCGCCGCCACGCGACGGGCCCTCGGTGACATCGCCCGGGCGCTGCACTACCTGGAACAGGGCCGCTACGGCACCTGCGAGGGGTGCGACCGCGACATCCCGATCGAGGAGCTGGCGCACCGCCCGTCGGCCCGGTACTGCGCCACCTGCCGGCCCGCGCCCCACCGGCGCGCCGCCCACGGCCGCACCAGCTGCGACTGTCGTAGCTAGGCGCGCCGCCTGTCTTCGTCCTTCGGGCAGCGCGGCGGACAGGACGGCGCCGGCCACCGGGAGGGTGGGCCGGCGCCGGGCGCGCAGGTCAGCGAATACGTCGGCGTCCGTAGGCGCCAGCGGCGATGGCGACGCCGATCGCGGCGAAGACGACCTGGAGGGCCAGCTCGATCCAGTCGATCCCCCGGGTGTCGTCGACGCCCAGGGCCCCGGCGACGAGTGTGCCGAGGATCGCCGCCACCACACCGATGAGCAGTGTGAGCCAGATCGGGATGTTCTGCTTGCCCGGTACGACCAGGCGGCCCAACGCCCCGATGATCAGACCGATGATGATGGCAGTGAAGAAACCGGTGACTTCCACTGGAGCCGTCCTTCCGGAGAGTTGTCGTCGAGCGGGGTGTTGCCCCCGCCGGAAGGGCGGCGAAACCACTCACGGTTACTTTCACGGCTTCTTCACACAACTGTCATGGAGCTGCGAACGAATCGTCATCGGTGTCACCGGACGGCTCGCAGCCGAGCTGGCCTGGCCGAGAACCGTGCCTGACGCCCCGCGCGCGTCGGCGAGCCGGCCGCCGTCCGGCTGGTCTGCGGTGCCGCGCCGGTCGCGGAACGTAGGCAGGCGTCTCGCCACGCCGGGCGTACCTGAGGCCGAGGCGAACGAGGGCCCCGTCCCTGTCGTGCCGCCTCGGGCCCGGCAACGAGCGCGGCGGCCCGCCTCCGACCCGGCAACGAGCGCGGCAGCCGAGGATGTGGCGCACCGTCAGTTGCGACCGTTGGTCGGCGTGTAGACGCCGGCCCGGGCGGCTGCCGCTGCCCCTTCGGCAGCCCGGTCCGCCGCGGCCTCGTCGACGGGATCTCCGCTGACGAGCAGGCGGTAGTAGAGCGGGGCCGAGACGGCGCGGATGACTTCGGCCGCATCCGTGCCCGCCGGCAGCTCCGCCCGCTGCACGGCCTGCTCGACGCAGGGAGCCCACTCGGCGATGCGCACGGCATAGAAGCGATGCAGCGCCTCGGCGGCACGGGAGTCGCAGGTCGCGGCCACGATGACCGCCCGGAACAGCGCGCCCTGGCGCGGATCGACCAGGGTGCGCTGCACGAGCCGGGCATTGGCGCGCAGGTCCCCGATCAGCGAGCCGGTGTCGGCCCGGGGCGACGACTGCTCCGCCATGTCCGCCAGCAGATCGGCGACGAGGCCGGCGACCGTACCCCAGCGGCGGTAGACCGTCGTTTTGCCCACCTCGGCGCGGCGCGCCACATCGGCGAGGTCGAGACGGTCGAAGCCGTGCTCGATGAGCGCGTCACTGGCGGCTCGGAGCACGGCGGCGCGTACCCGGGCGGTCCGTCCTCCGGGCCGGATGGCACCGACGGTCATAACGGGTCTCCAGTTCCCTTAACTGCGGATGGCTGCTATCGTACTCAACATCTTAAAGGAACCACAGTTCCGTTAACAAAGGGGTGTGATCGTGGAGTACCGACGACTGGGGGCATCCGGCCTCACCGTGCCCGCGCTGAGCTTCGGTGCCGGCACCTTCGGGGGTTCCGGACCGCTCTTCGGCGCCTGGGGCAACACGGACGCGCGCGAGGCCAGGCGCCTCGTGGACATCTGCCTGGACGCCGGGATAACCATGTTCGACACCGCGGACGTGTACTCCGACGGCGCGTCCGAGGAGGTGCTGGGGCAGGCGATCAGAGGCCGACGCGACGCCGTCCTGATCTCCACCAAGAGCGGCCTGCCGACCGGCGACGGACCGAACGACGCGGGGACCTCACGAGCCCGGCTCATCCGATCGGTCGACGCGGCGCTGCGCCGACTCGGCACCGACTACATCGACCTGTTCCAGCTGCACGCCTTCGACGCCGCGACGCCCGTCGAGGAGGTCGTAGCGACACTGGACGACCTGGTGCGGGCCGGCAAGATCCGCTACGTCGGCGCCTCCAACTTCGCCGGCTGGCAACTCATGAAGTCCCTCTCCGCCGCCGACCGGGACCACCGTTGCCGGTACGTGGCGCACCAGGTCTACTACTCCCTGGTCGGCCGGGACTACGAATGGGAACTGCTGCCCCTGGGCCTCGACCAGGGCGTCGGAGCCGTCGTGTGGAGCCCGCTCGGCTGGGGACGACTCACCGGCAGGATCCGCCGCGACACCCCGCCACCGCCCGCGAGCCGGCTGCACGCCACCGCCGCGTTCGGCCCGCCGGTCGACGACGAGCACCTCTTCCGCATCGTGGACGTCCTCGACGATCTGTCCCGCGAGACCGGCCGGGCAGTGCCGCAGATCGCGGTCAACTGGCTGCTGCGACGACCCACCGTGGCCACCGTGATCATCGGCGCCCGCAACGAGGAGCAACTGCGGCAGAACATCGGAGCCGTCGGCTGGTCACTCACACCCGAACAGATCGCCCGGCTCGACACCGCCAGCGCCCGCACCGCGCCCTACCCGTACTTCCCTTACCAGCGGCAGGAGGGCTTCGCCAGGCTCAACCCCTCGCCGGTCGCGACCGCCCCCTGATCTCTGCGACTTGCCGACCACCAGGGCTTCCTCGACGGGCGCCGGAAGCTCTGGGCTGCTGGCACGTCCGGCTGTGCTGATCCGGTGGCCGCGGGGCGGGAGGCGGGAGGCTCGCCCGTCTCCCGCCTGCCTGCGGTATCCGTCCGGTGTGCAGCGAGGCCCAGCCGGCGGCTCGTCGGTTCCGGGCGGTGCCCGTCAGCGCAGTGGGTCGAACGGGCGCAGCTCGACGGGCTGCCCGCCGCCGGTGATCTGCTCGGCGAGCAGTTCGCCGGTGAGCGGGCCGAGGGTGATGCCCCACATGCCGTGGCCGCCGGCGGCGTAGACGCGCGGCGACCTGGTCCGGCCGATCAGGGGAAGGCCGTCGGGGGTGCAGGGCCGCGAGCCGACCCACTCGTCGGTGCGGGCATCCAGGTCGGCGCCCCGCAGCAGCGGTCGGGCGGCCTCGGCGATGGCCGAGATGCGGCGCCGGTCCAGCGGCGCCTCGGCGCTGCGGAACTCCATCATCCCGGCGACGCGCAGCCGGTCGCCCAGCGGCGTGCAGGCCACGCGCTGCGCGGGGAAGTAGACCGGACCGGCCGGCAGGTGCTCGATCGCGACGCTGAAGCTGTAGCCGCGGCCGGCCTGCACGAGGGTGCGGACGCCGAAGCGCCGGGCCAGTTGGCCGAGCCAGGTGCCGGTCGCCAGCACCACCGCGTCGTAGCGCTCGTCCGTGCCGGCGGAGGTCAGCACCCGGACCCCGGTCGCCTCGTCGCGGACGTCCACGACGTCCACCCCGGTCTCGATCGCCCCGCCCCGCGCGCGGACGGAGTCGGCCAGCGCATGCACGTACTGCCCCGGGTTGACGTAGCGCTGGTCGTGCAGGCGGATGGCGGCGCCGACCGCGTCCGACAGGGAGGGCTCCACCTCCCGTGCCTCGGCCCCGGTCAGGACGTCGAACTCGATCCCCTGGCCGGCGGAGTGGATGTGCGCCAGCTCGTCGAGCAGGACCGACCGTTCGGCCTCGGTCCGGTACGCGGCGAGGAACGACTTCGCCTCGTGCGTCGGCGCCGCGACCCCACCGGCGGTCAGCGCGTCGAACGCCGCCAGCGCCCGCCGGTTCACCGGGATGAGGGCCCGCATCGCGCTCTGCCACCTCGACGCGGTGCTGTGCCGCGCGAAGCCGGCCAGGAACCGCAGCAGCCGGGGGTCGGCGCGCGGCGGCACGTAGACCGGCGAGGACGGGCTCAGCACGGCGCGCACCCCGTACCGCAGCACCGCCGGCTCCGGCAGGGGAGTGGTGATGCCGGGGGTGAGCCAGCCCGCGTTGCCCCACGACGCGCCCGCCGCGACCCCCGTACGGTCCAGCACGGTGACCCGGACCCCCCGCTCCTGCAGGAACCAGGCGGTGGCCAGCCCGACCATCCCCGCGCCGACGACGGCGACGTGCTGGGGGGCGGGCACTGACTCGGCGGGGGACATGGCGTCTTCTCCTTCGGGCGCGACAGGGATCGCGGCAATCCTGTCCCCGCCGGGCCGGGAGGTCATTGTCCGTTCCGGCCAACGATCGCCCAGGTCATTGGCCCTGGCGCACAAGATCGGGGCACAATCGCGGCATGCTCACCGTGGCTGGCGTGGTGGACGCGGCCGGCGCCGCGTTGCTCAAGGTCGTCGTCGCCGCCGACGAGGCGGAGGTACGCGACGTGACCCTCGCCGAACCCGACGACGCCACGACCGGCCAGAGCGGCGACCTCGTCCTCGGCGCGGGCGTCGCGACCCCGGAACAGGCCCTCGCCGTCGTCGCCCGCTGCCAGGAGGCCGGGGCGGCCGGCCTGGTGCTCAAGCCCCCGCTGGCCGCGCACCCCGACGTGACGACGGCGGCCGCCGAACGGCGCCTGACCCTGGTCGAGCTTCAGCGTCACGGCTCCTGGGCCCAGCTCGTCTGGCTGCTCCGCGGGATGATCGACCGGGCCGTCGCGCCCGGCTCGCCGGAGACCGGGGAGCCCGGCGTGTACGACGAGCTGTTCGCCCTCGCCGACGCGACCGCCGCCGTGGTCGACGCGCCGGTGACGATCGAGGACGCCCGGTCCCGGGTGCTCGCCTACTCCTCGCGCCAGGACCGCACCGACCCGGCGCGCGTGTCGACGATCGTCGGTCGTCGCGCCCCCGGCAACGTGATCGCCCACTTCCGTTCCCGGGGCGTCTTCCGCAAGCTCGCGACGGGCAGCGAGCTGATCTTCGTCCCGCAGGGCCCGGACGGGACGTTGCCCCGCCTCGTCATCCCGATCCGCGCCGGAGGCGAGCTGCTCGGCTCGATCTGGGCCGTCGTCGAGGGCCCGGTGCCGCAGGGGCAGCTGCGCGACCTCCAGGGCACCGCGTCCGTGCTGGCCCTGCACCTGCTCCGCCTGCGCGTGCAGGCCGACGTCGCGCGCCGGGTGTCGGCCGACCGCCTGCGGGCAGTCCTGCGGGCCCCCGGGAGGATGGGCCGGGAGGAGCTGGCCCTCCCCGAGGGGCCGTGGCGGGTCGTCGCCCTCGGCGGGACGGGGGAGATGGTCGACAACCTCGCCCTGTGGGAGTCGATCACCCGTCGGCACGGTTGGCGCCAGCCGCTGCTCGCGGACGTCGGGGACGTCCTGTTCGCCGTCCTGGTCGACGAGGGGGCCTCGCCCGGGTCCCGGCGGTGGATGGAGAAGCTGGTCCACGACGTCGCCGTGCAGGACCCCGGGCTGTACGCCGCGTCCGGCGGTGTCGCCCGGAGCCTGACGGACCTGCCGCGCTCCCGCGCCGAGGCGGCGGAGCTGCTCGCGTTGCGCGGTCCGACCGGGCAGCGGGGCCCCGTGCTGCGGTTCGAGGACCACTGGGCGGAAGTTGTCGTGCACCGGGTGGTCGGCGCCGTGCCGACCGCGGACCTGCTGGTGGGCGGCCCCCTGCCCGATCTCCTGGCCCACGACCGGGAACACGGCACCGACTACGTCGCCACGGTCGCCGCCTGGCTCGACCAGCAGGGCGACCCGCAGCGGGCCGCCCGGCAGCTGCACGTGCATCCCAACACGCTCCGGTACCGGTTGCGTCGCCTCACCGAGGTCGTCCCCGTGGATCTCGACTCGCCACGCACGCGGCTGGCGTTGCAGATCCAGCTCGCGGCGCTGCGCCCCGCGCCGACCGCGCCCCGTCCCGTGGCGTAGGGGGCAGGCGGCCCCGGAGCCGGGCGGTGCGGAGGCGGCGAGGCGCTCAGGCGAGGCGGTGGTCGAGGGCGGTGTGGCGGCGTCCGGCGCCGACGGTACGGACGGCGGCGGCGAGGGCGCGGCGGGAACCGACCAGGACGACGAGCTTCTTGGCGCGGGTGACGGCGGTGTAGAGCAGGTTGCGTTGCAGCATCATCCAGGCGCTGGTGGTCAGCGGGATGACGACGGCCGGGTACTCGGAGCCCTGCGAGCGGTGGATGGTCATGGCGTACGCGTGGGCGAGTTCGTCGAGTTCGTCGAAGTCGTAGTCGATGCTCTCGTCCTCGTCGGTGCGTACCGTCAGGGTCTGCTCGTCGGTGCTCAGCGCCGTGACGATGCCGACGGTGCCGTTGAAGACGCCGGCCTGGCCCTTGTCGTAGTTGTTGCGGATCTGGGTGACCTTGTCGCCGACGCGGAACACCCGGCCACCCAGGCGACGCTCGGGTTGGCCCTCGCGCGCCGGGGTGAGCCGCTGCTGGAGCAGCGTGTTCAGGGCCGCCGCGCCGGCGGGCCCGCGGTGCATGGGGGTGAGGACCTGGACGTCGCGGCGCGGGTCGAGGCCGAAGCGGGCGGGGATCCGGGTGCAGGCGACGTCGACGGTCAGGGCGGCGGTGGCGTCGGTGTCGTCGCTGGCGAACAGGAAGAAGTCGCTGAGGCCCTGGAGCAGGGGCGGCTTGCCGGCGTTGATGCGGTGGGCGTTGGTGACGACGCCGGACTCCGCGGCCTGGCGGAACACCTGCGTCAGCCGGACCCGGGGGATGGCCGGGGCGGCGAGCAGGTCCCGCAGGACCTCGCCGGCGCCGACGGAGGGGAGCTGGTCGACGTCGCCGACGAGCAGCAGGTGCGCGCCGGGCGGGACGGCCTTGACGAGCTTGTTGGCCAGGATGAGGTCGAGCATGGACGCCTCGTCGACGACGAGGAGGTCGACGTCGAGGGGGTTGTCCCGGTCGTGGCTGGCCTCCCCGCCGGGGCGCAGCTGCAACAGCCGGTGCACGGTGGCCGCCGGATGCCCGGTCAGCTCCGACAGCCGCTTGGCGGCGCGGCCCGTCGGCGCGACGAGGGTGACCTTGGCCTTCTTCGCGGCGGCGAGTTCGACGATCGAGCGTACGGTGAAGCTCTTGCCGCAGCCGGGCCCGCCGGTCAGCACGGCGACCCTGGAGGTGAGGGCGAGGCGGACCGCCTGTTCCTGCTCGGGGGCCAGCTCGGTGCCGGTGCGGGCTTTCAGCCAGGCCAGCGCCCTGCCCCAGTCGACGCCGGTGAAGTGGGGCAGCCGGTCGGCGCGGTCGCGCAGCAGCCGCAGCAGGGATCCGGCGAGGGACTGCTCGGCGCGGTGGAACGGCACCAGGTACACCGCCGCCGTCGGCTCGCCGTCCGGCCCGGGCAGCGTCTCGCGGACCACCCCCTCCTCGCCGACGAGGCCGTCCAGGCAGGTGGCGACGAGGTCGGCGGGCACGTTGAGGATCCTGGTGGCGTCGGCGACCAACTGCCTGTCGGGCAGATAGCAGTGCCCGTTGTCGGTGGCCTCGGACAGGGTGTACTGCAGGCCGGCCTTGACCCGCTGAGGGCTGTCGTGCGGGATCCCGACGGCCTGCGCGATGGTGTCGGCGGTCTTGAAGCCGATGCCCCACACGTCGGCCGCCAGCCGGTACGGCTCGTTCCTGACCACCGTGATGGAGGCGTCGCCGTACTGCTTGAAGATCCGTACGGCCAGGGAGGTCGACACGCCGACGCCCTGGAGGAAGACCATCACCTCCTTGATGGCCTTCTGCTCCTCCCACGCCGCGGTGATCTTGGCGGTGCGCTTCGGCCCCAGGCCGGGCACCTCGACCAGGCGGGCGGGCTCCTCCTCGATCACGCGGAGGGTGTCGAGGCCGAAGTGGGCGACGATCCGCTCGGCGAACACCGGACCGATGCCCTTGACCAGCCCGGAACCGAGGTAACGGCGGATGCCCTGGATCGTGGCCGGCAGGACGGTCGTGTACGAGTGCACCTCGAACTGCCGGCCGTACTGCGGGTGCGACGACCACCGACCGGACAGGCGCAGGCTTTCCCCCGGCTGGGCTCCCAGCAGCGCACCGACCACCGTGAGCAGGTCGCTGCCGCGGTCGGTGGCCACCCGGGCGACGGTGTAGCCGGTCTCCTCGTTGACGTAGGTCAACCGCTCGAGCACCGCGTCCAACACGGCCGACGGCGGGCGGGTGGGGGCAGTCACCCGCCCATCTTGCCTCCTGCCGACGCGGGGGTGCCGCCGGCCCGACCACGCGCCACGGCAGGCGGCCGGATCCGTCCCGCGCGGGCGGATCGTCGATCCCTGCCGTGGACGCAACCGCGGGCGGTGGGCGGCGCGTTGACTCATCGGGCGGCCGGGTCGCGAAGCGCTCCGGGCCGGTTCAGGCAGCGCCCGTCGACGTCGCGTCGACGCCGGGGGTGCCCGGCGTCGCGGGTCGGCGGTCGCCGGACGCGACCCCGCCCATCCTCGTGACCCGACAACGGAGGGAAGACCATGCCTTCAACGCAGCCGACCGTCACCCGTCGCGCTCTGCTGGGGGCGGTGGCGGCGCTGCCGCTGGCCGGCTGCGCGGACGACAGGACGCCTTCCGTCGCCACCACCTCGGCTGTCCCCGCTTCCCCCTCCGCCGCCGCGACGGGTGGTCACCACGATCGCCTGGCGGAGCTGGAGCGCACGTTCGACGCGCGCCTGGGCGTGTACGCCCTGGCCACCAACACCGGCGACACCATCGTCCACCGTGCGGACGAGCGCTTCGCGTTCTGTTTCACGTTCAAAGGGCTGGCGGCCGCGGCGGTCCTGCACCGCCACCCGCTGTCCCACCTGGACACCGTCGTCAGGTACACCGCCGACGACCTCATGAAGAGCTCCGTCATCACGAGGCGGCACGTGGCCTCGGGGATGACGATCCGCCAACTGTGCGACGCCGCGGTGCGCCACAGCGACGGTACGGCCGGCAACCTCCTGCTCCGCGATCTGGGCGGGCCGGCCCAACTGACGGCGTACGCCCGTAGCCTCGGCGACGCGGTCACCCGGATGGACCGCACGGAGCCGGCGATCACGACCGCCATCCCGGGAGACGCCCGCGACACGTCTTCTCCGCGAGCACTCGGCACCACCTACCAGCGGATCGTGCTGGGCGACGCCCTGCCGCCCGAGAAGCGCGCCGTCCTCCGTGACCTGCTGGAACGCAACGCCACCCGCGCCGGCACCCAACGCGTCCGCGCCGGCGTGCCCCGGGGCTGGACCGTGGCCGACAAGACCGGGACCGGCGACTACGGCACCGTCAACGACATCGCCGTCGTGTGGCCCCCGACGTCCGCGCCCCTCGTCATCGCGATCATGTCGAGCAAGGCCACCAGGGACGCGGAATACCAGCAGGCCCTCGTCGCCGAAGCCGCCGCGTACGTGGCAGCCACTCTCACCCAGGGGCGTACGTCATGAGGGGAACCCGCCCGGGGACGTTCACGTGGCGCAGCGCACGGCCTCGAACTCCGTGCCGGGCGACGGATCCTGGTGCCGGAAACCTTACTGTCGGGTCTCCGGGCTGGCGCCGTAGCGGCACGATGGCATCGTGACCGAGCCCCAGAACGTCGCCGCCGATCTGGTCGTGGGCGCTGCCCACGCGGCGGTGCGTCGAATCGCCCCCGAGGAACTTCCGGTCTTCGACGAGGTGGCCGCCGGCTGGCGGCGGCAGCTGTCGAAGGGACGCGTCAGCTGGTCCGTCCCGCAGAGTGGGGTCGGCTTCGGCATCGACGTCACCCTGCTCACCGAGCTCGTGCTCCAGGTGGTGGCCGCCGCCGTGGGCGAGGTGCTGGTCATCGGTGCCACCACCGTCCGGGCCGGCCTGCTGCGTCGCCGCCGCCGGGAGCTGCCCGCCCCGCCCGACGCCCGACCGGGGCTGGACCCCGAACAGGCACGCCGCCTGCGGGAGGCGTGCCACCGGCACGCGGTGGCGCTGGGCCTGGACGCCGATCGGGCGGAACTGCTCGCCGACGCCGCGGTCGGCGCGATGGTCGATCCGCCGGACGCATGACCGGGCCCGGTGCCGGCGGGGCCCACCACGACGGCGGTACGGCTGCGGACGGCACGACCGGCGTCGGCGACGCCGGCACCGGCACCGGCCCACCCCTGCCTCCGGACCGGCTCGGCTGGCTCTACGCACTCGTGCTGGCGTCCCTGATCAGCGTCGGGATCAGCGCGGGTGGCCTCTACTTCGTCGCCGACCGCTCGCTCTCCCGGCCCTGGGCGGCCGCCGTCGACGTCTGCACCCGGGCCCATCCGGTGGCGGCGGCGGAGCAGTCGGCCGCCCGCGACCGCTGCCTGGCCGGGCAGTTCGGCCGGCGTGGAGTGGTCATGCTCGCCGGGGCGGGTATCGCGCTGGGCGCGGCGGCGGCGCTCGTCCTGGTCCTGCCGCTGGCCGACCGGCGTCGGCTTCGTCGCCGGCTCACCGTGCCGGGCGCGCAGGAACGCTTCGTCGATCTCTGCGACCGCAACGGGTTGGCCGGGCGACGCCGACCGAGGTTGATCGTCGCCGCCCCGCCCGTACGGCAGGCGTACACCACCGGTGGTGTGATCGGCGCGCCGACGGTGGTGCTCCCGGCGGCCGTCGCGGTGGCCCACGCCGACCCGGCGCGGTTCGACCCCGTGGTGGCGCACGAACTCGCGCACGTCCTCGCCCGGGACGTGGCCTGGGCGTCGGCCGTGCGTGCCCTGATCTGGGTGCCGGTGCCGGCGGTGCTCGCCGCCGGCCTGCTCGAGGTGGCCTTCTTCGGGCCGAACGCCACCTACCTGACGGCGCTCGGCCGGGCGACGGTCGTCGCGGTGCTGACCGCCCTGCTGGCGGCCGGGCTGCTGCGGCGGCGCGAGCGGGAAGCCGACCGGTACGCCGCCGGTGCCGGCCACGGCGAGCGCCTGGCCGCGCTGCTGCGCGCCGGGACCGCGGGTCCCACGCGACGGCGTCGGCTGCTCGCCCGGCATTCGGATCCGGCGACCCGGGCGGCGGCGCTGGGCCGGCCGGCGGACCCGCCGGGCGGCCTGACCCACGGGCTGGCGGTCGGCGCGGTCGCGATGCTGGCGACGGGCGCCGCCGACGCCCTCGCGCGCGACCTCTTCCTGACCGCGCAGGCGGCCGTCGGCCCGCCCGTCGCGGTCTGTGTCGGCGCCCTCCTGCTGAGCCTCGGACTGCTGCCCGCGCTGGTCCGCCGGGCCGCCGCCGGGGCGGGTGGCTGGTGGCGACCCGTTCTCGGCGCGGCCATCGGCTTCGCGGTGACGGCGTTCGTCGCCACCGCACTGCCGGTTCCGGGAAGCTCGGGCGTCTCCGCCCGGCCGGACGTTTCCGTCGCGCTGCTCGTCGCCGCGCTCGCGGGGCCACTCGCCGCGTCGGCGGCCGGGCTCTGCGTGCTGCTGGCACGACTGGTGGTCGCCCGCCGGCCCGGGTCGGTCGGCTGGCGTTCGGCCACGTACCTGGTGGCGGCGGCCGCCGGTGTCGCGGTCCTCTGGCCGTTGCCGGCGGTGGCGTCCGTGCCGACCGACGGCCACGCGGCCCGCAACTGGCTGGTCTTCGCGCTGCCCCGCAGCGGTTGGCCGCTGCTCGCGCTGCTGGTACCGCTGCTGGTCGGCCTGCTGCTGCGCGGGGCCGGGGAGGGGCACCGACGCCCGCCGCGCCGGTGGGACCGGGGGGTCGTGGCGGCGGTCCTGACCGCCGTGCTGATCGGTGCGGGAGCCGCCTTGTGGCGGACCGAGCTGTTCCCGCCGGGCACCCTGGCCGAGGCGGGCCGGCAGGCCCAACAGCGCTGGCTGCTCTGCGCGCTCACCGGCTGGGCGGTCCTGGTGGTGCTCGCGGTCGGCCGTCGTGCCGGTGTCGGCCGGGCGCTGACCGCGGGCTGGGCGGCCGGCACGGCGGCGGCGCTGCTGCAGTACGCACACGCCCTGCTGACCGGACGGGCGGACGGGTGGGACACCGCCGAGGCGCACCTGCTGGCCCCGCTGGCCTGGCTGGGCTACCTCGTCGCGTTCACCCTGCCGTTCCTGGTGTCCCGGCCGACCGTGCCCGGACCGGTCCCGTCCTCTCCGGCCGGCGTCCGGGGGCCCGTGGCGGCGGTCGCGGTGCTGGCGGCCCTGCTCGCGGTGGCGGTACTCGGTCCGGGGATCCCCGGGGCGTACGCCCCGCTTCCGGTGGCGGAGCCGGCCGGGCTCTCCGCGCCGTCGATCGCTCCAGTCGTCCCGCCGGTGCCCGACGCCACCCCCACACGGTCGGCTCCGGGACGCCCCGACCCCGGTCGGCCGCTCACCCACGCGCAGGCCCGCCGGGCGGCCGGCGCGGTCAGGGCGGTGCTGCCCCGGGGCTGGCGGGTGCCACCCGACCGGGCTGAGGGCGGCGGCTCCCGGATAGACCCGTCGGCCTGCCGGCCCCTGGCCGAGGACTCCTACCTGGACCGGCTCGGCGGAGTCGAACGGGTCCGGGAGCGGGCCCGCTTCGCCACGGTGCCTGGCCTCACCGCCACGGCGTCGGCCGAACTGGTGATCGAGATCAGGTCCCACGCCGAACCGGTGCCCGCCTCGGTGCTCGCCGAGGCGGAGTCGGCGCGCCGGGCTTGCCCCCGCTTCACCGCCCGGGGCGCGGGCGGCTCGGCGGTGCGGTTCGCGGTCGACGCGCAGCCGCCACCCGCGCTCGGCGAGCAGTCCTGGCGGGTGGACTACCGGCTGAGCGCGGGCAGCGGGCGGGCCCGGATCACCGGGCGGTCGGCCTTCGTGATCGTGCGGGTGGGACACAACCTGGTGACCGTCTACGGCAGCGCCGTCTCTGAGCCCCTGGACGAGCGGCTGCTCGATGCGGCGGTCGAGGCCGCGGTGGCGAAACTGGGCGACTGACCGACCTGGGCGGCGGTGCGGCCGGCGCGCGTGCGGTCCTCACGGTGCCCAGGGCGCGGCGACGTTCCAGGTGCTGTCCGCGCTCCAGAGGGTGGGCGTGTCGTACGCCGCGCCGCCGGCGCCGTTGCTGAGCCACACCTCCGAGTTGAAGTGGCGCAGGAACGAGCCCCGGAAGTTGTACGACTCCAGCGAGACTCCGCTGCCGGTCAGCCCGGTGCGGGCGCACCAGGTGGCGTCGGCGCGCATCAGCGCCGAGCCGTCGTTCGGCGAGTTGCGGACCCGGGACCCGGCGTGCCGGAGGTACTGCCCCGGGAAGTTGACCGACTCGAAGGAGTAGCAGTTCGCGTCGGCCAGCCCCGCCCGGATCGTGTAGGTGGCGTCGTTCTTGAGCAGCGCCGTGCTGCCCGCGTCGACGATCGCGGTGTAGGCGAGGCTGTCCTGGTGCCGCAGGTACCTCCCCGTGTGTCCGGGCGTGGTCACCTGCAACGACCGTCGCGTGTTCAGCGGCAGTGCCACCGGCTGGTTGTCGCCGAGCGACCTGGACGCGTCGATGAGCGCCTGGTTTGCCGCCCGGACCCGGGACTCCACCATCTTGACGATCCGGCGGTCGTAGGTGAGGAAGCCGTTCAACTCGCCTTCGAGGTCGGTGATCTCGGTGTACACCGAGGCGCTGAGGCCCTTGCCGAGCATCAGGTTCCGGGTGCCCTGCACCAGCCCGACGTACCGGTCGGTGAGGGCGGTGGAGTTCGGCTGCCACTCGTAGGCGAAGAAGCCGCCGCTGGGGCTGTACTCGTGCCCGGGCGTCCGCAGGCCCAGGCCGCCGAACTCACCGAGCACGGCGATCCGGGAGGCCGACGGGCTCGGTGACGCGGGGCCGAGGTAGACGTGCCAGTCGTCGATGTCACCATTGCCCGGGTCGCCCAGCGACTGGCAGCAGTTGTGGCCGCTGTGCACGTTCACCAGGCGGGTCGGGTCCTGGTTCTTCACGTTCTGCCCGACCCGCCGGGTGTCGGCGAGCGCGCGCTCGCCCCAACCCTCGTTGTAGACGGTGTACGCGACCACCGCCGGGCTGCTGCGGTGTTCGTCGACCACCTCCCGCGTCTCGGCCTCGAACTGCGCCTGCTGGGCGTCGTCGGCGTTGACGTCCTGCGCGGTCAGGGACGGGACGTCCTGCCACACCAGCAGGCCGAGGCGGTCGGCGTGGTAGAACCACCGCTGCGGTTCGACCTTGATGTGCTTACGGACCATGTTGAACCCGAGGTCCTTGTGTTTCTGCAGGTCGAAGGCGAGCGCCGCGTCGGTGGGGGCGGTGTAGAGCCCGTCCGGCCAGTACCCCTGGTCGAGGGTGCCGGCCTGGAACACGAACTGGCCGTTGAGCTTCGGGCGCAGCACCCCGCCGACCATCCCGGTGGTGATCTCCCGCATCCCGAAGTAGTGCGTCGTCCGGTCCGTCCGGGCGCCGCCCGGGTCGCGCAGCGTCACCCGTAGGCCGTAGAGGAACGGATCGTCCGGGGACCACCGGCGGGCGTTCGGCACCGGCACGCTGAAGTCGGTGAAGCCACCGGTGGTTGAGCCGACCACCGTGGTCCCGTTCAGCGCCTCGGCCAGCACACTGTGCCCGGCGACGTTCCCCCGGGTGAACACCCGCACCCGTAGCGTGTTGGTGGACAGGTTCGGATAGACGTCGACGCTGCTGATCGACGCGGTCGGCACCGGTTCCAACCAGACGGTCTGCCAGATACCGGAACTGGGGGTGTAGAAGATCCCGCCCGGGCTCTTGGTCTGCTTGCCGATCGGCGGCAGGCTGCCGTCCTGACGGCTGTCCGTCGGATCCCACACCTTCACCACGATCTCGTTCGTGCCACCGTCGAGATGCGGCGTGACGTCGAACGTGAAGGCGTCGTAGCCCCCGGTGTGCCCGCCGACCTGAGCGCCGTTGACCCACACGGTGGCCTGCCAGTCGACCGCCCCGAAGTGCAGCAGTGTCCGGCGGCCGGACCAGTCGGCCGGCACGGTGAAGGTGCGCCGGTAGAACAGGTAGTGGCGGTTGTCGTTGGCGGCGCGCTGCACGCCGGACAGGGCGCTCTCCACCGGGAACGGCACGTTCACCCGCTCGGGGAGGTTCGTGCCGAACTGCGGGGCGTCGTTGGTGGCGGACTGGCGGAGTTGCCACTCGCCGTTGAGGTTGAGCCAGTCGGGCCGGGTCATCTGCGGTCGCGGGTATTCCGGCAGGGGCGTGCCGGTGAGGGCCTGGCTGGTCCACGGCGTGGTCAGTGGGGGCGTCTTCGCGGGGGCCGCCCGGGCCGGGGACACCGGCGGGAGCAGGGCGGCCAGCAGGGTGAGGGTGGCCGTGAGCGGCAGGGTGCGGATGCGGGCGCGACGTGTCATGCCGTCTCCGATGTGGACGGGTCGGCGCGGGCGCGGGGACGTGCCCGTGCGACGGGACGGGGGGTTCCCCGGGATGGGGCGTACGGCGGCGGTGAAGGCCGGGGCAGGACGACCCGCGTGGGCCGTCCTGCCCCGGGGTGGCGCGGTCAGCTCGTCGGCTCGACCCAGATGTTGCGGTAGTGGACGTTGAGGCCGGGGTCGCCGTGGTCCTGCAACCGGATCGGCCCCACGGAGGGGCCCTCCGGGGCGCCGTTGCCAGTGGGCCCGTTGATCACCGCGTTGTCGTGGACGGTGACGCCGTTCCACACGACCGTGACCCGGGCGTTCTCCGTCTTGACTCCGGCGCTGTCGAAGCGGGCCGCCCGGAAGGTGACGTCGTAGGTCTGCCACGTCTCCGGCGCGCCGGCCGCGTTGACCGACGGCGCGATCTTTCCGTAGATGGCGCCGCCCTCGTCGTTGGCCGGGGTGGTGTCGCCGAAGGAGTCCAGGACCTGGAGCTCGTAGCGGTCCTGTAGGTAGATCCCGCTGTTGGCGCGGGCCTGGCCGGTGACGTCCGGCGGCAGGTTGGGCAGCCAGAACTCGACGTGCAGCCGGAAGTCACCGAAAGCGCGCCTGCTGCGGATGTCGCCGCCGAGGACCTCCACCCCGCCCTTGGCCAGCGGCCAGGTCGCCGGTGTGCCGTTGGTGTACTCGAAGTTGTCGAGGTGGGACCCGTCGAGGAGCGTGACCCGGCCGGTGTCGCCGCCGGGGCCGTGGGCCTCGAACTCGTAGATGCGTGCCGCGTTGTCCGAGGTGTTGGTGGCCTTGGTGACGTTCAGTCGGACGTATCTGGCCTGGGTGGGGGAGATGTCGTGGGTGGTGGTGTTCGCCGTGTTGGCGGTGACGGTCGCCGCCGTCGTCCAGGAGGTGCCGTTGGTGCTGGTCTGGATGGTGAAGTCGCGGGTGTTCCAGGCGGTGTTCTCGCCGCCGGCGCCCGCGTGCCGTACGACGAAGCGGCTCACGCTCCGGGCGGTGCCCAGGTCGACCTGGAGCCACTTGTTGGTGCCGGTCGAACACCACTTGTCGCTGTTCCCGCCGGACACGCTGCCGTTCACGGCCCTGGCCGGGCCCTCGGTGGCCGAACAGGAACTGTCGGCCGTCGCCGCCCTGCCCAGCGCGAGGTTCTCGGTGGCGGCCTGCCCACCGTAGGCCTCGAACTCGTAGATGCGTGCCGCGTTGTCCGAGGTGTTGGTGGCCTTGGTGACGTTCAGTCGGACGTATCTGGCCTGGGTGGGGGAGATGTCGTGGGTGGTGGTGTTCGCCGTGTTGGCGGTGACGGTCGCCGCCGTCGTCCAGGAGGTGCCGTTGGTGCTGGTCTGGATGGTGAAGTCGCGGGTGTTCCAGGCGGTGTTCTCGCCGCCGGCGCCCGCGTGCCGTACGACGAAGCGGCTCACGCTCCGGGCGGTGCCCAGGTCGACCTGGAGCCACTTGTTGGTGCCGGTCGAACACCACTTGTCGAGGTTGCCGCTGGTGACCGTTCCGTTGACGGCCCTGGCCGGGCCCTCGACGGCGGAGCAGGAACTGTCGGCGGTCGCCGCCCTGCCGAGCGCGAGGTTCACGGGCGGCTGCTGACCGGGGATGGCGTTGAGTGTGTACCACACCTCGGTGTTCCAGAGCGACTGGCCGTTGCTGGCCGAGAACGGCCGGGGCGAGCGGACGTGCACCACCCGGCCGGGCTTGAGGCCGTTGATCGCCAGCGTGACGGTCTTCCCGTCGGCCGACAGGGTGGCCGAGGAGACCGACAGGGTCTCCTCGTCGACCTTTGGCCCGCCGTACGCGGCCGTCGCCACGTAGCGCCACTGCTTGACCCGGTACTTGCTGGCCAGCGCGGCGGCGGTCGTCGCCGACAGGGGCTGGGTGTATTCGATCTGGAAGCCGTTGGGCAGCGCCCGCATCGCCAGCATGTCGAAGTTGTTGCCGCCGTTGGGGGCGATCTTCTGTAGGCCGTAGCTGAGCTTGCCCTCCTGCCCCCAGTTGCCGCCGCCGTGCAGGCCGCCGGTGTAGATGGCGCCGTCGGGCCCGACGGACACCTCGGACACCCCCGCCTCCAGGCCCTGGGTCATCCGGAACAGGGCGCCCTGGTACTCGCCGTTGACCTTCTCCAGGTACGCGCGCTGGAGCCCGCCGTAGGTGACGTCGCCGATGAGCATCTGCCCGGCGAACGGGCCCTGGTTGAGCATGACCGGGGTGCTCGGCGAGTTGCCGATCTCGTTCTGCGGCATCCAGAGGACCGGCGGGGTGACCGGGTTGTTGTCGAACGGGCCGGCCGGGTTCATGTAATGGTTGAAGAAGCGGCCCTGCTTGACGTGCACGAGCTTCGACGACGGCAGCCAGCCACCCTGGTTGTCCGTGACGAAGATGTCGCCCTCCGGGCCCCAGCCGATGCCGTGCGGCGTGCGCAGGCCGCCGGCCACGTAGTCGACCGCGCCGGTGCTGCGGTTCACCCTGATGGTCGTGCCCCGGTTCGGGGCCGGTTGCGGGTCGGTCGTGGCCCCGCCGTAGTTGATGGACACCGAGAGGTTCAGGTAGAAGTACCCGTCCCGGTACAGCAGGCCGAACCCGAACTCGTGGAAGTTGCTGCCGAACGGCCAGGTGGCCACGGTGCGGTACTGGTCGGTCACCCCGTCGCCGTTGGTGTCGTTGAGTTCGGTGAGCTTCGCCTTCTCCGCGACGTAGATCTTCCCATCGACGATCTTGATCCCCATCGGCTCCTGAAGCCCCGTCGCGACCCGCTGCCGGGTCACCTGGCCGGCACTGGTGCTGCCGGTGACGTTGCCCAGGATCCACACCTCGCCCACGCTGGTCAGGGAACCGCCCCAGGTGGACACGGCCAGCCGGCCGTCGGGGAACCAGTCGAACCCGGTGACCTGCGGCTGGAAACCACTCGGGCGCAGGTCGGTCAGGGTGTAGTTCGGGTGCACCGACGTGAGCGGCAGCCCGTCGCCGGGGGAGTCGCCACTGGCCTCGCACTCCTTGCGGCCGGGTGCGGTCACCCGCACGACGCCGGCGTCGGTGCTCAGCGCCGAGTTCGGGACGTTCACGAACGTGCCGGAGCCCGGCGTCTGCCACTGCAACGTGAGCTGCTGGCCGCCCGTACGCTCGAAGTGCTCGATGCGCAGGGAGTGGTATCCGGGGGTCAGGTCGACCGCGCCGTCCTTCGGTTCCGGGCCGTGCGCGCCGTCGTGGTCGACGATCAGCGTGTCGTCGATCAGCAGACGTGACCCGTCGTCGCTGATGAGCCGGAAGGTGTAGCTGCCGGCCTGGGTGATGTTGACGTTGCCGAGGACGTGGACCAGGAAGTGGTCCTCGATGCCGAAGTCCGCCGCGCTCGTCCAGTTGACCGTCGGCATGAGCTTGTCGACGTTCGGGGTCTGGCCGGCCTTCAGGGTGCAGAGGTTGTTCAGCGGCACCTGCAGGTCGAAGACGCGCAGGGTGACGCCGGGTTCCTGCGGGGGCGGAGCGGCAGCCGCGCTCGGCGGGGACAGCCACAGGCCGGCGACCGCCATGACGGCGGTGATGGCGCTCGCGATGGGCACGCGTGCTCGTCGGGACGATCCGAGCATTCTTCTCCTCCAGGGGAGCGGGACAACGACGTACGTCGTCGCGCGGCGCTCGGGCTCAGCGGCGGGCCCGGACATCGAACGGACATCGTTGTCATGTCCTGATGGTTGGCCTGGCACGCCGCTGCCTGGTGAGGCAACACTAGGATTCTTAAATCTAAATGTCTAGATGTTTGTGTGAGATCGCCTGAACTTTCGTCCGGACGGGCAAAAGTCGTCGACGCCGTGCGGCGCCACCGTGGACCGGCCACGGTGACGCCGGACGGGGTGAACCCGGTCGGGTCCCCGGGCTACCGGAGGGCGGCGTCGACGCCGTGCGGGGCGACGAAGACCTTGTCGGCCTGTCCGACGGCCTGGGCCTCGAGCGCCTGCGAGACCTCCTCCAGCGGGAAGAACGCCGGCCGCAGCCGGTCCAGGCCGAGCGTCGGCAGCATGCCCACCGCGCGGTGATGGGTGTACGGGTTGATGACCGCCCCCACGATGGTCAGCTCGCGCGCGAAGACCTCGTTGGGGCGCACCCGTGCCTCCTCGTCCGGCCGGGCGACACCGAAGATCAGGATCCGGCCGCCGCGGCTGGCCATGCCGATCGCGGACTCCAGCAGGCGCGCCGAGCCGACGGCGTCGACGACGTACGGGAAGCCGAGGCCGTCGGTCAGGGCCCGGGCCGCCGCCCCGCTGGCCGGGTCGGTCGGGTCGAGGGCGGCGTCGGCTCCCATGCGCAGCGCGAGGTCGCGGCGGTCCGGGCGGGGATCCATGACGACGACGGGGGCGAGCCCGCGGGAGCGGGCCAGCGCCACCATCATCGCGCCCGCCGGGCCGGCGCCGTGGACGAGCACGGGCAGGCCGGAGCGGGGCGCGAGCTGGTCCATGCCGTGGATGCAGCACGCGAGCGGCTCGGTGAGGGCGCCGATCCACGGTGGCGTGTCCGGGGGCAGCCGGTAGGCGATCCGTGCCGGCACCACCATGCGCTCGGCCATCCCGCCGTCCAGCCGTACGCCGTAGCCCCGCTTGGCGTCGCAGAGATGCTCCTGCCCCAGCCGGCAGTACGCGCAGGCGGTGCAGTAGTCGTGGGGCTCGACGGTCACGAGGTCGCCGGGCGCGAGCCGGTCGACCCCGGGGCCGACCTCCCGCACCCGCCCGCAGACCTCGTGACCCAGCACGACCGGCGCCGCCGCGGGGAAGCTGCCGCCGACGATGTGGCTGTCCGTGCCGCAGACCCCCACGGCCAGGGGCTCGATGGCCACCTCGCCGGGGCCCGGGGCGCGCTCGGGCAGGTGCTCGACGCGTACGTCGCCCGGACCGTGGCACCGGACGGCGGTGATCGTGCGGGCTTCAGTAAGCGGCACGAAGCAGCTCCTTGAGTCGGCGGATGTGCGCCCGGGCGGCCTCACCCGCGGCGTCGGGATCACCCGAGCAGAGCGCCTCGAAGATGGCCTGGTGGTCGGCGACGGCCTGGGCCATGCCTCCGGTGAGGCTGGTCGAGCGCATCGCGATCAGGACCCGACTCTGGACGCCGTCGAGCATCCGGGTCAGCACCGGACTCTGCGCGGCCTGCCGGATCTCCCGGTGGAACGCGGCGTCGAGTTCGATGTGGCGGGCGAAGTCGCCGTCCGCCGCGACCTGCCGGTGCTCGGTGAGCAGGGCGAGCAGGCGGCGGCGCAGCGCCGGGCTGTACCGCTGCGCCGCCAGCCGGGCCACCGCCCACTCCAGAGCCTCGCGGGCCTCGTAGAGGCTGACCAGCTCCTCGCCCTCGATGCGGGCGACGACCGCGCCGCGGTTGAGGGTCTCGCGCGCCAGCTCGTCCTGCACCAGGCGGATCACCGCGTCGCGCACGGGGCTGCGGCTCACCCGGAACTCCTCGGCCAGCGCCGGGACGCTCAGCCGGGTGCCGGGCCGCAGCTCGCCCGAGATGATCCGGTCTCGCAGCGTCCGGTAGAGCAGCTCGCCGACCCGCTCACCGGTCTGGGGATCCGCTTCCTGCGCGGGCACCGGCAGCGTCGCGGCGGGGGGCCGGGGCATGGAGGGTGGCGTCACTGGTGTCCTCACTCGTGTGGCTCGGGCCCGACCGGCACCGCGGCGAGGAACGCGGCGGCGAATCCACGGTAGTTCGCGGCGACCGCCGCCACCGCCTGAGGGCGGGCCAGGTCCCCGGCGAGCAGCCCGCGCAGCGCGTCCCACCAGATGCTACGCCCGATAGCGAAGCCGGTGAATCCGGCGGCGGCGGCGTCGGCGAGCCAGCCTTCGACCCGGGGCGCCGGCGCGTTGGCGCCGAGCAGGATGCACTCGCCGCCGGCCTCGGCCGCGATCCGGGCCGCGGTGCGGTAGTGCTCCTGCCGGTCGAGGTGCTCCAGCTTCCAGACGTCCACCGGAACCTCGTCGAGCAGCTCGGTCATCGCGCGGTGCACCAGCGCGGGACGCAGTTCCCGTTCGAACCGTCCCGGGTCGCCGCCGACGGCGTCCAGCTGCGCGGGCGTGGGCGGCACGAGCAGCTCGAACAGGAAACGGCCACCGGCGTCGCGGACCGCCGCGGAAACCTCGGCCAGCCGGGCGCGCTGGACGCGGTTGCCGTCGACATCGCCTTCGACGTTGTAGCGGACCAGGACCTTGGGCAGCTCGGGCTGGTGGTGCTCCAGGTGGGACCTGAGGTCGGCCGGTTCGGTCTCGTAGATCTCGCAACCGCCGCGCTCCAGCGGCATGCTCACGGTCACGCCGTTGGCGTGGGCCCGCTCGGCCACGCCGGGGCCCAGCGTCGCGTCGACGAGGATGCCGGCGTGCGCGGCGAGCCTCGGCTCGTCGGCGAGCGCCGCGAGGAGCCCCTCCACCACCATGTGCTTGCCGTCGGTGATCGCCGCGCGTTGGCTGCGCGTGGCGGTGCCGGTGTGGCCGTAGAGCGCCTGGGTGAGCCAGGGCCGCTGGTCGACCGCGAGGATGAGCAGGTGCTGCGGCTGGTTCATCGGGCGTCCTCCGACACGATGCAGGGTTTGAAGTAGTCGCCAGCGACGAAGCGGGCGAAGGCGTCGGGCAGTTCGGCGAGGGTCACCGGCACCGTCAGCCGGTCCCGCAGCGCGGCGCCGTGGTCGCGCAGCAGGTCCCAGTTCGCCTCGACCTCGCTGGTGGGGAAGTAGAAGGAACGCACGGTGTAGCAGTCCGTGCGCCGCCACCGGGGCGTCGCGGGCATCGTGTAGGGCTCGTCGGACTCGCCGAGGGCGATCACCGCGCCGCCGGGCGCGACCACCCGCTGCGCGGTCTCCCGGGCCGCCGCCGCGCCGCTGACCTCCACCACGAGGTCGTACTGGTTCTCGGCCGTCAGGTCGCCCGCGGCCCGGGCGCCCAGCTCGACGGCGGTGGACAGCCGACCCTCGTGCGGGTCGAAGGCGTCGACCCCGCCGACGCCGAAGGCGCCCGCCACGGCGACGACCCCGAGGCCCAACGGGCCGGCGCCGATCACCAGCGCCCGGTCGACACCGTCGGGTTGGGTGCGCTGCCACAGGCGCAGGGCGTGCGCGGCGGTGCCCACGGTGTCCAGACCCAGCACCGCCGTGTCCAGCGGCACGTCGTCGGGCACCGGCAGCAGGCAGCGGGCCGGCACGTCGACGTGCTCGGCGAACCCGCCGTCGCGCTGCCAGCCGATCAGCTCCCGCAGGTGCAGGCACTGGTTGGTGCGTCCGGCGGCGCAGCGCCGGCACGTACCGCAGAAGACCGGGATGTAGACGATGCCGCGGGTCCCGACGGGCACGGTGACGTCCGCGCCGACGTCGACCACGGTGCCGGCGATCTCGTGTCCCGGCACCACGGGCGAGCCCGACCGCAGCAGCCGCTTGTCCGAGCCGCAGAGGGCGCAGACGTCGACGCGGACGCGTACCTGCCCGTCGGCGACCGGGCCGAGCGTGGCCCGCTCGAAGTCGATCCGTCCGTCGCCGAGGAAGCGGGCACGGACACTGGTGGTCGTCACTTGACGGCACCTCCGGTGATTCCACGCACCAGCCACCGCTGCGCGAAGATCGTCAGCAGGAGGGCCGGCGCTGAGATGAGCGTGCTGGCGGCCATCAGACCGCCGAAATCGTTCGATCCCTGGCCGATGAAGTTGAAGGCGATGACCGTCAGCGGCAGCGTCCGGTCGTTGGCGAGGGCCAGGGCGAACAGGAAGTAGTTCCAGGAGAAGACGAAGCTGAGCGTGAGTGCCACCGAGACGCCGGGCAGGGCGAGCGGCAGCACCACCATGCGGAACCGCTGCCAGGTGGAGGCGCCGTCGATGAGCGTGGACTCCTCGATGCTGATCGGGATCTCCTCGAAGAACGGGATCAGCAGCCAGATGCACAGCGGCAGGGTGACGATCAGGTGCGCCACGATGAGCAGGGCGTAGTTGAGCCCCGTGTTCGACGGGGCGTCGATGCGGATGGAGAGCACGAACAGCGGAAGGACGAACAGCACGCCGGGTGCCATCCGGGCGAGGAGCGTCACGAAGCCCAGCGTGTTCAGTTGCCGCCGGACGATCACGTACGCGGCCGGGGCGCCCAGCACCAGGCCGAGCAGGGTGGAGCCGCCGGCGACGATGAAGCTGTTGGCGATGTAGCGGCCGAACTCGAACCGCTCGAACAGGTTGGTGAAGTTCTCCAGCGTCAGCGGCGAGGCCACGTCGAACAGGGAACCGGTGATGTCGACGTTGCGCCGCAGCGACGACCAGAGCATGAACAGCACCGGGCCGAAGAAGACCACGGCGAACAGGACGTACGCGGTGTAGACGCCGACCAGCCGCTTGCCCGCGCTCATTTCGCGGCCCTCCTTCGGACCAGGGTGAAGACGGTGGCGATCAGGACGACGAGCACCAGCAGGGCGATCTGCAGGGTGGCGGCGTAGCTGGGTGCCTGGTTGATGAACGCCTCGTTGTAGCCGTACACGTTGAGGGTGTTCGTCGAGTCGACCGGCCCGCCCTGGGTCATGATGTAGATGGTGTCGAAGAAGCGGACCAGGTCGACGGTGCGCAGCAGCATCGCGACGATGAGCACCGGCCGCAGCAGGGGCAGACCGATGTTCCACGCGGTACGCCAGCCGCTCGCCCCGTCGATGGCCGCCGCCTCGAACGGCTCCTCCGGCAACGACCGGATGCCGGCGGAGATGATCAGCGCCATGAACGGCGTCCACTGCCAGATGTCCACGAGCGCGATGGACCAGGGCGCGATGGACGGGTCACCGAGCCAGACCACGG
The DNA here is from genome assembly GCF_003664255.1 of Micromonospora sp. M71_S20. Taxonomy (NCBI): domain Bacteria; kingdom Bacillati; phylum Actinomycetota; class Actinomycetes; order Micromonosporales; family Micromonosporaceae; genus Micromonospora; species Micromonospora sp. M71_S20. The sequence continues at coordinate 4,446,624 of NZ_RCCV01000001.1, read as the reverse complement.
GGTCGATCCCGATGACGGCCAGCAGCTCGTTGGCCGCCCCCAGCGACGGATCCATGATCAGCAGCCAGAGCAGGCCGACCGCCACCGACGCGGTGATCGCCGGGATGAGCATCATGCCCTGGAAGACGCGCCGACCCGGCACGTCGAGGCTCATCACGTAGCCGAGCGCGAGTCCCAGCACGGTCTCCACGGCGAGGCACACCACGAAGAGGAAGAGCGTGACCTTCAGGGAGTTGTAGAACGCCGGGTTGGCGAACATCTGGGCGTAGTTGTCGAACCCGAGGAAGCCCGTGTTCGTGCCGTCGGACTGCCGGTCGGTCACCGACAGCCAGACGGTGTACGCGATCGGCAGCAGGACCAGCAGGGCGGTGACCACGGCGGCCGGCACCACGAAGGGCCAGATCCCCCGGGCGGTCGGATGCACCGTCCTTCTCGGCCGGCGCCCCGCCCCCCGCCCCGCCGTGCTGGCGGAGCGGGGGCCGGTCGGGCGTTTCGTCGTCGTGTCGGTGCTCATGAGGCTCCTACTCGCTGTTCTTCGCCAGCAGCGGGGTGAGGCCGTCCTGGATCTGCTTGGCCGCTTCCTCGGCACTCGCCCGGCCGAGGATCACGGTGCCGACCGCGTCGCCGATGACCTTGCGCATCTCGGGGGCCGCGACACCCACGGGCCCGACCTCGGTGGCACCGTCGGTCTGCGCCTTCGTCAGCGCCGCGTTCCACTGCTTGAGCGTCTCGGTGTTGAGGGTGGCGGTGTAGGCGGGGTCCTGGCTGACCGAGGTGCGCGGCGGGGCGATGCCGGACTTGGTGAGTTCCAGTTGGGTCTTCGCGCTGGTGGCCCACTGCACGAACTTCCACGCCGCGTCCTTGTTCTTGGAGAACGAGGAGACCGACAGGCCCCAGGACAGCACGGTGGTCTTGGAGCCGGCGGCCCCGGCCGGGAAGTCGAGGACGCCGATCTTGTCCGCGATCCTGGAGGTCTTGGGGTCGATGATGCTGCTGACCTCGTTGCTCGACTCCAGCTCCATGGCGGCGTCGCCGGCGGCGAACAGGGCCGAGGACTGGGTGAAGGTGTTGTTGACGACGCCGGGCGGGCCGTACTCGCGGGCCAGGGTGGCGTAGCGGTCGATCGCCTCGACGGCCTTGGGGTCGTCGAAGTTGGGCGTGCCGTCGGGCTTGGTCCAGCTCACGCCCTGCGAGTGCAGGAACGGGCCGAAGGTGAACGGCAGCGCCGCGGACTGTCCGCGCAACGCGATCGGGGTGACGCTGCCGCCGGACTTCTGCTTGATCGTCTCCGCGGTGGTGGTCAGCTCGTCGAGGGTCTTCGGCGGCGTGACGCCGTACTTGTCGAACAGGTCGGTGCGGTAGTACAGCACCACGCCCTCGACGTTGATCGGCGCCGCGATCAGCTTGTCGTCCACGGTCATGCCGGCACGTACGGCGGTCGGGAAGTCGTCGACGTCGTAGTCCGCCCCGGCCTTGCTGACGTGCTCGTCCAGCGGCTCGTAGTAGTTGGACTTGGCGAACTGGGGGCCCTCGCGGGAGGGCAGCGTCATGAACACGTCCATCGAGGAGCTGCGCGACTGGAGGTTGAGCTGCACCTTGTCGCGCATCTGCTGCTCGGCGAACGTCTGGACCTTCACCGTGACGCCCGACTCCTTCTCGAAGTCGTCGATCAACGGCTCGATCGCCCGCTGCCAGGGGTGGTTCGACATGATCAGGTTGATCTCGTTGGCGGAGCCGGCGGAGTCCGAGCCGCAGCCGGCGGTGAGCCCGCCGACCAGGGCCAGGGCGAGCGCCGCGCTCAGGTACCTGTGCCGCATGTGCCTGCCTTTCGATGGAGGGGTCACTCAGGCGATGAGAGGGGTGAGCCAGTCGTGGAAGTCGTCGAGGTCGGCGGGGTCGGTGGTGCGCCACCGCGCGGGTACCGGTCGGGTGTGGCCGGCCACCTCGGCCAGTGGCACCGGGTCGTACCCGGCGGCGTAGGGGTCCGTGCCGACGCGGTGCAGGCCGACCATGAGTCCGCTGCGCCGGGCCGCCAGCAGCCGCGCGGCGTGCCGTCCGGCCTCGGTCGCCTCCCGGCGGTCGACCTCGCCCGCCAGGGCGCCGGCCGAGCGCTGCACCATGCCGAGGACCTCGCCGCGGGCGGCCACCCCGAGTTCGGCGGTGACCAGCGCGGCGAGCTGGCGGGACACCCCGCCCAGCAGGATCCGGGTGTGGTTGGCCGCCTCGAAGGGCTCGTCGGTCAGCTCGCGGGCGGCGCCCTCGCTGGTCACCACGAACGCGCGGCCGTGCGTGTGCAGGGCGTCGGCGACCTGCCGCAGGAAGTCCGCCCGGTCGAACGGCACCTCCGGCAGCAGGACGAGGTGCGGTGCGTGTGCCGGATCCTCCCGGTGCCACGTCGCGGCCAGCGCCAGCCAGCCCACCGACCGGCCCAGGGTCTCCACGATGCGTACCGGCTCGATCGCCCGCATGGCCGCGTGGTCGCGGGCGAGGTCGGGCACGACCCGGGTCAGGTAGCGCGCGGCGGAGCCGAATCCGGGGCAGTGGTCGACGCCGACCAGGTCGTTGTCGACGGTCTTGGGGATGCCGGCGGTGCACAGGGGCAACCCGGCCTGCTCGGCGCGTTCGGTGAGGGCCCGCAGCAGCGCCATCGTGCCGTTGCCGCCGATCAGCGCGACCCCGTCGACGCGGTGCTCGGCGAGCGTCGCGACCGCCGCGTCGAGGTCGTCGCCGGTGACCGCCCGGCGGCCGGCGCCGAGCCAGGATCCGCCGCGGTGGGTCCAGGCGGGCGGGACGTCGGCGAGGGTGACCGGGGTGAGCCGGCCGTCGACGAGACCGTCGGGGCCCCCGCGCAGGGCGAGGACCTCGTGTCCCTCGGCGCCCTCCAGGAAGCCGCGCAGGCTCGCGTTGACGACGGCGGTCGGCGCGCCGGTCTGGCCGATGAGCAGGCGCATGACGCTCAGGCCCTCACCGGGCGTGAGGCGACGCTGAGGTAGGTCTGGAACGCCTCCAGGCCCGGCCGGCCGCCCTCGTAGCCGACGCCCGAGTCACCGAGTCCGCCGAACGGCACCCACGGCGTGTTCGGCGTGCCCGTGTTGATCCCGACGATGCCGGCGCGCAGCCGGTCGGCGACCGCCCGCGCGGCGTCCAGGTCGGTGCCGCACACGTAGCCGGCGAGCCCGTAGCCCGTGGCGTGGTGCACCGCCAACGCCGCGTCGAGGTCGTCGTAGACGTGCACCGGCGCGACCGGTCCGAAGATCTCTCCGGTCATGGCGCGGCTGTCCACGGGCGCGTCGAGCAGCACAGTCGGGGTGGCGTAGTGCCCGGCGACCGGTGCCGCGCCGTGCGGCGCGACGGCACGGGCGCCCCGGGCGACGGCCTCGTCGACCAGCTCGGCCATGCGTGCCGGGTCGCCGGCCGGGGCGAGCGGGCCGATGTCGGTGCCGGGATCGCGGGGATCGCCGACGCGCAGGGCGCGGGTGGCCGCGACGAACGCCTCGACGAACTCGCCGGCCACCTCCCGGGCGACCAGGATCTGGTTCGCCGCGATGCAGGACTGGCCGTTGTTGCGGTACTTCGCGACCATCAGCGTCTGCGCCGCGGCCTGCGGGTCGGCGTCCGGGAGGACGACGAACGGCGCGCAGCCGCCCAACTCCATCACGGTACGCAGGAACCGCGGCGCCGCCTCGGCGGCCACCAGGCGACCGACCCGCGTCGACCCGGTGAAGGAGACCGCCCGCACCGCCGGTGCCGCGAGCCACGGGGAGACCACGTCGGCCGGGGTGCCGAGCACGGTGCCGAGCACCCCGTCGGGCAGGTGCCGCTCGCACACCGCGGCGAGCACCATCGACGACAGCGGAGCCAGTTCCGAGGGCTTGAACAGCACCGGGCAGCCGGCGGCGAGCGCCGGTGCGATCTTCCGGGCGGGGATCGAGACCGGGAAGTTCCACGGGGTGAGTACGGCCGCGATCCCGACCGGCCGGACGCCGACCCGGTGCTCGTGCTGCGGCACCACCGTCAGCCGCTGCTCGTCCTGCCGTTCGGCGAGCTCGGCCATGACCCGGAAGTACGTCACGGTCAGCCCGAGCTCGGCGGTGGACTCAGTGAGGCGTTTGCCGGTCTCCCGGGTGATCAGCGCGGCCCAGTCCGGTCGGGTCGCCAGGGCCTCGATGTCGTCGGCGATGGCCCGCAGGGCGGCGGCGCGCCTGGTCACCGGGGTGGCCGCCCAGGTCGGCAGCGCGTCGGTGGCGGCGGTGAGGGCGCCGGCGGCGTCGGCCGGGCCACCCGTGGCGACCTCGGCGAAGGCCGTCCCGGTGGACGGGTCGACGACGGGCAGGGCGGGCGCCCCCGTGGCGGTGCCCGGGACCGCCCGGCCGCCGATGCGCACCGCGCTCCGGGTTGCCAGGACCTCGTCGACGATCGGGGAATCGGTCACGACTGCTGCTCCTCGTACGGCTCGAGCTGGTCCGGATCGAGGTCGATACCGAGACCGGGGCGGTGGGGCACGGTGACCGTGCCGTGTGCGGTCAGGAACTCGTCGGCGGCCCGGCGCAGCGGGTTGGAACGGACGTCCCACTCGACGAGGGACGTCGCCTGGCTGCTGGCGGCCACCTGCACGGTCGCGGCGGTGGCGATCGCGCCGTTGTACAGATGCGGGTTGACGGTCTTGCCGGCGGCCTCGGCGGCGGCGAGCACCGTCAGGTATTCGCTGATCCCGCCGACCTTGGTGAGGTCCGGTTGCAGGATGGTGACGCCGCTGCCCCGCAGGTACGGGGTGAAGGCCGCGGCGCCGTAGAGGTTCTCGCCGGTGGCCAGGGGCATGCCGGTGCGGGCGCCGAGTTCGTCCAGTTCCTCCGGGCGGTCGCCGGCGAGCGGCTCCTCGACCCAGGCGACACCCAGGTCGGCCAGCGCCGGCAGCATCCGCAGCGCCTCGGGCAGCGACCACGCCTGGTTGGCGTCGGCGAAGATCTGTGCCTTATCGCCGAGGACGCGCCGCGCGGTGCGGACGTTGTCCAGGTCCCGGTCCCGGCCGAAGCCGACCTTGACCTTCACGGCGGTCAGCCCGAGTGCCCCGCAGTGCGCCGCGGTTTCCGCGACCCCGTCGGGACCGAGGCTGGAGCCGTAGACGGGCAGCTCGGTGCGGGGGTGCGTGCTGAGCAGCGACGCCAGGCTCCGTCCGGCGTGCCGGGCGGCCAGGTCCCACAGCGCGATGTCGACGGCGCTCACGGCCTGGTGGATCGGGCCGGGGGCGCCCCACTGGCGGCCCAGCGGACCCAGCTTCGCCATCAGCGCCCGCTGCGCGTCGGCGGGGTCGGCCGGCCGCGCGCCGAGCAGCAGCGGCGCCACGCCCTCCCGGATCGTGGCGACGCGCTCGCGCCAGGCCCAGGACGGGTAGTTGGCCCAGCTCTCGCCGACGCCGACCGAACCGTCGGCCAGCTCGACCTCGACCAGCACCATCACCCGGTGGGTCAGGGGGGCGAAGGACATCGCGATTCGTTCGGCGGGCCGGGCGCGGAACACCCGGCAGCGCACGTCGGCGACGGGGACGTCGGGCAGCCGCACGGTGTCCACCGGAGGGCCGGCCTGGTCGGCCGGGGAGCCGGTCTGGTGGACCGCGTCCGGGGCGTGCTGCAGATCTCCGCTGAGTCCCATGAGGCCTCTCTCACACTTGTGAAGAACTGCATGCAGTTCTAGCCGCCGTTCATCGGCCCGTCAAGGGCTGGAAACAAACTGGGTCGACCCGGCGGCGGGCGGTGGAGGGCGAAAAAGGACGACGCGCCCCGCAACGGGACGCGTCGCCGCGCGGTGTGGCGGCCGGTGGCGAGGGGGGCCGAAAGATCAGGCGGTGATGACGCGGATGCCGTTGCGCCGCGCCGTCGCCGCGACCGCCTCGGGCAGTGGCGCGTCGACGACCATGCTGTCGATCCGGTCGAGCCCGCAGACCTGCACCGGGGCGGTGGCGGTCAACTTGCTCGCGTCGACCACCAGGACGATCTCGTCGGCGATCTCCATCAGGGCGTGCTTGGCGCTGAGCTCGATCTCCGAGCGCACGTAGACGCCGCGCTCGTCGACGGCGCCGGCGCCGAGGAACAGCATCCGGATCCGCAGGCGGCGGGTCAGGTCGAGGGCCGCGAAGCCGACCAGCGCCTGGTTGTCGTGCAGCAGTTCGCCGCCGATCCCGATGACGCGGGCGCGCGGACGCGACAGCATGTGCCCCAGCACCGGCACCGAGTGGGTGACCACGCATCCCTCGAACTCGGCGGGCAGGGCGTGCGCCACCTCGGCGGCGGTGGTCCCGCTGTCGATGCCGATGGTGTCGCCGGGCTGCACCAGGCCGGCGGCGGCCGCCCCGATCGCCAGTTTGGCCTGCGTGTGGGTCTGGGCCCGGGAGGCGAAACCGGGACCGGCCACCCCGCCGGGCGGCAGGCTCACCCCGCCGTGCACCAGGGTCACCTCGTGCGACTCGGCGAGCTGGCGCAGGTCGCGGCGGACGGTCATCTGCGAGACGCCGAGCTGGGCGCTGAGTTCCGCCACGGAGAGGAAGCCCGCCCGCCGCAGCGCCGCCATGATCTGCGTGCGGCGCCGGGGGGCGCTCTCGTAACGGGACGTCTGCACGCTCACGCCGGGCCCTCCTGCCGGATGTCACCCCACGGGGTTCGGTGGAGAGTTTAGAGCAACCGAGGGATGTTATTTTTCTACCATCGGATGGTACGTTGCCAACGTCCTTTGGTAATTCTGGGAGGTATCATGACCGTTGCCACCGTGTCGCCCACCGTCCTGGCCCGCCCCTCCGGCGGCTACGCCATGCTCGCCGTCGACCAGCGGGAGGCCCTGCGGGCGATGTTCGCCGCACACCAGAGCCAGCCGGTGACCGACGAGCAGATCACCGACTTCAAGGTCGCCGCGGCCCGCGCGCTGAGCCCGCACGCCTCGGCGATCCTCGTCGACAAGCAGTTCGGCTGGGACGCCGTCATCGCCCAGGAGGCCGTCGCCGCCGAGTGCGCCCTGATCGCCGCCGCCGACCGCTTCACCGCAAGCGCCACCGAGTTCGTCGCCGACGTCGCCATCGACGACGGCGTCGACCCCGCCGCCGTACGCGCCCAGGGCGCCAAGGCGCTCAAGCTGCTCGTGCTCTGGCGCCCCGACGAGGACCCGGCCCCCCGGATCGCCCTGGTGACGGACTTCGTGCGGCGGTGCCGCGACAACGGACTCGTCAGCATCATCGAGCCGGTGTCCCGCGCCCCTCGCCAGGGCGGCGCCTTCGACCACGACGCCGGCATCCTCGCCGCCGCCAGGGAACTCGGCTCGCTCGGCGCCGACCTCTACAAGGCCGAGGTCCCCACCGCCGGACAGGGCACCCCGGCGGAGATCGTCGCCGGCTGCTCCCAGCTGAGCGAGTCCATCGCCGGGCCCTGGGTGGTGCTGTCGTCGGGCGTACCCGCCGAACTCTTCCCCGACGCCGTCCGCCTCGCCTGCCAGGCCGGCGCGTCGGGCTTCCTGGCGGGCCGGGCGATCTGGGCGTCGGTCGTCGGTAGCCCGACGATGGCCGACGACCTGCGGACCATCTCCGTGGACCGGCTGCGCCGCCTCTGCGACGTGGTTGACGACGCCGTGTCCCGCTGACGGTGGCCCTCCTCGGCGCCGCCCTCGCGGTGGTGGCGGTCGCCCTCGGTGCGGCCATGCAGCGGGTCACCGGGCTCGGCTTCGCGCTGGTCGCGGCGCCGTTCCTCGTCATCATCCTCGGTCCGTTCACCGGTGTCGTGCTGGCGAACCTGCTCTCCGCCGCGATCAACCTCGTCGTGCTGGCCTCGACCTTCCGGGCCCTGCACCGCAGGCTGGCCGTGGAGATGATCGTCGGCGTCGTGGCCGCCGTCCCCCTCGGCGCCTGGGTGGTGGCGTCCCTGCCGGGCCCGCTGCTGCTCATCGGCGTCGGCTCGATCACGGCGATCTCCGTCGCCTGGGTCGCCCGGGGCAACCCGCTGCGGTTTCTCCGCAGCCGGGGCGGGCCGGTGTTGTCGGGCTTCACCTCGGGGTTCTTCAACACCACCGCGGGCACCGGCGGGCCACCCCTGGCCGTCTACGCGGTGAGCACCGACTGGGGCCAGCGCAGCTTCGTGCCGACCGTGCAGATCGTCGGCCTGGTCACCAACGTGCTGTCGCTGGCGGCCAAGGGCACGCCGGCGCTGTCCTGGCCCCTGCTGCTGGCCTGCGGCGTGGCGATGACGGTCGGCATCGCCGCAGGCCAGGTCCTGTGCCGCTGGCTGCCGGAGGAGCGGGCCCGGCGGTCGGTCATCGGCCTGGCGCTGATCGGCAGCATCATCGCCGTCGGAAAGGGAGTGACCGCTCTGTGGTAGCCGACATCGGCGACGACGCCTCCTCGCGGACGGACCGGCGACGCCGGTGGCCCGGTCGGGTCTTCGACACCGGCGTCGACCCCGACCCCCGGTTCAGCCTCGCCAACGAGCGGACGTTCCTGGCCTGGATCCGTACGTCGCTGGCGCTCTTCGCGGCCGGGATCGCCCTGGAGGCGCTGGCCCTGCCCATCGCGCCCGGGCTGCGCCGGGCTGCGGCCGTCGTCCTGATCGCGCTCGGCGCCGCGGCACCGGTGCAGGCGTGGATCGGTTGGCTGCGCACGGAGGCGGCGCTGCGCCTCGGCCGGAGCCTGCCGCCACCCGCGCTGGCGATGCCGCTCGGCCTGGGCCTGGTCGCGGCGGCCGGACTGATCCTGATCGGCCTCGTCCGGTGAGCCGCGCCGCCGCGCCCGGTACGTGGACCGGTCGGCGTCGACAGGGCCCCCCGTGACACCGCCGCCCCTGGACGGCGACCCCGGCCTGCAACTCGAGCGGACCATGCTGGCCTGGCGGCGCACCGCGGCGGCGTTCCTGGTGGCCGGTGCCGTCGGCGCGCGCCTGCTCACCCCGCTGCTCGGCGGCTGGGCCTACCCGGCCGTGGCCGCACCGGCGCTCTGCGCGGGCGCGCTCGCCCTCGCGAGGTGCGTCCCATCGCGCCGCACCACTGGGCGGCGGCCGGCCACGACGGCGCGCGGGAAGCCGATGCCACCGGGGCCGACGGTCGTCACCCCGGGGGCGGGCTGGATGGCCGGCGTCGCGGCCCTGACCTGCCTCCTCGGCCTCGCCGCGGCGGCGACCGTGCTGACCGCCACGACGCCGCCGTCGACCCCGTGACCTCGCGAACTGCGGCGACGTTCGGAGCCGCGGTCGTCATCGGCGTCGGCCGGGTCGCTGCGGGGACCGTGGCGGCGACCGCAGGAAAACTGCCGTAGATCATTCTTTCCGGGTAGTTATTTACATTGATCAACGGCATGCCTACGATCTCGGTACTGCGCGCGCATCGAAGGTGTTCTATCCCCAGCTCCCCAAGGATGGACCGTGCGATCATTCAGATCCCTCGTCACGCTCGTGGCCGCCCTCGCCACGGCGCTGACCGCCACACTCTTCGTCGCCTCACCCGCCCAGGCGGCCCCCAACTTCAAGGCGCCGTACCCCTGCGGCCAGCGGTGGACGTACAGCCACCACAGCGCTGAGGTGCGCCTGGCCCTCGACTTCGTCCGTGCGGACGGCGGCGTCACCGCCGGCACGCCGGTGCTCGCCTCGGCACCCGGCACCGCGACCCGCCACTACCAGTCCAGCGGCGCCGGCAACTACATCGTCATCGACCACGGTGGCGGCTGGAAGACCTACTACTTCCACCTCGCCGCGTACTCCGTCGCCAGCGGCGCGTGGGTGAACACGGGACAGCAGATCGGCACCACCGGCAGCACGGGCAACTCCTCCGGCGCGCACATCCACTACGAGCAGCTCTACAACGGCGTCGGTCAGACCATCAGGATCAACGGGGTCTCCCTCGCGGCGTACCCCGGCTCGTACCACCAGAAGTACCTGACCAGCGACAACGGCTGCGGTGGCGGTACCGCCTTCTGGACCTGGGGCTCGGGCGTGCGGGTGCGCGCCGACGCGTACCTCTCCTCCGCGACCGTGACCAGCCTGGCCGGCCCCACCCTCGTCCACGTGTTGTGCCAGAAGCAGGGTGACTGGGTCTCCGCCGAGGGCTACACGAACAACTGGTGGGCCCGGCTGCGGGACCAGAACGGCTACATCACAAACATCTTCATTGACCACCCGGCGTCACAACTACCTGGCGTCCCCATCTGCTAGTCGCACTGCCCGGAGAGGTTGATGGAGGTCGTGTGACGACACGACGTAGACAGACGTGATGACGAAGGCCTCCGGTTGCGGAGTGGAGCTGTTAGGAACCGCTCCGGCAACCAGGAGGCCTTCGTTTCGCACGCTGACGCCGCGTCAGCGGGGGACCAGGAGCAGCAGGCTGCGACCACGCAGCAGATAGCCGGTGCCCTGGCCGCCGATCAGCGTCTCCGACCCGGGCGCGACCTGGTTGGCGCCCTCCGCCCAGGTGGCGGTGTCGGCGACCCGGTACCAGTGCTTCCCGGCTCCCGGGGACGGGAAGTTCAACTTCACATCCCCGGACCAGCCGTTGTAGCCGACGTAGATCGCCGATGCCGGGTCGCCGAACTCGGTGCCGTCGATCCGCCAGCCGAGCGCGTGGTTGCCAGCGATTCGGGTGGCGGCGGACGAGTGGACCCGGAACGTGATCCGCGACCCGGCGGTGTCGTACCGGGCGCCGAGGACGCGGGTGTCGATGCCGGCGACGGCCGGCGCGGGCGCGGTGATCAGGGGCGCGGCGACGGTGGCCAGCGCGCGGCGGAGAGCAGGGCGGCGAGGATGGCTCGGGCACGCGAGGCTTGCGGTGCGGACATGGTCTTCTCCGGACGGGGCGCGGAACCGACGTGACGTGGTGGAACGGGTCGGACGATGCGAGGTGGGGCGATCCCGGCCGCTCTACCGGTATGACATCCGGGGGTTTGGAAAGTCCTGCAAGATTTACGAGAAGGTAACAGTCGATTCAAAGATCGCAAATCGGTCGACGACTGTCGATGGGATTCGGGTGCCGGCGAGCATGCGAATGCGACGTCTTCACGGCATCGGCCAGGATGTGACCGGCGGTCAGCCCGGCGCGGATCATGACCGCCGGCCCTGGTTCGGCGCGATGCCCGATCGCCCCGGTCGCACCTCCCCGTCTACGGGGGGCGTGAAAGCGGTAGGCTGTCGAAGCGGGTAGGTGGCGGCCGATGACGCGCCCCCACCACCCGCCTTCTTCCCGGCTGCAGCTGCCAGTGAATCTGTTGTGCGCTGCCCTGTGACATCCTGGAGTACGTTTTGGCAGATATGACGCCGCCCGCCCTGAATCCCTTCGGATCAGAGAGCGACCGGGACACTGACCGCGAACCTGGGCAGGCGGTGGACGTGAGCGCGGACGCGATGACCCGCATGCGGACCCCGTTCGTCTCCCGGGACACCGACCGCGGCACCGCTGACGAGACCGGCCGACACTAGGGCGCGTCGCAAGGTCCGGGCTGGTGGCCGTGGTGCGCGGATGACGAGCGTTCGGGTCAGCCTGGGGCGAGGAGGCAGAACTCGTTGCCTTCGGGGTCGGCGAGGACCGTCCACGGGACGTCGTTCTGGCCCAGGTCGACGGCGGTGGCGCCGAAGCCCGCAGCCTGGCCGCCTCGGCCTCCGGGTCGTCACCCGGGTACGGGCGGACGCCGAGGTGGACGCGGTTCCACCCGGTCCTGACGTCGGGTGTGCGAATGAACCGCAGATATGGGCCGACGCCCCTGGCGGAGCGCAGTACCGCGTCATGGTCGGTCACCTCGTGCAGGGCCCAGTCCGTGGCCTTGCCCCAGAAGCGAGCCATGGCTCGCGGATCCGCGCAGTCGACCACTACCGCGGCGATCGGTCCGGTGTCCCGGTAGAGCGGTCGGGGGTCCGGCACGCAGAACTCGTTGCCCTCCGGGTCCGGCCATGACCGTCCATGGCACGTCGCCTTGGCCCAGATCGGCGGGTGTTGCGCCGAGATCCTTCGAGCGCCGAGCGCGTGACCACCTCCGCCTGATGGGCCGCCGAGGTGGTGGCGAGGTCGACGTGCACGCGGTTCTTCACCGTCTTGGGTTCCGGGGAGGCGACGAGGTCGAGGCAGGCGGCGACGGGGTCGGGGTAGACGAAGCCCTCGGGTTCGAGGTTGGTCACGCCGGGTCCCTCGCTGGAGACTTCCCGACCGAGCGCCTCCGCCTTATCTGACCGTTAAGTAACGGTCGAACTGGTGCGTCAGGTGGGCTGGACTGGGCAGACTGGAGCGATGCCCGCCGCCGACCCGCCCGCCCGCCGCCGTCGTACCCAGACACTCGTCGCGGTGGTCGCCGCGCTCGCCGTGGCGGTCGCCCTCGGCGCCTGGTCGCTGCGGGACCGGGTCGCCGGTCTCCCCGGCCTGTCGGAGCGGGGCGCCGTGACCGCCTCCGGTGCCGCCCCGGCGGATCGCGCCCCCGCCTGCGCCGGTCGACCGGCCCGAGCACCCCGCGAGTTGCGGGGCATGTGGATCACGACGGTGAACAACATCGACTGGCCGAGCCGACGGGGGTTGCCGGCCGAGACGGTGCGGGCGGAGTTCCGGGGCTGGCTGGACCTGGCGGTGCGGCACAACCACAACGCGGTCTTCGTGCACGTGCGGCCGAGCGGGGACGCGCTCTGGCCGTCGGCGTACGCGCCGTGGTCGGAGTGGCTGACCGGGCGCCGCGACGGCCGCGACCCGGGCTGGGACCCGATGGAGTTCATGGTCGCCGAGGCGCACGCCCGCAACCTGGAGTTCCACGCCTGGTTCAACCCGTACCGGGGCGGGCAGCCGGCCACGGTGGGCGGGCCCGGCCCGAGGCTGGACCGGCTCGCGCCGACGCACCCGCTGCGGCGGCACCGCGACTGGGTGGTGACCTATCCCAGCGCCGACCGGCCCGGCAGCCGCCTCTACTTCAACCCCGGCATCCCCGAGGCACGCACGTTCGTCGAGGACTCGATGCTGGAGGCGGTCCGGCGGTACGACGTCGACGGGGTGCACTTCGACGACTTCTTCTACCCGTACCCGGAGGCCGGGCAGGACTTCCCGGACGACGCGACGTTCGCCCGGTACGGCCGGGGGTTCGCGGACAAGCACGCCTGGCGCCGGGACAACGTGAACACGCTGGTCCGCGAGATGAGCGAGCGGATCAAGGCGATCAAGCCCTGGGTGAAGTTCGGCATCAGCCCGTTCGGCATCTGGCGCAACAAGCGCACCGACCCGGCCGGCTCGGCGACCGCCGGGTTGCAGAGCTACGACGACATCTACGCCGACACCCGACTCTGGGTACGGCGGCAGTGGCTGGACTACGTCGTGCCGCAGCTGTACTGGCACATCGGGTTCGACAAGGCCGACTACGCCAAGCTGCTGCCGTGGTGGACGGCCACGGTGCGGGGCACCCGGGTCCAGCTTTACATCGGCCAAGCCGACTACCGGGTGGGCGAGCGCGGCGCCTGGCGTGACCCGGCCGAGCTGGACCGCCAGCTCGCCCTCAACCGCCGCTACGGCGCGAGCGGGAGCGTGCACTTCAGCGCCAGGCAGGTGCGCACCGACAAGCTCGGCGCGGTCAGCCGGTACAGCGGGGCCCACTACGCCGGGCCGGCGCTGGTGCCCGCGATGGCGCAGCTGCCGGCGGCGCCGCCGGCCGCCCCCACGGTCACCGGCGCGCGGCGTGCCGGTGTCGGCGAGGTGACGCTGAGCTGGCGCGGGGACGGCGCCGCGAGCTTCGCCGTCTACCGTGTCGACGGCGACACGGCCCGGCTCGTCGGCACCGCCCGGGGCGCCGGCTGGGTCGACCGCACTGCCCCGGCCGACCGTCCACTGTCCTACTGCGTCTCCGGCCTGGACCGCAGCGGCAACGAGGGCCGCCTCAGCGCACCGATGGCCGTCGACACCCGATAGGAGCGAGCGGTCAACGGGCGAGGTCGACACGCTCACCGGGTCGCAGGCGGCGGATGTCGGCGCCCAGGCGGTCGGCCTCGCTCCGCAGTACGCCGTCGAGCACCCGCAGGCCCCAGTCGTTGAGGAGGCCGTCGTGGATGGCGTAGGCGCGCCGGGGTGCCGTCCGGCGTAGGTGGCCGATCAGGTCGGGGACGGTCATCCACGGCGCCTGGCCGGGCACGAGCAGCGTGGGCACGTCCACGACGGTCAGCGCGTCACCCGGGATGCAAGACCTCCTCGTCGATCAGGAAGCCGACGTTGTCCACGGGCGGGACGTCGGGGTGGCTGGGGTGGTGTTTCTCCCCGACCACCCGTACCCGGAAGCCCGCCGCGTGCAGCACGTCGCCCTCGCGGACCACGCGGACCCGATCCTCCAGGCCCGTCAGGTGCCGGGCGACACCCGGACAGGTGTAGACGGCCAGAGCGGGATGAACACGGTAGGCGACGCGGCGCGCCGGAGGGGTCGCCCCGGTTGCGGCGACGTCCGGTCGCGCCGGTTACCCTGCGGCGGTGGTGGTCGGCGAGGACGGGGAGCGGCTGGCGGCGTCGCTGGCCGACCGGCTCGACGCGGTCACCTTCACCGACCTGACCACGGACCAGGTCACCGCCCGGCTGATCGACGCGGTGGTCGACTGGGCGGAGGAGCGGGGCTGGCGGGTCTACCGGCGGGCGTCCAGCGTGCTGCCGCTGCCGCCGCCGATGTCCGCGCAGCAGTCGGTGCTCGACGTGGCCTGTGCCCGCCCGGACGGGCCGCCGGTCGTCGTCGAGGTCGATCACGGTACGCGCCGCCGTACCTGGGAGAAGCTGCTCGCCGAGGCCGACGCGGGGCGGGTCCCGCTCTGGGTGCGCTGGGGCGCCGGCCGGTTCACCGCGCCGCCTGCGCCGATCCTGATGGTGACCTGCGAGGTGAGCGGGCGGCCGGACCCGACCGGCCGGGGTCGCGTGCACAGTCGTTCGCCGCGAGCCGACAAGCTGCCGCCGGCGCATTCGGCCGTACGGGTCGCGACGGTGGACGCCGTCGAGTTGCCGCTGCCGCCACCCGGGTCACCCGGGGCCTGAGCCGCGCGGGCACGGCCGCCGCGCGCCTCGCGGGGACCGCCTCGGTACGTAGGCGCAGTCGACGGCAGCAGGTGGCGGTCGACGGTGCGACGCCTCGACCCGGGGCCCGGTGACCGGCTCTCCTTCCCGCCCCGCCCCGGCGACGCTCAGCGCTGCGACAGCCGGTCGATCTCCGCGAGCATCCGCTCCACCTGCGGACGCGCCTGGGCCCGCAGCTCGTCGCTCCAGCTCTCCTCGGAGTAGCGGCGGTTGAGGTACAGCTCCCGGGCGTGCGCCAGCACGGGTCGGTGCTCCCTCGGTAGCCGGGCCAGGGCCCAGTCGGCGGCGACGTCCTTCGACCGGATCTCGCCCGTCGCGAGCGTGCTCCAGATGCGGGCGAAGGTCAGCACGACGTTGCGGGTGTCGCCGTCCAGGTCGTCGAGCAGGCCGGGGATGCCCGCCACGCACGCCCGGACCAGGTCCGCGTGCGGTACGGGGTCCAGGACCTGCGCCGGCGGCGGGCCGGTGAGGGGCTGGTCGCCGGCCAGCACCATCGTGATCAGCAGGGCCAGGTCCGGCATCGGCTCCGGGCGCGGGACGGCACCGGCCTCGAACTCGGCGCGCAGCCACTCGCCGTACAGGAAGTCGCCGGTCGGCGGAAACCGCCACGGGCGGACCTCGGACTGGACGACCACGGTGAGTTCGACCGGACGGGCCCCGGCGGGAGAGCCGGAGATCGCGAGCAGCCCGTCGAGGAGTGACCTTCGTTCCTGATCGTCCATCCGCCGCCGGGAGACGACGAGGACGTCCAGGTCGCTGGCCGGCCTGAGGCCGCCGAGCACGCAGGACCCGTGCAGGTAGGCGCCGACGGTCTCGCCACCCAGCACGTCGCCGACCAGCCTCACGACCTGCCGAACCTGATCCATGGCCGCCAGTCTCGGCCGTCGGGGCGGGGCAGCGCAGCCGGATATAGGTTTTGCGATCATGGGTACGTCGACCCGCCCGAGAGGAAGTGATCCGTGGTGGCAGGCGTCCCCGCCGATCCGAACGTCCTGCATCCGATGCCCGAGCAGCCGCGGGTGGTGCTGTTGAAGCCCCTGGTCACCTCGCCGCTCATCGAGGTCGGCGAGTTCTCCTACTACGACGACCCGGACGATCCGACCGCCTTCGAGACCCGCAACGTGCTGTACCACTACGGGCCGGAGAAGCTGGTCATCGGGAAGTTCTGCGCACTCGGCGAGGGCGTGCGGTTCATCATGAACGGCGCCAACCACCGTCTGGACGGCCCCTCGACGTTCCCCTTCCCGATCATGGGTGGCTCCTGGGCCGAGCACTTCGACCTCATCACTGGCCTGCCCGGACGGGGTGACACCGTCGTGGGCAACGACGTCTGGTTCGGATACCGCGCCATGGTGATGCCCGGCGTCCGCATCGGCCACGGGGCGATCGTCGCTTCCGGTGCCGTCGTCGTCGACGACGTCCCCGACTACGGCGTCGTCGGCGGCAACCCGGCCAGGCTCATCCGCCGCCGGTACAGTGACGAGGACGTCGTCCGCCTGCTGGCGCTGGCCTGGTGGGACTGGCCGCTCCCGCACCTCACCGAGCACGTCCGCACGATCATGTCCGGCAGCGTCGACGCCCTGGAGGCTGTGGCGCCGCGCCCGCGGCGGCCCGGGTCCTCCGACTCCTGACGGCGCCACGGTCGCGCACCACACCCACCTGCCGCGCGCCGAGGCCGGCGTCGAAGGCCTCGCCCACCGCACCGACCTCGGGTAGGGGCCGGGAGCCTGGACCGGGCTGGGTGCGGATACTCAGCGTCGGATCGGTGCGACAGCTCAGGCGTCCCCGGCCGGATGCGCCGAGGATTCTGACATGGCCGAGACGCTGCACCGATACGCTGATCCGTCCTTTCTCGCGTCACCACGCCTGACGGCCGGCGAACGCTGGCGACGGGCACGTCTGACGGCCTTCGGCCGGGTTCTCGGGGCGGCGGTGCGGCTCGCCGGTCGCCACCCCGCCTCGTGGCGGTGGTCGGCCCGGCGGCACCACCCGGCACTGGACCTGCTCGCGGCGGCGAACGCGCGTGCGGGTTGCGCGCTCGCCGCGCTGGACGTCCCGGCGTACCGCTCCTTCCTGCGCGCCCGGCCGGCCGGGGTCCGTCGCCGGCTGCGGGACTTCCCGGAGACCGACAAGGTGAGCTACGTCGTTCCCTTCGACGCCGCCCGGCGCTGCCGGGGCGGACGACTGCCGGCCCGGGGCGTGGTGGTCGACGAGTCGGCCGGGTCGTCGGGCCGGCCCTTCAACTGGCCGCGCGGCGAGCGGGAACTGCGCGCGGTGCACCGCGACATCGTCGGCTACACCAGCCTGGTCTTCCCGATGCGTCGCCCGTTCGTCATCAACGCCTACTCGATGGGCGCCTGGGCGACCGGGACGACGACCGGCGCCGCGATGGCCCGGATCGCGGTGGTCAAGAACACCGGCCCGGACCTCGGCAAGATCGTCGACACGATTCGCGAGTTCGGCCCGGACTTCGACTACCTGGTGACCGCGTACCCGCCGTTCCTGAAGCACCTGCGCGACCGGCTCGACGCCGACGGCTTCGACTGGTCGCGCCACCGCATCTTCGCCAGCTGCGGGGGAGAGGGGATGACCGAGGCGCTGCGCGCCTACCTGGAGGAGCGGTTCCTGAAGGTCCGGTCGGCGTACGGCGCCTCGGACCTGACCATCGGGATCGGCGCGGAGACCCGGTTCACCGTGTGGCTGCGGCGCCGCCTGCGCACCGACCCCGAGCTGCGGGCGGCGCTGCTCGGCGTCGACGAGCAGCGGCTGCCGATGGTGTTCCAGTACAACCCGTTGGCCACCTACCTGGAGACCAACGAGCGCCGGGAACTGCTCTGCACCATCACCGGCCCCGACGTCCTGCAGCCGCGGCTGCGGTACAACGTCGGCGACGAGGCGCTGCTCGTCGGGTACCGACGGATCCTCGACCAGGTCCGCGGCGACCCGCAGCGCTGGGCCGAGTGCCGCGCGGCGCTGGCCAGCGAGCGGATGACCCTGCCGGTGCTGCTGCTGTTCGGCCGGCGCGACTCGACGGTGTCGTACCTGGGCGCCAACCTCTATCCGCAGGACGTGGAGTACGGCCTCTACGCCGGCAACCCGTACGCCGCCGAGATCAGCCGGTTCTGCCTGGCGCTGGCCGAGGACACCGCGCTGGAGACCCGGCCCGTGGTGCACCTCGAACTGCGCCGCCCGCTGCCCGACTCGGACCGCGAGGCTCTCGCCGGTGCCTGCCGCAGCGGCGTACGCCGGCACCTGGCGGCCGTCTCCCGCGACTTCGCGCAGTCGCTGACCGAGGACCCGACCGCCGGTGACCTCCGAATCGAGCTGCACGAACCGGGCGCCGGCCCGTTCGCCGGCCAGCAGAAGATCAAGAACGTCTACCTGAAGGGCTGAGAGATGCGTACCCGTGACTTCTCCCGCGCCCCCGCACGGGCCCAGGCCGGCGCCATGTTCTTCGGCGCCACCCGCTACAGCGGGCCGCTGGCGATCCTGCGGCTCCTCCCGGCCTGGCTGCGGATGGTCCGCGACATGCGCCGCATGTCCGGATACCGCTGGCACCGGGTGTACTGGGAGTTCCCGTTCACCCTCGGCACCGTCGCGTTCTTCGCCGACCGCGACGCCCTGCTGCGCTTCGCCCGGTCCCGGCACCACCGCAAGCTGATGGTCTGGCTCACCGACGGCAACCGCAACGCGAGCGCGGGCTTCATCCGGCTCTTCACGGCCGAACCCGACGGCTACTCCAACGGGCTGTGGCGGGCCGAGTCCCCGGAGATGGGGCACATCGCGACGTTCACGCCGCTGGGATCGGAGACGGTGGGACCGGCGGTGCGGCGATGACCGCCCCGCGCGCTCTGGAACGCATCGTCGACCGGCGCGGCCTGCGCGAGTTCCTGGCGCTCACCGACCGGGTGTACGCCGGCGAGCCGCGCTTCGTGCCGCCGTCGCGCCAGCAGGTGCGGCGGTGGTGGCGCGACGGCGTGCCGATGTACGTGCTCCGCGACGGCGCGGGTGCCGTCGTGGCCCGGACCACGCTGCACACCGACGCCGCCCTCGACGCCCGACTCGGCCGCCGGTGCCAGCTCTTCGGGCTCACCGAGTTCACCAACGCGGCGGCGCGCCCGCTGTTCGACGCGATCGGCGCCGCCGCCCGCGCCGCCGGCGACCGGGACGCGCTCTTCGGGCCGGTGGCGTTGCTGCCCAACCAGTCGGGCGGGGTCATCACCTCCGGATACGCCGACCGGGGCTTCATCGACAGCGCGTGGAACCCGCCCCGGTACGTGACCGCGTACGAGTCGTCCGGGTTCCGCCGGCGGTTCGAGTCGGACACCTGGATCTGCCCGGTCACCGCCGGAGACGAGGTCCCGCCCGACGCCGACGTCCCGCCCGACGCCGACGTCCCGCCCGGCGCCGACGTCCCGCCCGGCGCCGACGAGGACGGCGCGGAGCTGAGGGTGCACCGGGGCGACGTCCGCCGGCTCGCCGACCAGCTCGAACTGCTGCGCGGGATGCTGAACGCGTCCTTCGCCCAGCTCGGCTACTACACCCAGATCTCCGCCGCGCAGCTGCGCCGGCAGACCGACGGGCTCGCGTACCTGCTGGACGAGTCGCTGCTGCTCTACCTGACCAGGGCCGGGCGGCCCGTGGCGTTCGTGCTGTGCGTACCGGACATCAGCGAGTTCGTGGTCCGGGTCCGGGGCGACCTCCACGCGGTCAACCAGCTCCGGCTGCTGGCGGTCCGCCGCCGGTACCGGCGGGAGGCGGTGCTGATCGTCAAGGGCGTGCTGCCCGAGCACCAGGGGCGCGGGTACCAACGGCTGCTCTCCGCCGCGCTGCGCCGCAACCTGTACACCGGCGGGTACACCACGCTGCGCAGCACCTACGTCGGCCGGGACAACCCGGCCTCGGCCGCGCAGTACCGCGCGATGGGCGGCCGGCCGCTGCACGGCTACACCTTCTACGAGAAGGCGCTGTAGACATGGGCCTCACGGCGTTCCGCGCCCTGGAGCCGCTCTGCTGGCGGGCGCCGAGCGCGCACAACACCCAGCCGTGGTGCCTCGACCACCAGCCCGGAGCGGTCCGGGTGGGCTGGGACGAGGCGCACACCCTGCCGGCGGCCGACCCCTCCGGCCGGGACCTGCGGCTGTCCCTGGGCGCCTTCGTCGAGACCTGCCTGGTCGTCGCGGCCGACGCCGGGCTCCGGATGCGCTTCGTCGCCGACCACTGCGCCACCGACCGTCGGGCGGGCTGGCTGCGGGCGTCCCCGCACCGCTACGACACCCCGTTCGACGCGGCGCAGGTGCTCACCCGTCGCACCCACCGGGGCCGGTTCTCGGCCGGCCCGGACGCCGAGGTGGTGGCGGCCGTCGACGCCGTCGCGCGGGCCTCGGACGGGGCGGTCCGGGCCGTACCGGACGCCGGCCTGCTGGCCCGCCTGCTGAGGACCGCCGACCGGCAGACGTACGCGGATCCCGCGGTGGTCGGCGAGTTGCGGTCGTGGCTGCGGCTCACGCCGGCGCATCCGCGTTACCACGCCGACGGGCTCACCGACCGGTGCCTGGGCCTGTCCGGGCGCGAGGCGACCGCGTTGCGGGCGGCGCTGGCGGCGTACCCGGTCCTGCGCCGGCTGGGCCTGCCCCGGCTCCTCGCGGCGGCCTCCGGCAACCCGCTCGCGCGCGGTGGCGCCGTGATCGTCCTGATCGGACCGCCCGGGACGGACGACGCCACCCAGGTCGAATTCGGTCGGGTGCTCGCACGCACGTGGCTGACCCTGCACGCGGCCGGGCTGGCGGCGCATCCGCTGAGCCAGCTGATCGACACGGCCGCGACCCGGGAGGCCCTGGGCTCGCTGCTGGGCGTGGCGCCGGAGCGCCTGCTGCACGTGGCCCGGGTCGGCCGGCCGGTGGGCCCGGCGGCACCCTCGGCGCGCCGGGTCGGCGGCATCGGGCAGGGCCTGCGCTGATCCCTTGTCCGACGGCGGTGGCGCGGCCGCGTCGGTGCCGCGCGGGGCCGGCGTGCGGGTGGCACCTCCCAGGGTCACGACGCCTGGCTGGTCGCGGGCCGTCGGGTCGCCGACCGGCGGGCCACCGGCTCGGACCCGGCGCGGCGGACCGGAGTGAACAGCCCGCCGACCGCGACCAGGAGACATCCCGCTCCCGCGACGAGAGTGACCGCGGTGACGCCGTAGCGGCCCGCGGCCCAGGTCAGCACGGCGGCGCCGGCCGGGCCGAGCGCGTAGTGCGTGCTCCAGAACGCCGAGGTGACCCGCCCGAGCAGGTGGTCGGGGGTGATCTCCTGGCGCAGCGACATCGAGCAGATCCCGCCCACGCTGACGCCGCACAGGTACACCGCGGTCAGCACGGTGACGCCCCGCACGCTCCCGACGACGCCGATGCCCACGATGGCGAGACCGCACATCGCGTGCGCGCCGATCCAGGTGATGCCGAAGCCACGCCTGCGGCGCAGCGGCGCCACCAACAGCGCTCCGACGACCGTGCCCAGGGCCGCCAGGCCCAGCACCGTGCCGACCGTGCCGTCGGAGCCGCCGAGGTCGTGCTTGACGTGGTAGACGAGGACGTCGGTGAAGCCGTACGTCAGGAAGATGAAGACCGACAGCAGCACGGTCAGCGAGCGGAGCACGGGCTGCCGCCAGAGGAACCGCGCGCCGGCGAGGAACTCGGCCAGCCGGCCCTCCCGCGCCACCGCGCCGCCGGCCTCCGCACCCTCGTCGGACCGCCGCAGCCGCACCAGCCAGAGGCCGAAGGCCGACAGGGCGAAGCTGGCCGCGTTGATGGCGATGGCCGCCGTGGGGCCGAAGCGGGCCGACACCACGCCGGCGAGCAGCGGCCCGAGCACGGCCGCCGCCGCGTACGTCGCCTGCAGGCGGCCGTTGGCCTCGGTGATCCTGGGCCGGTCGACGAGGTTGCGCACCGCGGTCACCGCGGCGACCTGGAACACCATGCCGGCCGCCTCGCAGATCGGCAGCACGACGAAGAGCAGCCAGACCTGCGGACCAGCGAGCCAGGCCAGCGGGATGAGGCCGTAGAGCACCAGCCGGGCCAGATCGGCGGTGATCATCAGTTTCCGTCTGTCGTACCGGTCGACCAGGACGCCGCCGAAGATCCCCGCGCCGACGGACGCGGCACCGGCCGCGGCCGTGAGCAGGCCCATCTGGGCGACCGACCCGGTCGCGTGGAGCACGAGCAGCGGCACCGCGATGTAGGCGAACGAGTCGCCGGCGGCGGAGAGCGACTGCGCAGCCCAGTAGGCGCCGAAGTTGCGATCACGCCACAGGGGACGCGGAACCGGATCGGTGCGTCGGCTCATGTCGGCGAGGGTAATCCGATCCCCCCTGCGAGCGGTGCCCCTGGCACGCCGGCGGACGTCTTCCGGCCGGGAATCAGGGTGAGGCCGGCCGCGGCCGCCCCGTATGATCCTCCCCGCGGTGGGCGGCTCCCCGCGGTGCTTCCTTCTCACCCTTTCCTGGCAACTAGCGTCGCGACTCTCCGCCCACCGCTTTCGCACGGGGAGGGCGCGAGCATGGATCCGCTGGCCGTGGTGCTGCTGCGACGCACCGGCCGGGTCGCGGTGGTCGGTACGGGCCCCGCCCCTGCCGACGGTGCCGCCTGGGTGGCCGCGCTCGAGGCCGATCTGGCCGGTCGGGGCTGGCTGCTCCGGGACGACCTGCGCACGGCGGCGGCCCGGCTGCCGGCGTCGGTGCGGGTCCGGTGGGCCGACTGGCTGCTGGCGACCATCGACGAGATGGTCGGCGCGGATCGTTCGATGCTGCCGCTCTACCGGTCGTTCCCCGACACCCCGCGCGACATCGAAGCGGTCTACGTGCGGCGGCTGCTGACCCATCTGTTCGCCGTGCCCGGCGCGCCCTGCGTGCTGTGCGGCCGCGAGGACGGTGGCGCGCCGCTCGACCCGTGCGGCCATCCCGTGTGCCCGGCGTGCTTCCCGCCGGAGCAGGTCACCGCGTGCCCGGTCTGCGGCCGCCGGCTGGCGGCGGACGACACCTACCTCACCGTCGTCGCGCCCCCGGCCCCGGTGCGCCGCCGGCTGCGGCGGGCCGGTGCGCCGGTCGAGGACACCGGCGCGCACGCCGTCCCGGCCGCGCCGCCGCTGCCGATGCGTCTCGCCGGGCTCGAGGCCAACCCGGTCGGCGCCGCGGCCCGGCTCCGCGACGAGCTGGTCGCCCGTCCTGCCGCCCTGAGCGAGTCCGACCGGGCCGACCTCGAGGTGTTGGTGAACGCCACCGCGCCGGGCCGCCTTGACTGGCTGCCCGAGGTGGTGCCCGCGCGGGAGACCCTCGCGTTGGTCGTCGCCTGGGCGCTGCACGCCACGGCGTGCACCCCCGGCTACCACGACCTGGTCGCCGCGGCCCGCCGGCGGTGGTCGACCGCCACGGACGTGGCGCGGACCCTCTGGGCGTACTCGGGTGGGGACCCCGGGCTGGTCCTGCCGCGGCGGGACGACGAGTCCGATGCTCCGGGCGCGGCCTGGCGACCGGTCCACGAGCCCGTCGTCGTCGTGCCGGTCACCCGGGTGCGGGCCCTGCCCAGGCCGCTGCGGCGCGCGGCTCTCGCGCATCTCGACGCCTGCGGTGCCGCGGGCGCGGCGGAGGACCTGCGGCGGCACCCCACCGTCTGGAAGCGCCTCGGCGAGCGGCTGCACCCGTACGAGAAGGTGGCCGCGCACCCGGCGGCGGCCGTCGCCTTCGCCGCGCTGCGCGGCACCCGCGCGGCCCGCGCCAGCGCCCTCGGCGCGGCCATGGTGGCGGCCTGCGCCCGCGAGCCCCGGCAGCTCGTGCTGACGGGGCACCCCGACGGCACGCTCACGGTCCGCGTGCGGACCCACGCGTCCCTGGTGGAGGAGGCCCTGACCGACGGCGACGTGGCGGGGGCCGCCGGCCTGCTCACCGAGCGTCCGGGCGAGCTGTGGCGCCGGCTCGACCACCTGCTGCGGGTCGCCGGGGACGATCCGGCGGCGTACGCGGCCGTCGAGACGGCCATGCGCCGGACGGTGGCCCGGGTGGCGCCCGGCGTGCTCGCCGCGGCGGCGGCTCAACTCACCGGCCGCGCCGAGACGGTACGGGCGACGGCCGCCGAGCTGGCGGCGACCGCGCGGGCGCGGGCGGCGGCGCGGGCTCGCGGCTCCGCGCACACCGGGGCCGCCCCGGTGCTCGCCGTCGGGCTGGGCGATGTCCTGCGCGCCGTCGCGCGGGGCGTGCGCGGTGCCACCCCCGCCTTCCTGCGGGAAGCGCTCCGGTCGGGCGGCGAGCTGCCCCCTCCCGCCGAGGCACCGCCCGTGGGCGCCCCCGTCGAGGAGTCCGGGATCGTCGGTGGCCGTCCCGGTCCCGGTATGCCCCGGCGGGTGTTCCATCCCCGCGGCAGCGTCGTGACCACCTGGACCGAGCCCGAGCGACGCACGCCGGTGCCCGCGCCGGCGATCAGCGCGGTACGCGGGCTGGTCGACGCCGAGCTGACCGCCCGCGCCGCCCGGCTCGGCCGGTTCGACGTGGCCGTCCTCGACGCCGCCCTGGCCGAGGTGCCCGCGCCGACGCGGGAGCGGGCCGCCTCGGCGCAGCTGGCGGGGTGGCCACGGGGCAGTGTGCGGGCGCTGCCCGACGCGGAGGTGCTGCGGTTCTTCCTGCACTGGGAGGAGCCGGGCGCCGCGCGGGTCGACCTCGACCTGTCCTGCGTGTTCTTTGACCGGGACTGGCAGCGGGTGGGCCACTGCGACTTCACCCGGCTGCGGTTCGCCGGCGACGGCGCGGTCCACTCCGGCGACCTCACCTCCGCCCCGGCTCCGCTCGGGGCCACCGAGTTCCTCGACCTGCACCTGACCCGTCTCGCCGAGCAGGGCGTGCACTACGCCGTGCCGACCGTCCTCAGCTACAACGCCGTGCCGTTCGAGGCCCTCACGGAGGCGGTCGCCGGCGTCATGCTGCCCCTCGCCCGGGGCGAGCAGTTCGACGGCGCCCGGGTCGCGCAGCGGTTCGACCTGCGCGGCAACGCCCGGATGCTGCTGCCGATGGTCGTGGACCTGCGCACCCGACGGTTGCTCTGGACCGACCTGACCCTGACCGGCCGTGGCTACGGCCACAGCGTCGACCGGCACGGTGACCAGCTCGCGCGGGCGGCCGCCGACCAGTGGGAGCACTTCCTGGGCGGTCACCACGCCACGGTCCTCGACCTGCTGGCATGGCACGCGGTCGGGCGCGCCGACCGGATCCTGGTCGGCCACGCGGACCACACCTACACCGAGGTACCGCCCGACGTTGCCGCCGTCCGCGCGGCGGCGTCGGCGGACACCGGCGAGATCGGCGTACCGCCGGACCTGGCCGGCCGCACGGTCCTGGCCGGCGCCACCGACCCCGACGCCCTCGACCGGCTGGTCCGCGTGCCCGCCCCGGTCGCGCCGGGCTCGACGGTGGTGACGGTGACCGGCACGCCCGGCCGTCCGTGGACGGTGCTGCACGCCGGCGACGTGATGGCCGGGCTGAGCACGGGCTGAGGCGACCGATCCGCGCGGCGCGTGGGGCGGTTATGTAGGCTCGCATCGATCTTCGCGGGAGGCCGGTCAATGATCGAACTACACGTCGAGCCGGAGTTGCTGGAGAAGGCGTCGCGGGTGTGCGACGACCTGCGGGACGATCTGCGGCGCGACGTGTCCGACGTCGGAGACGAGACGCGGGCCGCGGTCTCCGGCCTGCCCGGATGGCAGACCCGGGCGGCGCTGGAGCAGCTGCGTTGGTCGTGGTCGGACGACCTGACCAGGTTGGACCGCTATCTGTCGCAGGTGGGCGACGCCCTGCAGGGCTGCGCGATGGACTACCGCTACAGCGACGAGGCCAACGCCGCCCGTTTCGACATCCACGGGCGGTGACCGCGCGGTGGTGACGTACGCGGACCTGCGCGAGGCGCGCGTCGCCCCGCTCCGGGACGCCGCGCAGGCCTGGACGGAGCTGTCGCGGGCCTGTGCGAAGCTGGAGGAGCGGTGCGGCGCCGAGCTGACCGGGCCGTTGCGCGTCTCGGGCTGGCAGGGGCCGGCCGCCAGTGCCGCGCTGGGCCGGCTGGACGAACTCGACGACGAGTTCGAGGTCGCGAGCCTGCAGACGCGGACCGCCGCGAGCGTGTTGCGGGAGGCGGCGGAGGAGTTCGGCGACCTGCAACGGCGGTTGGAGTCGGCCGTCGGCGCCGCCCGGTCCCTCGGACTGGCCGTGGACGAGGCCGGGCGGGTGTCCGCGCCGGCGGTGGTGGCAGGGGACAGGCACGACCCGGACGCGGAGACGATCCACCGTCGGCACGTCCAGAACGCCGCGATCTACACCGATCTCATCGCGCGGATCGTCACCGAGGCCACCGAGGCCGACAGCCGGATCGCCCGCGCCCTGACCCAGTTGAAGGCCGGCGCGCCGGGACAGTTCGCCTGGGAGTACAACCGGGCCAACGACGGCGCTCTCGCCGCCGCCGCGGCGCTTCAGCTCAGCGAGGAGAGCATCCCGGCGCCGGGCAGCAGTCCCGCCGACGTGCACGCCTGGTGGAGCGGCCTGTCCGACGACGAGCGGCAGGTCTACCTCACCGCCTACCCGGAGCGGATCGGCGCCCTCGACGGGCTGCCCGCCACCGACCGCGACGCGGCGAACCAACTGGCGCTGCGCACGTTCGTCGGTGACGACGCCGGCCGCCACCGCGACCGGGACGACCCGCAGCATGCCACCGCGCTCATGCTGCTGGACAAGCTCGAAGGCACGGAGCACGCGGCGCCGAACGAGCGGCTCTACCTGCTCTCGGTCGATCCGACGGGTGACGGGAAGGCGGCGGTCGCGATCGGCAACCCGGACACCGCCGCCCACACCGCGGTCCTCGTACCCGGCGTCGGCACCGAACTCGATGACATCCGTGGCCTGATCGGGCGGGCCAACGACCTGCGGGAGGCCTCGGTCGAGCTTGCCCCCGCCGGCACCGACGTCTCCGTCGTGGCCTGGCTCGGCTACGACACCCCGTCGGTGAACCTCGACATCGTCAGCGCCGTGTTCGGGGCCAAGTCCGAGGCCGGGGCCCGCGCGCTCGACGGCTTCGTCGACGGGCTGCGCGCCTCCCACGACGACAGTCCCTCCCACCTCACCGCCATCGGTCACAGCTACGGGTCGACCGTCCTCGGCGAGGCCGCCAGCACCGGCGACGGCCTCGCCGCGGACGACCTGATCGCCGTCGGCAGTCCCGGCATGCGCGTCGAGAACGCCGGCGAGTTCAACGTCGACCCGAGACACGTGTGGGCCGGTGCCGCGGCCGACGACACCGTCGTCGCCCGACCGGAGGAGACGATCGGCTGGCTCGACGGCGTACCCGTCGTCGGGGAGTGGTTGGTCGACGGCCTCGTCGGCATCCACGGCCCGGCCCCGCACGACCCGGAGTTCGGCGGCAACGTCCTGCACGTCGACACCTCCGGCCACAGCGGATACTGGGCGCAGAACAGCCAGATGCTGCGCTCCCAGGCGGCCGTCATCGTCGGCGACTACGAGGCCGCCGCACTCGACCACGGCAAAGCACCATGACCCCGCCGCACCGCACGCCCTGGTGGCGGGCGGTGGTCCTGGCGGCCGTACTGGTGCCTGCCACCGCCTGCACCGGTGGTGACCCCGGTTCCTCAGGAAAGGACGACCCGTTGCAGACCAAGGCAGTCGCCGAGGTGAGCACCCTGGCCGAGGCGCGTGCCCAGGCCGTCGCCGCCACCGCCGGGGTCGCGCTGGACGGCTGGCGGACCAACACCTCGCCCTGTCAGGGCCAGCGGGGCGAGATCGCCGACGACGGACGGTGGACGTTGAGCGGCTTCGCCGGCCTTCCGGTCCCGCCCGCCGACCAGATCGCCACGCTGCGGCGGATCCGGGACATGTGGCGGCAGCAGGGCTACGAGATCACCGAGGACCGCACCTTCGCCGACGGCGCCCGGGGCGCCGTCTCCATGCGCGACCCCGGCACCGGGATCACGATCAGCCTCACCACCACCGCGAGCCGGGACCGCGTCGCGGTGATCCTGGCCAGCGGCTGCTACCGGCCTGCGGCGGGGGAGGACCCCGCCAACGCCTAGGTCACCGGCTCGTCAGCCGTGCCGAACCGAGCGTTGAAGCCCGGGTCGCGCCTGCGCATGATGGTGATCATCAGAACGGCGCCGTACGCCCACCCGGCACGGGCGGTACGGCGTCGTCCACCGCCTGAGCTTCCCGAACAGAAGGAAACAACCGTGCGTAAGCTCGTGTACTACATCGCCGTCACCCTGGACGGCTTCATCGCCGGCCCCGACGGCGCGGACCCCACCGGCCCCGACGGATTCTGGCCGATCCCGGACGACTACCTGCAACACCTCGTCGCTGAGTATCCGGAGACGCTGCCGGGCCCGGCCCGGGAGGCGTTCGGCATCACCGGCGAGGGCGCCCGGTTCGACACCGTCCTGGAGGGGCGTCACTCCTACGAGCTGGGGCTGAAGGCCGGCCTCACCGACGCCTACCCGCACCTGCGCCACCTGGTGTTCTCTCGCACGATGGGGCAGAGCCCGGACCCGGCCGTCGAGGTCCTGTCCGCGGACCCGGTCGCCACCGTACGCGAGCTCAAGCGGCACGACGGCCGGGACGTCTGGGTGATCGGCGGCGGCGCCCTGGCCGGCGCCCTCTATCCCGAGATCGACCGCCTCGTGGTCAAGCTGGCCCCGTTGACCATCGGCGCCGGCATCCCGCTGTTCGGCCGCGGCGCCGTCTTCGAGCCGCGCACCTGGGAGCTGACGGACCACGTCGTCCTCGGCAGCGGCGCGCTCTTCCTGACCTACGACCGCACTGGTCGGGCGGACGCGTGACCGCTCCCGGTACGGCCACCGAGGGCACCCGCATCCCGGCCGACGAGGCCGTCCCGCGCCTCCGTGCGGCCACCGACCTGGGCGACCTGCCCATGGCGGACGCCTTCGTCAGGGCCGGCTACGTCAACGTCGAGCGCGCCATGGACATGTCCTGGAACTGATCCCCAGGGCGGTCGGCGCACGCGGCCCGGCGTCGTGCGCGCTGGCCGTCGGGGTGGCGGGAGACTGACCGCATGCCCTCGACGATGTTGGTGGTCGGCCCGAAGCTCGGCGTCGCGTTGGTGGTGTTGACCCTCGTGGCGGCGGCCGTCGTGACCGTGGGGAAGTTGGGCCACGGTCGGCAGGTGATGGTCGCCGCCGTCCGTGCCGCGGTCCAGCTGGGTGCGGTGTCGCTGCTGATCGCGGCCATCGTGGCGTCGCTCTGGGCCACTGCCGCGTTCGTGGCCCTGATGTGCGCCGTGGCGGCGGCCACCTCCGGCCGGCGCATCACGGGCGGCAGGCGGGGGTGGTGGGCCGGCGCGCCGATCGTCGCGGGAAGCATGCTGGTGGTGCTGGGGCTGCTGCTGTCGGGCCTGGTGCCGCTGCGGGGCATCGCGATCGTTCCGGTGGCGGGGATCCTGATCGGCGGGGCGATGACCGCCACCTCGCTGGCCGGCCGTCGGGCACTGGACGAGCTGACCGGCCGGCGCGGCGAGGTGGAGGCCGGCCTGGCCCTGGGCCTGCTGCCACGCGAGGCGGTGTTGCTGGTGTGCCGCCCGGCGGCCGGGCAGGCACTGGTCCCCGCACTGGACCAGACCCGGACAGTGGGCCTGGTGACTCTGCCGGGCGCGTTCGTCGGGGTGCTGCTCGGTGGAGCGAGCCCCCTGGCCGCCGGGGTGACGCAGCTGGTCGTGCTCGTCGGGCTCCTCGCGGTCGAGGCCGTCGCCGTCGTCCTCACCGTCGAACTGGTCGCCCGCGGCCTGCTGCGACCCGCGCGGCGCGAGCACCACCGCACCGACGCGTCGACCCGGTCGCGGCCAGCGGATCCCGGCCCGCCCTGACCGTGGGGCGGGCCCGGGCGCGTACGCCGGCGGCTGCCCCGCGCGCGGCGGCTCCGGGTGCCCCGGCGGGCACACCGGCCGGCGGGCGCTCAGTGCGGGGCGAGCTTCCAGTAGCCGCCGAAGTAGACGCGCTCCTTGGCGATGCCGCGTTCGGTGCACAGGTGCCGACGGACGGTCGTGACCATGGCGGACTCGCCCGCGACGAAGGCGTACGGCGTGCCGGCCGGCAACGCCAGGTCCCGCAGCGTACGGATCACCACGTCACTGCCGCCCGCCGGTGCGCCGCCCCGGTGCAGCCAGGTCAGCGTGACGCCGGGCGGCGTGCGTACCCCGATCTCGTGTTCTGCCGAACCCACCTCGATCAGCGCGATCGCCCGCGCCTGCGGCGGCAGCGCCTCGACGGCCGCGGTGATCGCCGGCATGGCGGTCTCGTCGCCGACGAACAGCTGCCAGTCGGTGTCGGCGGGCGGGGCGTACGCGGCGCCGTCGCTGAGCACGCCGATCCGGTCCCCCGGGGCGGCCCTGAGCGCCCAGGCGGAGGCCGGTCCGCCGTCGCCGTGGAGCACGAAGTCGATGTCCAGCTCGCGCCGGCCGGCGTCCAGGCGCCGGACCGTGTAGTTGCGGACCACCGGCCGCCGCTCCGCCGGCATGGCCTGCAGGGCGGGCCACCACTGCGCCGAGTCCGGCAGGTGCAGGTCGGCGTCGGGCGCGGGGACGAGGAAGATCCGCACCAGGTGGTCCGGCCCGTCGTAGCCGAAGCGGTCGATCTCGGCGCCGGTCAGGGTGATGCGCCGCAGATGAGGCGTGAGCGGCCGGTTGGCGACGACCTCGGCGAGCATCGGGCGTCTGATCACCCCGGCCTCGACCAGTGTGCTGCCGACGGTCATGGTGTCGCTCCTTCGAGGATCGTGAGCCACCTCCTGCTGCGAAGTTAGGTTAGCCTGCCCTGAGCGCGGTTGATCCTCTGCCCCTGGTCATCGAAGGCGGAATCGGCCCGGGTGGGGATGTTCGCCGTCCGGCGCGGAGGTCGTCCCGCGCCCCGTCCGGCCGTCGCCGGCCCGGTTCGTGTTCCCGGCCGCGCCCCGTCCGCCGGTGCCCGTCGCGCTCATCGGGTGTCGGCGCCGCGCTCCGCGGCACGGACCCGTCGCCCCGGCAACCCAGGTGAGGCGGCGTGCGGGGGCGTTCCCGGCGGAGCCGCGGTAGATCAAGAGCGCCCCGAAACGTGTGTTAGGTTAGCCTCCCCTTACCAGCATTGAGGTGCAATTTCATGCGTTCAAACCGCTTCCTCACCGGGATCGTCGCCCTGGCCGCCACCCTGGCGCTCACCGCGTGCGGCGGTTCGTCGAAGGCCGAGGACGCCTCGACCGACGGCGGCTCCGCAGCGTTCCCCGTCACGATCACGCACGCGCTCGGCACGACGACGATCAAGGAGAAGCCGAAGCGGGTCGCGACAGTGGCCTGGGCGAACCACGAGGTTCCGCTGGCTCTCGGCATCGTTCCCGTCGGAATGGCGAAGGCCAACTTCGGCGACGACGACAACGACGGCGTCCTGCCGTGGGTCGCCGAAAAGCTCAAGTCACTGGGCGGGACAGCCCCGGTGCTCTTCGACGAGAACGACGGCATCAACTTCGAGGCGGTCGCGGACACCAAGCCCGACGTCATCCTCGCCGCGTACTCGGGTCTGACCCAGCAGGACTACGACACCCTGAGCAAGATCGCCCCGGTGGTCGCGTACCCGAAGGCGCCCTGGGCCACGGCGTGGCGCGACACGATCAAGCTGGAGAGCCAGGCCCTCGGCCTGGCCAAGGAGGGCGACGCGCTGATCGCCGACATCGAGCGGCAGATGGCCGACGCCGCCGGGAAGCACCCGCAACTGGCAGGGAAGTCGGCGATGTTCATGACGCACGTCGACCCCACCGACCTGAGCAAGATCGGCTTCTACACGACGCACGACACCCGGGCCCAGTTCTTCGCGGACCTCGGGATGAAGGCCCCGGCGAGCATCGCCAAGCTCTCCGCCGGCACCGACAAGTTCACGCTCAACCAGAGCGCCGAGCAGATCCAGGTCTTCGACGACGTGGACATCATCGTCGCCTACGGTGACGACAAGCTGCTCGCCGCCGCGCAGGCCGACCCGCTGCTGTCGAAGATCCCCGCGATCAAGCGCGGCTCGGTGGTCATGCTCTCCGGCACCACGCCGCTGGGCACCGCGGCGAACCCGACCCCGCTGGCCATCCCCTTCGTGCTCAACGACTACGTCGCGATGCTGGCCAAGGCTGCCGACCGGGTGTCATGACCCGGCTCGACTCGCCTGCCCTGCCGGACGTCGCCGTGGTGCGGCGTCCGGCACGGGTACGGCTGCTGTGGTTCCTCGTCTCGGCCGCGGTGCTGCTGGCGTTCATGCTGGCGTCGGTCGCGCTGGGCTCCCGCAACGTCGGCTGGTCCGACATCCTCGCCGCGTTCCAGGGCGCGGACGCGACCATGGAACAGGCCGCCGTCACCAAACGGATCCCGCGGACCCTGCTCGCCGTGGCCGTCGGCGCGGCCCTCGGCCTGTCCGGGGCGGTCATGCAGGGCGTCACCCGCAACCCGCTGGCCGACCCCGGCATCCTGGGCGTGAACATGGGGGCGTCGCTCGCCGTGGTCACCGCCATGGTCACCTTCGGCCTCTCCTCGGCGACGGGCTACCTCTGGACGGCGATCCTCGGCGCCGGCCTCGCGGCGGTCTTCGTGTACGCCGTCGGCTCCCTGGGACGCGGCGGCCCGACGCCACTGAAGCTCGCCCTCGCCGGCGCCGCCACGTCCGCCGCGCTCGCGTCGTTGATCAGCGCCTTCGTGCTGCCCCGCAACGACGTGGCCGGCGGCTTCCGCTCGTGGCAGATCGGCGGGGTCGGCGGTGCGACCTACGACAGCCTCCGGCAGGCCCTGCCGTTCCTCGCCGTGGGTTTCGCGATCTGCATCCTGTCGGCCCGGGCCCTGAACTCGCTCGCGCTCGGCGACGAACTCGCGGCGGGGCTCGGCGAACGGGTGGCCGTCGTGCGGGCCGTCGCGGCGATCGGCGCCGTGCTGCTCTGCGGCGCCGCCACGGCCGTCGCCGGACCCATCGGGTTCGTCGGCCTGGTCGTCCCGCACGTGTGCCGCCTGCTGGTCGGGCTCGACCACCGGTGGCTGCTGCCGTTCTCCGCGCTCCTCGGCGCGTCGCTGCTGACCGCCGCGGACGTCGTCGGCCGGGTGGTGGCGCGCCCGGCGGAGATCGACGTGGGCATCGTGACGGCGCTGATCGGCGCCCCGTTCTTCATCTACATCGTCCGCCGGCAGAAAGTGCGCGAGCTGTGAGCACCACGACTCTCGAGGCCGTCACCCACGGCCGGGTCCGCCGTACGCTCCGGCGACGCGGCGTGCTCGTGGTGCTCGCCGTCCTCGTCGTCGCCGCGTTCGCCGTCTCGCTGATGGCGGGGCGCACCTTCTACCCGCCGGCGGACGTCCTGGCGGTGATCGCCGGCGAGGACGTCCCCGGGGCCTCCTTCACGGTGGGCACGCTCCGCCTGCCCCGGGCCGTCCTCGCGATCCTGGCCGGGGCCTGCTTCGGGCTCGGCGGCGTCACCTTCCAGACGATGCTGCGCAACCCGCTCGCCAGCCCCGACATCATCGGCATCAGCTCCGGAGCGAGCGCCGCGGCCGCCTTCGCGATCGTGACGCTGCACCTCGGGGAGGCGGGGGTGTCCGCCTTCGCGATCGTCGTCGGGTTGGCGGTGGCGCTGGTCGTCTACACGCTGTCGTTCAAGGACGGCGTCGCGGGAACCCGCCTCGTCCTGATCGGCATCGGCATCGCCGCGATGCTCGACAGCATCACCGCGTACGTCCTGACCCAGGCCGCCGAATGGGACCTGCAGGAGGCGATGCGCTGGCTGACCGGCAGCCTCAACGGCGCCACCTGGGCGGAGACCGTTCCGGTGGCCGTCGCCGTGGCCGTCCTGGCGCCGGTGCTGCTGGGGAAGGCCCGCAACCTCTCCATGATGCAGCTGGGCGACGACACCGCCGCGGCGCTCGGGGTCCGCCTCGAACGCACCCGGATCCTGGTCATCGTCGCGGCCGTCGGTCTCATCGCCTTCGCCACCGCCGCGACCGGGCCGATCGCCTTCGTCGCCTTCCTCTCCGGGCCGATCGCCGCCCGGATCATCGGCCCGGCCGGCTCGCTGCTGCTGCCCTCCGCCCTCGTCGGCGCCCTGCTGGTGCTCGTCGCGGACTTCGTCGGTCAGTTCGCCTTCGACACGCGCTACCCCGTGGGTGTCGTCACCGGCGTGCTCGGCGCCCCTTACCTCATCTACCTGCTCATCCGTACGAACCGCGCGGGAGGCTCGCTGTGACCACCACCCACACGCTCGCGGTCGAGAGCCTGACGCTCGGCTACTCCGACCGCGTCGTCATCTCCTCGCTCGACCTCGTCGTGCCGCCCGGGAAGATCACGGCGATCGTCGGCGCCAACGCGTGCGGCAAGTCGACCCTGCTCCGATCGATGTCGCGCCTGCTGGCGCCCCGCGCCGGCCACGTCCTGCTCGACGGCAAGCAGGTGCACCGGCTGCCGGCCAAGCAGTTGGCCCGTACCCTCGGCCTGCTTCCCCAGTCGCCGACGGCGCCCGAGGGGATCACCGTGGCCGACCTCGTCGGTCGTGGGCGCAATCCGCACCAGCGCGTGCTCTCCCGCTGGAGCAGGGAGGACGACGCCGCCGTGGCGGCGGCCCTGGACGCGACACAGACGGCGGACCTCGCCGACCGCCCGGTCGACGAGCTCTCCGGCGGCCAGCGGCAACGGGTGTGGATCGCGATGGCCCTGGCCCAGCAGACGGACCTGTTGCTGCTCGACGAACCGACGACGTTCCTCGACGTCAGCCATCAGGTCGAGGTCCTCGACCTGCTCACGGACCTCAACCTGACGCGCGGCACGACGATCGTCATGGTGCTGCACGACCTCAACCTCGCCGCCCGGTACGCGGACCACCTCATCGCCCTGGCCGCCGGCAGGCTGCACGCCGCGGGGGAGCCGGCGCAGGTCCTGACGCAGGAGTGCGTCCGCGCGGTGTTCGGCCTCGAGAGCCAGGTCATCGTCGATCCGACGTCGCAGAAGCCGCTGATGCTGCCGATCGGCCGCCACCA
This sequence comes from Micromonospora sp. M71_S20, assembly GCF_003664255.1. NCBI lineage: Bacteria > Bacillati > Actinomycetota > Actinomycetes > Micromonosporales > Micromonosporaceae > Micromonospora > Micromonospora sp. M71_S20. The sequence continues at coordinate 4,411,561 of NZ_RCCV01000001.1, read as the reverse complement.
CGTGACGACCCGCCCCGGCGTCGGCGTGCCCGAATGACGCGTCGTCGAGCCCTCGTTCACCGAGGCCATTAGGTGAGGCTAACCTGGCCCTCGATCGCTGGGAGGGCGCATCTCGTGTACACATCCACGTTCGTCCGGGCCGTCTCCGGGACCAGGCGGGCCCCAGCCTCCACCTGGGCCGACGCCCCCGTTTCGCGCACCGGGGCGTGACGCCGATGGCAGCCGACGTGATCAGCGGTCCGGCGGTGCTGCGCCGCGCCCTGCGCCGCCAGCGGGGTCGTGTGGTGGCCGGCATCGTGCTGCTCTGCACCCACCAGGCCGCCGAAGCCCTCGTCCCGGTCGCCATCGGCCTGATCATCGACCGGGCCGTCGCCACCGGGGACGTGCGGGCGCTGCTGCTCTCCCTCGTCGGTCTCGCCGCCCTCTTCACGGTCCTCGCCTTCGCCTACCGGGCCGGCGCCCGCCAGGCGTACGCGGCCGTGGAGCAGGAGGCCCACCTCGTGCGGGTCGAGATCGCCAGGAGCGCCCTCGACCCGCGCGGGAACCGCTCGGGCATGCGCGACGGCGAACTGCTGTCCGTCACCGCTTCCGACGCCGAGTTGTCCGCGCTCGTCGTGCGGGTCGCGGGGCTCTGCGCCGCCGCGGTCACCGCCATCGTGGTAGCGGCCGTCGCGCTGCTCGTCGTCGACGTCCCGCTCGGGCTCGGGGTGCTCCTCGGCGTACCGCTGGTGGTCGTCGCCCTGCAACGGATGGCGCCGCTGCTCAGCCGGCGCAGCGCGTCGCAGCAGGAGGCGCTCGCTGCCACGACCGCGCTCGCCGTCGACCTCGTCACCGGCCTACGCGTGCTGCGCGGCATCGGCGCCCAGGACCACGCCGCCCGCCGGTACGCGGTCGCCAGCCGCCACGCCCTCGACGTCACCCTGCGCGCCGCCACCACCAAGGGCCTGCACCTCGGGCTCACCACCACGGTGAACGGCCTCTTCCTCGCGGCCGTCGCCGGGGTCGCCGGCTGGCTCGCCCTGCAGGGGCGGCTCACCGTCGGCGAGCTCGTCGCCGTCGTCGGGCTGGCCCAGTTCATCGCCGAGCCCGTGCAGACGCTCGGCTACTGCGTACAGCTGTTCGCCATGGCCCGCGCCTCCGCCGGGCGGGTCGCCCGGGTGCTGGGCGCCGAGCCGCTCACCCGGCCGGGTACCGCCGGGCCACCCGCCCCGGACCCGGCGCGGCTCACCCTCGACACGATCGGGTACGCCGGACTCGACGGGCTGTGCCTGCGGGTCGGCGCCGGCGAGGTCCTGGGTGTGCTCGCCTACGATCCGGGCGAGGCCGAGGCGCTGGTGCGGCTGCTGTCCGGCCGCGTGCCCCGCGAGGACTACCGGGGCACGCTGTGCGTCGACGGCGTGCCCGCCGAGGACCTGCACATCGACGCCGTGCGCGGCGTCCTCCTGGTCGAGCAGCACGACGTGGCGTTGTTCGAGGGGACGCTGCGCGCCAACCTCGCCGCCGGCGCAGACGTCGACGAGGCGGTCCTGCGCGCCGCCGTACGCGCCGCGGCGGCCGAGGACGTGCTCGCCGCGCACCCGCACGGCATCGACCGCCTGCTCACCGAGCGGGGGGCGAACCTCTCCGGCGGGCAGCGGCAGCGGATCGGGCTGGCCAGGGCGCTCGTCGCCGACCCGCCGGTGCTGGTGCTGCACAACCCCACCACGGCGGTCGACGCGGTGACCGAGGCGCTGCTCGCCGAGGGGCTGACCTCGGCCCGCGCGGCGGCGGCCCGCGGCACGGTGCTGATCACCAACAGTCCGGTCCTGCTGCGGGCCACGCACCGGGTGGCCGTGATCGACCGTGGGCGCGTCGTCGCCGAGGGCCCGCACGAGCAACTGCTCGCCCGCGACGCCCGCTACCGGGAGGAGGTCCTGCGGTGACCGATGAGTCGAGCACGCTCGGCGTGGAGACCAGGCGGCTGCTGCCCACGGCCACCGCCCGGCAGACCTGGGCCGCACTGCGGGTCGAGTTCGCCCGGCTGCCCGGGCTCAGCGCCGCCGCCGCCACGTTGCTGGTTGCCGCGGCGGCGACCGGGCTCGTCGCCCCATGGGTGCTCGGCCGCCTCGTCGACGACGTCATCGCCGGGTCCGACACGCCCCGGATCGTGGCCTGGGCGGGTGTGATCGCGGGCGCCGCGGTGCTCGCCGGCCTGCTCACCGCGGTCGGCGCCGCGCTCGCCGCACGCCTCGGCGAGACCGTGCTGGCGCGGCTGCGCGAGCGGGTCCTCGACCGCGCCCTGCACCTGCCGTCAGCCACGCTGGAGCGCGCCGGGACCGGGGACCTGATCGCCCGCGCCGGCGACGACGTGGCCGTGGTGACGAACGTGATCGCCACCAGTGGCCCCGCCTTCCTCGGCGCGCTGCTGTCCATCGTGCTGACCGCGGCAGGGCTCTTCGCCCTCGACTGGCGGCTCGGCCTCGCCGGGCTGGCCGCGGCCCCCGCCTACGCGTTGGCGCTGTACTGGTACCTCAAGCGCTCCGTTCCGTACTACGCGCGCGAGCGGGTGGCGACCGGCGAGCGGTCACAGGCCATGGCCGGGGCGCTCCACGGCGCGGCGACCGTGCGCGCGTACCGCATGGAGGACGCCCACGTCGGTCGGATCGCCGATCGCTCCGCCACGGCCCGCGACCTGTCGTTGGAGATCTTCGGCCTGCACACCCGGTTCGGCCTGCGGATCAACCGGTCGGAGTTCGTGGGGCTCGCCGCCGTGCTGCTCGCCGGTTTCCTGCTGGTCCGCGACGACCTGGCGACCGTGGGGGCGGCCACCACCGCCGCCCTCTACTTCCACCGCCTCTTCAACCCGATCGGCCTGCTGCTGCTCCAGTCGGACTCCGTGCTCCAGGCCGGGGCGAGCCTCGCCCGGCTCGTCGGCGTCACCGCGCTGCCCGACACCGCTTCGCCCGACGGCTCCGGGCCCGCCCGTGCGGAACGGCCCGCGACGGCAGGGCCGGGCGCGCTCGAACCCGCGGCGCTGGAGGTGGTCGTCGCCCGGCACTGCTACGACGACGGGCCCGTCGTGCTGCGCGACGTCACCCTCCGTCTCGCACCGGGGGAGCGCGTCGCCCTCGTCGGCGCGAGCGGAGCGGGAAAGAGCACGCTCGCCGGTGTCGCCGCCGGGATCATCGCGCCCACCGACGGCTCGGTCCGGCTGCGCGGCGTGCCGCTGACGGAACTGGACGAGCACCGCGTGCGTCGCGAGATCGCCCTGGTCAGCCAGGAGGTGCACGTCTTCGCCGGGACCCTCGGCGACGACCTGCGCCTCGCCGATCCGGACGCCACCGACGCCGAGATCACCGCCGCGCTCGACCTCGTCGGCGTCACCGACTGGCTCCGTACCCTGCCCGACGGCCTCGACACGTGCGTGGGGGAGGGCGGGCGTCGCGTCACCGCCGCCCAGGCCCAGCAGCTCGCCCTGGCTCGCCTCGTCCTCGCCGACCCCGCCGTCGCGGTCCTCGACGAGGCCACCGCGGAGGCCGGCAGCGCGGGCGCGCGCGACCTCGACCGCGCCGCCACGGCGGCCACCGAAGGCCGCACCACACTCATCGTCGCCCACCGCCTCAGCCAGGCGGCCACCGCGGACCGCATCGTCGTCCTGGAGCACGGGCGCGTCGTCGAGCACGGCACGCACGAGCAGTTGCTGGCGGCCGGGGGCGGGTACAGCCGGCTGTGGCGGTCCTGGAGCACGCCCGATCCCGTGGTCCCCAAGGGACGCGGGAGCGAGGATCCCGCCGCCGCCCGTCGTCCACGCTCGGCCGTGTCTCCGGGTTAGGGCGCGACCGCGGGGCGTCGTCGGCACGCCGGTAGCCGTACGCCGCACCGACGACGCAACGGGCCGCTCCGGGCGCTGCCCGCGTGGCGTCGCCCGCCGGGGCCGGGGCAGGATGGGGTACGTGGACATCGAGCCGGTCGACTCCGCGCCCGAGCAGGCGTTCCCGTGGGGGATCCTGCGGCAGCGCTGGGACGACCTGACGTTCCTGCACTGGGCGGTCGCGCCGGAGCTCGTCGCGCCGCTGCTGCCCGAGGGAACCCGTCCCGACACCCTCGACGGGGTCAGCCACGTCGGGCTGATCGGCTTCCGGATGGTCGGGCTGGGCCTCGGCCGAGGGCCGGGGGTGCCGTACTTCGGCAGCTTCTGGGAGACCAACGTCCGGCTCTACTCGGTCGACGACACCGGCCGGCGTGCCGTGGTGTTCCGTTCGCTCGACGCGTCGCGGCTGGTCCCGGTGCTGGTCGCCCGGGCGACCCTGCGACTGCCGTACATGTGGTCGGCGATGCGGCTGGACCGGGACGGCGACCGCTACACCTACCGGTGCCGGCGCCGCTGGCCCGGGCCGGTGGGTGCGACGAGCCGGATGGTGGTGCGGGTGGGGGAGCCAATCGCCGACCCGACCCCGCTGGAGCACTTCGTCACCGCCCGCTGGGGGCTGCACACCCGGGCGTACGGGCGGACGCTGCACCTGCCGAACTGGCACCCCCGCTGGCCGCTGCACCGGGCGGAGCTGCTGCACCTGGACGACGAACTGGTCGAGGCCGCAGGGCTGCCTCGGCCCGTCGGGGCGCCGGTGAGCGTGCTGTATTCCCCCGGGGTCCCGGTGCGGTTCGGCCCACCGGTCGCGACGGGCCGGACACGGGCTGCCCAAGTCAGGCAGTCATCCTGAACCGCTGACCCTCGGCTGCTGATGGTCGGTCAGCCGGAAGCCGACGCCGCGCACCGCGTCGATGGCCACCCCGGTGCCGAGTTCGTGGAGCTTGCGGCGCAGCCGCTTCACCAGGGACTGCACGTCCGCCCTGCGTTCCCGCCCCTCGTCACGCCAGACCGAGCGGTGCAGCTCGGCGTAGCTCCACACCCGGATCGGCTCGGTGGTCAGGCAGGCCAGCAGATCGTGCTCGAGCCGCGTCAGGCCGATCTCGCGGCCCCGGCTGCGGGCCGTCGAACGGGCCGAGTCGATCAGCAGCGCGTCGCCGTCGGCGGTCGGCGGGCGCGCGGACGGCTCCGGGGCGGGCCCCGGCGGAGCCCCGATCAGCCTGCGCAACTCGTCGAGGTCGGCGACCAGCAGCAGCGGCGCGACCCCGTCCAGACGCTCGGCGAGTCGTATCCGCTCGGCCGCCGACGGCGTCACCGCGATCACCAGCGGAAATGGTTCTTCGGCCGGAGCTGGTCCGTCCGGCGTAGTGCTTTCGTCGCGTGCCCCCACAGCACCCACCCGGAAACTATGGGCAGCCTCTGCCCGTCTTCGTCATGACCGTGACAATCATTGGCAAGCTCCCCATTCGCCGGCCAACGGCTAGTGACAAATTGCTTACGGCAAGTTCTTGATCGTCCATTCTTGTCGATCATAGTGTCCAGACGGGCAGCCGGCGCGACCCGCGCGGTGCCTGGGGGGCATGTAGGGGTCGGATCCGGATCATCCGAACGGAGCCGGGCCCCTGCACCCTCCACCATGGCTCGTTCCACTCTGGGTCGTTCTGGAGGAGGCACCACCGATGTTCACACGTCCACCCGCAAGGCGCTTAGCCAGATCTCTGGTGAGCGCCGGCGCGGCGATGATCCTCGCCGCGACAGGCCTGGCCGCGACCGGGTCAGGCGCACAGGCCTCCCCGTCCGACAAGATCAGGCCGGAGCTCACGAAGGAACTCCAGGGCAAGACCGAGGGCGATTTCTGGATCCGCTTCAAGGACAAGGCGGACCTCAGCGGGGCCGCCGCGATCAAGGACTGGGCCAAGCGCGGTACCGCCGTCGCCGACGCACTGAAGAAGACCGCCGCCAGCAGCCAGTCCAAGATCCGCGCCGAGCTCGACGGTTCGGGCACGAAGTACGAGACCTTCTGGGCGACCAACGCGATCAAGGTCAGCGGCGGCTCCCTGACGATGGCACAGAGCTTCGCCGCGCACGCCGAGGTCGAGGGCCTGTACGCCCCGGTCGCCTACAAGGTTCCCGAGGTCACCGAGGGCACCGACGAGAAGACGGTCAACGCCCTCGAGTGGGGCATCGCGAACATCAACGCCGACGACGTCTGGTCCCAGTACGGCGCCAAGGGCGCCGGCATCACGGTGGCGAACATCGACACCGGGGTCCAGTTCGACCACCCCGCGCTGGTGAACTCCTACCGGGGCAACAACGGCGACGGCACGTTCGACCACAACTACAACTGGTACCGGGCCACCGGCTCCTGCGCCGCGCCCTGCGACACCAACGGCCACGGCACCCACACGATGGGCACGATGGCCGGCTCCGCCGGTGCGAACCAGATCGGCGTCGCACCCGACGTGAAGTGGATCGCGGCCAATGGCTGCTGCCCGAGCGACGCGGCGCTGGTCACCTCCGGCCAGTGGATGCTCGAGCCGACGGACCTCAACGGCCAGAACCCGGACGCCAGCAAGCGGCCGAACATCATCAACAACTCGTGGGGAACCACGCTGCCCTCCAACGACCCGTTCATGGAGGACGTGACGCTGGCCTGGACCGCGTCGGGCATCTTCGGCGTCTGGTCCAACGGCAACAGCGGATCGGCCTGCCAGACCAGCGGCTCACCGGGCAGCCTGGTCAGCAACTACTCCGCCGGCGCCTACGACGTCAACAACAACATCGCCAGCTTCTCCTCCCGCGGCGCCGGCCAGAACGGCGAGATCAAGCCCAACATCGCGGCACCCGGGGTGAACGTCCGGTCGAGCATTCCGGGCGGCGGCTACGCCAGCTACAACGGCACCTCGATGGCCGCCCCGCACCTCGCGGGCGCGATCGCGCTGCTGTGGTCGGCCGCGCCGGCGCTCGTCGGCGACGTCACCGCCACCCGCGCGCTGCTGGACAACTCGGCGATCGACAAGGCCGACGCCCAGTGCGGCGGCACCGCCGACGACAACAACGTGTTCGGCGAGGGACGCCTGGACGCGCTCACGCTGCTCAACGCCGCCCCGATCGGCGACACCGGCACCCTGGCCGGCAAGGTCACGGACGCGGCCACCGGCGCCCCGATCGCGGGCGCCACGGTGACCCTGACCGGCGCGGCGGACCGCGAGCTGACCACCGGGTCCGACGGGACGTACTCGTCCCTGCTTCCGGTCGGCGACTACCAGGTCGCCGTGGCGGCGTTCGGCTACCAGGCGAAGACGACGCCGGCAGCGGTCGCCCGCAACGCGACCACGACCGTCGACGTGGCGCTGACGGCAGTGCCGAGCGTCACCGTCAGCGGAACCGTCACCGACGGCTCCGGACACGGCTGGCCGCTCTACGCGAAGGTGACCGTGGAGGGTCAGTCGGGCGTGTCCGACTACACCACCCCCGTCAACGGCCGCTACAGCCTCAAGCTGCCGGCCGGCACCACCTACAACCTGAAGGTCGAGCCGCAGTACCCGGGCTACCAGGCGGTGACCAAGCAGGTCGTGGTCGGCACGGGTAACGCCACGGCCAACGTGGCGGTGCCGGTGCGGACCGACGCCTGCACGACCGCGCCCGGCTACCGGTTCGGCTCCGACGGCGAGTACGAGACCTTCGACGGCAGCACCGTGCCGGCCGGCTGGTCCGTGGTGGACCACGCCGCCAGCGGCCAGGTCTGGAAGTTCACGGACGACGGCGCCCGCGGCAACCTGACCGGCGGCACGGGCAACTTCGCGATCGTCGACAGCGACGAGTACGGCTCCGGCGGCAAGCAGGACACCTCGCTCGTCAGCCCGGTCGTCGACCTGACCGGCGTCACGGCACCGGTGATCCGGTTCAACCAGGACTACAACTGGCTGGGCAGCGACCGCGCCGACGTCGACCTCAGCCTCGACGGCGGGACCACGTGGACCAACGTGCTCCGGCAGGCCGCCGACGTGCGCGGCCCGAAGGTGACCGAGGTCGCCATCCCGCAGGCTGCGGGCCAGGCCCAGGCGCGGGTCCGGTTCCGCTACTACGACGCCTCGTACGAGTGGTGGTGGGGGGTCGACAACGTCCTGATCGGCAGCCAGCTCACCTGCGAGCCGATCGACGGCGGCCTGGTGCTCGGCCACGTCCGCGACAGGAACGACAACGGCTACGTCAACGGCGCCACCGTCACCAGCGACGACCGGCCGACGGAGAAGGCCACCACCGTGGCGACCCCGGACGACCCGGGGCTGGCGGACGGCTTCTACTGGCTGTTCTCGTCGCTGACGGACACCCACAAGTTCACCGCCCGGGCCGGCAGCTACGTCAGCCAGAGCAAGCAGGTCGATGTCCAGGCAGACTGGGCGACCGCCGCGAACTTCCAGCTGGCGGCCGGCCGCCTGTCGGTCAAGCCGGCCCAGGTGGCCGGGACGGTCCGGATGCCCAGCGGCAAGGTCACCAAGGCGTTCACGGTGACCAACACCGGCGGGGCCCCGGTCGCGGTCGAGTTCAGTGAGCGCGACGGCGGGTTCGAGCTGCTCCGGGCCGACGGGTCCCGGCTGAGCAAGCAGGAGGTGCTCGGCTCCCAGGGCGCGCCGGTGCAGCGGCTCGAGGTCCCGACCTCGTTCGCGGCGAAGACGTCCGGCAAGTCGACGGCGGCGGCGTCGCCCGAGGCGGGCCCGCAGGCCGCGCCCTGGACCGACATCGCCAACTACCCGGCCGTGGTGATGGACAACCGGGTGGTCAACCTCGGCGGCAAGGTGTACTCCATCGCCGGCGGCACCGGCTCGGCGTCCTCGGCGAAGAACTACGCCTACGACCCGGTCGCGCAGACCTGGACCGCGATCGCCGATCTGCCCGGCGCGCGTACCGCCATGACGGTGGGCGTCCTGGACGGCAAGATCATCGCGACCGGCGGTTGGGCGGCGGCCGGTCCGGACGGCACCACCTGGTCGTACGACCCGGCGGCCAACACCTGGACGGAGAAGGCCGACAACCCCGCGCCGCGCTCGGCGGCGGGCCAGGCGGTCGCGGGCGGCAAGCTGTACGCCATCGGCGGCTGCACCACGGCGTCCTGCACGCCGATGTCCAACGACGTCGTGCGCTACGACCCGGCCGACGACAGCTGGGAGACCCTGGCCGACTACCCGAAGTCGGTGGCCTTCGTCTCCTGCGGCGGGATCGACGGCATCGTCTACTGCACCGGAGGCAACGACGGCTCCGCCGCGCAGAAGGCGAGCTACGCCTACGACCCGGGCGCCAACACCTGGACGGCCATCGCGGACGCGCCGGCCGACAACTGGGCCAGCTCGTTCGCCGTGGCCAACGGCAAGTTCCTGGTCGTCGGCGGCTCGCAGGGCGGCGCCATCACCAACGTGGGCTTCGCCTACGACCCGGCCACCTCCTCGTGGTCGAGCCTGCCGAACGCCAACACGGCGCGGTACCGCGGCGGCGCGGCGTGCGGCTTCTACAAGGTCGGCGGCTCCTCCGGCGGCTTCACCGCGACGCGTGACAGCGAGGCGCTGCCGGGCTTCGAGGAGTGCGCCGCCAGCACCGCCGACGTCAGCTGGATGACGATCGACAAGACGGCGGCCACCCTGGCGCCGGGCGAGGCCGTTACGGTCAACGTCGGCATGACGGCGAACGTGGACCAGCCCGGCACCTACACCGCCTCGGTCGCCATCAAGGAGAACACCCCGTACACGGTGGAGCCGGTCGCGGTCACGATGAACGTGCTGCAGCCGACCACCTGGGGCAAGTTGACGGGCACGGTCACCGGGACGAGCTGCCAGGGTGCCGGCTCGCCGCTCTCCGGTGCCACCGTCCAGGTCGACTCGTGGGCGATGTCCTGGACGTTCGCCACGGACGCCGAGGGCAAGTACGCCTACTGGCTGGACCGTCGGAACAACCCGTTGACGATGATCGTCGCCAAGGACAACTGGAAGCCCCAGACCCGGCAGACGAGGATCAACACCACCGCACCCACGGTGGAGGACTTCGCGTTGTCGCCCGTCCGCTGCTGACACCCACCGTCAGCTGACAGGTCCGGCCCGCCTGGTTTCCGACCAGGCGGGCCGGATCGCGTCGGGGCCCCGAAGAGGCCGGGCGGTCAGATCGGCGCGAGGCGGAAGCCGACCCCGCGGACCGCGTGGATCGACGCCGAGGCGTCCAGCCGGGCGAGCTTGCGCCGCACCCTGCGCACCACCGAGTGCATGTCGGAACCCCGCCCGAGGTGCACGTTGCCCCAGACCTCGAGGTGCAGCCGCTCGTAGGTCCAGACCTGCCCGGGCGCGGCGACCAGGCACCGCAGGAAGTCGTGCTCCAGGCGGGTCAACTCGACCTCGCGGTCCAGCCAGCACAGCATCCGTCGGTCGGAGTCGACGCTCAGGTCGGCCGGCGGCGGTGCCACGGCGCCCTGCACGGGCTCGGCCGCCACGACGCGCTCGGCCGTCGCGACGGGCTCGGGCCGAGCCACCGGCGCACCGGGCACGCCGAGGAAGGTGCGCGCCTGATCGACGCTCGAGACGATCAGAAACGCCTCGGTCCCGCCGAGCAGACGTGCGAGCTGCCTGCGTTCGGCCGGCGAGGAGGCAATGCCGATGACCAGCGGAGCCACCCCCCTCATTCCCACCCCTTCCGGTGCCCCACCCACTCCGGGGACATTTTCAGGCACGACGCCGATCAATTGGTTTCCTGACCCTAGTGGTGGCTCGTCTCGCTTCGGTTAAAAACGGTGACGCGTTGGCGTCGATAAATTGACTGCATTCGGTGTGCCGAGTCGGGTCGTGGCCCTTCATGGTGGCTTGACCCTTTTCGGCGCGATGTGTTCCCCGGGCGCGCGGTTTCGGCGATCGACAATGCCCGGCAGGTGCGATCGGGGCCACGTCGGATCCGGCGAACCGGCACACCTCGCCAGCCGCCGGTGGCGGTGCGGGAACTCCTGTCGACGCTGCGGTGCCCCTGCCCGAACGGTGGCGCACAGGCGACGCGGGCCGGGGCGCGTCGTGGTCCGGTCAGGTGCGGGCAGGCGACCAGCCGACGGGGACGAGCCGGGCGGCGTCGCCGCCCTCGCCCTGGAAGAGGAGACCGTCGCGGTCCGCCGCCACGATCCGGTCGACGTAGACGCCGCGACCCTGGCTGGAGGCGTCGGTGGTGCTGCTGAAACGCAGGTGGGTCGCCCGGTCGGGCAATTCGACCGAGACCTGCCACCAGACTCGGCCGCCGTAGCCGGTGACCGTGCCGTCACTGCTCCACCGCCGGTCGGAGTGCCGCAGCAGCAGCCGTCCCGGAGCCCACGTCGACCCGCCGTCGGTGGAGACCTCGAACCGGGCGCTGTCGTAGCGGGGCTCGGTGTCGTACCAGAGCAGGAAGCTCGCCGTGCCGCCGCCCCGCGCCGCCCGGCGCAGCGGGGCGGTGAGGGTGACCGTCGCGAGGTCGCGCGGGTCGGCCCGCCACGCCTCGCGGGACCGGGGTCGCACCGGCGTCGCCTCGGCGAGATCGCGGGCGACCGCGCGCCGGGCGACGTTGTTGCTGCCCCAGCCGCGATCGGGGTGCACCCGGTTGCTGAGCAGGATGACGAACGAGTGGGAGAGCGGGTCGACGACGATCGACGTCCCGGTGAAGCCGGTGTGCCCGAACGCCACCGGGGAGGAGAGCCCCATCATGTACCAGTGCTTGTCGAGCTCGAAGCCCAGCCCGCGGTCGCTCTCGGGGTAGGCCTGCTCCAGCGGGGCGTTGTGGTTGACCAGCATCGCGCGCACCGTGTCCGCGCGCAGGATCCGTCGCCCCCGGTACTCGCCGCCGTTGAGCAGGGACTGGCAGAGCACGGCCAGGTCCGCCGCGGTGGAGAACACCCCCGCGTGCCCGGCGACGCCGCCGAGCGACCACGCGTTCTCGTCGTGCACCTCACCGTGGACCATGCCCCGTCCGGCGTACGGCTGGTACTCGGTCGCGGCGATCCGCGACCGCCGCTCCGGCCCCGGGTTGTAGCCGGTGTCGGTCATGCCCAGCGGCGTGGTGACGCCGTCGGCGACGAGCGCGGTCAGCGGCCGGCCGGTCACCCGCTCCACCAGCACGCCCAGCGCGATCAGCCCGAGATCGGAGTACACGTACCGGGTGCCGGGCTGCGCACCGGGCGCGAGGGGCGTGGCGAGCGCGGCGGCGAAGCGCTCCGCCGGCGTCGGGTACCTGCTCCACAGCGGCGCGAAGGCGGGCAGCCCCGAGGTGTGGGTGAGCAGCATCCGTACGGTGACCGCCGCCTTGCCGCCGGCCGCGAACTCCGGGACGTACCGGGCGACCGGCGCGTCGAGGTCCACCCGTCCCCGCTCGGCCTGCTGCATGGTCACGATGGCGGTGAACAGCTTCGACACCGACGCCAGGTCGAAGATGGTGTCGGGCCGCATCGGGATCTGCTCGTCGGCGGGGAGTTCCACCCCTTCCAGCCCGGGCGGCGGGCCGACGGCGGCGTACCGCACCGCGGAACCCACCGCGGCGTGCTGCACGACCACGCCGTCCTTGGCCGCCAGGACCACGGCACCCGCGTAGGCGGGATGGCCGGGGTGGTCCGGCGTCGGCTCGAGGTACGCCGCCAGGTCGGCGGGCAGGCGATCCACGTGCTCGGGGAGCAGGCCGACCTCGCGGGCGTGGCCGGGCCGCAGCGTGTCGTGCCGGAACGTGATGTCGGCGGGCGTGACGACCGGCGGCGCCGATCCGGCCGGCGGCGGCGCGGCACCGGCCGCCGTGGCCGGAAGGGCCGCGCCCAGGACGGCGGCGGTCAGGCCGATCGCGAAGGGGCGGAGCGCGGGCGGACGGAGCGACGACATGGTGGGTTGCCTCCTACCAGCTCATGCCGTGGCCGTAGGGATAGAGCACGGTGCCCGCACCCTCGGCCGTGGGGATCGTGACGGGAAGCCGTCCACGGGGGGACAACTCGCCGTGCAGCGCACGCACGAGGGCGTCCATCGCCGCCCGGGTGTACGAGTAGGTCGCCAGGTAGGTGGTCACGCCCGGCAGGTACGCGACGTCGTAGGGGTCCCGGACCGCTACCACCACCACGGGCCGGCCCGTGCCGAGCAGCGCGGCGACGAGCCGCCGCTGGGTGCCGCGTGGATCGGTGACGGTCGTGTCCCACGCCTTGTTGGTCAGCACGACGGTGAGGTCGTGCTCGGCGGCCGTCGCGGCCGTCGCGGCGATCGTCTGGTCCGACGGCAGGGTCGCGGGCCGGGCGGTGGCCCGGGCGCCGCGGGCGGTGAACCCGTCGGCGACGGTCTCGACCGGCGCGAAGGCGGCGCTGTTCCAGCCGGTGACCAGTACCGACCGCTGCCCGGGGGCCAGCGGCAGCAGCCCCGTGTCGTTGCGGACCGCAGTGAGGGTCGGGTCGGTGACCCGTGCCACGGCGGCGAGGTGCGCGGGCGCCCCGACCGTGCGTACGGCCTGCTCGACGTCGACCAGTGGCGACCGGGCGAGGCCCTGCCGGTACTTCATGGCGAGGATGCGCCGGACCGACTCGTCGACGCGCCGCTCGGTCAGCTCGCCGGTGGCGACGGCCCGCAGCACCGCGTCCCGGGCCAGCCGCAGGTCCGGCGGCATCAGGAGCTGGTCGGCGCCGGCCTTGAGCGCCAGCACGGGCACCCGGTCGTCGCCGTACTTGCGCCGCACGCCGGCCATGTTCAGCGCGTCGGTGACGATGACTCCCCGGAAACCGAGTTCGCCGCGCAGCACGCCGTTGAGAATCGTCGGCGACAGCGTCGCCGGGTCGCCGGAGGGATCGAGCGCGGGTACCACGATGTGCGCCGTCATGATCGATTCGACGCCCGCGTCGATCGCCCGCCGGAACGGCGGCGCGTCGATCCGGTCCCACTCCTGTCGAGTGTGGTCGATGACCGGCAGGTCGGTGTGGCTGTCCGTGGCCGTGTCGCCGTGGCCGGGGAAGTGCTTCGCCACCGCCGTCGCGCCGGCTCCGTCCTGGAACCCGGCGACCTGGGCGGCGGTCAGCTCGGCCACCAGGGTGGGGTCGGCGCCGAAGGACCGTACGCCGATCACCGGGTTGCCGGGGTCGACGTTGACGTCGGCGATCGGCGCGTACGGCTGGTGGATGCCGACCGCGCGCAGCTCGCGTCCGGTGATCTTCGCGGCCTCGTGGGCGGCCCGGGGCGACCGTCCGGCCCCCAGGGCCATCGACCCGGGGAACTGCGCGGCGGGGGCGGGCATCCGCAGCACCACGCCCTGCTCCTGGTCGGTGGAGACGAGCAGGGGCACCCGCCCCTTCGTGCCGTCGCCGACGGCGGCCCGCTGCAACCCGTTGGAGAGGGTGGCGATCTGGCGCGGGCTGTCCAGGTTGTGGGACCACGAGAAGTAGCAGACGCCGCCGAGGTGGAACTCGTCGACGACCTCGGCCGGCGTCTCGACACCGAACGCCGCGCGGTTGGCGGCGCGGTCGGCGGCCGAGGGCTCGGTGGCGTCAGCGCCGTAGACGTAGGTGGCGAAGAGCTGGCCGACCTTCTGCGGCAGGCTCATGTGCCGCAGTGTCGAGGTGACCCAGCCGTGCTCGCCGCCCGGTGGAGGCGTGGGCGCCGCGGAGGCCTGGACGGGCAGCGGGGCGAGGGTGGTCGACAGGGTGGCCACCAGGACGGTCGCGGTAACGAGTCGGGCCTTCATGGATGACGACCTCTCAGTCCGGATGGCTGAAACTTAGCTACGCATCGATGAATCGTCAAGAAGGTTTGCTACAGGCCCGGCCGGACTCGGGGCGGTCGGCGGAGGCCGGCGACCGGACATCTCCCTCGACGCGGCGGAACCCGCGGGGCGTCGGTGGTGTCATGAGTGTGTCCCCACCGGAGGTACCCCTGAACGACGAAGACCTTGTCACCCGTGCCCGGGCGGGCGACCTGGAGGCGTACGAACTCCTGGTCGCCCGGCACACCGCATCCGCGTACCGGACGGCGGTGCTGCTCGGCGCGGGTCCGGACGCGGAGGACGTCATCCAGGAGGCGTTCGTGAAGGGACACCGCAAGATCTCCCGCTACCGGGGAGAGTCGTCGTTCCGGTCGTGGCTGATGGCGATCGTGGCCAACGAGACCCGCAACCTGCACCGGTCACGCAGCCGGCGCGACGGGCTCGCCCTGCGCGCCGCTGCGGCTGACCCGCACGCGGAGATCGGCGAGGACGCCGCCGTCGAGGCCGTCCTCGCCGGGGAACGCCGGGCCACCCTGGTGCGGGCCCTGCGCTCGCTGTCGGTGAAGGACCGTGAGGTGATCGTGTGCCGGTTCTTCCTCGACCTCAGCGAGGACGAGACCGTGACCATGCTGGGTTGGCCGCGTGGCACGGTGAAGTCGCGGACCTCCCGGGCACTGGCGAAGCTCCGCGGCCTGCTCGACGTCGCGGAGGTGCGCCGTGGATGACCTCGAACGCGAACTGCGCGATCTCTCCGCCTGGCTGGAGACGCCCGACCCGCCCGACGTGACCGCCCGGGTACGCGCCCGCCTCGCCGCCCCCGCGCCGAGGCGACGCCGGTGGCGCCACCTCGTCGCCGCAGCGCTCACCGCCCTGGTCGTGGCGGCGCTGCCGCCGGGGCGCGCCGCCCTCGCCGACGCCGCCGCCGGGCTGCTGCGCTTCGCCGGGATCACGATCGCCACGACGCCCGATCCGGCGCGTCCCACCGGTGCCGCCTCGCCACTGCCGACGCAGCGGCTCACCACCGTGGCCGAGGCGCAGCGGAAGGTGCGCTTCCCCGTCCGCACGCCGACGAGGCTGGGGCCGCCCGAGCAGGTGCTGGTCGCCGACCCCGACGGCGCGGGCTTCTGCCGGGTGGCGACGCTGCTCTACTCCGGGGGAGCGCTGCGCATCGACGCCTTCGACGGCCGTCTCGACCTGGCCTTCCACAAGGAGAGCAGCGCGGCGGGCACCAGCTGGGTCCAGGTGAACGGCGGCTTCGCCGTCTGGATCGACGCCCCGCACCCGGTCTCCTACGTGGATCGCGCGGGCGCCGTCCGGGTGGAGACCGCGCGGCTCGCCGCCTCGACCCTGATCTGGGAGCAGGCCGGCGTCAGCTATCGGATCGAGGGCGACCTCACCAGGCCCGAGGCGATCGAGATCGCCCGGTCACTGCGTTAGGGGTGGTCGTGCCGGTGCCGGCCCACCACCGGCGAGGGGCCCGGGCCGGGAACCCGGGGGAGCCGGCCGGTGTCCCGACAGTGAAGAGCACGAGCAGGTCGTCGGGAGGCGTGAGATGGGTGCGACGCGCAGGGTGTTGCTGGGGGCAGTGGTCCTGTTGGCGGGGTGCACGACAGCGGGGCGGCCCCTCCCGCAGGCCGCCTCTCCGGCCGTGACGGCGTCGGCGGGCGCGGCGTCGGGTGGTGCCACCACCGGCTGCGGTTCCCGGGTCGAGACGGGGCCGCTGCCCGACTGGGCGGACGCCGGGTTCAGCGGGAGCACCCGGATGCCGCACGTTCTCGGCGCGAACGGCGAGATCGTCGCGGTGCTGTTCGGACACCCGCTGACCCGGGCCAGGCAGCACGGGACGAACAACAAGATCCTCTGGGTCGCCCGTCCCGCCGCGACGCCTCCCGCCGCGACCACCCCGGACGCCCTGCGGATCACCGCGACCCTGGACGGCACCGGAACCCGGGTGACCCGGGAGGTCACCGGCGGCCCGGGCCCGTCGATCATCGACATGCCGCGGGCCGGCTGCTGGCACCTCGAACTGCGCTGGGCCGGACGCACCGACGTCATGGACCTCGTCTACGAGGACAGCTAGGCCCCGAGGCGGACGCCGGCGGCGACGACCGCGAGCCGCCCGTGCCGCCGCGGGAGCCACAGTCGAGGGTCGCGACGGCTTTGCCGAGGCTCCCGAGCGCGTGGCAGGATGCGACCATGACAAGCGACGAGCAGGTGAAAGCCAGCCACCGCAACACCCCGACGAGCGACGCGTTCCGCGCTTTCATCGCCTCCGGTTGGGCCAGTCCGGATGCGGCACCTGTCCCGCGGGCGGAGGTCGCCGACCACGCGGCCCGCCGCCGGGCGGCCTTGTCACGGCGGTTCCCCGGCGAGCGCCTCATCATCCCCGCCGGCGGCCTCAAGGTGCGCAGCAACGACACCGACTACACCTTCCGGCCGCACACGGCCTTCGCCTGGCTGACCGGTCTCGGGTTCGACACCGAGCCCGACAGCGTCCTAGTGCTGGATCCCAGGCCCGACGGCCACGAGGCGATCCTGTTCTTCCGGCCGCTCGCGCCGCGCGACAGCGAGGAGTTCTTCGCGGATTCCCGGTTCGGCGAGTTCTGGGTCGGGCCCCGCCCGACGATGGGCGAGATCGAGCAGCGGCTGGGCATCGGCACCCGGCACATCGACTCGCTCCCGGACGTCCTGGCCAAGGACGCCGGCGCGACCGTGGTGCGCGTCGTGCGGGGGGCCGACGGCGAGCTCGCCCGGCTCGTCGACGAGACCCGGGCCCAGGCGGAGACGCCCGCGTCGGTGACGCAGCAGCACGAGGCGGACGAGGAGCTGGCCCGCCACCTCTCGGGGATGCGCCTGCTCAAGGACGAGTGGGAGGTGGGCGAGATGCGCAAGGCGATCGCCGCCACCCACCGGGGCTTCGAGGCCATCATCGCCGGGCTGCCCGAGGCCGTCGGCAAGGAGCGCGGCGAGCGGTGGGTCGAGGGCCTCTTCGGCCTGTACGCCCGCCACGACGGCAACGGCATCGGCTACGAGACCATCTGCGCGTCCGGCGACCACGCCAACACCATCCACTGGACGAAGAACACCGGGCCGGTCCGCGAGGGCGACCTCATCCTGGTGGACGCCGGTGTCGAGGTCGACTCCCTCTACACCGCCGACATCACCCGCACCCTCCCGGTGACCGGTCGCTTCACCGACGTGCAGCGCAAGATCTACGAGGCGGTCCTGGAGGCGCAGGAGGCCGGCCTGGCGGCGGTGAAGCCGGGCAACAAGTTCAGCGACATCCACGCCGCCGCGAACGTGGTCATCGCCCGACGGCTGTACGAGTGGGGACTGCTGCCGGAGGGGGTGACCCTCGAGCAGACCCTGGACCGCGAGAGCGGCGGCTGGCACCGGCGGTGGATGGTCCACGGCACGTCCCACCACCTCGGCATGGACGTGCACGACTGCCAGATGCTGCTGCGGCAGGACTACATGGACGGCGAGCTGAAGCCCGGGATGATCCTCACCGTCGAGCCCGGCCTGTACTTCAAGGCGGACGACCTGCTGGCGCCGGCGGAGTTCCGTGGCATCGGCGTCCGTATCGAGGACAACGTGCTGGTCACCGAGGACGGCCACGAGAACCTGTCGTCGGCCATGCCGCGTACCGCCGACGACGTCGAGGCCTGGATCGACCGGGTGCGCTCCGGCGCGGGTGCCTGAGCGCCCCGCGACGTGTGGGCCGGCACGCACGGGCGCCGAGCGCCCGGCCGCGCCGGCCCCTCCGGCCGGCGCCCACCGCCAGCCCGCCGGGCACCGCGATCCGGTGCCCGGCAGGCGGCGGTACGGGCGCGACGGCCCGTACCCGGCCGGTGGCGGGCGCTCAGCCGCCGTGGAAGGTGCAGCCGATCCTCGCGCCGCCGGCCATGCTGACCACCCCGACCCCCGGGTCGGTGCTGCCGCGGACGAGGCAGCCGGCGTATCCGTCCTCGTCCACGACGTCGCGGTCGGCCAGGTAGACCCCCCAGTTGAGGTAGAGGTCCTGCACGCCGCCCGCGCCGTCGGGAAACGGTTCGGCGGCGGGCCGGACCCGGCGTTGCAGCACGAACGGGCCGTCCAGCGCGGAGTCGAGCCGGGACCGCCACTCGTCGGCGTCCACCGTCCAGCCGGCGAGCACGCCGTTGCCCCCGTGCAGCAGCGTCGGCTTCAGGACCAGCTCCTCCTGCCGGGCGCGGGCGTAGGCGAGCAGGTCGACCTGGGCCCCCTCGGGATCGGTGCCGCGCGGGCGTACGTGCCGGGTCCACGGCAGGATCCGGTCGATGCAGGCCAGCTCGTCGGCGTCGAACAGGCCCCGGTGCCGGTCGTCGGAGAGCATGGCCAGGGTGCCCTTGTTGCCGTAGAGCTCGGCGTCCAGGCGGCTGAACAGGCCGACCTTCTCCTGCTCCGCGGCGACCAGCAGCGGCTCCACCTGGGCCTCCACCGCCGGGTCCGCCAGGTCCTCGGGCAGGAAGTAGCGCACGACGACGTCGACGGCGCGGCCCGCCACGGTCGGCCGACCCTGCGGGTACGTGAACTGGCCGAGGTGGCAGCCGATCCCCTCGATCCCGTACCCGGCGAGCAGCTCGGCGAGCACCTCCAGGCGGCCGCCCACGATCGGGTAGTTCTCCGTCGTGTCCACCACGGCGACGACGGGCGGTCGGTCCGCGGGGATCATCGGGGCGCACTCGGCGTACATCGTCCGCACGATGCAGCCCAGCGTGTCCCGGTACCGGAGCCGGTGCCGGTCCACGAACTCCCGCAGCGGCGGGTACGCCAGCATCGCCCGGTTGATTTCGGCACACTCGAAGCCGCCGAGGGCGCTGGTCAGGTTGAACTCGAGCAGGCGGAAGCCCGAGCCGTCGTGGTAGAGGTCGGCGCGGCCCAGCGGCACGAGCGACCCGGCGCGGGCGCCGCGCGTGATTAGCGCCGTCTGCCGGGGATCCATGCCGACGGCCTCGGCCAGCGCGGTGAGGTCTCCGTCGAACACCCGCTCCGGCAGGGCGCGCAGCAGGTCGTAGACCGTGCGGAGGTCCCGGGCGACGGCCCGGCACTCGCTCTCGGCCAGGAAGGCGGGGCCGTTCATGAACCGGTCCCGGTACGGCTCGAGGATGGCCGAGTCGAGGGCGGCGGCGGTCGGGTGGTCCGTCGACGCGCTCCGGGCGAGGTGCTCGGCGTACGCGCGGCCCAGTGGCGACCTGCTCACTGCGGGCGGCCGGGTGGTCGTCATGGTGTGTCCTTTCGGGGCGGGTGGCGCGTCCGGTTCGGGGCCGGGCGGGGCCGGCAGGGGCGTGCGGCGGTGATCGTCGTCCGTCGCCGGTCGAGCTTCGCTGGCGGGCGGCGGACGACAAATTCCGCCCTCCCTTTCGAGCTGCCGATCCACCGCCGTCGACAATTCGACCGGACCGTCCGAAAATGCCAGCACGGTGGGGCTGACGAAGATAGTCGCAAATGGTCGTGCCGGCGTCGACGGCGCAGTGCCGTCGGCGCCGTCACACCCCAGCGTGGACTGTCGTGAGAGTGACCCAACAGCCAGGTTCACTCGGCGCGACCATCTGATAGCTTCGATGCCGGCGGAGCGCTGCGGCTGACGTGGAGCGCAACGGCCGCATTGGTTGTCGTGCTTGTAGACGGGGGCTTCTTCGGATATTACGTCGAGACTTCTGAGATCAAGCTATATGTCCGATTGTTGTTCGACGAAGCGGCAATTCCGAGCGAACGGAATCCGCCGGACGACTCCCGGTCACGACGTGTCCCGACATGCGCCCGGCGCACCCGTCTCCCGACGACCCACCGGCCGCGACGCCCGCGAGGGCGGTCGCGCCGCAGTGGGCGTCGCGCGGGTCGTCCGGGCACCCGCACCCGGGAGACGGCACGGCTGGGCGACGACGCCCGGCACGCCGACCCCGCGCACCCGGCCCCCGTGGTGCCGCACGAGGTTCCGCCCGGGCCGCCGTGCACATCGACTGGTGAGGACGACCTACTTGAGAACCTACGACCCGGAATCCGCGAGCCATCCGACCCGTACCCGCCGATCCCTCGCCCGGTGGTCGCGGATCGGCCGGCTCCGGCGCCCTGGAGGCATGCCTTGAGTCTCACCGCGGACGTGACCGACGCCGAGGTCCGCGTCGTCGAACCCGCCACCGTCGCCGTCATCGGCACCGGGGCGATCGGCCAGGACCTGATCAGCAAGATCCACCGTTCCTCCCTGCTGGACTGTCGGCTGGTGGCCGGGCGCAATCCGGACTCGGCGGGCCTGCGGCACGCCGAGCGGTTCGGCTATCCCGTCAGCGCCGCCGGGATCGACGCCGTGCTGGCGGCGGGGGACGCGTTCGACGTCGTGTTCGACGCCACCAACGCGGCGTCGCACCTGCGCCACTGGTCGCTGCTGGAGCCGCTCGGCACGCTGGTGGTCGACCTGACGCCCAGCAGGGCGGGCCGGATGGTGGTGCCGACCGTGACCGGGGTGGAGGCGACGACCGGGCGCAACATCAACCTGATCAGCTGCGGCGGTCAGGCGTCCATCCCGGTCGCGCACGCGCTCGCCGCCCGCTTCCCGGTGAGCTACATCGAGGTCGTCTCGACGGTGGCCAGCGACGTCGCGGGCCGCGGCACGCGGTTGAACCTCGACGAGTACGTGGCGACCACCCGGCACGCCGTCACGACCTTCTCCGGCGTACCCGACGTCAAGGCGATCCTCAACATCAGCCCGGCGGTGCCGCCGGCGACGTTCCGGACGGCCGTGCACGCGCGGATTCCCGGCGCCGACGTCGCCGCGGTGCGTGCGGCGGTGGACCCGGTGGCCAAGCAGGTGCGGTCGTTCGCCCCCGGCTACGCGGTGACCGCCTGCACCGTGGTCGACGACCGGGTGACGGTCGCCCTCCAGGTCACCGCCCACAGCGACGTGCTGCCCCGGTACGCCGGCAACCTCGACATCATCAACTCGGCCGCCATCCTGGTCGCCGAGCAGCACGCGGCCCGGCTGGGCCGGTCCGCCCGGACGGAGGCGGCCCGATGAGGAACGTCGTGATCCACGACCCGACGCTGCGCGACGGCCAGCACGCGGTCCGCCACCAGCTCGGGGCCCTCGCCCTGCGCCGGTACGCGGAGGCGGCCGACGCGGCGCGGATCCCGGTGGTCGAGGTCGGCCACGGCAACGGCCTCGGCGCGTCGTCCCTGCAGGTCGGGCAGGCGGCGGTCAGCGACGACGAGATGCTGTCGACGGTCCGGGAGGCGCTGCGGCACAGCCGGATGGGCGTGTTCATGCTGCCGGGCTGGGGCACCTCCGACGACCTGCGGCGCGCGATCGGCCACGGCGCCGACGTCGTCCGCATCGGTGTGCACGCCACCGAGACGTCGTTGGCCGAGCGCCACCTGGACGTCCTGCGCGAGGCCGGCGCCGAGGCGCACTGCGTGCTGATGATGAGCCACATGGCGTCCCCCGGCGAACTGGCCGAGCACGCCGCGCAGGCCGTCGCGTACGGCGCGCAGGCGGTCGGGATCATGGACTCGGCGGGCCACTTCCTGCCCGCCGACGTCACCGCGCGGATCGCTGCGATCGCCGCGGCGGTCGACACGCCGGTGATCTTCCACGGCCACGACAACCTCGGCATGGCCGTCGCCAACTCGGTGGCCGCGGCGCAGGCCGGCGCCCTGATCATCGACGGTTGCGCGCGCGGCTTCGGCGCCGGGGCGGGCAACACCCAGCTCGAGGTGCTCGTTCCCGTGCTGGAGCGCAGCGGGTTCGCGACCGGCATCGACCTGTACGCGCTCCTCGACGCCGCCGACCTCGCGGAACGCGAACTCATGCCCGCGCCGCCGGTGACCGCCTCGATGTCCATCGTGAGCGGCCTGGCCGGGGTGTTCTCCGGGTTCAAGCACCGGGTGGTCGAGCTGTCCGGCCGTGCCGGCGTCGACGCGCGTGACGTGTTCTTCGAACTCGGCAGGCGGCAGGCCATCGCCGGCCAGGAGGACCTGATCGTGGACGTGGTGGCGGAGTTGAGCGCCCGTAGGGTCACCACGTGACCGGCCGTGCACCGCGGCCCCCAGCAGTGAGGAAAGGCGACATGGGAGTTTCGGACGCAGTGTCCAACGCGAACGGGTCGGCGGGTGTCCCCGTGGCCCGCATGACGTTCGACGAGTTCATGGCCGTCGGTCCCGGCGGCCTGTTCAAGGCCGACGTGCCCGTGGTGATCGCGCTGCCGGGCGACGTGCAGGGGCTCGGCCGGGAGGGCGTGGCGAGTCGGCTGGCCGACATGACCGTCACCCTGTTCACCGAGCCGGGCGACAAGAACCACCCGGGGCGCTGGGAGACCCGCGACATCAAGCTGCGCGACTTCTTCGCCGACGAGCGCCACCTGACCACCCCGGGCACGTGGCACCGGGTGGTGTCGAACATCCGCAACAGCCCGGCCGACGTGAACGCCGTCATCGGCTTCGACGCGGACAAGTTCTTCGGCTACGGCGACACGCTGTACGCGGCGAACCTGTGGATCAGCCACCGCGGTGTGTTCACCAAGAACCACTTCGACGAGTTCGAGAACTTCAACATCGCGCTGGAGGGCCGCAAGCGGTTCATCATCGCCCCGCCCGGTTCCCGCGAGTACTACCCGCGCTCGGTGCTGCGCGGGTTCGGGGACAAGTCCCAGGTCTTCGACCTGGACAACGTGGACCTGGCGCGCTACCCGAGGCTGGCGCCCAAGCTCGCCCAGCGCCGTGACTTCGTCCTCGAACCGGGCCACATGCTCTACCTGCCGCTCGGCTGGTGGCACCAGGCCGAGTCGCTGGACGAGATGAATATCAACGTCAATTTCTGGCTGAAGTCGAAGAAGATCCTCCGTAGGCCGCACGCGCTCGGCGTCGCGCTGTACACGTACGCCTACCGGCGGGTCAAGGGTGTCTACAGCTACAAGCCCACCGAGGTGAACTCCTGATGAGCGAGCGCAAGACCATCACCCCCACCCACCGCTACCGCAACAACGACAAGCTCATCGGTGTGGGGAACACCTTCTGGAACCTCTCCGAGGAGCACGGGGTCGCCGGCATCGTCGGCGACCTCTCCGACGGCGTGTTCCGGATGGCCGACGGCCACGAGTTCGTCAACTTCACCGTCTGCTCCTACCTGGACCTGGACACCCACCCCAAGGTGATCGACGGGGCCGTCGACGCGCTGCGCCGATTCGGTGTGCTGGACCACTGCATCCCGCGTACCCGCGTGCAGACGTCGGTGCTGCTGGAGCTGGAGGAGTCGCTGGGCGAGCTGTTCGACGCCATGGTGATCAGCGCGATCTCCACGGCGGCGGCCAGCACCGGCCTGCTGCCGCTGATCGCGTCGGGGCACCTCGGCAACGGCACCCGCCCGCTGATGGTCTTCGACAAGAACGCCCACGTGTCGATGGCCAACGCCAAGCCGAACTGTGCCGACGAGACCGAGGTCGTCACCTGTCGCCACCACGACCTCGACTACCTCGAGGACATGTGCCGCACCTACGAGCGTGTCTGCTATGTCGTGGACGGCTCGGACAGCCTCGGCGGCTACGCGCCCGTCGAGGAACTGGCCGTGTTGCAGGACAAGTACAACATGCTGGTCTTCTACGACGACTCGCACTCGCTGTCGGCGTACGGCGAGCGCGGCATCGGCTACGTCCGCTCGCACTGCCCGGTGCGGGACGACCGGACCATCACCGTCGCGACCCTGAGCAAGGGCTTCGGGGCGGGCGGTACGGCGATCCTGCTCGACGGCTTCCCCAAGGAGACGCGGCGGATCATCGAGCGCTTCGCCGGGCCCCTGGGCTACTCGCAGAAGATGAACGCCGCCGCGGTGGGCGCCGCGCTCGCCTCGGCCGAGATCCACCGCACCGAGGAACTCACCCGGTTGCAGGGGCGGCTGCGGTCCAACATCGCGCTGTTCGACTCGCTGCTCGCCACCGAACAGTCCGGCAGCACGTACCCGATCCGGGTGGTGCCGATGAGCGACGAGACCGTCGTCGAGGCGGCCCAGCGGGTCTTCGCGGCCGGGTTCTACACCTCGCCGGTGTTCTTCCCGATCGTCGCGCGCGGCACCGCCGGCCTGCGGGTCATGCTGCGCGCGGGCCAGACCGAGGAACAGATCACCCGGCTGTGCTCCGTGCTCGTCGAGGCGGGCGCCCGCCCGGCCGCGCGACCCGAGCCGGTGAACCGGTGACCGGCGCCGCGCGGGCGATCCCGCGCAGCATCCTCTACACCCCGGCGCTGTCGCTGGACCGGGTCGTGAAGGCGTGGTCCTACGACGCGGACGTCCACCTGATCGACCTGGAGGACTCCGTGCCGGCGGCCGAGAAGCCGGCCGCGCGCACCGTGTGCCGGTCCGCCCTGGAGAAGGCGCCACGCCCGGAGAACGTCGCGGTACGCATCAACGAGCTGGGCAGCGTCGCGGCGGTGCAGGACCTGGTGGCGCTCACGGAGGGCTCGGTGCGGCCCGGGATCGTCATGATGACGATGGTGACCTCGGCGGCCGAGGTGGCCCTGCTGCGGCGGATCCTGGCCTCCGCGGACGCGCATCCGGAGATCTACGTGACGGTGGAGACCGTGGAGGCGGTCGCGGGGATCGACGCGATCGCCGCGGCCAGTGACGGGCTGGTCCTCGGCTCGGCCGACCTGGCCGCGACGCTCGGGGTCGAGATCACCTGGGAGGCCATGCTCGCCGCCCGGCAGGCGATGGCGCTGGCCTGCGCGCGGCACGGCACGGCCTGCATCGACACCGCCAACTTCCGGCTCGCCGAGCCGGCCGTCCTAGCGCAGGAGACCGCCCGGGTGCGGGCGCTCGGCTTCCACGGCAAGGCGACGGTGCACCCGGGCGAGCTCGACGAGATCAACCGGGTGCTGCGCCCCCAGGCGGACGACCTGCGCCTGGCACGCCGGGTGGCCGAGGCCGTACGGGCGGCCAACGGCGGGATCGCGGTGCTGGACGGCAACATGGTCGGCCCGCCGTTCGCCCGGATGGCCCGCGCCACGGTGTCCCGCGAGGACGCCTGGGCCGTCCGGTTCGGCACCGAGGGAGCTGCCGGATGACCGGGCCGGTGACGGTCGGCGCCGCGCAGATGGCGGGTACGCCCCAGCTGGTGCGGGTGATCGACGCGCTGGGCGAGATGTTCGCGGACCTGGCCGCCGGCCGGACCGACTCCCCGGCGCGCACCGTCATCGAACACGGCCCCCAGCGGGTCCTGCTGGTCAGCCCCGCGGTCTGGGAGCGGCGTGGGGTGGGCAGTGTCAAGATCACCACGCTCACCCCCGACAACCCGGGGCGCGGGCTGCCGCTGATCCACGGGATCGTCGCGCTGACGGACCTGACCACCGGGCAGATCACGGCCCTGCTCGACGGCGCGGAGCTGACCGCCGTCCGCACCGGTGCGGTCGCCGCCCTGGCGACCCGCTGGTGCGCCGCCGAGGACGCCGAGGACCTCGCGGTCATCGGGGCGGGGGTGCAGGCGCGGTCGCTGGTGCGCGCGGTGGCGGCGGTGCGCCGGATCCGTACCGTCCGGGTGTTCTCGCGCACCCGCGACCGGGCGGAGCAGTTCGCCGACTGGGTGGGCGACGTCGTGCCCCACCCGGTGCACGCGAGCGTCTGCGACAGCGCCAAGGCCGCCGTCGCCGACGCCGCGATCATCTGCACGGCGACCTCCACCAGCGACAACACGCCGCTGGTGGAGGCGGACTGGGTGGCGCCCGGCGCCCACGTCAACGTCATCGGCGGCACCCACCCCGACGCGATCGAGCTCGACCCCGCCCTGCTGGCCGACGCCGTGGCGGTCGTCGAGGACCGGACCGCGGCGCTGGAGGGCGCCGGCGAGGTGCGCGCCGCCCTGGCCGCCGGCCTGATCGGCGTGGACGACCTGTGCGAACTGGGCGCGCTGGTCACCGGCGCGGTGCGCGTCGGCGGGCGGACGTCGGTCCTGCGTACGGTCGGGATGGCCATCGAGGACACCGCCGCCGCGGTGGCGCTGCACGAGGGGGCGGCGCCCGGGGCGTAGGTCAGGAGGAGCTCTCCCGGCAGCGGACCATGAAGGAACGCTCGAAGACGATGACCGTCTCGCCGGTGGACTTCGTGCCCGTCGTCTCCACCGTGACGATGCCCTGGCCGGGCCGGGACCGGCTCAGGCGCTTGTCGAGGATGCGGCTGGTGGCGTACAGCGTGTCCCCGACGAAGACCGGCTCCCGCAGGCGGACCTTGTCCCAGCCGAGGTTCGCCACGGCCCGCGCCGACAGGGCCTGCACGGTCATGCCGCCGATCAGGCACAGGGTGATCCCGCTGTTGACCAGCACCCGCCCGTACTCGCTGCCCGCGCCGTAGTGCTCGTCGAAGTGCAGCGGGTGCTGGTTCATGGTGAGCAGGGTCAGCCAGGTGTTGTCGGTCTCGGAGATGGTGCGGCCCGGCCAGTGCCGGATCACCATGCCGGGCTCGAAGTCCTCGTAGTCCCCGCCGTGCTCTTCGCGGTACTCGTTGCCCTGGACGTGACGCAAGGTCATCGGCAGTTCTCCCGTTTCGCGTGTGGACGAGCCGGCGCGGTCCTTGTCGAACGTGAATGTTAGTCTATGTCGATCATCGTTTCGGAGACACCGGCCCGCGCGAGCACGCTCCGGCGGCCGGCCCGACGTGCAACTCCGGGGAGCGTCAGATGACCGTGCGCGAGCATGTCGGCAGTGCGGGGCCGGCCGGGCATCCGTGGTTCGGCACACACCGCCTGGCGCCGGCCGCGCCTGCCGAGACGATCCGCGGGATGCTCCGCCACGAGCTGCGGGACACGGGCTGGCCCTACCAGCGGCTGCTGCCCGCGGCGCCGATCGCAATCCCGCGCGCGTCCTACGCCGAGATCTTCCGGGCGGCCGCCGCGCTGGTCGACCTGCTCCGCCGCACCGCCCTCGAAACGGCCCCCACCACGCAGGGCCGGCTGGCGGCCTACCGCATGCCGCAGAGCGAGGACCAGCTGTTCGTGCGGGACCCGTTCGTCGAGGAGCGCTATCCGGACTGCGTCGTGCGGCCGGACGTCGTCATCGGGCCGGACGGGCCGCAGTTCCTGGAGTTCAACGTCAGCGGCGCGCTCGGCGGCGTGGTGGAGACGCACTGCCGCCTCGAGGTGTGGCGCAAGCTCCACGCCGACGCCGAGGGCAGGACCCCGTTCAGCTCCCCGGACCCGTTCGCCGTGCGCGCCGAGATGTACCGGTCGCTCTGCGCCGAGCTGGGCCTGGCGCCCAGGGTGGCCATCGTCGGCAGCGCCCGGGTCTACGGCGTGCAGAGCCGCTACTTCCAGCTGGAGGCCGACTACCTCAACAACCACGGCCTCACCGCCCGCTTCTTCGAGCCCGAGGAGCTGCCGGAGGCGTGGGACTGCCCGCCCCACCTGCGCTACCCGATCGGGCTGCGCAACTTCACCATCCCGGACTGGCTCGACGCCGGTCTCGACACCACCTACGTGCAGGACGCGCTGGACAACGGCTGCCTGCTCGTGGGCACCCAGACGTCGACCTTCATGCACAGCAAGCTGACCATGGGCCTGCTGTCGGAGGGCCGGCCGTGGATGAGCGCGGCCGAGCGCAGCCTCGTCGACCGGTACGTGCCGTGGACGCGGATCCTCTCGGACCGCAGGACGGGGCGCGAGGGCCGCGAGGTCGAGCTGCTCCCGTTCGTCCTGGCGAACCGGGACCTGCTGGTGCTCAAGGCGGGCCTGGGCGAGAGCGGTAAGCAGGTGGTCATCGGCGGCGAGGTCGACCAGGCGACGTGGGAGTCCGCGGTCGCCGAGGCCGCCGCCGACGGCACCAGCGTGGTGCAGGACTTCGTGGCGCCACGCACGTGCCGGGTCGCGCTCGTCGCCGACGGCGCCGACGAACCCCACGACGTCGAGGTCGCCCCGGTGATCGGGCCGTTGCTGTTCGGCGGGCGCGCGGCGGGCCTGTTCTGTCGCTACTACGGTGACGGCTCCGCCGGGATCGTCAGCGCCCGGGGGCGCGACAGCGGCGCCGACAACTGCATGGTGGCGGTCTGACCACAGGGGAGTGCCGTCGCCCGTCGAGCGGTCGCGACGATAGGGGTTCGCGGCACGAATGAGGTGTTGTCGCGGTGCGACCCCCGTGTCACGATCGCTGCCACCGAAGCCCGTGCCGCGCGACCCCACGGTCGGCCCGCCGCCCGTCGGCCCGCCGCCGTCGAACCCGAAGGGACCTGCAATGTCTGCCGATCCCGAGGTGTCCGGGCCGCCGGCCGGATGGGACCCCGACCGGGCGGTGCCCGCGCTGATCTGGGCGGCCGCGGGACGGCACGGTCACCGTACGGCCGTCGTCGGCGCGGACGCGACGCTGAGCTACACCGAGCTTCGCCACGCCGTCGCGGGTCTCGCCGACGTGCTGCGGCACCACGGTGCGGCAGGCGCCCCGGTGGCCGTCCTGGCCCACCGGGGCGCCGCCCAGCTGGTGGCGTGTCTGGCCGCGCTGCACGCCGGGGCCGGCTACGCCTGCGTGGACGCCAACCAGCCCCGGGCCCGCGTCGAGAGCCAGCTGCGCGGCTGCGGGGCCGCCGTCGTGGTGACGGATCGCGACGACCCACCGGTGTCCGGGCAGGTGGTGCTCGCCGTCGACCTGGCCGGCTGGATCGACGCGGGGGCGGCGGCGGAGAGCGCCGGGGCGCCGCGCGGTCCGTTGCCGGTGGCGGGGGACCAGCTCGCCTACACCGTGTTCACGTCCGGTTCCACCGGCGTACCCAAGGTCGTCGAGATCCCCCACGCGGCCCTGGCCAACTACGCGGCCTTCGTCGCCCGGCTGGTCGAACCGGAACGGGCCGACGGCGGACAGCTTCGCTTCGCGTCGGTGACCAGCCTCGCGACGGACCTCGGGCACACCGCGGTCTTCCCGGCGCTCACCGAGGGAGACGCGGTCCACCTGGTGCCCACCGGGACCGCGACGGATCCCGACGACTTCGCCGACTACCAGGACGAGCACCGCGTCGACGTCCTGAAGATCACCCCGTCGCACCTGGCGGCGCTGCTCGACGAGGCGGCGGAGCGGGTGCTGCCCCGCCGCCTGCTGATCGTCGGCGGCGAGGTGTGCCGCTGGGAGCTGGTGGACCAGGTCCGCGAGCTGTCGGACGTGCGGATGGTCAACCACTACGGCCCGACCGAGACGACCGTCGGCGCGCTCACCTTCGAGGTGCCGACCGACCCGGCGGCGCGCCCGGGCACCGCCACCGTGCCGATCGGCCGTCCGATCGACAACGCGCGGGCCGCCGTCGTCGACGCCGACCTCCGCCCGGTCGCCGCGGGCGTCGAGGGGGAGCTGCTGATCTTCGGCGCGGGGCTCGCCCTCGGCTACCGCGGCGACGCCGGACTGACCGGCGAGATGTTCCCCACCGGCCATCTCGACGGCCGGTGCTACCGCACCGGTGACCTGGTGACCCGCCACCCCGACGGACTGGTGGAGTTCCACGGCCGCCGGGACGGCCAGGTCAAGATCCGAGGCCACCGCGTCGAGCTGGGCGAGGTGGAACAGGCGGTACGCCGGTGCGCCGGGGTGCGCCGGGCGGCGGTGGTGCCGGTCGGCGGGACCGGCTCCGTCCCGCGCCTGGTCGCGTACGTCGTGCCGAGCGAGCCGCCCGGGCCGACGGCCCGTGAGCTGCGCGAGCAGCTCCGCGAGACGCTGCCCGACTACCTGCTGCCCGGCGCCGTGGTGTGCCTCGACGAGCTGCCCCGGACGCCGAGCGGGAAGCTGGACGTGCGCGCGTTGCCGGCACCTGGTCGGCCCGGCGCGCGACGGTAGCCGAGCTGCGCCGCCCGACGGCGTGGCCTACCTGGGTGGCCACCGACGCCGGACACGTGCCGCCGGTGTGGCCAGCGCGCAGCAGCCGCCGGCTTCAGTCGGCGTGCGGGTCGAGTCCGAGCGCGACCCGCCCGATGAACGGGTAGCCGTCCAGCGAGCCGAAGGGCTGCATGAAGCCGCCCGCACGGGCGTCGCGGTAGAGCCGGGACAGGGGGTGCCGGGTGCTGAAGGACGCCCCGCCGCAGATCGTCATGGCCCGGTCGACAGTGCTCACCGCCGTACGGTTCGCCAGCAGCTTCGCGGTCTGCCACCCCCGTACGACGTCGCGGACGGCGGCCTCCGACTGCTCCGCCGGGTCTGCGGCGAACAGGGCGTCCACCAGGCGTCCGGAGCGCTCCAGCACCCCCCGGGTGGCCGCGAGGTCGAGCTCCATGACGGCGATCTCCCGCTGCACGGACGGGTGGTGTGCCGGCGCTGCCCGCCCGGGCTGCCGGGGAATCCTCGTGGCGTGTTCCACCGCGATCTGGAAGGCCGCCTCGGCGATCCCCAGTGAGGCGCCCAACAGGGGGAAGTTGATCGCGCAGGAACGCGCCAGGTCCTCCGACGTCGGCGGGCCGAACGGCTCGCCGACCGTGACCCGGTCGGCGGGGACGACACAGTCCTCCAGCAGGAGCCCGTGGCTGCCGGAGCCCCGCATGCCCAACGCGTCCCAGTCGCCCAGCACGGTCAGCCCGGGGGTGCCGGCCAGGACGACGGCCTCGGCGTGCCGCCACCCGCCGTCGGGATCGGCGACCCGGACCGCGACGTTGAACGAGTCCGCGACGGCCGAGTTGGTGACGAACGTCTTGCGCCCGGTGATGACGTACTCGTCGCCCTTGCGGACGGCCTCGGTGAGCGCGCCGTTCCACGTCGCGCCCGGTTCGGTGGACGCCCCGGCCATGATCAGGTCGGAGCCGCCCAACGCCTCCAGAATCGCGTCGAGCTGCGTCGCCCTGACCCGGTCGCCGTCCGCCTCGGCCCGCTCCCACCGGCGGACCTGCCCCCACACCGAGGCCATGTGCATGTTCGCGCAGATGGCCGTCGACCCACAGCCCCGGGCCAGCCGGGAGACGGCCACCAGCACGTCGTGCAGGGAGCGGACCCCCAGCCCGCCGTGCCGGGTCGGGGCGCACGCGGAGAGCACCCCGCTGTCACGCAGGTCGGCGAAGTTGTCGGCGACGAACGTGTTGTCCCGGTCGTGCCGGCCGGCCCGTTCGGCGAGGGTGCCGACGTGGCCCTCGGCGAGGGAGACCAGCTCCCGGCCGGCGGCGGTCGTGGCGGTGAGTTCTCCGAACACCTACAGCATCCTCAGGATGGAGAGGAACTCCTCGGCCCGCTCGGCGTGGGGCTGCTGCGGGCCGTCGAAGCGGGCGCCGGTCTCCGTCGGCAC
The DNA here is from genome assembly GCF_003664255.1 of Micromonospora sp. M71_S20. Classification (NCBI taxonomy): domain Bacteria; kingdom Bacillati; phylum Actinomycetota; class Actinomycetes; order Micromonosporales; family Micromonosporaceae; genus Micromonospora; species Micromonospora sp. M71_S20. The sequence goes on along the minus strand of NZ_RCCV01000001.1, from coordinate 4,379,777 downwards.
CGGCGTCGGCAGCACCCTCGGGAACAGCGGACCCCCGATGGGATCACCGGGCCGCAGGCCGTGTTCCCACAGCAACGGCAGGACGGCGTGCTGCGGCTGGAAGGTGACGCCGTCGCCCACCCACCGGGAGACGAACGCCCGACGCTGCCGCTCGGGGCCGGTGCCGGTGGCGCCGTGCAACGCGGCCGGGTGGAACAGCACGATGTCGCCGGGCGTGAGGTCCCAACTGAGGATCTCCTGGTCGGACACGTCCGGCACCGCCTCGAGTTCCTCGCGCCGGCCCAGGTGGGTGGCCCCCGGGGTGATCGGCACGTAGCGCCGGCCCCAGCGGTGCGATCCGCGCACCACCTGGAGCGCGGCGGTGTCGGGAGTGCACGGGTCGAGGGGGATCCACATTGCGCACACCTGGTCGCCCGCGATCGGCCAGGAGCTGACGTCCTCGTGGAACGGCGTCGGGGCACCCGACCCGGCCGGCTTGGCGAAGATCTGGTCGTAGAAGGCCGTGATCGCGGTGGAGCCGAACAGCTGCTGGGCGATGCGCGCCGCGGGGGAGAAGAACATGAAGTCGCGGAAGCCGTCGTGGGTCTTCCACATGAAGGCGTCCCCGGCGAAGCCGCCGCCGCCCAGCAACGCGGTCGCCTGCGCCAGCACGGTCGGGTTGGCGAGCAGGTACTCCACGCCTTCGGCGATCCGGCCGAGCCACTTGTCGTCGATCATGCCGGAGAGCCGGACCACGCCGTCGGTGTGGAAGGCGTCGATCTCGGCCTGGGTGAGGTCGCGCGGTGGTGCCTCGGGAGGGCTGATGTCCATGTGAGTGGTCTCCGTCAGGGAAGACGCCGCCAGTGGGCGCCGAAGAGGGTCTCCTCGTCCGGCAGGCTGGCCGGCAGGGGATGTGAGACGTAGGTGTAGTTGAGGAAGTCGCGCCAGGTCACGTTCTCCGACCGGGAGCAACCGCCCCAGCTGCCACTGGCGATGACCTGGGTGAACGGCATCCCGTTGTCGAAGCTGCCGCTGTTGCCCACGGCGGTCGACTGGTTGACCATGACCCGTCCGGCGCGGGCCCGCTCGGCCAGCCTGACCACCCGGTCGGGCCGCTCGGTGTGGATGCCGCAGCTGTGGCCCTGCCCGATCCGGCCCAGCAGCGCCTCCACCGCGACGAGCGCGTCGTCGAAGGCGGTGAACGTCGACACGGTGAAGACCGGCGCCAGCTTCTCGCCGAGCATTGGGTCGTCGAGCGCCGGGACACCGCCGGGCGCCAGCGGCGGCAGCTGGGCCACCAGGGCGGCAGTCTTGGTCGGCTCGGCCAGGTCGATCCCGGCGGCGGCGGCGAGCGCCGCGGCGGGTCGACCGACCGCGTCGCGGTTGAGCAGCCGTCCGTCCGGCCAGAGCAGCGTACGCAGCCGTGCCGTCTCGGCCGGGTCGCACAGGTGGGCGCCCTGCCGGGCCAGTTGGTCGCGGAAGGCGGCGGCGATCCCGGCGTCCACCAGCACGTTGCTCTCCGACGAGCAGGAGGTGCCGTTGTTGAAGCTGCCGCCGAGCACGATCAGCTCCGCCGCGGCGGTCACGTCCGCCGAGGCGTCCACGATCACCGCCGGGTTGCCGACGCCCGCGCTGATCGCCGGCGTGCCGCTGCGGTACGCCCGGCGCACCGTGCCGGGCCCGCCGGCGGCGATGACCAGGTCGGCGGCGGCCATCAGGGCCTCGGTGGTCTGTCGGTCGGTGACCGGCAGGCACTGGACGAGGTCCGCCGGGGCGCCGACCGTCTCCAGGGCCCGACGCAGCAGCTCGACGGTGCGGGCCGCGGAGTGCCGGGCCCGGGGGTTGGGGGTGATGACCACCGCGTTGCGGGTCTTGAGCATCGGCAGGGCGTTGCCGACCACCCCGGAGCAGGGTGCGGTGGCGGGGCTGGCCACGGCGATCACCCCGATCGGCTTGGCCAGCTTGCGCAGGCCCCGCTCCGGCAGCTCCTCGATGATCCCGCTGGTGACGACCCCGTGCAGGTCGCGCAGCGTGCCGAGGACCCGGCGCCGGTAGAGCGTGAACAGGTGCTCCGGGTCGCCGAGGCCGGTCTCCCGGTACGCGAGGTCGGCCAGCGACCGGGCGGTGTCCTCCTGGTAGGCCGCCCAGCCGAGGGCCGCGACCAGGTCGTCGACGCGGTCCTGCGGCCAGAACTCGACCTCCGCCTGGGCCCGACGGGCGCGGGCCATGGTGGTCTCGACGTCGGGCCGTTCCTTCTCGGTGGAGACGCCGCCGGCCGGCATCCCGTCCCGGCGGCTCGGGGCCGGTGCGTCCGGCACCCCGGTGTGCGTCACGGCCGCGTCGGCCTCGCGGAGGTCACCGCTGGACACTGGCGTGCTCCCGGTCCGAGGGGTGTGCCGACCGCAGCCGGCCGACGGTCTCCTCCAGCATGTCGTCGGTGACGGTGAGGGAGAGCCGCAGGTAGCCCGGCGCGCCCATGACCGAGGCCGGCAGCACCAGGAGGCCGCGCTCCTCGAGCAGGGCCGCGTGTGCCCAGTCGTCCGCGTCCGGCACCCGGGCCAGCAGGTAGAACGTTCCCTCGCTCGGCTGGACCTCGTACCCGGCCTCGCGCAGGGCGTCGACCAGCAGGTCACGGCGCTGCTCGATCGGCTTGACCTGCAGCGCGTGCTGTTCCAGCTCTGGCAGGGCGAACAGCAGCGAGTTGTTGGGGAACGCCCAGCCGGTGGTCAGGCGGGCCACGGTCAGGGCCCGGCGGAGCACCGCCGGGTCGGGCACGGTCGGCGGGATCGCGACGTAGCCGACGCGCTCCCCGGGCAGCAGCAGCGTCTTGGTGTAGGTGTGCACCAGGAACGTGAACGGGTAGTGCGTCGCCGGGCTGGGGCACGTCCGCCCGTCGAACACGATGCGCCGGTACGCCTCGTCGGAGAGCAGGTAGATCGGCCGGCCGTTGCGGGCGGAGGCTTCCCGCAGCACCTCGGCGAGGGCGGCGAACTCCTCGTCGGTGTAGACGGCGCCGGTCGGGTTGTTGGGGCTGTTGACGATGACGGCACTGGTCCGGGGCGTGATCGCCGCCGCGACGAGTTCCGCGTCGAGTCGCCAGGAGCCGGGGGTCAACGCCACCGGCCGGGGGACCGCACCGACCGAGGCGATGATCGGCTCGTAGTAGAACCAGGCGGGGTCGAGGTAGATCACCTCGTCGCCCGGGTCGCAGACGCTGCGCAGGCAGATGGTCAGCCCCGCGAACGCCCCGTTGGTCAGGGCGACGTCGTCGGCGGTGAACGGCAGCGCGAGTTCCCGGCTCAGGGTGGCCGCCACCGACTCCTGGGCCGGGGGGTGGTCGCGGGTGTAGGCGAACCAGTCGGTGTGCTGCGGGCTCAGGTGCCGCTGCAGGACCTCGACCAGGGCCGGGGCGGGAAACTCGTGCGGATCGCCGAAGGCGAGGTCGATCACGCCCGGGCCGCCGCGCAGCCGCGAGTAGGAGGACTGCTCGAGGTAGGCCCCCAAGCGCCGTCCGTACGCGTCGGTCGCGTCGGTCATCTGCCGACTTATCCGGTGCTCCATCCTGCTCCGATCTCCACCCTGATCCGTGGCCGGCGAGGTCGCCGGGTTCACACCGTGGTGGGTTGTGCGGCGGGGACTCTTGCGGGCAGCTGACGCACGGACCGCGCGGAGAAGGTCGCGACGCTCACCAGACCGAGCACCCCGCCCGCGATGACCAGCGTCTGGGCGACGCCGATCCGCTCGGCGACCGGGCCGACGACGGCCAGGCAGAGCGGGCCGAGCACGAACGAGCCCATGGCGTCGTACGAGCTGATTCGCGACAGCGCCTCGTTGGGCACGTGGTTCTGCAGGGCGGTGTCCCACAGCACCTCGAAGATGTCGACGCAGACGCCGTTGACCAGCATCGAGGCCGCGATCAGCCAGACCGGCGCGCCGGCCGCGATCAGCGCGAACGGCGGGAGGAAACCGAAGGTGGCCAGCACCGCCACCCGCATCGGCCGGCGGGGGCGGATCCGCATCGCCACGAGGCTGCCGCCGACCAGCCCCACGGCCTGCGCGGTGACGATCACCGACCAGGCGGTGACGCCGCCCAGCTGCTCCTTGGCGGTCAGCGGGCCGAGCACGTAGATCGCCGAGAAGCATCCGTTGACGAACGCGAACTGCACGACCACCAGCCAGACCCAGGACCGGGAGCTGAACTCCCGCCAGCCCTCCCGCAGGTCGGCGAGCATGGAGCCGGTGACGGCCCGGCCGGGGTGGGACACCCGGACGCCGGCCAGCAGCAGCGCCGAGCCGAGGAAGGTGGCCGCGGGTACCGCCAGCGCCCAGCCGGCGCCGAGGGCGGCCACCAGCACGCCGGCCAGGGCCGCGCCGCCGATGGTGGTGCTGTTGCGGGACAGCCGCAGCAGCGCGTTGGCCGACTGGAGCTGCTCCCGGGCCACCACCTGCGGCACCACGCCGCGGGAGGCCGGCAGGAAGAGCGCGGCGGCGGCGCCGTTGACGGCGGACAACGCGATGACGACCGGCAGTGAGGGCCGGCCGCTGACGAACACCACGGTCAGGACCGCCTGCGCGGCGAAGGCCAGCAGGTCGGAGCCCACCATCAGGCGGAAGCGGTTCATCCGGTCGGCGAGGACACCGCCGAACAGCAGCAGCGCGACCTGTGCCAGCGACCGGGCGGCGAGCACCAGACCGAGGTTGGTGGCGGAGCCGCCCGGCGCGTCGAGGACGGCGAAGGCCAGCGCCACCGGGATCACGGCGCTGCCCAGCAGCGACAGCGTGCGGGCCAGGAACAGCATCCGGTACGACCGGTCGGCCAGGATCCGGAGGTCGTCGCGCACCTGGCATCACCTCCGGTCGGCCGGTCGAACGGGTCGCGTGCCGGCGCACCGGCGGTGTCACGAGCGTGCCCATCATGTGGCAGGGAAACGGGTTGCCCAACCCCTAGGACTCTGAACAGATGTCGTGAATTGTGAGGTCAAACCCCTATAACGGCGTCGTTCGCTGACTACACGCTCAGTCGCCTGGTACAGATCGATCATCGGCACCCGCATCGGTGGGGCGTGCCCGCGCCCGGCGGTGATCCCGGCCCGCGGACCGGATCACCGACGGACAACGGAGGACCAGTGGGACGGCAGGAACATCCGGTCGCGAGTGACGTCACGCAACGCGTGGCGCGGCTGTCCAGTTCGGCGCGGGCCCTGCTCGACGAGCGGCTGCGCGCCGGCCGCTCCGATCCGGCACCCGTCGCCGGCGCCATTCCCCGCCTGGCCGCCCCCGAGGCACCGCTGTCGTTCGCCCAGGAGCGGCTGTGGTTCATCGAGCGCCTGGAGGACGACGCAGTCCACCACAACGACGCCACGCTGCTGATCCTGACCGGCGCGCTGGACCAGGTCGCGCTGCGCCGCAGCATCGAGGAGGTCGTCCGCCGGCACGAGATCCTCCGTACCGCCTTCCGCCAGCTCGGCGAGCAGGTCGTGCAGGCCGTCACGCCGCCCGCCCCGCTGAGCATCGACGTGGTCGACCTGCCCGGCGCCACCGCGCGCCCCGACGACCCGGTCCTGCGGGCCGCCGTCGAGCGGGAGATGCGGGTTCCGCTCGACCTGGCCGCGGGCCAGAGCATGCGGGCGGTGCTCTACCGGATCGCCCCGGACGTGCACGTGCTCGGGGTCACCGTGCACCACCTCGTCTGCGACCTGTGGTCGTTCACCATCTTCTGCCGTGAGCTGGCCGCCACGTACGCCGCCTTCGCCTCCGGCGCGACGCCGGACCTGCCCGAGCTGCCGATCCAGTACGCCGACTACGCGGCCTGGCAGCGCACCGCCGTCGGCGAGGAGCGGATGGCGGCGCACCTGCGCGAGCGGGTCGCCGAACTGGCCGGCGTGCCGCCCCTGCTCACCCTGCCCACCCGGGGCCCGCGGCCGGCGGTCCAGCAGTTCGTCGGCGCGTCCGAGTGGTTCCGGCTCGGCTCGGCCGACGCGGACCGGATCCGCGCCCTCGGGCAGCGCCAGGGCGCCACCACCTACATGACCCTGCTCGCCGCCTTCACCGCCCTGCTGGCCCGGCACAGCGGACAGCGGGACATGGTCGTCGCCAGCCCCATCGCCACGCGCGACCAGCACGAGCTGGAACACCTGATCGGCTGCTTCCTGAACATGATCGTGGTGCGGGCCGATCTCTCCGGCGAACCGACGTTCGCCGAGCTGGTGGCCCGGGTCAAGGCGGCCTCCCTGGACGCGTTCCGGCACCGCGACGTGCCGTTCGAACGTCTCGTCGCCGCGTTGCAGCCGGAACGCAGCCGTAGCCACCAGCCTCTCGCGCAGGTCGCCTTCGTGCTGCAGAACGTGCCGGCCGGCGGGCTCGATCTGCCCGAGCTGCGGGTCGACGTGCACCAGATGGAGACCGGCCGGTCCCGGATGGACCTGACGGTGAAGATCACCGAGACGGTCGACGGACTGGTCGGTGAGTTCGAGTACGACACAAGCCTGTTCACCGCCGAGGCGATGCGCGCCCTGGCGCGGCAGTTCGAGCTGCTGCTGGTCGCGGCGGCGCGGGAACCCGACACGAGCGTGTGGCGGCTGCCGCTGCTCGACGACGCGCAGCGCCACCGGATCCTGCACGAGTGGAACGACACCGCCGCCGACCTCGGCCCCGAGGCGCTCGTCCACCGCCTCGTCGAGGCGCAGGCGCGGCGCACCCCGGACGCGGTCGCGGTCGTCGAGGGCAACGTCCGCACGACGTACCGCGAACTCGACGAACGGGCCAACCGCCTGGCGCACCACCTGCGCGACCTCGGTGTCGGCGTGGAGGACCCGGTGGCGGTGTGCCTGCCGCGCTGCACCGCCGAGGTGGTGGCGATCCTGGCGGTGCTCAAGGCCGGCGGCTACCACCTGCCGGTCAACCCGCGCGACCCGCAGGCCCGCCGGGACGCGCTGCTCGGGCAGGTCCGCCCGGCGGTCGCGATCTCCGCCGGGGACCTGTGCGACGAGGTGTGGAGCCCCGGCCGGCGGATCATCGACCTGGACGGGGAGTCGTCGCTGACCGGCACGTGCCCCGCCACCGACCCCGCCGTGCCGCTGCACCCGGACAACCTCGCCTACACGCTGTTCACCTCCGGCTCCACCGGGCAGCCCAAGGGCGTGCAGGTCACCCACCGTGGCTTCACCAACCGGATGCTGTGGGCCCAGCGCAACTTCCCGCTCGGCCCGGACGACCGGGTGCTGCGCAAGGCGGCCTGCACCTTCGACGTCTCGCTGGACGAGCTGTTCCGGGCCCTGTTCAACGGCGCGGCCAGCGTGCTGATGCCCGAGACGGCGACCTTCGACCCGCGCCGGCTGGCGGGGATCATCGCCCAGCACGGCGTGACCGACGCCGACTTCGCGCCGACCGCCCTGCGCGAGGTGCTGCTCAGCGCCGACGCCGCGGACCTGAAGTCGCTGCGGCGGATCGTCTCGGGCGTGGAGGAACTCACCCCCGAGACGCAACGGCTGGTCTTCGACCGGCTCGACGTCACCATGTTCAACCTGTACGGCCCGACCGAGGTGTCGGTCTCCTGCACCGCCTGGCCGTGCGACCCCGCCGACGAGCGGCCGTTCGTCCCGATCGGCCGTCCGATGGCCAACGTCCGGGTGTACGTGCTCGACGAGGCGATGCAGCCCGTACCGCCGGGCGTGGCGGGGGAGGTGTACGTCGGCGGCGCCGGGCTGGCCCGGGGCTACCTCGACAACTCCGCCCTGACCGCGGAGCGGTTCCTGCCCGACCCGTTCGCCGGCAGGCCCGGCGCCCGCGTCTACCGCACCGGCGACCTGGCCCGGTTCGGGCCGGACGGCGTCCTGGAGTTCCTCGGCCGGGGAGACGGGCAGCTGAACCTGCGCGGCTACCGCATCGAGCCGGGCGAGGTGGAGTCCGCGCTGCGCCGCCACCCGGCGGTCCGCGAGGCCGCCGTCGTCGTACGCCGGGACCCGCCCGGCAGGGACGCCCGGCTGGTCGGCTACGTCGTCGGCGACGACCTGCCGGGCACCGCGGACCTGCGCGCCCACCTGCGCCGGCGGCTGCCGGACTACCTGGTGCCGGCCGCCTTCGTCAGCCTGCCCCGGCTGCCGCTGACCAACCACGGGAAGCTCGACGTCGCGGCGCTGCCACCACCCGGCCAGGACGAGCCCGCCGCCGGGGCCGACGGGCCGCGCGACGAGCGCGAGCGGGTGCTCCTGGACATCTGGTGCGACGTGCTCGGACGCGAGGGCATCGGCATCCACGACGACTTCTTCGACCTCGGTGGCGACTCCCTCACGGCCACCCGGATCGTGGCCATGGCCGGCGCGAAGCTGGGGGCGGACGTCGAGGTGGCGGTGATCTTCGACGCGCCGACGGTCGCGGAGCTGGCCGCCCGGCTCGCGCCCGGGCAGCCGTGACCCCCGGTCGGACCCCTGTGCAGCGAGTGGAGAGCCTGATGACCGAGCACACCGGCGCGTTGGCCCACGAGGCGACGGACGTCGTCAACCTGGGCGCCGCCCTGTCCCACCAGGCGCGGGTCCAGCCCGGCAGCCCCGCCCTGCACCTGGTGGCCGAGGACGGCTCGGCCGACACGGTGGACTACGCCACGCTCGACGCCCGGGCCCGCCGGGTCGGCGCGGCCCTGGCCGGGCACTGCCGCCCCGGTGACCGGGTGCTGATGCTCGTCGGGGCGGGCGTCGACTTCCTCGCCGGCTTCTTCGGTTGCCTCTACGCCGGCACCGTGCCGGTCCCGCTGGCCGCCCGGCTCAACCGGGCCAGCGCCCCGGTCGTCGCGCGGATCCTCGACGACGCGCAGGCCAGCGCGGTGCTGGCCGCCCGCGCGGTCACGAGCGCGGTGGACCTCACCACGCTCATGCCCGGTCGCCGGCTGCCGGTCCTGGAGCTCGAGTCCCTCGACGCCGCGCCCGCCGGCTGGCAGCCGGCGGTGGCCGAGGGCGGACTGGCGTTCCTCCAGTACACCTCGGGCACCACCAGCACCCCCAAGGGGGTGATGGTCAGCCACGCGAACCTGCTGGAGAACCTGCGGGCCATCCGCCGCTCCTTCGGCTTCGACGACGCGACGGTGATGGCCTCCTGGCTGCCCCCGCACCACGACATGGGCCTGATCGGCACCCTGCTCACCCCCGTCTACCTCGGGGTGCCGACGGTGCTGATGGACCCGGCGACGTTCATCCGCACCCCGGTGCGGTGGCTCCAGGCGATCAGCCGGTACCGGGCCACCATCAGTGGCGGGCCCAACTTCGCCTACGACCTGTGCGTACGCAAGGTCGCCGAGGCCGACCGGGCCGCCCTGGACCTCAGCTCCTGGCGGGTGGCCTTCAACGGCGCCGAGCCCGTACGCGCGGCGACCCTGCGCGCCTTCGCCGAGGCGTTCGCCCCGCACGGTTTCGACGAGCGGGCCTTCCTGCCCTGCTACGGGCTGGCCGAGGCGACGCTGCTGGTCGCCGGGCGGGCCCGGCCGCAGCGGCCCGTCGTGACCACGGTGGCCGACCCGGAACCCCACCGTCCCGGCACGGAGGTGGTCGGCTGCGAGATCCTGCCCGAGGCGGAGGTCCGCATCGTCGACCCGACCGGCCATCCCGTCCCCGACGGCACCGCCGGCGAGATCTGGGTCCGTGGCGGCAGCGTCGTCGACGGGTACTGGAACCGGCCGGAGGAGTCCGCGCGGACCCTGCACGCCACCCTCGGCGGCGACCCCGACGACGGCCCCTACCTGCGCACCGGCGACCTCGGCTTCCGCCAGGACGGTCACCTGTACGTCCGCGGCCGGATCAAGGAGACGGTGGTCGTCCGCGGCCAGAACCACTACCCGGACGACATCGAGCAGACCGTCCGCGCCGCCTGCCCCCGCCTCGGCGGGCGGATCGCGGCGTTCGGCGTGGAGGTCGCCGACGACGGACACGGCGTCGGCGAGGCCGTGGTCCTGTGGTACGAGACCCGCTCCGACCGGGCGTCGGACGAGGCGCCGGCCATCGCCGAGGCGGCCCGCCGGGCCGTGGTGACGGTCCACGGCCTGGACCTGCACCGGGTGCTGGCCGTACCGCCCGGCACCATTCCCGTCACCACCAGCGGCAAGACCCGTCGCGGCGACTGCGCGCGGGCGTACGCCGCGGGCAGCGCCACGATCGTCGCGGACGACCCCCTGCGCCCGGCGGCGCGCCACGCCCCGGCCGCCGCGCCGGCGCAGGCGCAGCGGCTGCGCGTCCTGGCCGGCGGGCTGCTCGACGTCGATCCGGAGCGGATCGACCCGCAGCGTTGCCTGCCGGAACTCGGGTTCGACTCGCTGCGGGCCGTGGAGCTGCAACACCTGATCGAGGGGGAGTGGGGCGTCCGCCCGGCCCTGACCGACCTGCTGGGCGACAGCACGGTGGCCGAACTGGCCGCCGCGCTGCCGTCCGCGCCCGCGCCGGCCGACCCGCCGGCCGCCCCGGCCGCCGCCGACCGGCCCTACCCGCTGTCGTACGGCCAGCGCGCGATCTGGTTCCAGGGCGCCCTCGCCGAGGACCCGGCCAACCTCAACCTGTGCCGCGCGGTCACCGTCGACGGCGAGCTGGACGCCGCGGCGCTGGCCCGCGCCGTCCGCGACCTCGGCGTCCGGCACCCGGCCCTGCTCACCCGCTACGACGACTCCGGCGCCGAGGTGACCCAGCGGGTGGCCGACGACGCCGAGGTGACGCTGGAGGTGCGCGACGCGGCGGGCTGGCCGGCGGGCCGGCTCGACGAGGAGATCGAGGCGGAGCTCAGGGCCGGCTTCGGCGGCCCGCCCCTGCTGCGCGCCGTGCTGTTCCGGCACGCGGCCGACCGCCACACGCTGCTGCTGTGCACCCACCACAGCGTGATGGACGTGTGGTCGCTGGCGGTGCTGGTCGAGGACCTGGCGACCGGATACGGCCGGCACGCCGCCGGGGTCGACGCGGCACCGCCCGCACCCACCGCCCACCCGGCCGAGTTCGTCGCCTGGCAGCGCTCCTTCCTGGACACTCCGGCCGGCCGGGAGCTGACCGCGACGTGCCAGGCACAGGCCGCCGACCTCGTGCCGCTGGACCTGCCGACCGACCGGCCCCGCCCGTCGGTGCGTACCTTCCGGGGCGCCGCCCACGCCTTCCGGCTCGACGCCGACCTGTGCGCCGGGATCGACGCGCTCGCCGCCTCGCACGGGGTCAGCCGCACCGCGGTGCTGTTCGCCGGCTACGCGGCGGTGTTGTCGCGCTACGCCGGCCAGGCGGCGTTCCCGCTGGGCTTCGTGCACGCCGGCCGCGTCCGCAGCCGCTTCGCCGACCTGGTCAGCTACCTGGTCAACCCGCTGCCGGTGCCGGTGGACCTGTCCGCCGACCCGGAGTTCGGTGCCCTCGCGCGGGCGGCCCACGACGCGGTGCTGGCTGCCTCCGACCGCGCCGAGGTGCCGTTCGGGCGGATCGTCGAGGGGCTCGGGCAGGCCGCCGACGCCAGCCGCGGCGCGCTGCTCAGCGCGGCCTTCGCCTACCAGCACGGGCGCGGCACCGACCGGCTCGGGCTCACGCCGATGGTGCTCAACCACGAGGGGGCGCTGGGGGACTGGGCCGGGCTGCGGGTGCGCAGCCGGCCGGTGCGGCAACGGGCCACCTACTACGACCTCTCGCTCTACCTGGGCGAGCACGGCGGCGAACTGCTCGGCACCTTCGACTACAGCACCGACCTGTTCGACGCCGACACCATGGGCGTGCTGGCCGAGGCGCTGACCGCGCTGCTGTCCGCGGCCGTCGCGGCGCCGGCGACCCCGGTCGGTGCCCTGTCGCTGCTCGGCGCCGAGCGGCGCCGGCAGGTGCTGGCGGAGTGGAACGACACGACGGCCGACTACGACACCGACCGGTGCGCGCCGGAGATCGTGGCCGAGCAGGCCCGGCGGACCCCGGACGCGCCGGCCGCGATCGACGACACCACCCGGCTCACCTACGCCGAGCTCAACGCGGCGGCGAACCGGCTGGCGCACCGGCTGATCCGGCTGGGCGCCGGTCGGGGCACCCGGGTCGGCCTGCTGGTGCCCCGCTCCACGGTCAGCCTCACCGCCGTGCTGGCGATCCTCAAGACCGGTGCCGCCTACGTGCCGCTCGACCCGTCGTACCCGGTGGACCGGCTGCGGTTCATGCTCGCCGACTCCGGGGCCCGGCTGCTCGTCGCCACCCCCGGCGCGGCCGGCGGCCTCCCGGACGTCGCGGTGGTCGACCCGGCCGAGGAGTCGCTCGCGGGCGAGGACGACCGCGACCCGTGGTCGACGGCCCACCCCGACGACGTGGCCTACGTCGTCTACACCTCCGGGTCCACCGGCACCCCGCAGGGCGTACTCGGCCTGCACCGGGGCATCGTCAACCGGCAACGGTGGATCATGGACCGCTTCCCGATGGGGCCGGACGAGGTGGGCAGCCACAAGACCTCGCTGAGCTTCTTCGACTCCGGCGGCGAGATGTTCCTCCCGCTCTTCGCCGGCGCTCCGGTCGTCGTGGTGCCCGAGGACGTCGGACGCGACCCGGTCCGCCTGGTCGACCTGCTCGCCCGGCACCGGGTCACCCGCCTGGTGGCCGTACCGTCGTTGCTGCGGGCCATCCTGGACGGCGTCGCCGACGCCGGCGAGCGCCTGTCGGCGCTGCGCTACTGCCACTCCAGCGGGGAGGCGCTCACCCCGGACCTGGCCGCGCGGTGGCTGGCGGCCCTGCCCGGCTGCGTCCTGGTCGACCTCTACGGCTCGTCGGAGATCTCCGCCGACGTGACCCTGGACGTGGTCACCGGCCCGGAGCGGGTCGGCAGCGTCGGGCGGCCCATCGGCAACACCCGGATCTACGTCCTGGACGAGGCCATGCGGCCGGTGCCGCCCCGCTTCGCCGGCGAGGTGTACGTCGGCGGGGCCGGCCTGGCCCGTGGCTACCTCGACCAGCCGGCGTTGACGGCGGCGCGGTTCCTCCCCGACCCGTACGGGGCCGGTGGGCGGCTGTTCCGCACCGGAGACCGGGGCCGGTGGAGCCACGACGGGCGGCTGGAGTTCCTGGGCCGGGCCGACCACCAGGTGAAGGTCCGCGGCTTCCGGATCGAGCTGGGCGAGATCGAGGCGACGCTGCGGGCGCACCCCGGGGTCGCCGCCGCGGTGGCCGCGCTCGCCCAGGCGCCGGGCGGCGGCGAACAGCGGATCGTCGCGGCCGTCGTGCCCCGGGGCCGGGGCGACTCGTCCCGGCCGGCGCCGGCCGGGTCAGACCCGGGCGGGGCGCCAGCCACCACCCGGGTGTCGGACTGGCGGCTGCTCTACGACCGGATGTACACCGAGGCCGGTCCCGCCGAGGAGGCCCAGCAGGCGATCTGGACCAGCAGTTACACGGGCGCGCCGTTCACCGACGTCGAGATGGGCGAGTGGATCGACCAGGCGGTCCGGCGGATCCGGGAGCTGCGTCCCCGCCGGCTGCTGGAGCTGGGCTGCGGCACGGGCAACCTGACCCTGGCGCTGGCGCCGGACTGCGAGGCGTACGTCGGCACGGACTTCTCCGCCGCCGGCCTCAAGGTGCTCGAACAGCGGCTCGACGCCGAGGGGGTGGACCGGGACACGGTCACGTTGCTGCTGCGCGAGGCCGACGACCTCACCGGCATCGAGGCCGGCAGCTTCGACACCGTGGTGCTGCACTCGGTGACCCAGTACTTCCCGAACCACGACTACCTGCGCGGGGTGTTGCGCGCGGCGGTCACCGCGGCCTCGCCGGGCGGGCGGATCTACCTCGGCGACGTACGCGACCTGGACCTGCTGGAGGTGTTCCACGCCTCGGTGGAGCTGGGCGCCGACCCGGAACCCGGGCTGACCGTCGCCGAGCTGCGCCGCCGCGTCGCCGCCCGGGTGCTCGCCGACGACGAGCTGGTGCTGGCCCCCGACCTGTTCCTCACCGCGCCGGACTGGCTGCCCGGGGTGACCGGCGCGGAACTGCATCTCAAGCGCGGCCGGCAGGCCAACGAGCTGAGCGCGTTCCGCTACGACGTCGTCCTGCACGTGGGCACCGCCCCCGACGGCGAGGCCGCCGAGCCGGTCGAGCCGGTGCGGCTGGACTGGACGGGCGACGGGCTGGACGTCGCCCGGCTGCGGAGCCTGCTGCGCGGCAACCGCAACCGGCCGGTCGAGGTGCGCGACGTGCCGAACGCGCGGCTGGTCACGGTCGCCGGCCCCGTACGCCAGCTGGCCGGTCTCGCCGATTCGGACCCGGTGACCCGACCGGTCGGCGAGCTGCCGCCCGGGGTCGACCCGGAGGACTGCTGGAGCATCGGCGAGGCGCTGGGCCGACGGACCGCCGTGGTGCCGTCGACCGCCCGCGACCCGTACGCGATGGACCTGCGGTTCTGGCCCGCCGCCCGACCGGACGACGCGGTCGCCTGGACCCCGCCCGGGACCCGGCGCGCCGACTGGTCGGAGCTGGCCAACGACCCGCTGGGTGCCACCGCGCGGCGGGACCTGCTGCACGACCTGCGCACCCACCTGCGGCAGCGGCTGCCGGAGTTCATGGTGCCGCTGCTGCACCTGGTCGACGAGCTGCCCACCACGGCGACCGGCAAGGTGAGCCGGCGCGCCGTCGCGGCCGAGGCCACCGAGGCGCTGGCCCGGCTGGGCGCGGGCGCCACGGCCCGGCCGCTCGCCCCGGCGGCCGGTGGGCTCCAGGCCCAGGTCACCGAGATCTGGCTGGACGTCCTCGGCGTCGGCGCCGTCGGGCTCGACGACAACTTCTTCGACGTCGGCGGCAACTCGCTGAGCCTGGTCCAGGTGCACATCCGCCTCCAGGAACTCCTCGGCCGGCAGTTCCCGCTGGTCGACCTGTACGAGCACACCACCGTGCGCAAGCTCGCCGAGCACCTCGGCGAGCCCGCGCGCCCGGCGACGGACCCGCCCGTCGACCCGGGGCCCGACCGCAACGAGCAGGTGGCCAACCGCCGCCGGCTGATGCGCCAGCGTATTCAGGAAGTGGGAAGTCGATGAGCAGCGAGATGGACATCGCCGTCGTGGGGATGAGCGGACGGTTTCCGGGCGCGGCGAACGTCGCCGAGTTCTGGGAGCTGCTCCGCGGCGGCGTCGACGCCGGCCGCGAGCTGACCGCCGCCGAGCTGGACGCCGTCCCGGCCGAGGAACGCACCGACCCGGCGTACGTGCCGGTGTGGTCCGGCATCGAGGGCGCCGACCGGTTCGACGCGCAGTTCTTCGGCTACTCGCCGACGGACGCGACGCTGATCGACCCGCAGCACCGGATCCTGCTGGAGTGCGCCTGGGAGGCGTTGGAGGACGCCGGCTACGACAGCCGCCGCTTCCCCGGCGACATCGCCGTGTACGCCGGGTGCGGCCTGAACCAGTACCTGCTCTACCACCTGCTGCCCCAGCAGGAGCTGGTCGACTCCGCCGGCCGCCTCGGCATGGCCGTCGCCAGCGACAAGGACAACCTGGCCACCCGCATCTCGTACAAGCTCGACCTGACCGGGCCCAGCATGACGGTGCAGACCAACTGCTCCTCGGCCCTGGTCGGGCTGCACCACGCGATCAGCAGCCTGCTCGACTACCAGTGCGACATGGCGATCGTGGGCGCGGTCAGCGTCAAGAACCCGGTGCCCCGCGGCTACCGGCACGAGGCCGACGGCATCAACTCGCCCGACGGCCGCTGCCGGGCCTTCGACGCCGAGGCCGCCGGCTACCACCTGGGCGACGGCGCCGGCGTGGTGGTGCTGCGTCGCCGCGAGGACGCCGAGGACGCCGGCGACCGGATCTACGCCCTGGTCAAGGGCTCGGCGGTGAACAACGACGGCGCCGGCAAGGTCAGCTTCGTGGCACCCGGCCGGTCGGGGCAGGTGCGGGTGATCCGCCGGGCGCTGCGGGTCGCCGACGTCGAGGCAGGCTCCATCCAGTACGTCGAGGCCAACGGCAGCGGCACCCTGATGGGCGACTCGATCGAGGTGTCCGCCCTGGAGGAGGCGTACGGCGCCGCCGGCGGCCCGGGCGCCGGGTGGGCGATCGGCTCGGTCAAGCCGAACGTCGGCAACCTCGACACCGCCTCCGGCGTGACCTCGCTGATCAAGGCGGTCCTCGCCATCCACCACGGCGAGCTGCCGCCGTCGATCCACTACCGCAAGCCCAACCCGCAGACCTCGCTCGACCGGGGGCCGTTCCGCGTCAACGACATGCTGCGGGACTGGCCCGAGGCCACCGGGCCGCGCCGGGCGGCGGTCAGCTCGTTCGGGGTCGGCGGCACCAACGCGCACGTCATCCTCGAACAGGCGCCGCCGCCCGCGCCGCCGGGACCGAACCCGCCGGCCGTGCTGCTCGCCGTCTCCGCGGCCGGCGGCGAGGCGCTGGCCGCCGCCGCCGGCCGGCTCGCCGAGCACCTCGGGCGCCACCGGGAGCAGGCCCTCGCTGACATCGCCTACACCAGTCAGGTCGGCCGTCGCGCGTTCCGGCACCGGGCCTTCGTGGTGGCCGCCGACGCCGACGAGGCGGCCCGCGCGCTGTCCGCCGTCGGCGCGGGCGAGGCGTCGCCGGAGGCCGCCACCGTGGCGTACGCGTTCGGCGCCACCTGCCCCGACCTGGCCGCGCTGTGCGACGCCCTGCCCCGGCTGCGGGCGGAGCTCGACCGGGTGGCCGGTGAGCTGGGCGTCGACCCGGGTGCCGGCGCGGCGGGGTCCGACGCGGCCACCGTCACCGGGCAGCTCGCGCTCGCCCGGCTGCTGGGCGCCTGCGGCGTGACCCCGGTCGCCGCCCACGGCGAGGGCCCGGGCGCCGTGACGGCCGCCGTCGTCGACGGCCGCTGGACGGTGGCGGAGGCCGGGCGCGCGCTGCGCGCCGGCAGCCACCCGCCGGCGCCGGCCGGGGCGCCGGCCCAGGCCGACCTGACGTTGGCCGTCGGCCCGGCCGAGGCGGCGACGCTGGCCCTGACCGACGACGCCGGCAGCCTGCGTGGGCTGCTCGGCGCGCTCGGCGAGCTGTGGCGCCGGGGCGTCGAGGTGGACTGGGCCGCCCTGCACGAGGGCGCGTCGCGGCGTCGCGTCGGCCTGCCGACGTACCCGTTCCAGCGCTCGCGGCACTGGGTCGACCCGGTGGCCGTGGCGCCCGTGACCGGCCCGACGCCGGCGGCCCCGGCCGTCGACGCCCAGCCGGCCGGCGGTTCGGTCCTGGAGGAGGCGGTGGCCGCCGTGTGGCGCCGCCGGCTCGGGGTGGACCGGATCGGGCCGCACGACTCGCTGCTGATGCTCGGCGCGGACTCGCTCAGCGCCGCCCGCACGCTGCGGGACCTCGCCCAGGCCTTCCACGTCGAGCTGCAACTCGGCGTATTCCTGCAGAACCCCACCGTCGCCGCGCTCGCCGAGGTGATCGACGGCAAGCTGCGCGAGGCGCAGGAGATCCGGGCCGCGCTCGCCGCGGTCACCGAAGAGGGAGCGTGAGGCCGTGCCCGACATCAGCTTCATCACCGTGGTGCCCCGGGTCCGGGACCTGACCGCGTACGCGGACACGGCGATGTCCGTCATTCGCCGCACCGACGCGGCCGACCTCGACGGGGTGCTCATCTTCACCGGCAGCGGCGCGGTGCTGGACCCCTGGATCCTGGCGACCGCCGCGGCGGCCGGCACCACCAGGCTCAGCCCGCTGGTGGCGGTGAACCCCGTCTACCAGCACCCGTTCACCGCGGCCCGTATGGTCGCCTCGCTCGGCCTGCTCTACCAGCGGCGGATCGACCTCAACCTGATCACCGGCACCGCCGTGAGCGACCTGGACGCGCTCGGCGACCGGCTGGACCACGACGACCGGTACGCGCGCCTCGCCGAGTACGTCGAGATCATGATGGGGGTGCTGGGCAGCCGCCGCCCGTTCAGCTTCGACGGGCGGTTCTACCAGGTGTCCCGGTTGCAGCTCACGCCCGGCCTGCCCGCGCACCTGCTGCCCAGGCTGTTCGTCGCGGGACAGTCCCCGGCCGCCCGGGAGGTGGCCGAGCGGGTGGGCGCCACCAGCATCCAGATGCTGACGGCGGCCCGGCCCGACGCCGACGGCGCGCCGGGCGCGCTGAACTTCGGGCTGCTGACCCGGGCGACGGCGGAGGAGACCGAGCGGGCCGCCGAGGCCCGTTTCCCGGAGGACCCGGACGGCGCGAAGATCACCGCGGTCACGATGGCCAACACCGACTCCGTCTGGAAGCAGCGGCTCTTCGCCGAGGCCGAGGCCGGGCACGGCGCCGTCACCGTCGACCCGGCGTACCGGCTCGCGCCGTTCCGCTCCGGCCAGGCGGACGGGCCGTACCTGGTCGCCGACCACGCCGGCGCCGTCGACCGGCTGCTGGGCATGATCCGGGCCGGGGTACGCACCTTCGTGCTGGACACCCCCGCCGACGACGAAGACTTCCACAACCTCGCACAGGTCGTCCGGACCGTCCGTGACCGACTGCGGGTGGACCCGACCGAGGGAGAGCGATGAACCCGCCTTTCGCCAGCCACGACCTCGTCCACGCCCGGCCCAACCTGGCGCTGGAACCGCTGATCCACCGGTACTACGCCTGGCTGAACCTGGTGTCGCCGGTGCCGGCGGCGATGAACTTCGCCAAGCTGCACGTGCCGCTGCTGCGCTCGTTCCTCGACGCGCCGGCGCTGCACCGCCGCTCGGCCCGGGACCCGAAGCTGCGCGGCGGCATGTTCGTCGACCTCGAGGACGACCACCTCGACGGGGTGTCCGACCTTGTTGGCCGGCTCGCCGACGGGCCGATGCCGGACCTGTCGGCGGCCATGGACGAGCTGACGGTCAACCTGGAGAAGCTCGCCGACGGGTTCGACCTGACGCCCCGCTACGGCGAGATCCCGCCGGCGCTGCGCGGCTACGTCGAGCTGGTCTACGACCTCAACGACCACGCCCGGATCCGGCTCGCGGAGCGGATGCTCTACCGCTCGCGGCACTTCGACGAGACCGCCCACTCGGTGGACCTGTCGCTGGCCACCGGCGACGAGCGGCCCTTCGCGATGACCACCCCGCGGTTCCCCGGCAACGGGCACGTGCAGGCCACCATGCCGCTGCGCGATCCCCGCATCGACCTGCTCTTCTCCACCATGACCACGGCCCGGCCCTTCGGCGAGCTGCGGGAGGCGTTCGACGTCTCCGACGCCGACCTGGCCACCTTCAGCGGGCTGTTCTCCGCCGAGCCGAGCGGGAGCCCGGACCGCAACCTGGACGGCCCGGGGCTGCGGGTGCGCTACTTCGGGCACGCCTGCGTGGTGGTGCAGTCCGGCCCGGTCACCGTGATGACCGACCCGTTCCTGTCCGACGCCCTGGGCGACGGTGACCGGTACGCCTACGCCGACCTGCCCGACGTCATCGACTACGTGCTCATCACGCACGGGCACCAGGACCACCTCGAACTGGCCACCCTGCTGAAGCTGCGGCACCGTATCGGCACGGTCGTCGTGCCGAAGACCGCCGCCGGGGCGTTGCAGGACCCGTCGTTGCGGCTGTGCCTGGAGGCGCTCGGCTTCCCCAACGTGGTCGACGTGGAGCCGGGCGAGACCATCGAGCTGCCCGACGGCCAGATCGTGGTCTGCCCCTTCGTCGGCGAGCACTGCGACCTCGACATCGCCGCGAAGGTGACCTACTCGGTGCGTACCGGCGGGAAGAACCTCTACTTCGGCGCGGACAACCGTTGCGTGGACCCGGCGCTGTTCGGCCACATCCACGACATGATCGGTGACGTCGACATGGCCTTCCTCGGCATGGAGTGCGACGGCGCCCCGCTGTCCTGGATGTACGGTCCGCTCTTCTCCCGCCGCGTCGACCAGAAGATGAGCCGCAGCCGCAAGCTCAACGGCTCCGACGCCGTCGAGGCGATGGGCATCGTGCGGCGGCTGCGGGCCCGGCAGGCGTACGTGTACGCGATGGGCCGCGAGCCGTGGCTGGTGTTCGTCATGGCGACGAACTACACCGACGAGTCGTACCAGCTCAAGCAGATGGCGGAGTTCTTCCAGCGCTGCGCCGACGTCGGAGTGCCGGCGCGGGAACTCTACGGACGGGCCGACCTGGCATGAGCCGCAGCTGGACGTGCCAGTCCCGGTACGTGGCCACGCGCGACGGGACCCGGCTGGCGGCGTACGTCTTCCGGCCGGTCGGCCAGCGTGACCCCGCGCCCGTCGTCTGGGCCCACGACCGCTACCACCAGGTGTCGCCGCGCCCCGGGCGGGACGACTTCCTGGCGGTGGTGCGCGCCGAACTGGCCGACGTCGACCTCACCGACATCGAGGACCTCGGCGTGGCCGAGGTGGCCCCCGGGGAGGTGACGCTGCGGGCCTTCCCGGTCGCGCAGCGCCTGCTGGCCCGGGGCTACGTCGTGGTGGTGGTGGACAGCCGCGGCAGCGGCGCGTCGTTCGGCACCAGCGACGGCCCGTTCGGCACGGCCGAGGCGACCGACACGTACGACGTCACCGAGTGGATCGCCGCCCAGCCCTGGTGCGACGGCCGGGTGGGCATGTTCGGCCGCTCCTACCTCGGGGTGTCGCAGTACCTGGCGGCGAGCACCGCCCCGCCGCACCTGGTGGCGATCTTCCCGCAGATGGCGCTGTTCGACCTGTACCGCTTCGCCTGGGACGGCGGGGTGTTCCGGGACGACTTCGCCCGCGCCTGGGGTGAGGACGTGCGCGAACTCGACCTGCGTGGCCCGGTCGCGCCCCTCGACGACGACCCGGACGGTCTCCTGCTGGCCGCCGCCCGCGAGCAGCACGTGGCGAACCGGGACGTCCGGACGATGTTCGCCGGTCTGCCCGGACGCGAGTCGCGGCTGGCCGACACCGGCGAGGCGGCGTACCTGACCCGCAGCCCGTCGGCGCTGCTGGAGGCGATCAACGCCTCCGGGGTCGCCGTCTACCACCTGGGCGGTTGGCACGACGTCTGGGCGCGCGACGCGACCGAGTGGGCCCGCCGGCTGACCGTGCCGCACCGGGTGGTCATCGGCCCCTGGGCGCACACCGGCGGGGTGCTGGGCGGCGCCGGCTACAACCTGGCCGACGAGCACCTGCGCTGGTTCGACCACTGGCTGCGGGGCCGGGACACCGGGGTCATGGACGGCCCGGCCGTCCGGTACCACGTGCTGGGCGCCGACGCGTGGCGTACCGCCCGGTCCTGGCCGCCGGAGCCGGCGACGACCGGCACGTGGCACCTCGGCCCGGCCGGCGAGCTGGGACCGGAACCCCGGGCCGGCCAGGCCCGGCGGTACGAGGTGGACTACGCCACCACGTCCGGCAAGACCAGCCGGTGGGCCAGCGGCTACGGCTCGCCCTTCCAGCGGCCGGACCTGACCGACAACGACACCCGGGCGTTGTGCTGGACCTCTGACCCGCTGACCGAGGCGGTCGAGCTGGTCGGCGCCCCGGTGCTGCGCCTGGCGGCCCGGGTCACCGACGGCCCGGCGGACGTCTTCGCCTACCTGGAGTCGGTCGCCCCCGACGGCACCTCGCTGTACGTCACCGAGGGCTGCGGCCAGGTCGACGGCGCTCCCGGCGACTCCCGCCTGGAGATCGAGCTGCACCCGATCGCGTACCGGTTCGCGGCGGGCGATCGGATCCGGCTGGCGATCACCGGGGCGGACGCCGACAACGCGCTGACCGTGCCCCGGGACGTCGCGCCGGTGCTGACGGTGCGCCACGACGCCGACGCCGCCCCGACGCTGGAGCTGCCCCGCGTGGTGGCCCCCGAAAGTGGGGACGCCGACGCCGGGGTGGACGACGTCACGGCGCCGCTGTCGGTGGCGCAGCGGGCGATCTGGCTGGCCGAGCAGGCCGGCACGAGCGGGGCGGCGTACCACCTCGACGCGGCGGTCGAGCTGACCGGACCGGTGGACGCCGGCGCGCTGCACGCGGCGGTCGACGAGATCGTCCGCCGGCACGAGGCGTTGCGGACCACCATCGTCGAGGTCGACGAGGAGCCGGTCCAGCGGATCCATCCGGCGGCGCCGCTGACCATCGCGCGCCTGGACCTCACCGACGCGCGCGCGGACGGCTGGGCCAGCGACGTACGGGTGACGGAGTTCCGGGACCGCCGGTGGGACCTCGGCCGGGAGTGGCCGATCCGGGTCGCGACCGTGCTGCTGCCCGCCGGCCGGACGGCGCTGCTGCTGGTGGTCCACCACGTCGCCGCCGACCCGACCGCGGCGGAGATCTTCTTCGCCGAACTGGCCCGGCTCTACCCCTCCTACGCGCTGGGCAAGCCCGTCCGGCTGCCGGACGTGCCGTGCCGGTACGCGGACGTGGCCCGCCGCCAGCAGGCCGAACTCGCCGGGCCCGGCATGGCCGAGCAGCTCGCCCGGTGGCGGCGCTACCTGGACGGGGCCCCGCAGGTGATCGCCCTGCCGACGGACCGGCCCCGGCCGCCGGTCCTCGACCACCGGGGCGGGTCGGTGCGCTTCACCGTCGACGACGCCCTCGCCGCCCGGCTCGTGGCGGCCGCCGCCGTGGCGCGGACCAGCCCGTTCACGCTGCTGACCGCCGCGTTCGCCCGCACCCTGAGCGCGTACGGCGCGGGCGACGACCTGCTGATCGGCACACCGAGCCTGCAACGCGACGACGAGTCGACCCGCGACCTGATCGGCTGCCTGGTCAACCTGCTGCCGTTGCGGGTCCGGGTCGACCGGGACGCCACCGTGGCACAGTTCCTGCACGACGTGCGGGGCAGCGTGCTGACCGCGCTGGAGCTGCGCCGGGTGCCCTTCGACACGCTGGTGGGCGAGCTCCGGCCGCGCCGCGACCCGGCGGTCTCCGCGCTGGTGCAGGTCTGCGTCCGGTACGGCCGGGCGGTGCCGGACCGGTTCCGGCTCGGCGAGGTCGAGGCGGTCCGGCTGGAACCGCCGGAGTGGACGTCGGCGAAGTACGACCTGGCGCTGGCCGTGAACCAGGTCGGCGAGGACCGGATGGTGGGCAGCCTGGACTTCCGGCTCGCCCTGTTCGACCGGGCCACCGTCCAGCGGATCCTCGACTCGATGCTGACCGTGCTCGACCAGCTCGTCGCCGACCAGGACCGGCGGGTGGGCGAGCTGTCCGCGATGCCCCGGCGGGAGCTGCGCGCCGTGCTCGACGGCTGGAACCCGGCGCGGCTGCCGGACGCGCTGGCCGGCCAGGACGACCTGCCGGCCGTGGCCCGCTGCTACGTCCTCGACGACCGCGCGCGACCCGTGCCGGTGAACACCCCGGGGCGGCTGTGGGTCAGCGGCGCCGGTGACGTCGACGACCCGTACGCCGGGACGCCGGGCGCGCGGATGCGGGACACCGGGGCCACCGTGCGGTGGACCACGGCGGGACGGCTGGACCTGGTGCCACCCGCGACGCCCCCCGGTGAGCCGGCAGCCCCGCCGGACCCGGCGACGACGGCGGGCCCGGCGACCACGGCGGGGCCGGCCGCCGCGGCGGGCCCGGTGTCCGACGACGGCCGGTCCGAGGTGCTCGACCAACTCGGGCAGATCTGGGCCACCCTGCTCCAGGTCGACGGCGTCGATCCCGGGGACGACTTCTTCGACCTGGGCGGCGACTCGCTCTTCGCGATCCGCCTGATCAGTCGGATCCGCAAGGCCTACCAGGTCCGGCTCTCCCTGCAGGACGTGTTCGCGGCGCCGACGCTGGCCGAGCAGGTCGACCTGGTCCGTGAACGGCGCGCGTCGTGACCGGGCCCGTCTTCTACCCCTGGTCCGCCCAGGAGGAGATCGACCCGGTCCGCGTCGCCGGCGGCGCGGGCAGCTGGTTCTGGGACGACCGGGGCAACCGGTGGCTCGACCTGCACGCCCAGATGGGCAACCTGCACCTGGGCCACCAGCATCCGGCCCTGGTCGCGGCGCTGCGTGAGCAGGCCGGGCGGATGTGCACCATCGGGCCGTCGTTCGCGGTCGACATCCGCGACGAGGCGGCCCGGGCGATCGTCGAGGTCGCCCCGGGGGACCTGGAGACGGTCCTGTTCACCACCGGCGGCGCGGAGGCCGTGGAGCACGCGGTGCGGATGGCGCGGGTGGTCACGGGGCGGCCGAAGGTGCTCGCCGCCTACCGGTCCTACCACGGTGCCACGGCGGGGGCGCTGGCGTTGACCGGTGATCCCCGCCGCTGGCCGGTGGACACCGCCAGCGGCGGCGCCGTGCACTTCATGGGCCCGTACCCGTACCGCAGCGACTTCCACGCCGAGGACGCCGCGCAGGAGTGCGACCGGGCGCTGGAGCACCTGCGCCGGCTCGTCGGCTACGAGGGCCCGGACACGATCGCCGCGATCCTCGTCGAGCCGGTGGTGGGCAGCAACGGCGTGCTGGTCCCGCCGGACGGCTACCTGGCCGGCGTCCGTCGGCTCTGCGACGAGCACGGGATCCTGCTGATCGCCGACGAGGTGATGACCGGCTTCGGCCGGTGCGGCCGGTGGTTCGCCGGTGACCTCTGGGACGTGGTGCCCGACCTGATGACCTTCGCCAAGGGGGTCAACTCCGGCTACGTGCCGGTGGGCGGGGTGCTGCTGTCCCGCGCGGTGGCCGCCCACTTCGCGCACCGCCGCTATCCCGGCGGGCTCACCTACTCCGGGCACCCGCTGGCCTGCGCCTCCATCGTGGCGGCGCTGCGGGTGCTGCGGGAGGAGAACCTGGTCGACCGGGCGGCCGTACTCGGCCGGGACGTGGTGGGCCCGGCGCTGGCCGAGCTGGCCGAGCGCCACCCGATCGTCGGCGACGTCCGCGGCGTCGGCCTGGCCTGGGCCGTCGAACTGGTCCGGGACCGCGCGACCCGCGAGCCCCTGGCGCCGTACGCGGCCCCGGGGACGCTGGCGCCCGAGATGGCCGCCGTCCTGGCGGCGTGCAAGCGGCAGGGTGTCTGGCCGCTGGCGGCGGGCAACCGGCTGCACCTGTTCCCCCCGCTTACCATCACGGAGGCGGAGTTGACCGACGGGATCGTCGGGATCGACCGGGCCCTGGCCATGGTGTCCGAGGTGTGAGGAGAAGAGGATGACGGTGGAGCAGCCGGAGACGGCCGAGATCTGTCGGGTCGTGGTGAACGACGAGGAGCAGTACTCGATCTGGCCGGACGGGCGGGAGATCCCGGCGGGCTGGCGTGCCGAGGGCTTCGTCGGGCCGCGGGCCCGGTGCCTGGAGCACATCGACTCGGTGTGGACGGACATGCGCCCGTTGAGCCTGCGCCGGGCGATGGCGGCCGAGGCGCGGTAACGCGGACGGGAGGGCCGGCCGCCCGGGCGTGACCGTTCCGTCAGCGCCCGCCGGCCCTCCCGCCCACCGTCCGGACGCACCCGCACCCGTGGGGCCGCCGGGCGGCCCCACGCGCGCATCACCCGCCGGAGCGCCTGCGCTCACCGACCGTCCAGCGCGCGGGCCAGCCATCCGGCGATCCGCTCCACGGTGGGCCGGCGCAGCAGCGAGTAGTGGTCGCCCTCGTACTCGTGCACGGTGGTCCGGGCGCCCACGTAGCGCTCCCAGCGCGGCTGCCAGCGCGGCGACGCGGAGGCCTGGACGACGGTCACCGGCAGCTCCACGCCCTCCGGCCGGTACCCGGCCACGGCGGTGACGTGCCGGGCGAAGGTCTCCACCCGGCGGCGCACCTCGCGCACCGGCAGCGCCACCGGGGTCACCCCGGCGTCCACCAGCCACCGGCGCAGCAGCATCGTCTGCTCCTCGACCGGCAGCGCGGCGAGCGTCGCGGCCGTCGGCGCCGGGTGGTCCCGACCGAGGGACGCGGCGAGGTCCGCAGCGAACCGGGCCGCCACCGCGGCGTCGTCGCTCCCCTCGCCGGCCGGGCGCGCCTGCCCGGGCGCGGTGTCCACGACCACCAGCAGGTCGACGGCACGCCCGGCCCGCACCAGCCGGCGGGACATCTCGTACGCCAGCAGGCCGCCCATCGACCAGCCGCACAGCCGGTACGGGCCGGCCGGCCAGCGGGCGACCAGTTCGGCCAGGTACGCCTCGGCGAGCGCGTCGATGGAGTCGCCGGTGGCGTCGGCGGCCGACTCGATGCCGACCAGGTGGTACGCGGGCAGCAGCCGGGCGAGTTCGGCGTACGCGCCGACCGTGCCGCTGACCGGGTGCGGCAGGACCAGCGGCGGACGGTCCGTCGGCCCGCCGAGGTGCACCAGCGTGCCGGAGGCCGTTGCGCCCGGCCGGGTGCGCGCCGCGGGCGGCGGGGTCGCCGCCGGGACGCCCGGGGCCGGCACCGGCCGGCGCACCGGCAGCGCGTCGACGGTGGCCTGCGGGTCGGCGACGACCGCGCCCAGCAGCGCGACGAAGTCGTCGGCGACGGCGGCCAGGTCCGCCGGGTCGAACAGCTCGTCGCGCCAGGTCCAGGCCGCCACGAGCCCGCCCGAGGCGTCCGTGAGGACGTCCAGCTGCACGTCGAACTTCGCCGTGCCGGTGTCGACGTCGATCCAGGCGGTGCTCAGGCCTGCGAGCCGGGGCGGGGGCGCGGGGCGGCCCTCCACGCTGAACGCGAACTGCGAGAACGGCATCCGGCCCGGCACCCGCGCCGGACGCACCTCGTCCACGATCCGTTCGAAGGGCACCGCCATGTGGGCGTACGCCCCGAGGGTCAGCTCCCGGACCCGGTCGACCACCTCGGCGAAGGTCGGGTTCCCCGCCAGGTCGCCGCGCAGCACCACGGTGTTGACGAAGTACCCGATCCGGCTCTCGTCGGCCTCGCTCGTCCTGCCCGTCGTCGGCGACAGCACGGCGACGTCGCTGCTGCCGGTGCGCACGGACAGCAGCACCAGGTACGCGGCCAGCAGCGTCATGAACGGGGTGGCCCGCCGGGACCGGCCCAGCCGGGCCAGGGCCGTCGTCACGTCCCGGTCGAGCGGGACGTCCAGCCGCCGCCCGGCGGTCAACGCCCCGGACGCCCGGTCGCGGACGCCGGGCAGGTCCAGGTCGGGCAGGCCGGCCAGCTGCTTGCGCCAGTAGGCCAGTGCCGCGTCCGGATCCTCCGGGTCGGCGAAGTCGTCCTCGTCGTCGTCCTCGTCGTCGGGCACCGGCGGATCGAGGTCCGGCACCTTCCCCGCCCGCAGCGCGTCGTACGCCGTGGCGAGGTGCTCCCAGAAGACCGGGCGGGACCCGCCGTCGAAGACGATGTGGTGCACGGTGACCGCGAGCAGGTGCTCGGAGGCCCCGCAGCGGATCAGCACCGCCCGCAGCAGCGGGCCGTCGGCGAGGTCGAACAGCTCGTCGTGGGCCTTCTCCAGCTCCTGCCGGACCCGCTGCTCGCGGGTCGCTGCGTCCGTGGTGCTCAGGTCGACGACCGGTACCGGCACCGGCGCGCAGGGACCGATCCGCACGACCACCTCGTCGTCGACCATCGCGAAGGTGGCCCGGAGCTGCTCGTGCCGGTCCGTGACGGCGGCGAGCGCGCCGCGCAGGGCCGGCAGGTCCAGCTCGCCGGTCATCCGCACCACCGTCAGGATGTGGTACGCGGTGCTGGTCGGCTCCAGCTGTTGCAGGAACCAGAGCTGACGCTGGGCCACGGTGGCGGGACCGGTCGGCGCGGCGGGCAGCCGCTCGCGCAGCAGCCGTACCAGCAGCTGCCGGTGCTCCTCCGTTGGCCAGCCGGGCGGCGGTCGCAGCAGCGCGGCGACCGGGTCGGGCGACGGGCCGCTCATCGCGGTGCTCCTGTCTCGTCGTACGGCTGGCCGGGCCGGGTGGCGGCGGCCAGCGCTCGTCGGGCCTGGTCCTCGGTGAGCGCGGCGACGGCCTCGCGCATGCCGGCCACGGTGTCCACCCAGCCGGGCCGGCGCTCGACGCGGCGCAGCTCGCCGGCCAGGCCGACGATCGTCGGGTCCCGGAACAGGGCCGCGACCGGCAGCTCGACCTCGAACGCCGCGGCGGCCTGCGCGGTGACCTGGGTGGCGAGCAGGGAGTGCCCGCCGAGGGCGAAGAAGTCGTCGCGGACGCCGATGCCCGCGATGGAGGTGCCCAGCACCGTCGCCCAGATCCCCGCGAGCTGCCGCTGCACGGCGTCGCCGGGCGGCTCGGAACGGACGGTCGCGGAATCCGGTGCGGGGAGTGCGTTGCGGTCGATCTTGCCGTTGCGGGTGAGGGGGAAGTGGGGCAGGGCGATGATGCTGTGGGGTACGAGGTGGCGGGGGAGTGTGTGGTGGAGGTTGTGGCGTAGTTGGTGGGTGTCGGGGTTGGTGCCGGTGACGTAGGCGATGAGGTGGCGGCCGGTGGGCAGTGTTCGGGTGGTGACGAAGGCGGCTTCGACGTGGGGTTGTGCGCGTAGGGCGGTTTCGATTTCGCCGGGTTCGATGCGGTAGCCGTTGATGGCGATTTGTTCGTCGGTGCGGCCGAGGAATTCGAGGGTGCCGTCGGTGCGGAGGCGGCAGAGGTCGCCGGTGCGGTAGAGGCGGCTGCCGGGGGTGGTGGCGTACGGGTCGGGCAGGAACCGCTCCGCCGTCTGCCCCGGACGGCCGAGGTATCCCCGGGCCAGTCCGTCGCCGGCGATGCAGAGTTCGCCGGGCGCGCCGGGCGGCACCAGTCGCAGCTCGGCGTCGAGGAGGTGGACGCGGGCACCGTCGATCGGGGTGCCGAGGTCTGGCCGGTGGGTCCCGTCGGGGTGCACCGGCCCGGCGGTGGCGACGACCGCGGCCTCGGTGGGCCCGTAGTGGTTGACCAGGGCGTAGGGGGTGCGCGCGGAGGGCCGGGTGGTGAGGGCGTCCCCACCCGTGAGCAGCGTGCGCAGGGTGCTGGTGGACGGCGTGGGCAGTCGCAGGATGGCCTCGGCGATGGGCGTGGGGACGAAGGCCACGGTGAGGCCCTGCCGGTGCATCCAGTCGTGCAGCGCCGTGGGGTCGAGGCGGTGCGCGGGGTCGGCGACGTGCAGGGTGGCGCCGCTGACCAGCGCGGGCCAGATCTCCCAGACGGCGGCGTCGAAGCCGAGGCTGGCGATCTGGCCGTGGTGCTCGCCGGGGCCGCTCGGATAGGTGTCGAGGTGCCACCGGACGAGGTTGGCCAGCGCGTGGTGGGCGACCATGACGCCCTTGGGGACACCCGTCGACCCGGAGGTGTGGATGACGTAGGCCAACTGCTCGGGGTGGATGTCGACCCGGGGTGCCGCCGGGGAGGCGGAGCGGTGCGGGGTGAGGGTGACGACGCCGGGGGGTGTGTCGGTGTCCTGGGGGTGTGCGGCGATGAGGATGGTGACGCCGGAGTCGGTGATGAGGTGGTGTCGCCGTGCCGCAGGTGCGGTGGGGTCGATGGGGAGGTAGGGGGCGCCGGCTTTGAGGACGGCGAGCATGGCGGTGATGGCGGGTGCGCCGGGTGGGAGGCTGACCGCGACGGGGTGGTCGGGTCGGGTGCCGTGTCGTAGGAGTTGGTGGGCGAGGTGGTTGGACCACTCGTCGAGTTCGCGGTAGGTGATCGCGCCGTTCCCGTCGACGATCGCCACGGCGTCGGGTTGGCGTCGGGCCGTCTCCGTCACCAGCCGCGGCACACACCCGAGTTCCCCGTCCGACCATCCGGCGACTGCGGCCGTCGGCGCGCCCACCACGGTCGCCCGGGCGCCCGCCCGGTCGGGACCGTCGGGGACGGCCTCGGGCCGCCGGGCCGCGCGACCGGTCGTCGGCCGTCGCCGCCCCGCGGACACCGTCGCCAACCGCCGGCGCTGCTCGTCGGTGACGGCCTCCACCGTGGACAGGGGCCGGTCGGGGTCCGCCAGCACGGCGGCCACCAGGGCCCGGTAGCTGTCCGCCAGGTCGGCCATCGTCGCGGCGTCGTACAGGTCGCAGGCGTAGCTGAAGTACACGCCGACGGTGTCGGTCCCCACCTCCGCGTGGACCGTGAGGTCGAACTTCGCGGTTCCCGGCTCGATCGACATCGGACGCATCGTGGCGGTGTGCAGCGGCACGGGGCCGGCGGCGATGCCCGTGACGTTCCCGCCGGTGAAGACGGTTTGGATGAGGGGTGGGGTGTGGCGGTCGCGGGTGGGTTGGGTGTGTTCGACGAGTTTGTCGAAGGGGATGTCCTGGTGGGTGACGGCGTGCATGAGGACGGTGCGGGAGTGGTGCAGGAATTGGCGGAAGGTGTGGTGGGGGTGGATGTCGACGGCGAGGGGGAGGGTGTTGACGAAGAAGCCGATGAGTTTTTCGGCGTCGGGGTCGGTGCGGCCGGTGAGGGGGGTGCCGATGACGACGGGGTTCTGGGTGGTGTAGCGGTGGATGAGGAGTTGGAATGCGGCGAGGAGGATGCCGAAGGGGGTGGAGCCGGTTTGGGTGGCGAGGGTGGTGAGCGCGGTGGTGGTGTCGGGGGGTAGTTGGCTGTGGTGGATGGCGGTGGGGCCGGGGTTGGTGTCGGGGCGGGGTCGGTCGGTGGGTGGGTGGCAGACGGGTGGGGCGTCGCGTAGTCGTGCGGCGAGTTGTTCGAGGTGGTGTTGTGCGTCGGTGCTCTGCCAGTGGTGGTGTTGGCGTTGGGCGATGTCGGCGTACTGGGTGTTGAGGGGTGGTAGTGAGGGGGTTCGGTGGTGGGTGAGGTCGGTGTAGAGGTGGTCGAGTTCGTTGTGGAACAGGCCGACGGACCAGCCGTCGAGGACGATGTGGTGCCAGGTCAGGCAGAGCACGTGGGTGGTGTCGGACAGTCGTAGGGTTCGGCAGCGTAGGAGTGGGCCGGTGGTGAGGTCGAATGGTTGGTCGAGTTCGGTGCGCAGGATGTCGCGGATGTGGTGGTCGTGGTGTCGGGGGTCGATGTGGGTGAGGTCGTGGCGGGTGCGGTGGTAGGTGGGGTGGGGGTGGATGATCTGGACGGGGATGCCGTCGTGTTCGGTGAAGGTGGTGCGCAGGACTTCGTGTCGGCGGATGATCTCGGTGATGGCGGTGTCGAGGTGGTCGAGGTCGAGTTCGCCGTCGATGTGCCAGGAGGTCTGGGTGTTGTAGGCGGTGGATTTCGGGTCGAGGGTGTGCAGGAACCACAGGCGTTGCTGGGCGAACGACAACACCCGCCCCGACGACGACGCCACACCGGCCGGCAGGGCCGGGGCCGGATCCGGCTCGCTCGGTTCCCCCGCGCCGGACGCGACCGGACCGTCCTGGCCGCCGACGGCCGACGGATCGGCCGCCACCTCGTCCCGCAGGCTGTCGGCCATCGCGGCCACGGTCTGCGCCTCGAACACGATCGCCGCCGAGACCGGCACGCCGAGGGTTTCGCGCAGCCGGGCGGCGATCATGGTGGCCTGCATGGAGTGCCCGCCGAAGGCGAAGAAGTTGTCGTCCCGGCCGGGCGACCGACCGATCACGTCGGCCCACACCTGCGCCACCTGCCGCTCCAGGGCGTCACGGGGCGGCTCGCCGCGCGCGGTGAGATCGGGTGCGGGGAGTGCGTTGCGGTCGATCTTTCCGTTGCGGGTGAGGGGGAAGTGGGGCAGGGCGATGATGCTGTGGGGTACGAGGTGGCGGGGGAGTGTGTGGTGGAGGTTGTGGCGTAGTTGGTGGGTGTCGGGGTTGGTGCCGGTGACGTAGGCGATGAGGTGGCGGCCGGTGGGCAGTGTTCGGGTGGTGACGAAGGCGGCTTCGACGTGGGGTTGTGCGCGTAGGGCGGTTTCGATTTCGCCGGGTTCGATGCGGTAGCCGTTGATGGCGATTTGTTCGTCGGTGCGGCCGAGGAATTCGAGGGTGCCGTCGGTGCGGAGGCGGCAGAGGTCGCCGGTGCGGTAGAGGCGGCTGCCGGGGGTGGTGGCGTACGGGTCGGGCAGGAACCGCTCCGCCGTCTGCCCGGGCTTGTTCAGGTAGCCGCGGGTGACCACGTCGCCGCCGACGCAGACCTCGCCGGGCGCGCCGGGCGGGACGAGCTGGAGGTCGGCGTCGAGGAGGTAGATGCGGGCGCCGGCGATCGGGACGCCGAGATCGGGCCGGTGGACCCCGTCGGTGCTGACGGGCCCGACGGTGACGGCGACGGTGGTCTCGGTCGGCCCGTAGATGTTGAACAGGGTGTACGGCGCCTGCGCGGACGGTCGGGTGGTGAGGGCGTCCCCACCCGTGAAGATCGTCCGCAGGTGGCTGGTGGACGGGGTGGGCAACCGGAGGACGGCCTCCGCGACCGGGGTCGGCAGGAACGTCCTCGTGACGTCTTCCCGGACCAGCCAGTCGTGCAGCGCGGTGGGGTCGAGGCGGTCGGCCGGGTCGGCGATGTGCAGGGTGGCGCCGCTGACCAGCGCGGGCCAGATCTCCCAGATCGCGGCGTCGAAGCCGAGGCTGGCCACCTGGCCGTGGCGCTGGCCGGGGCCGGTGGGGTGGGTGTCCAGGTGCCAGTGGACCAGGTTGGTCAGCGCCCGGTGGGGGACCATGACGCCCTTGGGCGTGCCGGTGGACCCGGAGGTGTGGATGACGTACGCCACCTGCTCGGGGTGGATGTCGACCCGGGGTGCCGCCGGGGAGGCGGAGCGGTGCGGGATGAGGGTGACGACGCCGGGGGGTGTGTCGGTGTCGTGGGGGTGTGCGGCGATGAGGATGGTGACGCCGGAGTCGGTGATGAGGTGGTGTCGGCGGGTGGTGGGTGCGGTGGGGTCGATGGGGAGGTAGGCGGCGCCGGCTTTGAGGACGGCGAGCATGGCGGTGATGGCGGGTGCGCCGGGTGGGAGGCTGACCGCGACGGGGTGGTCGGGTCGGGTGCCGTGTCGTAGGAGTTGGTGGGCGAGGTGGTTGGACCACTCGTCGAGTTCGCGGTAGGTGAGTGTGCCGGTGCCGTCGACGATCGCCACGGCGTCGGGCTGGCGTCGGGCCGTCTCCGTCACTAGCCGCGGCACACACCCCACACCACCGGGCGGGACCGGAACCGGGCTGGCGGTCAACGCGTCGGCGAGCCGCTGCCGCTGGGCGGCCGTGACCGCGACCACGGTGGACAGCGGGCGGTCCGGCTCGGCCAGCACGGCGGACACCAGGGCCCGGTAGCTGTCGGCCAGCTCGGCCATCGTCGCA
The DNA here is from genome assembly GCF_003664255.1 of Micromonospora sp. M71_S20. Lineage (NCBI taxonomy): Bacteria > Bacillati > Actinomycetota > Actinomycetes > Micromonosporales > Micromonosporaceae > Micromonospora > Micromonospora sp. M71_S20. The sequence continues at coordinate 4,346,875 of NZ_RCCV01000001.1, read as the reverse complement.
GGCTCGTACAGGTCGCAGGCGTAGTCGAAGAGCACCCGGATGACGTCCGGCTCCAGCTGCACCTGGACGGTGAGGTCGAACTTCGCGACCCCCTCGTCGATCGGCAGCGGCGTCATCGTGGCGGTGTGCAGCGGCGCCGGATCGGTGCCTTCCATGGTCGTGAAGACGGTTTGGATGAGGGGTGGGGTGTGGCGGTCGCGGGTGGGTTGGGTGTGTTCGACGAGTTTGTCGAAGGGGATGTCCTGGTGGGTGACGGCGTGCATGAGGACGGTGCGGGAGTGGTGCAGGAATTGGCGGAAGGTGTGGTGGGGGTGGATGTCGACGGCGAGGGGGAGGGTGTTGACGAAGAAGCCGATGAGTTTTTCGGCGTCGGGGTCGGTGCGGCCGGTGAGGGGGGTGCCGATGACGACGGGGTTCTGGGTGGTGTAGCGGTGGATGAGGAGTTGGAATGCGGCGAGGAGGATGCCGAAGGGGGTGGAGCCGGTTTGGGTGGCGAGGGTGGTGAGCGCGGTGGTGGTGTCGGGGGGTAGTTGGCTGTGGTGGATGGCGGTGGGGCCGGGGTTGGTGTCGGGGCGGGGTCGGTCGGTGGGTGGGTGGCAGACGGGTGGGGCGTCGCGTAGTCGTGCGGCGAGTTGTTCGAGGTGGTGTTGTGCGTCGGTGCTCTGCCAGTGGTGGTGTTGGCGTTGGGCGATGTCGGCGTACTGGGTGTTGAGGGGTGGTAGTGAGGGGGTTCGGTGGTGGGTGAGGTCGGTGTAGAGGTGGTCGAGTTCGTTGTGGAACAGGCCGACGGACCAGCCGTCGAGGACGATGTGGTGCCAGGTCAGGCAGAGCACGTGGGTGGTGTCGGACAGTCGTAGGGTTCGGCAGCGTAGGAGTGGGCCGGTGGTGAGGTCGAATGGTTGGTCGAGTTCGGTGCGCAGGATGTCGCGGATGTGGTGGTCGTGGTGTCGGGGGTCGATGTGGGTGAGGTCGTGGCGGGTGCGGTGGTAGGTGGGGTGGGGGTGGATGATCTGGACGGGGATGCCGTCGTGTTCGGTGAAGGTGGTGCGCAGGACTTCGTGTCGGCGGATGATCTCGGTGATGGCGGTGTCGAGGTGGTCGAGGTCGAGTTCGCCGTCGATGTGCCAGGAGGTCTGGGTGTTGTAGGCGGTGGATTTCGGGTCGAGGGTGTGCAGGAACCACAGGCGTTGCTGGGCGAACGACAACACCCGCCCCGACGACGACGCCACACCGGCCGGCAGCACCAGGACCGGATCCGGCTCGGCCCGGACGTTCTCCTGCCCGGCCGCCACCTCGTCCCGTAGCCGGTCGGCCATCGCGGCCACGGTCTGCGCCTCGAACACGATCGCGGCGGAGAGCGGCAGCCCGAAGCGGTCGCGCAACCGGACGGCGACCATCGTGGCCCGCAGCGAGTGCCCGCCCAGGGAGAAGAAGTTGTCGTCCCGGCCCGGCGACCGGCCGAGCACCTCCGCCCACACCTGCGCCACCTGCCGCTCCAGGTCGTCGCGGGGCGGCTCGCTGACCCGCTCCGCCGGTGCGGGCAACGCGGCCCGGTCCAGCTTGCCGTGCGGGGTGAGCGGTAGGCCGGCGAGGCGGACCCACGCGGCGGGAACCATGGTCGCGGGCAGATGGCGCGCCGCGTGCTCGGCCAGCGTCGCGTCGTCCGGACCGATCTCAGGCACGACGTACCCGACGAGCCGGGGACCGGCCGTGCCCTCGTGCAGACGGACCGCGGCGGCCCGCACGCCCGGATGACGCAGCAGCACGCTCTCGATCTCGCCCAGCTCGATCCGGTGGCCGTGCAGCTTCACCTGGTCGTCGACCCGACCGGCGAAGTGGTAGGTGCCGTCCGGTAGCTGGCGCGCCAGGTCGCCGGTGCGGTAGAGGCGGCTGCCGGGCGGCCCGTACGGGTCGGGCGGGAAGCGTTCGGCGGTCAGGGCGGGACGGTCGTGGTACCCCCGGGCCACGCCCGGCCCGCCGATGAACACCTCGCCGAGGCTGCCGGCGGGCACCGGGCGCAGGTCGTCGGTGAGCAGCCGGATGGCGGCGCCCGCAGCCGGATGCCCGAGCGACGGCGGGCCGTCGCCCTCGACCGCCACCTCCCCGCTCATGGCCAGCACGGTGGCCTCGGTGGGGCCGTACAGGTTGACGGTGGTGAACGTGTGCTCGGGGCGGGGGCGGGCGAGCAGCTGCTGGCCCCCCGCGCCGAGGATGCGCAGTGCCCCGGCGGGCGGCGTCGGCCGGGTCAGCACGGCCTCGGCGAGCGGGGTGGGCAGCGTCGCCGAGGTGATCGCGTGCGCGGCGAGCCAGTCCACCAGCCGGTCGGGGTCGACCCGGGTCTCGTCGTCGGGCATCCAGAGGCTGGCGCCGGCCACCAGCGGCGCCCAGATGTCCCACACCGACGCGTCGAAGCCGGGGGAGAACAGGTGCAGGCAACGGTCGTCGGGACCGAGACGCTCCGCGTCGGCGCGCCACCGGGCCAGCCCACGCAGCGAGCCGTGCTCGACCATGACCCCCTTCGGGAGGCCGGTGGACCCGGAGGTGTAGATCACGTAGGCGAGGTCGCCCGGGCCGATCGGCACGGCCGGCGGGCGGTCGGGGTACGCGGCGAGCGCGGCCCGGTCGTCGTCGAGCAGGACGACCGGGGTGCCGGGCGGCACCAGGTCGGCCCGGACCAGCGACCGTACGGTGACGAGCACCCGAGCCCGGGAGTCGGTGAGCATGTGCCGGACCCGCTGCGGAGGGTAACCGGCGTCGATGGGCAGGTACGCGGCGCCGGCGGTGAGCGCCGCCAGCACGCTGACGATCCCGTCGACACCGCGGGGCAGCAGGACGGCGACGAGGTCACCTCGGCGTACCCCGGTGGCCCGCAGGTGCCGGGCCAGCCGGTTGCTGCGTGCACGCAGCTCCCCGTAGGTGACGAGGGCGTCGTCCGTACCCAACGCCAACGCGGCGGCGGGATGCCGGACGATCGCCTCATGGACGAGGTCCGCGTGGTGTGGTTCGCCCCCGGCGGGCTCGCCGGGCGACCGGGCGGGGACGGGGTACGCTGACCAACCGCTTTCCTTGATCATGATGCGCCGGATGCTGCCAGCGCGGCACGCCCGTCGTCAATGGAAACGGGCCGGGCTAGGGGCTCTCCGGGCCGTTGTCGGGGCTGGCCGGCCGCCCGCCGGGCCGGGGTCCGGAGCGGCCCGCTCGCGGGGCGACGGGTCGCCCGGCTCGCCCGCCCGGTGGCTCACCTCGACAGGCGGTCGACGGCCTCGGCGGTGCTGACCACCTCGCCGAGCTGCCCCAGCGTCTCCAGGCTCGCCCGGTGCGCCTCGTCGGTCGCGGCGGTGCACGCGTCGGAGACCACCACCGGCCGGTAGCCGTGGTTGACCGCCTCGAACGCGGTGCCGGTGACGGAGAGGTTGGTGGCGACGCCGGTGAACAGGACGGTGTCCACGCCCCGGCGGCGCAGCACCGTGTCGAGTTCGCTGCCGAAGAAGCCGGTGAGCCGGACGTGGGTGATGACGACGTCGCCGGCCTCCGGCGCGAGTTCGTCGACGATCCGGGCCCTGGGCGCACCCTCGAGGAAGGCCTGCCGCTCTTGGATCATGGCGAAGCTGGGCGTGTTGGGGATGAGGTCCGGATATCCGGGCCGGTGCGCGACCCGCGTGTAGACGACGAGGCCGCCACTGGCGCGTACCGCCGTGGCGACCTGCGCCGCGTACGAGGCGACGCGGTGTCGGGAGACCTGCTCGGCGAAGAACGGACCGAACACCCCGTCGGGACTGACGACCTCGTGCTGCCAGTGGACGCCGACGACGGCGGTCCGCATCGGGTCGAGTTTTCGCATCGTCCCTCCCGTCACGGGGCGGAGAGTTGCTGCGGCGCCGGCTGGTAGCCCTGGCCGCCCGCGCTGGCCGGCCCTCTGCCGTACGCGTCGAGGCGCCCCCACCGCCCCGGAATGTCGAGCAGCGCCACGAAGTCGAGACTAGCGGGCAGAGCGGGCCTGATCACGAGGTCTTCGCCGACCGGTTGCAGCCCGAGCATCGTGCGCAACAGCAGCAGGGTGGCCCCGGCGGACCACGCCTGCGGGCTGCACGCGGTGGGATAGTTGACCGGATACTTGGTCTCGGACCGGCTGTAGCCCGCGAACGCCTCGGGCAGCCGGCCGTCGTAGAAGACCGCCGCGTCCAGGATCCCGGCGGCGATCCGGGCCGCCTCGTCGCCGTACCCGTAACGGCGCAGGCCCCAGGCGATGAACGAGTTGTCGAACGGCCAGATCGTCCCGACGTGGTACCCGATCGGGTTGTAGCGGCCCGCGGTCTCGGCCAGCGTGCGCACCCCCCAGCCGCTGAACAGCGGGGGCGACATCAGGTGCCGCGCCAGGGCGGCCGCCTTCGGCTCGTCGACGATGCCGCTCCACAGCAGGTGGCCGATGTTGGAGGACAGGGCGTCCACCTGGCGGCCGTCACCGTCGAGCGCGAGGGCCATGTACTCGCCGTCGGCGACCCAGAAGTCGCGGTTGAAGCGTTGCCTGAGGTCGGCGGCCTGCCGTTCCAGCCGGTCCGCGTACTCCGGGTCGTTCCAGATCGCGCGGGCGAGCCGGGCGGTGCGCATCTTCGCGTCGTACGCGTACCCCTGCAACTCACAGGTCGCGCGGGGGAAGCCGGGCAGCCGCCCGTCCTGATACGAGATGCCGTCCCAGGAGTCCTTCCAGCACTGGTTCTCCAGGCCGTTGCGGGTGTTGCGCCGCTCGTAGGAGATGTAGCCGCTGCCCGTCAGGTCGGCGTAGTTGTCGATCCAGTCGATCGCCGCCCGCGCCTCCTGCTCGACCGAGCGGACGAGCGCGGCGTCGCCGGTCCAGCGTTCGTACTCGTCGAGCAGCACCAGGAACAGGGGAGTGGCGTCGGCGCTGCCGAAGTAGGGCGTGTGCGGGGTCTCCTCGAACACGCTCATCTCCCCGTACCGCATCTCGTGCAGGATCCGGCCGGGCTCCTCCTCCCGGAAGTCGTCGACCCGGCTGCCCTGCCGGAACGCGAGCACCTTGAGGGTGGTGGCGGCGAGGTCGGGCGCGAACGGCAGCGCCTGGAGGCTGGTGAGGATGCTGTCCCGGCCGAACAGGCTCATGAACCAGGGCAGGCCGGCGGCCGGCACGCTCCGGTCCTCGGCGAGGAAGGGGCTGAACCGCAGCGCGGCCAGGTCGATGAGGCTGCGCCGGTACGCGCCGCGCAGGGGCTCGAAGTCGGATTCCAGCCGGGGCGCCTCCGCCAGCCAGTCCTTGAGCCGACGCTCCTTGTCGGGGGTGCGCGCCCGCCCCGGGATCGTGAGCCGCTCCAGCCCTCGTGGCATCGGGAGGTCCGGCTCGGCGGTCAGCCTGGTCCGCCACGTGCTGTGCGGTTCGAGATGGACCCTGAGCGTCAGCCCGTCCTCGTCCAGTTCCGCCGGCGTCGTCGCGGAGACGATCGTCTCCCGCCTGAACCGCTCCCGCTGGTAGCCGAGGACGAGGCGTCCGTCGTCGACGCGCCGGTAGTGCCGGCCCTTCTTCCGCGCCGTCGCGTCCTTGACCTCGAAGATGTCCGCGAAGTCGGCGTCCACCTCGACCCGGACGGTCAGGTCGACCGGCCGGCCGTCGTGGTTGATGATGCTCAGCTCCTCGTGCAGGCCGGCGTCGAGCGTGTGCACCCGCCGCACCGAGAGCGTGCTGTTGACGTAGACGTCCTGGTGGCCGGGGACCAGGTAGAAGCGGTTCTCGAAGTAGTGGATGTCGTCGATGGCGAGGGTGCTCAACCGCTCCCCGTCGATCGTCAGCACCCACTTCGACAGCAGGCGCGTGTCGTGGGCGAACAGGCCGAGCGGGGTGTCGGGCGACGGGACGATGTCGCCCGCCCGGTCACAGACCACGAAGGTCGTGCCGTCCAGGATGCCCACCTGGTCGTCACCCATGGCCGCCTCCCCGGTGACGCGTCGACCGGGACGTGGGCGGCGGCGGAAACAGCTTCCGGACGGTCGCGAAGAGCCGGGGGCTGCCCGCCACGGACGCCTCGCCGCGCAGCACGGTGGTCAGGAAGTACGCCTCCCCGCTGGCGATCCGGTCGAACACCGCCCGGTCCGCCTCGACGACCGCGTCCCCGCCGGTCGTCTCCTCGGTGACCCTGATGTCGCCCTTGTCGATGGAGACCAGCCAGTGGTCGGTACGGCCTTCGCGGCTGATGTCGAAGCGCACGCTGCCCTCGTCGATGCTCCTCAGCCGGCGGTCGTGCCCACGGCGCGCGAGGCCGTGGAAGAAATCCTGGGTGGCATCCGCCATCGCGATCCCTCCTCACCGGCCACCATTCCCCGGAAACGCCGCTACCGCCTCACCCGGAGAAGGTGAACTTCGCCGACGCGGCGCCGCCGGGCCGCGCTCGCCGCCGGCCGGCCCTGAACCGCCCCGCCCTGGTGCGTGGGGCGGCCCGGCCGACACCCGCCCCAACGCCCGGCATCGCCACTAGCCTGGGACCCGATGGATCCCATCCAGGCGACGCTGCTCGTCGCCGCCGGTGTCGCCACGGGTGCCTTCAACGCGGTCGCGGGCGGCGGTTCCCTGATCGCCTTCTCGGCGCTGATCGCCGCCGGCATACCGCCGCTCACCGCCAAGCTGACCAGTACCGTCGCCGTCTTTCCCGGCAACGTGGCCAGCGTCGCCGGAGGATACCGGGACCTGCCGCCCCGCGGGGACGTCCGGCGTGTCCTGCCCGCGGCGGTCGTCGGCGGCGTCGCCGGGTCGGTGCTGCTGCTGGTGACGCCGAGCCGCGTCTTCGACGCGATCGTGCCGTTCCTGGTGATCGCCGCGTCGGCCGTCCTCGGTCTGCGGGGCCGGCTGGACGGCCTGGCCCGGCGCTCCGTCCTGCGGCACGGGCGGGAACACCCGGCGGCCCTTCAGGTGTCCGTCGCCCTGAGCGGCGTCTACGGCGGCTACATCGGCGCGGGGTTCGGCATCGTCCTGATCGCCGGCCTGGCGCTCCTGCAGCGCGAACCGCTCACCCGGACGGTCGCCTTCAAGAACCTGCTGTCGGCCGTCATCTCGTTGACGGCGGTGGTGCTCTTCGTCCTCTTCGGCACCGTCAACTGGGCGGGCGTGGCGATCCTGGCCCCGGCCACCGTCGTCGGCGGCTACGTCGGGGCACGGCTGCTCCGCAGGCTTCCCGGTGGCCCGCTCAGGGCGGTGGTCGTCGCGTTCGGGGTGGCCTTCGGGCTGTTCCTGCTGGGGCGCAACGTCCTGTAGACGGCGCGCTCCCGCCAGGCCGACGGCAGGAAGATCGACCCCGGCAACGGGACGGGCCCCTGCCGTCCGCGCGGATGGCAGGGGCCCGTCCCGGTCCGGTCAGGTCAGCGGGACCTGGCGGGCGAGCGCGGCACCGTCGGCCTCGAAGGCGGCCAGGACCGAGGTGGGCGTGCCACCGGCGACCGGCACCAGGACGGTGACCGGGCGGCCGGAGCGCACCTGCACCGAACGCTCACCGAGCGACCGGTCGCCGTCGGCGGTGTGCAGGTACACCGTGCCGGCGCGGTCGGCCCGGACGGTCACCTGCACGCCACCGGCCACCTGCCGCTGGCCGGTCAGCCGCAGCGCCCGCTCGGGCAGGCGGGCGACGGCGGCCGGAGCCACGCCGTCCACCGCCGACTGCGCGATGGTCTGCGGGCTGTGCACGCTGCGGGCGGCGGTGTCCGGGAAGACCGGGGCGCTGGGCTGCCGCTGGGCCGGGGTGAGGCCGGGCAGGGTGACCAGGCCGTACCGGTACGGGTCGGCCCGGACGCCGGTGAAGGTGGACCAGCCCAGCCGCGACTGGGAGCTGAGGTCCTGGGTGTCCGAGTCGTACACCAGCACGTTGAAGCCCATCCGCGCCGGGTCGATGGCGTCGGGCAGCACCGCGAACGGGATGCGCGCCTCGATGGTGTAGCCGGCGTACGGCGCGGTGACCTTGCTGACGACGGTCATCCCCGGGGCGGTCGTGGCGCCCGGTCCCTGCCGGTTGTCGGCGTCGCGCTGCCAGCACGGCGGGTCGCCGCTGGCGGGGTCGTCGGTGACCGGGAAGATGCCCGCCTTGAACACGGTGGAGGTGTCCGTCGAGTTCCCCTTCGGGTCGACGATGATCTCCACGCTGTCGGTGCGCCGCTGCCGCTTGCAGTCCTGCGGCACCACCTTCTTGCCGAGCACGTCGTCGGTGACCTGCACGAACACGACGAGCGCGTCCTCGGTGAAGGCGATCCGGCCGGTGGCCGAGGCGTCCTGCCCGGTGGTGGCCTGCCCCTCCCAGATGCGGGACAGGTCCAGCTCCTCGCCGGGGTACTCGCCGGGGGAGGCCACCCCGTCGACGGCGTGGTCGTGCCCGGCGTGCGGCACCTCGCTGGTCGGCACGATCTCCAGGGCGCCGGTCTCCACGGTGCTGCCGGCGGCGCTGGTGGTGGTGATGGTGATCCCGTAGTCGCCGCCGTCGCCACCCTCGTTGGCGGTCGGCAGGCTGGCGTCGCTGTTGGTGACGGTGAAGGTGACCGCCCCCGTGGCGCCCGGCGCCAGGGCGGCGTAGCTCTTCGTCGCCGCGTCGGCGGTGAAGCCGGCCGGCAGACCGAGGGCGACCGTGCCGCTCTGGGCGGTCTCGCCGTGGTTGCGCAGGTCGACCCGGACCGTCCGACTCTTGCCGGAGCCGATGGTCAGCACCGGCTTGATCAGGGTGTCCAGCTGCGGGTAGCCGCTGTCGCCGGCCCAGGTGCGGAACAGCCCCACCTCGGGCAGCGGCTCCAGGGTGCCGCGCACGTCGGCGACCACCCGGACCGCGCGGTCCGTACGGCCGGTGCCCTGCCCGGTGGTCAGGGACGCGCCGACGAGGTGCTGCTCGTTGGTGTCGGCGCCGGCGGGAACGGTCACGGTGAAGGTGACGGTCCGCTCCTTGCCGGCCGGTACGGCGCCGCGCACGGCACCGGAACCGACGGCGGTCCAGCCCTGCGGCAGCCGCAGCGAGACCCGGGGCGAGGTGAGTGCCCGGTTGCGAGGCGCCCGCACGTGCGCGGTGACCTCGACGCTCTGCCCGGGGGCGAGGTCGAACCGGTCGGCGGTCAGGTAGAGCTCGGTGCCGCCGGGCAGCCCGCCGGCCGCCGGGGGCAGCACCGAGCCGCGCAGGATCGCCTCGGGGGAGGTGTCCGCCGGGTCGTACGGGACGCGGCTGTCGACAAGCGTGTAGAAGTCGCAGCGGATCTTCGCCGGGTCGGTGGGGGCGGCGGCGGTGTTGGCCCAGCCCTGGGTCACGTAGTCCCGGCGGGCGTCGACCTCGACCTCGGCCCAGGTCTTGCCGCCGGCGCTGCGCGTGCCCTCCCAGACGCCGAACACCTGGTCGGTCGGGACGGCCGGCACGAAGCCGGTGGCGCACTGCGGCCCGGTCGACGAGCTGCCGGTGCCGCCGGTACGCAGGAACTTCGCCGCCCGGAACGGCTTGAGCCCCTCCTTGGTGACCTGCTCGGGGAAGGCCTTCGGGTCGGCGGCGGCGTGGAACGCCTCGGCGGCGAAGCGGGCGGCCTGCTGGTGGTTGCCGTGGTTGCCGGGCGTGGGCGACGGGTTCATCGTCATGACGATCTCGGGCCGGGTCTGCCGGATCACCCGGACGATCTGGGCCAGGGTGTCGTCGTGCCCCCAGATCTGCTCCGACAGGGGCGCGGATGCGGTGTACCAGAAGTCGACGCGGTCGAGGTTGTACAGGTTCTCCACCCCGGCGCGGCCGATCGCGGTGCGCTCCTCGCGCTCGCGGATGATGCCCAGCGGCGGCCCCTCCTCCAGGCCGACGGCGTTGCCGCCGCCCTCGCCGCGGGTGATCGTGACGACGCCGGCCTTGGCGCCGTGCTTCTCCTTCCACTGGCCGAGGGTGGCGAGGCTGCCGGCCTCGTCGTCGGGGTGTGCGCTGACGAAGAGGACGTCCAGGTCGACGGCGTCGGTCGGCCGGGCGTCGGAGGGGGCGGCGAGGGCCACGGCCGGTGTCCCGGACAGGGCCAGGGCGAGCGCCGTGGGTAGCAGGAACGCCTTGAGACGCATGCAGATCCTTTCGCGTGACGCGAGGTCCGCGCAGCGGCCGGCGACGTCGGACGCGGGGCGTCGACGTGGGGTCGCGGTCGGACGGTGAGAGGGCGGGGCAGGGGCGCCGGGCAGAGGAGCGCCGGCGTCACCGGGGTACGCAGCGGCACGGGGGTCCGTACACACTGGAAGGCCTTCGCCCGGTGACGCTAGGGACCGGCGCGGTGGCCCGTCAATGCTTTGCAAGGTCTTTCTTTATTTGCGAAAGAAACTAACTCCCCGCCAGGCGGGGTGTCGCTGGCGGTGAGCGCGCCCGTCCGGCGGCCTCGGCGAGGCCCGCAGGGAGGGCGTTTCTGCTGCTCACGAAGGAGGCCGCAAGGTAACGAGACGGTTTCGTTACTTGACTCGATAGTTCGTTCGCCGTAGGAAGGAAGTGTGACAGACGTGGTGACGCCACCAACGAGCCCGGTGAGCCGGGAGCGGTCGAAGGAGATCAAGCGGTTGTCCGTGATCTCCACCGCCCGCCAGGTGCGGGTGCTCTCCCGCGCCGAGCTGACCGAGCTCACCGGGTTGAGCCCCGCCACGCTCACCCCGCTCGTGCGCGAGCTGATCGCCGAGGGGTACCTCATCGAGCGCGGCCCCGGGACCTCCCGCACCGGCCGCCCCCGGGCGATGCTGGAGTTCAACCCCCGGGCCGAACTGGTCGCCGCCGTCTCCCTGGAGCCGTCCCGGATCAGCTGCGAGATCGCCGACAGCGACGGCGCCGTCATCGCCCACCGTGCGGTCCGGCTCGCCGGCGACATCGTCGACACCATCTGCCGCTCGGTGCCCGAGCTGGCCGGTGACGGGCTGCCGGCGCTGCGCGGGGTGGCCATCGCCGCGCCCGGCGTCTCCACCGGCGGCGCCGTGCGCCTGGCCCCCTCGGTCGGCCTCGTCGAGGGGCGGCCGGTGGGGGAGTCGGTGCAACGGCGGCTCGGGGTGCCGGTGGTGGTGGACAACGACGTGAACCTGATGGCGGCCGGCGAGCACGCGGTCGGCGCGGGCAGCGACGTCGCCGACCTGCTGCTGCTGCACGTGGCCGACGGCATCGGCGCCGGCCTGGTGCTCGACGGGCAGGTCCGCCGGGGTGCCGGCGGGGCCGCCGGCGAGGTCGGTTTCCTTCCGCTGGACCCGACCGACCGGGGCCACGACGGGATCGGCCCGTTCGAGGCCCGCTGGTCGGAGAACGCCATCGCCGAGCGGATGGTGGCACTGGCTCCCGGGCGGCGGCCGGACTCGCCCGTGGCCGACCTGGTCGCGCTGGCGGCCATCGACGACCGGGCCGCCGCCTACCTGGACGACGTGCTCACGGCCTGGTCGCGGCTCATCGTCTCCTGCGTCTGCGTCGTCGACCCCGGGCGGGTGCTGCTCAGCGGGGCGGCCGCCCACCTCGACGACGCCGCCGTCGACCGGCTCCAGGCGCTGGTCGCCGCAGCCGCACCGAGCACCACCGAGGTGCGCCGGGCCGTGCTCGGCGACCGGGCGGTGCTGCACGGGGCGGTCAGCTACGCCCTCTCCGCGGCTGCCGCCGGCATGCCCACCCTGCTGCCGACCCCTTGACCACACACCACGCACACCGCAGTTCTCCCCACACCCTCGGAGGTACCCCATGAGACGTCGACTTCTCCTCGCCGGTGCGCTCGCCACCGTGCTCGCCGCCGGCACCGCCTGTGGCGGCGGCGGTGGTGGCGACGACGCGGCCGGCGGCGCGAGCGCCGAGAAGCTGACCATCTACACGGCCCGCGACAAGAAGGTCTCCACCTACGTCGTGGACCAGTTCACCGCCAAGTACCCCGAGTACAAGGGCAAGGTCGAGATCCTCAACCTGGGCGCCCAGGAGATCCTGGAGCGGGTCCGGGCCGAGAAGGCCAACCCGCAGGCCGACGTCTGGTGGGGCGGCACCCAGCAGGGGCTCTCCGCCGGCGCCGGCGAGGACCTGCTGACCTCCTGGCAGCCGGCGTTCGCCGGCAAGATGGACCCGAAGTACAAGGACGCCGAGGGCCGCTGGTTCGGGGAGATCCTGCTCCCCGAGGTCATCATGTACAACAACAAGGCACTCACCCCGGAGCAGGCCCCGAAGGACTGGGACGACCTGCTGAAGCCGGAGTGGAAGGACAAGATCATCATCCGGGACGTGGCCGCGTCCGGCACGATGCGGTCGATCTACGCCGCGATGATCATGCGGCAGTCCCCGGACGGCAGCAACCCGCAGCCCGGCTACGACTGGCTCAAGAAGCTCGACGCCAACACCGGCGCGTACGCGGCCAACCCGACCGACCTCTACCTGAAGCTCTCCCGCCAGCAGGGCGTGCTCAGCGCCTGGAACCTCCAGGACGTCCTGCTCCAGGCCAACCAGTCGAACATGCCGTTCGGCTACGTGATGCCCGCCTCCGGCGCCCCGGTGCTGGTCGACGGCATCGCCGCGGTCAAGGGCGGCAACACCACCGGCGCCCAGAAGTTCATGGAGTTCCTCTTCGACGACAAGCTCCGCGCCGACCTGGCCAAGGACTACTACCAGATCCCGGCCGTGGACATCGCCGAGAAGCCGGAGTGGCTGGCCCAGCTCAACCTCAAGCCGCTGGACGTCAACTGGGACGTGATCGGCAAGAACGAGACCGAGTGGATCAACCACTGGAACGGCCAGATCAAGAACAAGGGCTGACCGCCCGGGCGTTTCGGGGGCGGGCCGGTCCCGCCCCCGCGCCCCCACCTGACGACCGTCCAGGTCCGGTACCGCACGAAGGAGAGGACCTCATGATCGATGTCACGCTCGAGTCGGTGAGCAAGCGCTTCGCGCGCGGCGGCGACACCGCGGCCGTGGACGACGTCGACATCACCATCGCCGCCGGGGAGTTCTTCACGCTGCTCGGCCCGAGCGGCTGCGGCAAGACCACCACCCTGCGCATGGTGGCGGGGTTCTACTTCCCCACCTCCGGCCGGATCCGGTTCGGCACCGAGGACGTCACCCGCCGGCCGCCGAACAAGCGCGACACCGGCATGGTGTTCCAGAACTACGCGCTCTTCCCGCACATGAGCGTCGCGCAGAACGTCGCGTACGGACTGAAGATCCGCAAGGTCGGCCGGGTCGAGGCGCGGCGGCGGGTCGAGGAGGCGCTCGGCCAGGTGCACCTCGCCGGCTACGGCGACCGGCGCATCGACGAGCTCTCCGGCGGCCAGCAGCAGCGCGTCGCCCTGGCCCGGGCGCTGGTGATCCGGCCCCGCACCCTGCTGCTCGACGAGCCGCTGTCGAACCTCGACGCCAAGCTGCGCGAGGAGACCCGCGTCGAGATCCGCCGCATCCAGCGCGAGGCCGGCACCACCTCCATCTACGTCACCCACGACCAGGCCGAGGCGATGGCCATGTCGGACCGGATCGCGGTCATGCAGTCCGGCCGGGTGCAGCAGATCGGCGCCCCGCAGGAGATCTACCACCGCCCGGCGACCAGCTTCGTGGCCCGCTTCATCGGCCGCAGCAACGTGCTCAGCCTCCCGGTCGTCGCCGCCGCCGCGCAGACCGTCACCGTGGGGCTGCCCGCCGGCGGCGAGATCACCGCGCCCGCCCCGACGGACCACGGCCTGCGCCAGGGCGACACCGCGCTGGTCTCCGTCCGTCCCGAGCACATCGGGCTGACCTCGGCCACCGAGGCGGGCGCGCTGCCCGGCCGGGTCACCGAGGTGGAGTTCACCGGCATGGCCACCAACCTCGTGGTCGACGTGGCCGGCGAGCCGGTGCAGGTCGCCGCGATCGACGTGCCGGCCGGAATCGCCGCCGGCGACCAGGTCGGCCTGCGGCTGAACCGGGAGCGGATGTGGGTGGTGCGGCCGTGAGCACCATCCCCGCCACCCCCAGCCCGGCCACCGTCGCCCCGATCACCGGCGAGCCGACGCCGCCGCGCGGCCCGCGCCGCCGCCTCGCCGACCGGTTCGCCGGCGGCACCGGCTCGCGCTGGTTCCCGTACGTCCTGGTCTTCCCGCTCGCCCTGATCCTCTTCGGGTACGTGGTGCAGCCGATGTTCGCCACCTTCGCCGAGAGCGTCGGCGTGGACGGCGTGGAGAACTACGGCAGCTTCGTCACCGGCGGGGGCGTGGCCCGGTCCTCCCTGGTCACCTCGCTGATCATCTCCGCGGCCAGCGTGCTGCTCTGCGGCGTCGTGGGCGTGGCGATGGCCTTCCTGCTCAAGCGCTTCTCGTTTCCCGGCCGCAAGCTGATCGAGGCGATCATCCTGGTGCCGGCGGCGCTGCCGCCGCTGATCGGGGCGATCTCGTTCCAGCTGCTCTACAGCGAGACCGGCATCCTGCCGCGGGGCCTCCAGCAGCTCTTCGGCGCCGAGAACCCGGTGCTGCCGTTCAGCGGCATCGCCGGTGTGCTGGTCGTGCACACCTTCACCATGTATCCGTACTTCTACCTCTCCGCCTCGGCCGCGCTGTCGGGGATGGACCCGTCGGTGGAGGAGGCGGCGTACAACCTGGGCGCCGGCCGGGTCCGCGTGTGGCGCACGGTGCTGCTGCCGATGCTCACCCCGGCGCTGGTCTCCGCCTCGCTGCTGGTGTTCATGACCTCGCTGGCGTCGTACACCGCCCCGCTGCTGTTCGGGGTGGACCAGACGATGACCATGCAGATCTACATCAACCGCACCAACGGCGACCTGCCGATGGCCTCCACGTACGCCTCGGTGCTCGGCGTGGTCTCGGTGCTGTTCCTGCTCGGCATGCGCTGGTACGAGGGGCGGCGCAGCTACCGCTCGCAGTCCAAGGGCGTCGCCGCGCACCGCCGCGAGATCACCAACCCGCTGGGCAAGTGGCTCGCCCTGGCCGCCTCGGTCCTGGCCACCGCGGTCCTGCTCGCGCCGGTGGCGACCATCGCCCTGGTCGCGTTCTCCCAGGACGGCTCCTGGACCACCGAGGTCATCCCGGCGGCGTACACCACGCAGAACTTCGTCACGATCTTCTCCGATCCGGCGGCGTTCCAGCCGATCCTCAACTCGCTGCAGATGAGCCTCATCGCCACCGTCGCCTGCGTCGTCGTCGGCGTGCTCATCGCGTACGCGGTGCGCCGGCTGGACTTCCGCGGCCGGGGCCTGCTGGACGTGGCGGTCATGCTGGCCTGGGCGTTGCCCGGCACGGTGGTGGCGATCAACCTGATCTCGGCGTTCAGCACGGGCAACGCGTTCAGCTTCGGGCAGGTGCTGATCGGCACCTTCTGGATCATGCCGCTGGCGTACTTCGTGCGGTTCCTGCCGCTGGTGTTCCGGTCCAGCTCGGCCACCCTGGCGCAGATCGACCCGTCGCTGGAGGAGGCCGCGCGCAACCTGGGCGCGTCCTGGTGGCGGGCGTTCGGCACGGTCACCCTGCGGCTGATGCTGCCCGGTGTGGTGGCCGGCGCGCTGCTCGCCTTCGTGCACGGCGTCGGCGAGTTCGTCGCCTCGGTGCTGATCTACACCTCCGAGACCGCGCCGATCTCCGTGGAGATCAACAACCGGATGTACTCGTTCGAGGTCGGCACCGCCGCCGCGTACGGCATGCTCCAGGTTGTCCTGATCTTCGTGGTGATGGTGGTCTCCGGCCGGCTGGAAGGCGGCCGGCGTTCCAGTCGGGAGGCGGCCCGGTGGACGGCGTGAGCGCGGCCTGGCCGGCGGGCGGCGGGCTGGTCCCCGCCGCCCGGATCCCCGGCGGGGAACTCGCGGCGGTCGCCGAGGCGGCGGACTTCGCGGTGCTCCCGGTCGGCGCGGTCGAGTGGCACGGCCCGCACCTGCCGCTCGGCACCGACCTGATCCTCGCCGAGGGCTTCGCCGCCGAGAGCGCGATCCCCGGCGACGGCGCGGTGCCGTCCGGCGGCGGCACCCCGGACGGCACCGCGACCACCCCGGCCGGCGGGCGCGCGACGGCGGCGGGCCCGCGCGGGGTCCTCTTCCCCGCCGTGCCGTACGCCGCCTGCCCCGGCCAGACCCGGCCGTGGCCCGGCACCGTGGCGATCCGGCCGGAGATCGCGGTCGGCTACCTCGCCGACGTGATCGAGGGGATCGTGGCCGCCGGGTTCCCCCGGCTGCTGATCGTCAACGGACACGACGCGAACATGTCGACGGTCCGGGCCGCCATGGAGTGGGTCTCCGGGCGGCGCACGGCGAGCCTGCTGCTGGTCAACTGGTTCCAGCTGGTCACCCCGGCCGAGACCGCCGAGCTGTACGGGCCGCTGCCGGCGCGCGGGCACGGCGGGGCGTACGAGACCTCCGGCGTGCTCGGCTTCGACCCCGACGCGGTCCGCCTAGACGCGGTCGCCGACCTGCCGCCGAAGCCGAAGCTGCCGGTGACCCACCCGTACGTCCTGGTGGAGTCCCGGCCCGACCCGTGGCAGGGCTGGTCCGGGCACATCTCGCTGGCCGGCGAGGAGGCCGGTCGGCGGGTCCGGCAGCTGGCCGGCAGCCGGCTGCGCGAGGTCGTCGCCGCCTGGGTGGCCGCCCCGCCGCCCGCCCCGCCCACCGACGCCCCGCTGCCCACCGACGCGACCGCCGGTGGGCCCGAGCCCGAGGAGGCGCCTTGACCGTCGACCGCGGACTGGACGTCGTCGACTTCCACCTGCACTTCCGCATCGGCGCCGACGAGACGATCCGGGCCTGCGAGCACGCCGCCGACATGCACCCCGGCGGCGAGCACGAGCAGGCCGTACGGGCCGCCGGCTCCGCCCCGTACGCGCGGCGGTGGCGGCAGGCGTGGGGCTTCCCCGACCCGGAGCCGCCCGCCGCGCGCTGGCAGGACGAGGCGGACCGCTGGGCCGAGGAACTGCGCGCGGTGAACGTGCGCCGGGCGGTCTTCGTCACCGGCGGCGGCAACGACACCGTCGCCGACGTGGTGGACCGCCACCCCGACCTGCTGCTCGGCTTCGCCCACCACGACCCGTACGGCGCGGACGCCGCCGCCGAGCTGGAACGCGCCGTCACCGAGCGGGGCCTGCGCGGGCTGAAGCTCTTCGCCCCGCTGCTGCGCGGCCCGCTCGACGACGAGGCCCTCGATCCGCTCTGGGGCACCGCCCAGCGCCTCGGCGTGCCGGTGCTGATCCACATCGGCCACTACGGCAGCGCGGGCGGCCTGTCCCACGGCCGGTACGGCGGCCCGGACGAGCTGGCCCGGATGGCCCGCCGCTTTCCCGAGCTGGCCGTGGTGGTGCCGCACTTCGGCGTCCAGCACGTGCAGGACCTGCTCTTCGCCGCGTGGGGCTGCCCGAACATCCACGTCGACACCTCCGGGTCGAACCAGTGGGTGCGCTGGATGCCCTACAAGCTGACGCTGGACGAGCTGTTCCGGCGTTGCTACGAGACCATCGGCCCGCACCGCATCGTGTTCGGCAGCGACTCGTCGTGGTTCCCGCGCGGGTACGTCACCCGCTACCTCGACGACCAGCTGCGGATCTGCCGCGAGCTGGGGCTGCCCGACGAGCACCTACGCGCGATCTTCGCCGGGAACGCCGAGCGCCTGCTCGGCCTGGACGACTGACCGGCTGACGCCCGGGCTCGGCGCACGACGCCACGCCCGGCACGGAAGGAAGTAGAGACCGTCATGAGCACACCCGCGCTGACCACCTACCAGCGGCACCACCTCCGGCCGACCTACGACCACCACGTCGGGTACCTCTTCCCGGCGATGGTGCGGGCGAGTCAGGCCCACGTGGTGATGCTGACCGAGCAGGGGCTGGTCCCCGCCGAGCGGGGCGCCCGGCTGCTGCGCGGGCTGGCCGAACTGCGCGCCGACACCGCCGGCGCGCCGGAGTTCGACGGCACGTTCGAGGACACCTACTACCTGATGGAGAAGCGGCTGGCGCAGGCGTGCGGCATCCCCACCTCCGAGCTCGACGTGCAGATGGCCCGCAGCCGCAACGACCTCGACGCCGGGGTGTTCCGGATGCTGCTGCGCGACCAGCTCCTCGGGGTTCTGGACCGGGTGCTCGCGACCGGCGCGACCGCCCTGGACTCCGCGCACCGCTACGCCGATGTGGTGATCACCGGCTACACCCACCGCCGGCCGGCGCAGCCCACCACCATCGGGCACGCCCTCGCCGGCTACGCCGAGGCCCTCGCCGGTGAGGCCGTCGCCTACGCCGACCTGATCGACCAGCTCAACACCTCGCCGCTGGGCTCCTGCGCCTTCGCGGGCACCGACCTGGACATCGCCCCCGCCCGGGTGGCCGAGCTGCTCGGCTTCGACGGCCTGGTCACCAACTCGTACGAGGCGGTGGCCGGCGCCGACCACCTCGTGCGGGTCGGCACCCTCAACGCCCAGGCCCTCGCGACCGGCGCCCGGCTGGCCCGCACCCTGATGGACTGGCTGAGCTGGCGCTGGGTGACCACGCCCGGCGACTTCACCCAGGGCAGCAGCATCATGCCGCAGAAGCGCAACCCGGTGGTGCTGGAGCACCTCGTCTCGATGGCCGGGGCCACCGCCGCCGACGCCGCCAGCGTGCTCAACAACGTCGGCGCCGCCTGGTGGGAGGACTCCAACAACGCGACCACCGACGTTCAGGTGCGGCTCTGGGAGAGCAACGACCGCACCGACCGGTTCTTCGCCCTGCTCGGCGGCTTCCTCGCTGAGATCGAGCCGCTGGAGCCGCCGTCGGCCGAGGAGATCGTCGCCTCCGGCGCCACCACCACCGCCGCGGCCGACGCGCTGACCCGGCACGGGGTGCCGTTCCGGGCCGCCCACTCGGTGGTCGGCCGGCTGGTCCGGGGCGGGGCCCCGGCCACCTGGACCGCGCAGACCGTCCGGGCGGCGGCGGATCAGATCGCCGACGGGCTCGACGACGACGCCGTCGCCGACCTGATCGCCGCCGCCGTACGCCCGGAGCTGGTGCTCGACCGCGCCCAGGTCGACGGCCCCGGCGCGGCCGCGGTGCGCGCCCAGGTGGCGGTGCTGCGCGGCACGTTCGACACCGTCGCCGGCCGGCTGGCCGCCGTCCGCGACCGCCTCGCCGCCGCCGACGAGGCGCTGGACGCGGTCGCCGCGCAGGGGGCGGCCCGATGAGCGCGCGGGACGCGGCGGCCGGGGGCATGGAGGTGGTTCGGTGAGCGTGCGACTGGCCGGTCGGGCCGCCCAGTCCGCGCCGCCGGCCGGCGATGCGGGCGTGCTGCTCGGCATCGACTTCGGCGGCACCAAGATGGCGGTCGGGGTGGCCGACGGCGAGGGCCGGCTGCTGGCCCGCGAGCGGGTGCCGACGTACGCCGAGCGGGGTGCCCCGCAGGCCCTGGACCGGGCGCTGGAGCTGGCCGCGAAGCTGGTGGGGGAGGTCGGCGCGCCGGTCGCGGCGGCCGGGATCGCCTCGCCCGGCGTGGTCCGCTCCGACGGCATCGACCTGGCCCCGAACGTGCCCGGCTGGGACGGGCTGCGCCTGGCCGACGCGGTCCGGGACCGGTTGGCGGCGCCGGCGGTGGCGGTCGACAACGACCTCAACGCCGCCGCCCTGGCCGAGCTGCGGCTCGGCGCGCTGCGCGACGCCGACCCCGGCCTGGTGGTGGGCCTGGGCACCGGCGTGGCGGCGGCGGTCACGGTCCGCGGGTCGGTGCTGGCCGGTCATCACGGGGCGGCCGGTGAGATCGGGTACGCCGTGGCCGGTGGCCCGTGGCCGGGCACGATGCTGGAGCTGGGCTTCTCCGGCCGGGCGCTGGACCGGCTCGCCGAGTCGCTCGGCGTGCCGGGCGGGGCGCGGGGGCTGGCCGCCGCCGCCGAGCGGCCCGGCCCGGCCCGCGACGCGCTGACCGCCCGGGCGGACGAGCTGGCCCGGCACCTGGTCACCTGCTGCCTGCTCCTCGACCCGCAGCGGGTGGTGCTGGTCGGCGGGGTGGCCGGCAACGCGTTGATCCGCGGCCTGCTGGGGGAGCGGATGGCGGCGGTCCTGCCGTACCCGCCGGAGGTGGTGCTGTCGCGCTTCGCCGACGACGCCGCGTTGCTCGGCGCGGTCATCCTCGCCCGCGAGGCGGTGCCGACACCCCGCTGACCGGCCCGGCCGGCGCCGCCGTCGGGCGCGCCGACCCTTGCAAGTATTTGCAGACCACGAAGCCGACGATCCACCATGGATCGTCGGCCTCGTGGCTTTTGCGGGTTATGCACGAGCCCTGTCGGAGGTGTCGACAGTGTTGCCATGAAATTTCGAGAAGTTTGCTGCAAGGTATTGCAGAGCCTGCCGTCGATCGAGCATTGTCTTTGCTACGCGGACGGCCGTCCCCTCTCGTCAGTGCCTCTTCGTCCCCGGAAGAAGGTCTCCCTGTCATGGCACGATCGAAACCGCCCCTGCGCGCCCGCATCCCCCGCCTGCTCCTCGCCGCCGCCGTCGTCGCGTCCGGCGCCACCCCGGTCGTGGCGACCGCCGCCGCCCCCGCCCATGCCGCCGTCGCGCTCAACGACAGCGAGGTGACGGCCAACCTGTGGGAGTGGAACTGGAACTCCGTCGCCGCGGCCTGCACCGACCACCTCGGCCCGGCGGGCTACGGCGCGGTCCAGGTCGCGCCGCCGCAGGAGTCGGTCAGCCTGCCCACCAGCGCCGACGGGGTCCACCCCTGGTACGAGGTGTACCAGCCGGTGTCCTACAAGCTGGAGAGCCGGTTCGGCAACCGCCAGCAGTTCGCCGCCATGGTCACCGCGTGCCACGCCGCCGGCGTACGCGTCTACGTCGACGCGGTCGTCAACCACATGGCCGGCGTCAACAACCCCGCCGGCACCGTCGGCTACGCCGGCACCACCTTCACCGGCTACGGCTACCCGGCGGTGCCGTACGGCCACGGCGACTTCCACCACCCCGGCGACAACTGCCCGACCTCCGGCGGCATCACCGACTGGAACAACGAGTCCCAGGTGACCAGCTGCGAACTGCTCTCCCTGTCGGACCTGTACACCGAGAAGGAGCAGGTCCGCGACAAGATCGCCGCCTACCTCAACGACCTGATCGGGCTGGGCGTGGACGGGTTCCGCGTCGACGCGGTCAAGCACGTCAAGAAGGCCGACTTCGCGGCCATCCTCGGCAGACTGGACAACACGGTCGCGGAGAACAGGCGCCCGTACGTCGCCCAGGAGATCTTCGACGGCGCCTCGAACGACGCGCTCAAGGCCCGCGCCTTCATCGGCAACGGCGACGTGCTCGACTTCGCCTACGCCAAGGGCCTCAGGTCCAGCTTCCAGGGCTCGATCGCGAACCTCGCGAACATCCCGAACTGGAACCTCGACGCGCCCGGCGCCAACGTCTTCGCCATGGTCACCAACCACGACCTGGAGCGCGACGGGGTGGTGCTGTCCTACAAGAACGGCAGCGACTACACCCTGGCCAACTACTTCGCGCTGGCGTACCCGCACGGCAAGCCCTCGGTCTACGACAGCTTCACCTGGTCGAACCGCAACCAGTCGCCGCCGGCCACCGGCAGCGGCCACGTGACCGACACCGTCTGCGGCGACGGTTGGACCTGCCTGACCCGGTCCACCGGCATCAAGGGCATGGTCGGCTGGGCCAACACCGCCCGGGCCGTCAAGAGCATCTCGGACTTCACGGTCGTCAACAGCAACGTCATCGGCTTCCACCGGGGCGATCGCGGGTGGATCGGCATCAACGACTCCGGCGCCGCCAGCACCGCCCAGTTCGTCACCGGCCTCGCCGACGGCGCGTACTGCGACGTCATCTCCGGCGCCGCCACCGCCGCCGGATGCACCGGCGCCACGGTCACCGTGACCGGCGGCCGGGCCACCGTCACCATCCCCGCCAACGGCGCGGTCGCCATCCACGCCAACGCCCGTGGCGGCCCCGCCGCCAAGGTGGCCACCACGTTCACCGCCGCCGCCTCGCTGCCCGCCGACCGGACGCTGCACGTCGTGGGCGACACCCCGGCGCTCGGCAACGGCGACCCGACCGCCTCCGTGCCGCTGACCCGTACCGGCACCGGCGCCTGGACCGCGACGGTGGACCTGCCGGCGGCCACCGCCGTCTCCTACCGGTACCTGGTCAAGAGCGGCACCACGGTGGTAGAGCAGGAGGCCACCAGCCGCACCTTCACCACGCCGGCCGGCGGGACGACGACCCGGACCGACACCTACGTGCCGGGGCCCGTCGGCGACACCGTCGCCACGACCTTCACCGTCACCGCGACCGTGACCGCCGGCCAGGAGGTCTACGTCGTCGGCGGCGTCGCGGCGCTGGGCAACTGGGCGCCGGCGAACGCGGTACGGCTGCCCGCCGCCGGCGGGGTGTTCCGCGGCGTGGTCGACCTGCCCCGCTCCGCCAACGTGGAGTACAAGTTCATCAAGAAGACCGCAGCCGGCGCCGTCACCTGGGAGTCCGGCGCGAACCGGAGCCTGACCACCCCGGCGGGCGGCAGCCACACCGTCACCGAGACCTTCCGCGGCGACACCGCCGGGCCGGTCGCCACCTCCTTCCACGCCACCGCCACCACCTCCTTCGGCCAGGACGTGTACGTCGTCGGCAACCTCCCCGCCCTCGGCGGCTGGAACCCCGCGAACGCCGTCGCGCTGTCCCCGGCCGACTACCCGGTCTGGCGGGCCACCGTCAGCCTGCCGCCGAACACCGCCGTCGAGTACAAGTACCTGAAGAAGAACCCCGACGGCTCCGTCACCTGGGAGGCCGGCGGCAACCGGAGCTTCACCACCCCGGCGGGCGGCACCCACACCCGCACCGACACCTGGCGTTGACGCAACCGTGGCCGGCCCCGCCCGGGGCCGGCCACCCGGCCGTTGCGCGGCCGTCGGCGCCCGCGTCGCGGGTCCGAGCAGGACATCGTGAATCCTTGATGGATTGATAGGCTCGTCCGGCGCGGAGAGGTGCAGCGGATGAGCGAACCGGGCCGGGAGGCGCAGGAGGCGTTGGCCTGGTTCGTCGGTGAACTCAGGCGCCTCCGGCAGCTCTCCGGGGCCCCGTCGTTGAACACGTTGGTCGCCATCTCGACAGCGCTGCGTCAGCCGCTGGCGCGCTCGACGTTGAGCGACAAGCTGAACGCCAAGTCACTGCCCGAGTGGCCCTTCGTCGTCGCCTTCGTCGAGGCCTGCCTGGCGCACGCCGACCGAGCCGGTATCCGACTGCCGGCCGAGCTGGCGGAGATGAGTCACTGGGATGCGGCACACTGGCGGCTGCTCAGGATCGCCGACGCCGCCCGTACGGAGGACCGGCTGCGGGCCGCCGCCCACACCCAGTTGGGCCGCCGCTCCAGCGGCGGTAGCACGTCGGCCGGAGGGCCCGAGCCGTCGTCACCGCCGTTGCCCACCGACCGACCGACGGGCGTCCTCGAACTCGTGACGCCCCGGCAACTGCCGACGGCCGTACCGTGTTTCGTGGGTCGCCGGGCGGCGCTCGCCGGGCTGGCCGGCCTGCTGCCGCACATGCACGGTGCACCGGGCACGACGACGATCTGCCTGATCAGCGGCACGGCCGGCGTCGGCAAGACGACCCTGGCGGTCGGCTGGGCGCACCAGGTCGCCGACCACTTCCCCGACGGGCAGCTCTACGTCAACCTCCGCGGGTTCGACGCCACCGGGCCGGCGACGAACCCGGCGGAGGTGCTCCGCGAGTTCCTCGAAGCTCTCGGCGTGCCGGCGCTACGCGTCCCGGCGGGACCGGACGCCCGCTCGGCGCTGTTCCGCAGCCTGCTGACGGGCCGGCGTGTGCTCGTACTGCTCGACAACGCCGGCGACGCCGACCAGGTCCGCCCGCTGCTGCCCGGCTCGCCGGGCTGCCTGGTGGTGGTCACCAGCCGTGGGCACCTGCCGGGGCTGGTCACCATCGAAGGGGCACGTCCGCTCGTCCTCGACCCGCTGTCGCGGACGGAGGCGTACGAGTTGCTGTCCCGGCGACTCGGCACGGACCGGGTGGAGAACGAGCCGGATGCGGCGAACCGGATCGTCGACGCGGCGGCGGGGCTGCCGCTCGCGCTGGCCATCGTGGCGGGACGGGCCGCCGCCCAACCGGGCCTCAGCCTCGGCCGGCTCGCGGACGAGCTGACGCGGCAGGGCGGTCTCGACCGGTTCAGCTACGGCGACGCGGCCACCGACATCCGCACGGTCTTCTCGTGGTCGTACCGCAGTCTGGACGCGACCTCGGCACGGGCGTTCCGGCTGCTCGGACTACACCCCGGGCCGGACGTCTCCGTGCCGGCGCTCGCGAGCCTCGCCGGCGTGCCCGTGGCGGAGGCGGGCCGGACCATGGCGGCGCTCGTCCGCGCGAACCTGGTCTCCGAGCAGCTCCCGGAGAGGTACGTCCTGCACGACCTCCTGCGCGCGTACGCGGCCGAGCTGGTCGCCGGGCACGAGCCCGAGGAGGCACGCGCGCAGGCGCTCGGCCGGCTCCTCGACTGCTACCTGCACACCGCCCACGCCGCGGATCTGCTCCTCTACGACCAGCGGGACCCGATCGACCCCGCCCCGGCCCGCACGGGCACAACGGTCACCGCGGTCAGGGACCGGGCGGAGGCGTGGCGCTGGCTCACCACGGAGCACCGGGTGCTCCTGGCCGTGGTCGGCCTCGCCACGGACGCCCGGTTCGATACGCACGCCTGGCAGCTGGCCTGGGCCGTCAACACGTACCTCGATCGCCTCGGCGCGTGGCAGGAACAGCTGGTGGTCCAGGAGCGGGCGCTGCGCGCCGCGTCACGGGTGGCCGACCGGGACGGTCAGGCCCGCGCCCACCGCAACCGGGCCGTGGCCTGCCTGCGGCTGGAGGACCACGACCAGGCCCATGCGCACCTGCACCGGTCGCTCCGGCTCTACACCGAACTCGGCAATGCCGTCGGGAGCGCACGGGCCCACCTCAACCTCGGCATCCTGGCCGAGCGCCTGGGCCGCTACGAGCAGGCGCTCCATCACGCGCAGCAGGCACTCGGCCTGTTCGCGGCGGGGGAGAACACCAACGGGCAGGCGAACGCGCTGAACAACATCGGCTGGTACCACAGCCAGCTCGGCAACTACCAGCAGGCGCTCGACAACTGCACGCGGGCGCTGGTCCTGCAACAGCGGGTCGGCAACCGGTACTGGCAGGCGCACACCTGGGACAGTCTCGGCTACGTGCACTACCAGCTGGAGCAGCAGGCGGAGGCGATCCGCTGCTACGAGAACGCGCTCGCGCTGTGGCGGGAGGCGGCGGAGCGCTACTACGAGGCCACGACGCTCACCCATCTCGGCGACAGCCACCGCGCCGCCGGTGCGCCGGACCTCGCCCACCGCGCCTGGCGCGGTGCGCTGGAGATCCTGGAGCAGTTGGGCCACCTGGACGCCGAGCAGGTCCGGGACCGGCTGCGCTCCGAGCCCGCACAGTCCTTCTGAACAGGCGCCGAGGCGCGCTCCCGGGGCGACGGCCTGCCGTCCCCGCCCCGGGAGCGACTCGTGGAAGAGGTCAACGCCACTGCATGAAGTTGTTGACGACCGGCGCCGTGATCCGGGTGACGATGTTGTTGGTGGCGCCGGGTCCGGCGCCGTACGGTCCGCGGGCGAGGATCCCCAGCACCGCCGGGGTCGGGCACACGCAGTCCGGTGGCGGCGGGCACGGGCACGGGTTCACCAGCCGCGGCGGCGTCGGGCACCAGTCGTCCGGGTCGGGCGTGTAGAAGACGGGGCTGCCCTCCTGCCCGCCGACGAGGGGGTGCCGGACGTAGAGGAAGCTCGTGCTCTCGGCACGGATGACGTCCTTGCTCGCCCACTGTCCGGATCGGTCGAGCGGGTATCCCTGGGTCGACGTGCAGGATCCGGTCACGGGTTGACTCGGGTAGCCGAGGCCGAGCCAGCCGGTCCTGGTGCCGATCGCGCAGTTGAGCTGCACCGCGCCGTAGTCGTAGGCCGGGTCGGCGGGGGTGGGGGCGTAGATCGAGCCGGTCCAGCCCGAGGGGGCGAAGAGCCGGACCGCCGCGCACGAGCCGAAGGGCGCCGTCGTGCCGTCGTGCCCCGGGTACGCGACGATGTTGGTACGCCAGGCGCCGCGCGAGCCCCCGGAGTGCACGCAGTGGCCGGCGGTCGCGACCGTACGTTCGCTGATCATGAAGCCGGTGCACTGGCCGCCGGGGAACGTCAACCGGACGGTGGCCCTGGCGGGAAACATGGTGGTCGGGCTGACCGGCACCCGCGTGTCGGGACCGAAGATCGCGTTGGTGCCGACCGTGGGAGTCGCGCCGGCCGCGGCGCCGGCCGCGGGGACCGTCACGCTCGTGGGCCGATGACCGGCTGGTGCCGTGTCTCCGGCGGCGGGTCGGTCCTGAGCCGTCGCGGCAGCCGCCGGCCCCACCGGAGGCGCCGCGGTACCGACGACCACGGCGGCGAGGGCTACTACCGCCCATCTCTTCTTCAGCATGGCTCTCCTCTGGCCGGACGGGGCTCTCCCCGCGCTTGTGCCTACGTAGACCAGGCTGCGGAAAGGCCATGCCGTCCGACCGGTTCCCGGACACCGGAACCCTCCGGCCGGACACTGAGATCCGCGCGCACGGCCGTTGCCCCTGCGGTGGCTACCATGCTGCCCGTGGACGAGACCTGGCACGCGCTCCGCGTCACTCCGATCCGTGAGGTGCGCCGGCGCGCCGCGATCGTCAGCGAGCTCACCTTCCACAAGCCGACGATGGTCGACGCGGCGGAGCGCTTCGCCTGGGACGACAACGGTGGGCAGTCGACCCTCTGGCACTTCCTCGCCGACGGGCGGGCCCTGCTGCTGACGTTCGGTCCCGAGGCGGATCTGAGCGTGGGCTGGGACCAGTACGCCGCGCAGGAGGCGCTCTACGGCGACGTCCCCGAGGACCTGGTCCGCCTGGTGCGCGACCGTCCGGCGAGCAACGCGGCCGGCAACGTCACGGATGTGCCGACCGGCCGGACGATCCACTGGGCCTGCGGCGTGTTCTGGTTCGACGGCGAGCAGTGGCGGGTCGCCGAAGGCCTGCTGGACCACTGCGACCGGACCGGCGTCGACCCGATGATCGGGTCCGAGTTCGTCTACTGCCTGGACGTCTACCGTTTCGGCCAGGACTTCGTCACCCCGGAGGCCGTCGTCGCGGACACGGAGCACGGCTGGTACGTCGACGCTGACGAGGGCGACGAGTTGACCGCCGTCCAGGAGATCTTCGCGCGCTACGGCGACGCGGGACGGCCACCCGGTCTGGGCGCGTACTGTGATCTATCGTGAGCGGGAAGTGCCGGTGCGGCGCCCCGGCCTGGTGGCGTGAGCAGGGCACCGTGCCGGCGCCCACGGGTCCACCTCCCGACCGAGCCGACCAACTCACCGGGAGCAAGGCATGGGCCTCATCCACATCGAACTGTTCGCGACCCTCGACCTCGTCGGGCAGGCGCCCGGCGGCCCCGACGAGGACCCGGTGGGGTTCCCGTTCGGCGGCTGGCAGGCGCCCCTGCTGGACGAGGTCGCCGGCGCACAGGTCGGTGCCGCGTACGAGGGCACGGACGCCCTCCTGCTCGGCCGCCGGACGTACGACATCTTCGCCGCCCACTGGCCGCACCAGGAGGGCGGCGAGGACGACGAGATCGCCACGATCTTCAACAGGGTCCCGAAGTACGTGGCCTCCCGCGGCAGGCCCGACCTCTCGTGGGCCGGGTCCACCCAGCTCGGTCCGGACCTGGCCGGCGCGGTGCGTGAGATCCGTGACCGGCACGAGCACGTGAAGGTCGTCGGGAGCCTGAACCTGGTGCAGACCCTCCTGCGCGAGAAGCTCTTCGACCGGCTCGACCTCTGGGTGCACCCGATCGTGCTCGGCGTCGGCAAGAAGGTGTTCGACGGTGGCGCGGTGCCCACGAACCTCACCCTCCTCGAACCGCCGGTAGCCAATCCGAGGGGCACCGTGTACCTGCGCTACGGGTTCGCGGATGGCACGCCCGAAACGGGGGACATGAGCGCACCCGATCGCGGTGCCGGAGTCGACGACTGACGTCGCCCCATCCCAGGTGGTCCCTGTCACCGGCGGGTGGATCCGACCGGGCACGGCCTCGCCGGCGCTTGCTCTCAAGCCCACTTCAACTTCTACCGTCGACACGTCAGAGCTGATCGAGCGGACAGGACGTGGTCGGTATGAGCGTGCGGCGGACGGTACTGGTGACCGGGGGGACCGGGCGGGTGGGTGGGCAGGTCGTCGCCCGGCTCGTCGGCGCGGGGGACGTGCGGGTGCGCGTGCTGTCCCGCGATCCGGCGAGGGCATCGGTGGTCCTGGGACCGCAGGTGGAGGTGGTCGGCGGTGATCTCGCCGTGCCCGACGGCCTGAGCGCCGCCCTGGACGGTGTGGATGCGCTGTTCCTCGTCTTCCCGTCGGTCACCGCCGACCGGGCGGCCGGTCGGTTGGTGGCGACGCTGGCCGAGCGGGTCGGGCGCGTCGTCTACCTGTCCGCCCACGGCGTACCGGACGACCCGGACGGCGCCGCTGAGCCGGACGGGACCATCATGGGCTCCCACGCCCATGTGGAGGCCCTGATCGCAGGGTCGGCCGCCGAGTACGCGTTCCTGCGCTCCAGCGGTTTCGCCGCGAACACCCTGGCGTGGGCGCCGCAGATCCGGCGGTCGGACGTCCTGCGGTGGTTCGTGCCCCAGGCCAGCCGGGCCCTGGTGCACGAGGCGGACCTCGGGGCGGTGGCAGCGCGGTTGCTGACGGACGACCGGCACCACCGCAGGGCCTACCACCTGACCGGCCCCGAGCAGCTGACGCAGGTCGAGCAGCTCGCGGCGATCGGTGCCGCGCTCGGCCGGACGCTGCGTTTCGAGGAGATGGACTCCGCACAGGCCGCCGCCGAGCTCTTCCCTTCGATGCCGGCTGGCGTGGCCGCCGGCATCATCGCCGGCCACGCGGCGATGGTCGCGCAACCCGAGCCGGTCACCGACACCGTCCGGCACCTGCTGGGCCGGTCCGCCCTGACCTACGCCCAGTGGGCCCGCGACCACGCCGAGGACTTCACCGGTCCGCAGTAGGGGCCTGTCCGGTCGCCCGCTCCGACGGCCGCCGTTCGTGTCGCGGACGGGCGCGCTGCTCCGTCCGCGACCTAGGTTGCCCCGATCTGCGGCTGAAGCGCTAGGCCGCCGACGCGGCCCGGGGGTCGTTCGGCCGGGTGCGCTGCGCCAACCCGGCGGCGGACCTGTCCGAGCGGCCCTGGCCGCCAGCCGGCCGCACCGCGTGCGGCGACGACTGCCCGGAGTCGGACCGGGCCATGCGCAGGGCGCGCTGGGCGTTGTTCCAGGCCGGGCAGGGCCAGGCCTGGCCCGCGCAGAGCAGGTTGCGGCACCCCCCGTCCCCGTCCGGTTCGTGGGCGTCGGCCACGTCCAGGGCGAGCTTCCACAGCAACGGGTCGGTCACCTCGGCGGGACGGTCTGCCTGACGGTCGGACCGGTCGGTGGTGTCTGACACGAGTTTGATCCCCCTTGAGCGCAGGTGCGATCTTCAGTTTCTCCAGTTTCCACGCCGACGAAACCTCGACACCCTTCCAGGCTGCGGAGTAGGTCTGCGGAGCCCTGCCGCCGGCCGCGGGACGGGCGAGGACAGGGGCCCGTCGTCACTCGGAGGCGTCCGGGCCTCGTCGCGGCCGGCGCATCCGCATTGCCGCGACGGCGGCGACGATCAGCAGGACCGTCAGCGCCGGCCCACCTGCGACGACCATGAGCCCCGCGCCGATGTTGGCGCCGATTCCTCCGGCGGTCAGCACCCGCCAGGCGAGGCCGACGAGGACGCCGGCTCCGACGAGCGGCACCAGCACCCACCACCACCGGGGGTCGAGACGGCGGCGTGCGGTGGCCCGGAGCAACCAGGCGAGCGCGACGACGACGCCGACGCACGCCAGGACGCCGACGATCCGGTCGCCCGCCGGGCCGAGGCTCACCGGCCGGATCGCGTAGTCCAACTCGACGCCCTCGGCGGCGAGTCGTCGGGCCTCGTCGTTGGTCAGGTCGCCGATGAGCCACCAGGAAGCCACCGGTGTGCCGAGCACCAGGACGAGCGCGGTGGTCGGCAACGTCAGTCGGTGCGGCTTGGTCATGTGTGTCGCCTTCTTCCCGCGGGCCGGTCCACGCTGCTCGGGTAAGTATGTGGGCGGCCTTCAGGCAGGGCGTGAGCACACCTACTCACCGCCGGCCGCAGTGCGGCTCGCGGGTCCACCGGCGGCGCGGCCGGGACATCGACGAGGATTGACATATCGCTTTGTGTGCGTTGAGGATGACTCCAGTCCACCGATCTCGGCCGGAACGGCCTCTCGTCCACCAGCCCGACGACGCTTGCGCGCCCGGCGGCGTCGGTCCGTCGCAACCGGACACCACCGACTCTCCTCCGCCGTGTCGCGACGCGCGGTCGTGCACGCGCGACCGACGGGGCGCAGCCGCGCAACCCGGGCGGCCCTTCGGCCATCCCGTCCGGCCACCCTGCCGACACCAGAAGGGCGGACACATGCGTGATCCCCTGACTCCCCGGTGGCGACGCCGCCTCCCCGTCCCGGCCGCGCTCGCCGCCGCCACGGCCGCGGTGCTGCTGGTCAGCCCGGCCTCGGCCGTCGTGCCCGCCGCAGGACCCCCGGTCGAGCTGGTCCGGGTCGCCGACGAGGAGGCGAACGTCGTCGAGGTGCTGCTCGCCGGCACCGCCCAACTGGACGCCCTCGTCGCCACCGGCGTCGACCTCGACCACCACGTGACCCGGACCGGGGACGGGGTCGTCGCGCACGCGGTCGTCACCGCCAGCGAGGCCGCGGCGCTGACCAGGGCCGGTTTCACCCTCGGCGAGGTGCTGCACCGTCCCGCCGACGCCCGGGCCCGGGTGGCGGAACGCGAGGCGACCATCGCCGGGCACGTCGCGCGGAACCGCGAGTTCGCCGCCGCGGCGCGCGGTCCGGCCACCGCCGCCGCGTCCGACGTCAAGATCATCCGGGCGGACTACTACACCTCCGGAACGAGCCAGGTCCTCTCCGTCGAGGCGAAGTGGGCGCAGGGCCAGACCGCCGCCGACGCCCTCACCGTCGAGCGGGACAGCGGCCCGGGCACCGAGATCGGCTCCGGCGGTACGCAGACGATCTCCCGTTTCGTCGACGCCGGCGTCTACCTGTACCACCGTGGGGCCGCGCAGGTGACCAGCCGGCCCGACCGGAT
Organism: Micromonospora sp. M71_S20; assembly: GCF_003664255.1. Classification (NCBI taxonomy): domain Bacteria; kingdom Bacillati; phylum Actinomycetota; class Actinomycetes; order Micromonosporales; family Micromonosporaceae; genus Micromonospora; species Micromonospora sp. M71_S20. The sequence continues at coordinate 4,315,742 of NZ_RCCV01000001.1, read as the reverse complement.
CCGCATCACCAGCCCGACCGGCGACGTCGCCGTGGCCCAGGTGCGGGAGTGGCTTCCCACCCCCGGCGACGGCCCCGAGGGGCCGGGCTACCAGAAGGACTTCGTCACCAGCTACCTGACGCCGACCGAGCTGTACGGGCGGATCCATCAGCTGGCGGCCGAGTTCCCCCGGCTGGCCGAGGTCGTCGAGCTGCCGTACCGGACCAACGGCTACCGACGGCACGCCCAGGCGGTGCTGGGCACCGCCACCGACAGCCGCGTCGCGGTGGACTCCCTGGCCTGGGGGCACGAGGGCGGCAACGACGTCTCCGTGGAACTGGTCGACCCGGGCGCGGCGGACGCGCCGCTGTCGGTGACCGTCGCCGGCGAGGCCGTCCGGGTCACCCTGGGTACCGACGGCGACGGCGCGGTGACCAGCACCGCCGCCCAGGTCGTCGCGGCGCTCAACGCCGGCGCCGGGACGCTCGTGCGGGCGTACACCTATCGGGGCAGCCCGGGCGGCGGCGTGGTCGCGCCGGCCGCGCGGACCCCGCTCAGCGACGGTCTGAGCGCGCCGGCGAGCGTCTCCCGCGACCCGCACCCGGTGTACGCCATCCGCATCGGCAAGCACCGGGACGGCTCGAAGCTCGGCGTGCTCGCGTACGCGCAGGAACACGCCCGCGAGTGGGTGCCGCCGCTGGTGACCGTCGAGACCGCCGAGCGGCTGCTGCGCAACTACGCCCACGACGGGCGGACCCGGCAGCTGCTGGACAGCCTCGACATCTGGATCGCCCCCTCGGTCAACCCCGACGGCGGCCACTACTCCTTCTACGACTTCAACTCGCAGCGCAAGAACATGACCAACCACTGCCCGACGAACGGGGCGGCCGACTTCCTGGCCCGCAACTCCTGGGGCGTGGACAACAACCGCAACTACACCGAGTACAGCCTCTTCGACGGCTACTCGGGGGCGTCGGCGAACTGCACCAGCGGCACGTACGCCGGGCCGGGCGAGCTGTCCGAGCCCGAGAACCGCAATCTCGACTGGCTGGCATCCCGGCCGAACATCAGGTTCTCGATGAACCTGCACTCCTCGGGCAACTACTTCATGTGGTCGCCGGGGGCGTACGCGCTGCCCGACCGCGTCTCCGCGCCCCGGCCGACGCTCGCCGAGGAGTCGGCGTTCTGGGGCGCCTCGTCGCGGATCCTGGCCGCCATCAAGCGGCACCGCAACATGGCGGTGACCCCGGCGCGCACCGGCCCGATCTCCGACGTGCTCTACTCGGCGGCCGGCAACTCCGGGGACATGCTCTGGTACAGGTACGGCATCTACGCCTGGAACTTCGAGGTCGGCACCTCCTTCCAGCCGGAGTGGGACGAGGCGCACGCCGAGACGCTGGAGTTCGCCAACGGCCTGGTCGAGCTGATGCGGGTGGCCCGGGACTTCGCCAGGGACCGGACCCGGCCGCGCAGCACGCTGGCGGTCGCGCCCGGCGCGACGCCCGGCACGGTGGACGTGACGTTCTCCACCAGCGAGCCGGCCGCCGTCTTCTACACCCTCGACCGGGCCGCCCCCACGTACGCGTCGAAGCTCTACGGCTCGGCGGGCATCCGGGAGGGCGGGGAGACGCTGACCGTCCCAACGGGAACGCGGATCCACTGGTTCTCGGTGGACTCGGCGGGCAACGTCGAGAACAACTACCGCCCCGACGGCAACGGCCGCAACTACCGCAAGGGCACCGCCGTGCCGCCGGCGGGCTGACCGCGCACCGGGACGGGAGTGCGTGGTCACCGACCCCGCACTCCCGCTCCGACGTCCAGCTTGGCCAGCGTGCGGTGCGGGCCATCGCTCATGCGAGGCGTGGGAGCCGAAGGCCGCCCGAGGTCCTCCCGCCGTCGCTCCGCGTCGCCCGAGGCGGTGAGGCGGGCCTACCCGCGATCCGGCCGGGGAAACGCCGATCAGCGACCGGGGAGGCTGCCCAGCAGCACCGCTCGGGAGCTGCGGTGCGCCAGATCCTCCGCCACGTTGCCCAGCAGCTTCTCGTCGAGCCCGTGGCCCCGCCTTCCGATCACCAAGAGGTCCACGTCCCGCGCCTCGGCGACTGCCAGGAGAGCGTCGGCCGGATGACCCGACACCACCTCCGTGCTGGGAGTGGGCAGCTCGTCCGGCAGGTTACGGGCGGCCTCGTCGAGCAGTAGTCGGGCCCGCTGGTGCTCTTCGTCCGCCTGGATGTCGACCACGTCCGGGTCGGTCACGGTGACCAGCACCAACTCGCCGGCCGTGCCGCCCAACGCGTGAGCGACGGCGCGCAGCGCGCGGTCGGAGTCGGGCGAGCCGTCCAGGCCGACCAGCACGCGCAGGCCGGACCGCGCCGGCGCCGGCGCCGGCGCCCGGACGTCGACCCGCTGCGGATCGGCCCGGCCGCGCTCGGCGGCGATCGGGATGAACAGCGGCCCGAGCAGGCCTCCGACGAGATACCAGAGCAGGTTGCGGTGCCCACCACGGGTCACGAAGACCGCTGCGGTGACCAGCCCGGCAACCAGCCAGGCCACGATCGCCAGCAGGGCCAGTCCCAGCTCAGCCACGGCGGCCTCCCGGCGTGGTCGGTGCGGGCGGACGGGTCATGCGGCTGACTACCCCCGGTCGCCGCGGGTAGGCCACCGCGTCCGCAGGCGAGGCCAGTTGTCGGCGCACACCGTCCGACCCACCGACGCGGCGGCGCTCGCGCGGGGTGGAGCGCCGGCTGTGGTGTGCGCGCACGACGAGGGTTCGACCAGTCCCGGACGGGTACCACTCTGCTGGCGCCGACCGGATGCGGGCGTCCCGGGCTTACGGCGCACGGGGGTGGCTCCGGTCTTCCGGGTGGTGCGGTCGGCGATGGACGACCCGGCCCCTTCGGACGAGGAGACCCCGTGACCGACGCCGGTCGGCGCCGTGGCAGCCTGTTCGCCCGGCGATCGTGGGCGGAGACCAGCCGCATCACTGCCATCCTGCGCCGGGAGACGGTGGGCGGGGCGCTTCTGCTCGTCGGGGCGCTGGTGGCGCTGCTCTGGTCCAACTCACCCTGGGTGGAGCACTACCAGGCGTTGCGGGACTTCCGCGCCGGACCCGCCTTCCTGCACCTCGACCTCAGCATGGCCACCTGGGCGACCGACGGCCTGCTGGCCGTCTTCTTCTTCGTCGCCGGGCTCGAACTCAAACGTGAGTTCGTGGCGGGGGACCTGCGGGATCCGCGTCGCGCGGTGGTCCCGGTGGCGGCGGCCTGTGGCGGCGTGCTGGTGCCGGCCCTGCTCTACCACCTGATCGCCGGCGGCGACGCGGCGAAGGGCTGGGCGATCCCGACGGCGACCGACATCGCCTTCGCGCTGGCTGTGCTCGCCGTGGTCGGCCGGTTCCTTCCGCCCGCGCTGCGTACCTTCCTGCTCACCCTCGCGGTCGTCGACGACCTGATCGCCATCGTGATCATCGCCGTCTTCTACACCACCGACCTGTCGGTCGTGCCGTTGCTCGGCGCCCTGGCCCCGCTGGCGGTCTTCGGTCTGTTGGTGCAGCGTCGCGTCCGGTCCTGGTGGCTGCTGCTCCCACTCGCGGCCCTGACCTGGGTGCTGGTGCACGAGTCGGGGGTGCACGCCACCGTGGCGGGGGTCCTGCTGGCCTTCACCGTCCCGGTCGTCCGCAGCGACGCCGCCGGGGGACCGGGCACCGGGCCAGGACTGGCCGAGCACTTCGAGCGCCGGTTCCGCCCGATCTCCGCCGGCGTCGCGGTGCCGGTCTTCGCGTTCTTCTCTGCCGGGGTCGCGGTGGGGGGCCTGACCGGCCTGGCGACCGCGCTCAGCGACCGGGTGGCGATCGGCATCGTCATCGGTCTGCTCGTCGGCAAACCGGTCGGCATCATGGGTGCCACCTGGCTGGTTTCCCGGTTCACCCGTGCCCATCCGGACGAGGGCCTCAACTGGCTCGACGTGTTCGGCCTGTCGCTGCTCGGCGGCATCGGCTTCACCGTCTCGCTGCTCGTCGGCGAGTTGGCCTTCGGGGTGGGCAGTGAGCGGGACGACCACGTCAAGGTGGCCGTGCTCACCGGGTCCCTGCTCTCGGCGCTGTTCGCCTCCGTGGTCCTGCGCGCCCGGAGCCGCCTGCACCGGCAGGTCTGCGAGGCGGAGGCCGTCGACCGCGACCGGGACGGCGTGCCGGACGTCTACGACCGGCATCCTGACCGGCCGGACGCCTACTGAACACCCGTGCCGGGCCGACACCGTTCCCCGCCCGAGGGCCAGGGCAGTCCCGCGGCTGGGTCGGGCCCGTCGCTCAGTCCGGCAGCAGCGGCATCTCCAGGCCGGGGTCCCGGCCGAGCAGCACCGCCCGGGTGAGCGCCCCGGACCCGAACCGGTCGCGCACCGCGTCCACGGCCGCGTCCAGGTCCGCCCCCGGATCGCGGTCGAACGGCAGCGGCGGCTGGACGGGGGAGTCGTCCAGGTTCCCGACCGACACGCCGAGCAGGGTCACGCCCCGCCGTTCGATCTCGGGCAGCGCCGTCCGCAGCAGCGCCCGCGCCGCGGCGAGCAGCGGGGCCGTGTCGGCGGTCGCCTTGGCCACCGTGCGGGAGCGGGTCGCGCGGCTGTAGTCGCCGAACCGCAGGCGCAGCGTCACCGTCCGGCCGGCCCGCGTCGCCGCCCGCATCCGCCTGGTCACCCGGTCGACCAGGCCGGCGAGGACCGCCTCCAGTTCGGCGGGGGAGTGCGGGACGGGGGCGAGGGCGTGCTGCGCGCCCATCGACCCGCGCCGGCGGCCGACCTGCACCGGCCGGGGGTCGCGGTTGTGCGCCAGGGCGTGCAGGTGCCGACCGGCGCCCGCGCCGAGCAGCGAGACCAGCGTCGCCTCGCCGAGGCGGGCGACCTGCCCGACCGTACGGACGCGTCGCTCGCGCAGCTTCGTCGCGGTCACCGGCCCGACGCCCCACAGCCGCTCCACCGGCAACGGGTGCAGGAACGCCAGCTCCCCGTCCGGCGGGACGACCAGCAGGCCGTCGGGCTTGGCGACGCCGCTGGCCACCTTGGCGAGGAACTTCGTGCGGGCCACGCCCACCGTGATCGGCAGGCCGACCCCCTCGCGTACCTCCCGGCGCAACCGGGCGGCGACGTCGGCGGGCGGGCCGACCAGCCGGCGCAGGCCGCCCACGTCGAGGAACGCCTCGTCGATGGAGAGCCCCTCGACGATCGGGGTGGTGCGCCGGAAGATCTCGAACACCGCGCGGCTCGCCGCCGTGTAGGCCGCCATCCTCGGCGGCACGACGATCGCCTCGGGGCAGAGCCGCCGGGCCTGCCGGCCGCCCATCGCGCTGTGGACGCCCCGGGCCTTCGCCTCGTAGCTGCACGCCAGGACCACGCCCCCGCCGACGATCACCGGCCGGCCGCGCAGGCGCGGATCGTCCCGCTGCTCGACCGACGCGTAGAACGCGTCCAGGTCGGCGTGCAGGATGCTGGCCTCTCGCGACACGAACACATGTTCGCACAGAAGCCCGCCACGGCGGCGCTGACCTGCCCGAACACCGCCGGGCGGGCATCCCCGGAGGCGCCGGGGCCGCGCGACCGACCGGCGCGGCGGCGGGGTGGCGGCGACGGCGAGGGCGGCCAGCGCCTACAACTCGTCGAACGGGCGGGCGTAGGCGAACGCGCCCCGGATCGACGACCGCCAGGCGCTCAGCGGCCGGGCCATGAAGTGGCGCGGCCCCCACGGCTGCGGCGGGGTGACGCCGAGGTCGACCGCCGGGCGGAACCCGAAGCGCGGGTAGTAGTCGGGGTGCCCGAGCAGCACCACCAGGGCCTCCTCGCGCGCGTCGGCCGCGCCGAGCACCGCGTGCATCAGCGCGGAGCCGACCCCGCGCCGCTGCCAGGCCGGCAGCACGCCGAGCGGACCCAACCCCAGCGCGACCGGCTCGCCGGCGACCCGGCCCCGGGTGCACACCACGTGCCCGACCACCCGCCCGGCGTCGTCCGCCGCGACGAGGGAGAGGGCCGGCAGCCACCCGTCGTCGGCCCGCAGCGCGTCCACCAGCCCCGCCTCGACGGGTACGGCGTCCGGCTTCTGCGGGTCGGCGAAGGCGGCCAGGTGCACCGCCCGGATCGCGTTGATGTCGGCGGGGGTCTCGCGTCTGATCAGCACCGGGCCACGATAGGTGCGGTCGTGCACCCGACGCGCGCCATTAACGGCGCCGCCCGCTCACCCCGTGGGCCGCCGACGCCGGGCGCGGACGGCGACGATCCAATGCACCGCCACCAGCGGCAGTACCCCGACCGGGTACCAGGCGAGATCGACCGGGTCGAACTGCGCCCCGAGCGCGAGCCGCGCCAGCGGGCTGCGCGCCGACAGCCCCGCCGGTACCCCGGTCAACTGCGACAACTCCACCGCCCAGCAGAAGGCGACCGCGACCGCGCCGGCCACCGGCGGCGACAGCCGCGGCCGGAGGAACAACACGCCGGCCCAGACCACGCAGGCGTACAGCGCGGTGCCGGAGTGCTGTTCGACGCCGCCGCCGGCCGCCGCCCGCACGACGAGGGCGACGAGCACGAAGAGGACGGCCGCGGCGAGCATCAGGATCCGGCACCGCCGAGGGGTGATCGACATTCCGGCGATGCTAGGCGTCCGCCCGCGGCGGCCAGGAACTCCGGGCGTACTCGTGCGGCGCGTCGCGGACGGTCAGGACATCGCGGTCGGCGAGGGTGGGGCGGTGCCGCCCTGGGGGGCCTCCGCCGTCATCAGCCGGACGATCTGCGCCCGGTCGGCGGCGGACGGCAGCCCCCACTCGGGACGGTAGCCGTACACCTCGTGCAGGGGGTGCGAGGCGGTCCGGCCGTCGAGGACCTCGATCGAGTCGGTGTCGATGAGGCCCGGGTGCTCGACGCCGCAGGCCTCGGCGACCTTGACCAGGTCCCGGCGCAGCGTCCGGACGTAGTTGGCGGCGCGGACGGACTTCGAGCCCGGGTCCACGCCCCGGGCGAGCCACGGGTTCTGGGTGGCGACGCCGGTGGGGCAGGTGTCGGTGTGGCACTTCTGGGCCTGGATGCAGCCGATCGCCAGCATCGCCTCCCGGCCCACGTTGACCATGTCGCAGCCGAGCGCGAACGCCACCACCGCGTTGTCGGGCAGGCCGAGCTTGCCGGCGCCGACGAACACCACCTGCTCGTGCAGGTCGTGCTCGGCGAAGACCTTGTAGACCCGGGCGAAGCCCTGTTGGAACGGCAGCGACACCGAGTCCGTGAAGATCAGCGGCGCGGCGCCGGTGCCGCCCTCGCCACCGTCGACGGTCACGAAGTCGACCCCACGCCCGGTGTCGCGCATCAGGGTGGTGAGCTCCTCCCAGAAGCCGAGGTCGCCCACCGCGGACTTGATGCCGACCGGCAGGCCGGTCTCGGCGGCGAGCAGCTCCACCCAGTCGAGCAGGCTGTCGCAGTCGGAGAACTCGGCGTGCCGCGACGGGCTGACGCAGTCGCGTCCCTGCGGGATGCCCCGGGTCGCCGCGATCTCCGCGGAGACCTTGGCCGCCGGCAGCAGGCCGCCAAGGCTGGGCTTGGCACCCTGGCTGAGCTTGATCTCCAGCGCCCGTACCGGCGCGCCGGCGACCAGGTCCTTGAGCCGGTCGAGGCTGAACCGGCCGCGTTCGTCGCGGCAGCCGAAGTACGCGGTGCCGATCTGGAAGACCAGGTCACCGCCCTTGCGGTGGTACGGCGACAGCCCGCCCTCGCCGGTGTTCTGCAGGCAGCCGGCCAGGGCGGCGCCCCGGTTGAGCGCCTCGACGGCGTTGCCGGACAACGAGCCGAAGCTCATCCCGGAGATGTTCACCACCGACTCGGGCCGGAACGCGTGGGCACGTCCCCGCGCGGCGCCGAGCACCTTGGCGCACGGCAGCCGCACGTCGTGTCCGGCGCCCGGCGTCGACGGCGGGACGGCCCGACCGAAGGTGCGGTGCTTGATGATCGGATATCCGGGCGTGAACTCGATGTCGTTGTCGGTACCGAAGCCGAAGTAGTTGTTCTGCTGCTTCGCCGACGCGTACACCCAGCGGCGCTGGTCGCGGGTGAACGGCCGCTCCTCGTTGTTGCCCGCGACGATGTACTGGCGCAACTCCGGCCCGATGGACTCCAGCAGGTACCGGGCCCGGCCGAGGACCGGGAAGGTACGCAGCAACGCGTGCTCGCGCTGGATCAGGTCGCGTGCGGCCAGGGCCGCGACGGCGGCGACGGCGGCGACGGCGGCGGGTACGGCTCGGCTTGCCCACTTCATGCCCGCCACTCTTTCCGCGATCGCCTCCCGCCAAACGGGCCGGCGGTCACGCGGCCGGCGTCGCCGACCCGGACGCCGCTCCCGGGAGCGGCGGACGGCAGCGGCCCCGCCGGATCAGCCCGGCGTCAGGAGACGGTGGACGACCAGCATGGCGATGTCGTCGGTCGGCCGCTCGGCGCCGAGGGCGTCCATGATAGTGGCGCACACCTCCTCGGCCGGAGCCGGGCGGACCACGCCGACGAGCTGCTCGAGACCGACGTCGATGACCTCGTGGCGGCGTTCGACGAGGCCGTCGGTGAAGCAGACGAGCACCGCGCCCGGCGGGAAGTCCACCTCCGCCTGTTGTCGGGGCGGCGGCCGGCGGCCCGTACCGAGCGGGGGGTCGGCGTGGACCGGGACGGGTGCGCCCGGCTGGCCCGGCGCGGCGAGGACGGGGCGCAGGTGCCCGGCGGAGGAGAGCCGGATGCGGGTCCGGTCGGGGGAGACCATGGCGTAGAGCGCCGTGGTGAGGTTCCCGGCCTCGAAGTGGCCGACCTTGCGGTCGAGGAGCGTCAACGCCTCCGCCGGGTCGTCGCAGACCAGCGCGTAGGCGCGCAGCGCGCTGCGGATGCGCCCCATGATCACGGCCGACTGCAGGCCGTGGCCCGACACGTCGCCGATGACCAGGCCCAGCCAGCCCGAGGGCAGGACGAACACGTCGTACCAGTCGCCGCCGATTCCGGCGACGTGCCCGGGCACGTACCGGGCGGCCATGTCCAGGCCCGGCAGGCTGGGCAGCTGGGTCGGCAGCAGGCTGCGTTGCAGGGCGAGGGCGGCGTTGTGGTCGAGATTGTGGGACCGGGCGAGGTTGGCCAGGCTGGCCCGGTCGGCGACCAGCTCCAGCAGGCGTACGTCGTCGGTGGTGAACCGGCGTCGGCCCAGCGTGCCGACGTGCAGCACGCCGATCAGCTCGCCCCGGGCGAACATCGGCACGCCCAGCAGCGACCGCAGCCCCATCGCCAGCAGGACCGGGTTGACCACGACGTCGGAGGTGACCTCCTCGACGAGCACCGGCCGCCGGGTCAGGGCGATCCGGCCGGCGAACCCACGGCCCACGGAGACGCGGAAGCCCTGCCGGACCTCCTCCTCCAGCCCCTTGGCCGCGGTGGCCACGAGCTGCTGGGAGTGCGTGTCCAGCATGAGGATGGCCGCCGTGTCGACGTCGAGCAGGTCCCGGACGCGGTCGAGGAGCTCGTCGAAGAGGTCGGCCGCGTCGAGGCGGGACAGCGTCGCGTCGGTCACGGCCTCGAGGCGGCGCAACCGTTCGTCGTCCTGGATGAGCCCCTGATCGGCCACCACCGGATCCTAGCCCTGACGGCCGCGTCCGCCGCCTTCCGCGCTGCGCCGACCGGGCCCGGGCGGTCAGGACCGGCGGCGGGTCGCCGAGGCCTGGAGCGTGGGCCGGCGGATCACCGCGATCCGGTCGCCCCGGGCCCGCAGCGACGTACGCCCGCCGCGCCCACGTCGGACGGTCAGGTCGACGGTGCGGCCGCCGACCCGCACGCCCTCCAGCGCGAGGTCCGGCAGCCACTCCGGCAGGTGCGGGTCGACGAAGATCGCCCGCAGCGGCGCGGCCGGGCGCAGCGCCAGCAGCGCCTGGATCAGCGCGACGACCGCGCTGGCGGACCAGGCCTGCGGCGAGCAGGAGTCCGGGTAGACGCCGGGGTGCGGGTGGGCGTTGTCGCGGGGCAGTCCGCTGAGCACCTCCGGCAGGCGGTGTTCCGTGAAGAGCGCCGCCGCGGAGAACATCCCCTCCGCGAGCCGGTGCAGGTGCTTCCAGCAGCCGTACCGGGCCAGCCCCAGGGTGCGGCTGCGCAAGCGTCGACAGCATCGGGTGCACCCCTCCGGCCGGCGGCTGCGGGCCGGGGGCACCGGTCAGGTGCCGCCCGGGCCCGTCGGACAGCGGTCCCTACCCGCTCACGCCGCCGCTACACCTCGTCAGCCCCGGGGCTGGCCGATGTTCACCATCCAGCCGATGCCGAAGCGGTCGACGCACATGCCGAACTCGTCGCCCCACATCTGCTTCTCCAGGGGCACGGTCACCGTGCCGCCCTCGGTGAGCTTCTCCCAGTAGCCGCGCAGGTCGTCGGCGTCGTCGCCGCTGAGGCTGACGGAGACGTTGGTGCCGGGGTCGTGCTCCATGCCGGGCGCGGTGTCCGAGCCCATCAGGGTGAAGCCCCGGTCGGTCTCCAGCATCGCGTGCATGATCTTGTCGGCCAGCGCGGGATCGTCGGTGCCCATCGAGCCGAAGGTGTCCATCGACAGCGAACCGCCGAACACGCGGTGGTAGAACTCCATCGCCTCCCGTGCGTTGCCCGGGAAGCTGAAGTACGGGTTGAGTCGAGACGCCACAGCACCCTCCTCCGGTCGTGACGGACTCATCGTCGCAGATCAGGAGCCTGGCGGGGGCGAGGTGCGCCGCGTTTCGCCGGCCCGCCGGGGGCGGTGCGCCCCCACGGGCCGGCGGCGGTGGTCAGTGGCGGAACGACCGGCGTACGACGCCGCCGACGAGCGCGCACCAGGTGTCGACGTCCAGCTTGCCGTGGGCCGGCAGGCCGTGGCTGCGCTGGACGTCCTTGACGGCCGTCTTGGTCGGGTGGTCGTACTCGCCGGTGACGGTGACCCCGGGGTGGCCCCGGAAGTTCAGCAGGAACTGCACGGCGGTGACCGGGAGGCCGGTGGCGTCCCTGCCCAGCTCCGGCACCAGGGTCTCCCAGGTGGGCGCGGTGAGGGTGGCGTCGACGTCGACCGGAATTCCGTTGCGGAACTGCCAGTCCTGCACCGCGGCGACGGTGGCGGCGTCGAAGACGCTGTTGACCGGCACGGTGTAGCCGCGGTGGGCCAGCAGGTACTGCACCACCCGGACGGAGGGGGAACCGACGAAGCGCCACAGGTCCGGCCAGCGGCGGGCCGGCACGTCGGCGAGGTCGGTGCCGAGCGCCTCGAAGACCCGGCGGCGCAGGGCGGGGAACTGCCCGTAGAAGGCGGCGCCGGGACACAGCGTGGTGCGGAAGTCCCAGTGGCCGAAGATGTCGTGGGCGTGCAGCCCGTACCGCCGGCAGATGGTCGCGCAGAGCGTGACCAGCGAGTCCAGCAGGGCCTCCGGCGGCGTCTCGGTGACGTACGTGCCCTCGTTCTCGATGCCGATGGCCCGGCCGTTCTCGCCCGGGCAGTGCGCCGAGATCATCTGCCGGTCGCCGGCCCGCAGCCGCTCCAGGCTGCCCCGGCGTCCCTCCATGACGTATCCGCCGCGGCTGATGGTGAAGTGCTGGCCGGTGTCGGACCAGCCGTTGCCGTCCATGTGCAGGTCCTGGCAGTCGCGGGCCAGCTTGACCGCCTGCGCCTCGGAGTAGTCGGTGACGTTCGGGAACGCCATGTGGTGCACGATGATCTTGTTGGTGGGGATGGCGCTGACCGCCAGCGGGTCCGCCGGTGGGCGCGCGCCCCACTCGTCGCAGCTGTAGATCCAGTCCAGATCGGTGCCGGGGTCCGCCTGCGCGGCGGACGGGAGGGCGAGTTGGCTGCCGACGACCGCGACCGTGGCGGCGCCGAGGCCGGCCCGCAGCAGGGTCCGACGGTCCACTGCGGAATTCTCGACGTGCATGGCATCTCCTCTGCGGCCGGAGGTGGGGGCGGGGCGGCCCCATGAAAAGGAACTCCAGGCATCGCGTGTGCAGTGGAGGATATTGCCAAGACTCGGCGGTACGCCAGCCTCCGCGCCTGGCAGGATGGCGGGATGCGGCAGGGAGCGGTCGGTCACGTCCGGCTGGTGGAGCGCGAGGGGCGCCGCCTGGTCGAGAAGCGGATGACGCAACCCTCCCGCCACGATACGGAGGTGCTCGCCCTGCGGGCGCTCGCTGACACGGGCATGCCGGTTCCCGAGCTCGTCGAGGTCAGGCCGGGCTCGATCCTCATGACGCTCATGCCGGGTGAACGACTGGACAGCGAAAACGCCGACGTGCGACTCGACGGCCTCCGTGCCTCGGCGACACTGCTCCGTCGGCTCCACGAGCTGCCGCCACCTGACGGGCTGCCGGCCGCGCCGGACGACGCGCTGATCGTCCGCCGCTACCGCGACGCCGGCGGCCCCCCGCTTCCGCTCGCCGTTCCACCGGCCGGTCGCCCGGTGTTCTGTCACGGCGACTGGACCGACGGAAACCTCCTCGCCGCGAACGGCGACATCACGGCCGTCATCGACTGGGAGGCGGCCCACCTCGGCGACCCGCTCAGAGAACTGTCGCGTGCGGCCTGGGGCGCCGCGCGGAAGGACCCGCGGTCGTTCGACGTCCTCGTCGAGGGCTACGGAGCGGACCCGGCCACCGTCCGGGCCTGGTTGCCGATCCACGCCGCCGAACTCTGGCTGTGGTTCGCCGAGGCCGGGCCACCCGAGTACCTCGAACAGCTCACCGCGGAACTGCGGAGCCTACCCACGCGTTGAGGACGAGACCTACGGCGCCGGACGGGTCGGCCCACCGACGTGACCGGCTCGGCGCTAGAGCACCTGGGAGAGGAAGCGGCGCAGCCGGGGGTGCTCGGCCCGCTCGAAGATCGCGGCCGGCTCGCCGGCCTCCAGCACCACCCCGCGATCCATGAACGCCACGGTGTCGGCGACCTCGCGGGCGAAACCCATCTCGTGGGTGACCACCACCATCGTCATGCCGCCGGCGGACAGCTCGGCCATCAGCCCGAGCACGCCCTTGACCAGCTCCGGGTCCAGGGCGGAGGTCGCCTCGTCGAAGAGCATCACCTGCGGGCGCAACGCCAGCGCGCGGGCGATCGCGACCCGCTGCTGCTGCCCGCCGGACAGGTGCGCCGGGCGGGCGTCGGCCTTGGCCGCGAGCCCCACCAGCTCCAGGTGCTCGCGGGCGACGGCCACCGCCTCGTCCTCACCGAGCCTGCGGATCCGGCGCAGCGCGAGGGTGACGTTGCGCAGCACGCTCATGTGCGGGAAGAGGTTGAACTGCTGGAAGACCATGCCGATCCGCTGCCGCAGGGCGTCCGGGTCGTCGCCCAGCACGCTGCGCCCGTCCAGCAGCACGTCGCCGCGGTCGGGCTCGATCAGGCGGTTGATCGTGCGCAGCAGGGTGGACTTGCCCGACCCGGACGGGCCGATCACGCAGGCCGTCGCCCCGCGTGCCACGTCCAGGTCCACCCCGCGCAGCACCCGGTGCGACCCGAAGGCCAGGTGCACGTCGCGGACGCTCAGGCTCACCGACGTCGTGGTGTCGATGCTCATCGCTGGTTCCCTCCCGCGGCACCCGGCAGCGCCAGGTCGAGGTCGTCGTCGGCGTCACCCGGCGCGGTGGCCTGCCGGCCGTGCCGCAACCGCCGGTCGATCCAGTTGACGGCGTGCGTCAGCGGAACCGTCAGGGTCAGGTAGAACAGCCCGGCGAGCAGCAGCGCGGACTGGTTGCCGGTGTTCGCCGCGTAGTCCTGCCCGATGCGGAACAGCTCCCGCTGGCTGGCCAGCAGGCCGAGGAAGTAGACCAGGCTGGAGTCCTTGATGAGCGCGATCAGCTGGTTCACCCAGGCCGGCAGCACCCGCCGGATCCCCTGCGGGACGATCACCAGGCGCATCGCCTCGCCCCAGGACAGGCCCAGCGCCCGGGCCCCCTCCAGCTGCGCGGCCTCCACCGACTGGATGCCGGAGCGGAAGATCTCGCCGATGTAGGCCGCCGCGATCAGCGACAGCGCCAGGATGCCCAGGGGATATGGGTTGGGTCCCCACACCTGCATGCCCAGCGGCGCCAGGCCGACCCCGATGAGCAGGATCGTCGCCGCGGCGGGCAGGCCACGGAACACGTCGGTGTAGACCCGCGCCGGCCACCGCAACCACCGGGTACGCGAGATGCCGGCGACGGCCAGCGCCATGCCGAGCACCGAGCCGAGCAGGGCGGCGGAGATCGCCAGGATCAGCGTGTTGGGCAGCCCCACCGTCAGCATCTCGGGCAGCGCCTCGCGCATGGAGTCTGCGTCGAAGAAGGTCTCCCACAGGGTGCTCAACGGATCCATCGTCGCTCCCACCGCCCCGCTCGCTCGTCGTCCGTACGTCTCAGGAGGTGGCCGACGCCGACGGCACCGGCACCGTGCCGCTGCCCGGCGTGAAGTCGGCCGGGATCGGGCGGCCCGGGTAGTACTGGGCCTGCAGGCGGCTCCACGTGCCGTCCGCGATCACCTCGTCGAGGCCCTTGTCGAGCGCCTCGCGCAGCTTGTCGTTGCCCTTGGCGAACGCGTACGCCGTGGGGGCCGGGCTGAGCAGCTTGGCCGCCACGGTGATCTTGCCGCCGCTGTCGGCGGCCGACTTGTCGCCGATCTCGGCCGGGGCGATCCAGGCGTCGGCCGTGCCGGCCTTGAGCTGGTTGATCGCGCCGTTGTAGTCGGGCACCCGGACCGGGTCGAGCCCCTCGCCGGTGGCGTAGTCGTCCTGGACGGTGCCCTGCACGACCACGACCCGCTTGCCGGCGAGCTGGTCGAATCCGGTGATCGACGAGCCGGCCGGCACGTCGAGTCCGAAGTGGCCGAAGTCGTAGCCGTTGCCGAAGTCGACGGTCTTCTTCCGCGCCTCGGTGATCGTGATCGAGGAGCTGCCGACGTCGAACTTGCGGTTGTTGACCTGGGAGAGCAGGGCGGAGAAGTCCGTGCCGACGAACTCCACCTTCAGGCCGACCTTCGCGGCGACCGCGGTGAGCAGGTCGTTGTCGAAGCCGGTGAACCTGCCGTCCTTGAGGTAGACGTTCGGCGGGGCGTCGGTGAGCGTGCCGGCGCGCAGCACGCCCGGCTGGAGCAGGCCGTACGGGTTGTCGGCCGCGCCGGCCGCGTCGTCGCCGCAGGCGGTCAGGGTGGTGGCGGCGAGGACGGCGGCCACGCCGAGGGCGGCGGCCCGGATGAGGGAGGAAAGGATTCGCACAGGTGTCTCCGAACGAGGTGTTCCGGCGGCGGGCACGGGCGTGCGGCGCCGGCGGTGCGCCCGGTGGGCGTACCGCTGGGATGTGTCCTGGAAAGAAGGGGTGGCGCGGCTAGCGCGCGTCGCCGGGGCGACAGGAGGTGGCGCAGACCCGCATCATGTCGATGTGGCGGCGCCGGGTCAGCGCCGGCGACGTCGGGGCCACGGCGGGAACCGCCGGTGGGGCGCAGATGCGGATGGACATGGCTCTCCTCGGTCGGTGCCGACCTGGGAACCAGGCCGCGCTTGCACCGGAGCCGCTCCGGTGCCTGGTCCTCACCCGGGGCACCCCTGCGCGGACGAGGGTTGCCGGCCAGCGAGCCGGGGCTTGACGCTGGCGCTCATGACCTGCCGACGAGGCTAGCAGCCCGCCAGGGTGGGCCGTCCAGCCGCTATGACCACCCTCACGCGCCCTCCGGCCGGGGCTCACTCCTCGATCGCCCCGCCGACCTGCCGCAGGTGCTGCCGGAAGGTGAGGGCGGGGTCGGCGGCGCGGCGGGCCAGGTAGTCGGCGAAGGAGGTCTGCTCCCGCAGCGTCTCCCCGGCGCGGATCCGCCGCGCCTGGACCCGCTCGACGGTCCCGATGCGCTCCGCCGTCGCGAACAGCTCAGGGGCGCGCCCGGCGGGCAGGAACAACACCCCGTCGTCGTCGGCGACGACGAGGTCGTCGGCGGTCACCAGGTGCGGCCCGACCCGGGCGCTGGTGAGCGTCTCCGGCTCCCGCGGGTCGAGACGGGCGGGGCCCGCCGGGAGGCTGCCGTAGCTGAAGACGGGCAGGCCGATCTCCACCAGCTCCGGCGTGTCCCGGTGCAGGCCCCAGACGACGAGGCCGGCGATCCCGGCCGCGACGCCCTCCAGCACCGCCAGGTCCCCGACGCATGCCTCGTCGCTCCGGCCGCCGTTGTCGATGACGAGGACGTCACCGGGGGCGGCGCTGCCGTACGCCTCCAGGAACACGTCCACGCTGCCGTGGTGGCGCACCGGCAGCGCCCGGCCCACGAGGCGGTGACCGGGGACGACCGCCCGGATCCCGGCCGGTGCCGCGCGCGGGGGCACGCCGAGGCGTACGCAGGCGTCGGCGATCAGCGGCGTGGACAGGTCGGCGAAGCGCTCCCGCATGACGTCCTCCCGGCGGTGCGGCGAGTCGTGGGCCGTCATCGTAGGGAGCACGGGTGGTGCCGCAGCGAGGTCCAATTCGATCCGGCTGGCCCCAGCGGTGGCGGCGTGCGGGTCTAGACTGCCTACCGTGACCCCGCCGCATGCCGTCGCCACCGCGCACGGTCGCTGGGTCACCCCGGACCTTCCGCTGTACGGCGACGGCCACGACCGCTCCGACTACGTTCCCTGACCGGCCCGGCACTCCGCCGACCCCGGTCCATCTCCGCCACGCCTTGGGAGCGTCCAGTCATGCCCGGACCCGATCACCGCCAGCTCGTACCGCCCACCGATCTCGCGCCCACCGACCCCACCGACACCTCCGCCCTCGCCGTGCTGCGGGCGCCGCAGACCGCCCGGGTCCTGGCGGCCAGCCTGCTCGGCCGGATTCCGCTGGGCGCCGCCCCGCTGGCCCTGCTCGTCTTCGCCCGGGAGACGATGACGCTGACCGTCGCGGGCCTGCTGGTCGGCGCGTTCACCGCCGGCACCGCCGTGGGCCAGCCGATGCTCGCCCGGCTGGCGCAGCGCTGGCGGCAGCCGCCGGTGCTGTGGCTGGCCGTGACGGCGTCGACGATCGGCTTCGCGCTCACCGCCGCACACGTCAACCTGCCGGTGACCGTGTTCGCCGCCGCCCTGGCCGGGGCGGGCGCGCCACCCTTCGAGTCGTGCCTGCGGGTGCTCTGGCGCGACCTGCTCCCCGCGCACCGGGTGCAGACCGCGTACACCCTGGACATCGCCGTGCAGGAGACGATCTTCATCCTCGGCCCGGTGGTCACGCTCGCCGGCGTGGGCCTGGCCGGCCCGAGCGGCGGTCTGGCCGCCGCCGCGCTCTTCCAGGCCGCCGGCACCGCGTGGTTCGCCACGACCGACGCGGTCCGCCGCTGGCGCGGCGAGCCGGCGGTACGCCACTGGGCCGGGCCGCTGCGCGCCAACCGGCTCCGGCTGGTTCTGGGGGCGCTGCTGCTGGTCGGCGCGGCGGTGGGCAGCGTGACCGTCGCCGCGACCGGGTACGCCGAGTCCGCCGGGGCCCGCTCCTGGGCGGGCTGGCTGCTCGCCGCGCAGGCCACCGGGGCGCTGGTCGGCGGCCTGCTCTACGTACGCTTCGGCGGCCTGCGCCGGTACGCCACCCTGCCGCGCGCGGTCGGGGTCTTCGCCGTCGGCTACCTGCCGTTGCTGCTCACCCCGGCCCCGGCCGTGATGCTGGTGCTGATGGCCGTCAGCGGACTCGCGCTTCCGGCACTGCTGACCATCGCCTTCCTCGCGATCGACGACGTGGCGCCCGCCGGCACGGTGGCCGAGGCGTTCGCCTGGGCGGCGACGGCGTTCTCGGTCGGCAGCGCGGGCGGCGCGGCGGTGGCCGGCGCGCTGCTGGACGCCACGGGGGAGGTCACCGTCGGCTTCCTCGTCGCCCCGCTGAGCGCCGTCGCGGCGTGCGGGATCGCGCTGGTGGCCGCCCGCAGGATCGACGGCGGCGGGTCGGCGGGCTGATCCGACGGGCCGGCCGGCCACCGGCGGTGCCGGGACTACTTCCAGCCGCAGCGGGAAAGGGGCGGCCGGGGAGCCGTTCGGATCGGGGGTGCCGTGGAAGCGGTCGTGGTCGGCGTGGTGATCGTGGCCGCGCTCCTGGCTCTCGTCGGCGCGCTGAGCGTCCGGCTGGTGCAGCAGTACCAGCGCGGCGTCGTCTTCCGCTTCGGCCGGGTGCTGACGCCGGTCCGGGAGCCCGGCCTGCGGCTGATCGTCCCGGTCGCCGACCGGATGGTCCGGGTCAGCATGCAGACGACCGTCATCGGTGTGCCTCCGCAGGGGGCGATCACCCGGGACAACGTCACCCTCACCGTCGACGCGGTGGTCTACTACCGGGTCGTCGACCCGGTGAAGGCGCTGGTCAACGTTCGCGACTACCCCTCGGCCGTGCTCCAGGTGGCACAGACCGCCTTGCGTTCGGTGATCGGCAAGGCCGACCTGGACACCGTGCTCGGCGACCGGGACCGGGTCAACGCCGAGCTGAAGGCGGTCATCGACGCGCCGACGGAGGGGCCGTGGGGGCTGCTGATCGAGCGGGTCGAGGTCAAGGACGTCGCGCTGCCCGAGGGGATGAAACGGTCGATGTCCCGCCAGGCCGAGGCGGAACGCGAACGCCGCGCCCGGGTGATCGCCGCCGACGGCGAGTACCAGGCGTCCCGCCGGCTCGCCGACGCCTCCCGGGCGATGGCGAGCACGCCGGGGGCCTACCAGTTGCGGCTGTTGCAGACGGTGGTGGACGTGGCGGCGGAGAAGAACAGCACCCTGGTGATGCCGTTCCCGGTGGAGCTGCTGCGCTTCTTCGACAAGTTCACCCGGGGTGCGGAGCCACCGGCGGCGGAGCGCCCGCCGGTCGGGCGGCCGGAACCCGCCGCGCCGGTGCCCGGTGACGGCCACCGGCGCCCGCAGGCCTGATCCGGGGCGGCGGGCAAGGCTCTCAGATCCCGGCCGCCGACTCCGCGGCCGGCTCGCCCGCTTGCGCGGGTACGACCGCCGTCGGCAGCCGCGGCATCGTGAACACGAAGCGGGTCCCGTCGCGGTACCCCTCGTCCAGGCTCAATGTGCCGCCGTGGAACTCGACGACCTTCTTGCACACCGCGAGCCCGATGCCGGTGCCCGGGTACGCGCCCCGGGGGTGCAGGCGTTGGAAGATGACGAAGATCTTCTCGGCGTACCGGGGGTCGATGCCGATGCCGTTGTCCTCGACGGCGAAGGACCACGCCTCCCCGGTGTCCGTCACCGTCACCCGGATCAGCGGCGTCCGCTCGGGGCTGCGGAACTTGACCGCGTTGCCCAGCAGGTTCTGCCACAGCATGGTCAGCAGGGTCGGCTCGCCCCGCACGGTGGGCAGCGGGTCGCGGGTGATCGTCGCGCCGGACTCCTCCACCGCCCGGGACAGGTTCGCCTCGGCCTGCGTGAACACCTCGGCCAGGTCGACCTCCCGCAGGTCGCCGTAGACCCGGCCGATCCGGGAGAACGTGAGCAGATCACTGATCAGCTCCTGCATCCGGCTCGCCCCGTCGACGGCGAAGCCGATGTACTGCCGGGCCCGGTCGTCGAGCTGGTCGGCGTAGCGGCGCTCCAGCATCTGGCAGAACGACGCCACCTTGCGCAGCGGCTCCTGAAGGTCGTGCGACGCGACGTACGCGAACTGCTCCAGGTCCTCGTTGGAGCGGCGCAGCTCGGCCGCCTGCTGTTCCAGGGCGTCCCGGTCGTGCTGGCTGCGCTCCCACGCCTCCACCACGGTGCGGCGCATCGTCTCCACGTCGCTGGTCAGCCGGGCGATGTCGGCCGGGCCGTCGGGCCGCAGCCGGTGCCGGAAGTCGCCGCCGGCCACCTGCCGCACCGAGGCGCCCAGCCGGTCCAGCGGCCGCAGCACCCGCGTGCGCACCAGCACGGATCCGACGATCCCGCACAGCAGCAGGGCCGCCAGGATCGCCACGAAGGTCAGGTCCCGCAGCGCCCGGGCGCTGTCGAGGTCGTCCCGGCCGGTGTCCCGGATCCCGTCGAGGCGGCCGACGAGCCGGGTCAGCTCGGCGCGCACCGCCGCGAAGGTCTCCGCGTCCCCGGTCACCAGCGGCGCCAGCTCCTCCGGCGTCCCACCGGCCTGCCGGGAGGCGACCAGGCGCTCGGCGAACTCCGTGCGCCAGCGGTCGGCCAGCCGCTGCGCCCGGTCCAGGTCGCCCAGCGCCGCCGGCTCGTCGGCGAGCAGCCCGCGCAGCCGGGAGATGGTCGCGCGTTCGCTCTCGACGCTCTGCCGGTACGAGTCGAGGAACCGCGGATCGGCCGTGACGACGTGGCCGCGTACGGCCGCCGCCTGGGCGAGCAGGCCGCTGTCGAGCTGGCCGACGGCCGTACGGGCCGGAGCGACCCGGTCGGCGAGGTGGTTGGAGACGGCGGCGGTGTGCCGCAGCGCGGCGGCGCCGGCGCCCCCGCCGAGCAGGACCAGGGCGGTCATCGTCAGCAACAGGACAGTGAGCCACCGACGGGTCGTCATCGGCCGTCGGGTCGCTGCCTCGGGAGTCGCCTCGCTGCCCACGGCCTGCACCTTAGTGCAGCCAACCGGGCGGGAGGGCGGCACGCTTGCCGGCGGGTGGTACCAGTGGCGTGTGTCCGTAACCGACCATGCCGCCACCCGCCGGGACGCCCCGGACGTACGGGGGCCGGAAACAGCCGTTGCGCCGATGGCCGCGCCGGCTCCCGCGACCACAATGACCACCGGAGGCGGCTCCACCGCCCCCGGGGGCGGGGAGGTGGACGCGTGACCGGCTGGCAGGTCTCCGGCTACCGCCCGGTGCGGCAGCTCGGCGCGGGCGCGTCCGGCCGGGTGGACCTCGCCGTGCACGACGCGACCGGCACACCGGTCGCGATCAAGTACCTCACCGGCGGGATCGGCGCCGATCCGGCGTTCCGCACCGCGTTCCGCGCCGAGGCCCGGCTGCTGGCCGGGATCGACGACCCGCACGTCTCCCGCCTCTACGAGTACGTCGAGTCGCCCGGCGGCGCGGCGATCGTCATGGAGCTGGTCAACGGCGTGTCGCTGCGGCAGATGCTGCGCGCGCACGGACCGACGACGCCGGAGTCGGCGCTCTGCGTCCTCAAGGGCTCGCTGGCCGGGCTCGGCGCGGCGCACGCCCGGGGCGTCGTGCACCGCGACTACAAGCCGGAGAACGTGCTGGTCACCGCCGAGGGCACCAGCAAGTTGGCCGACTTCGGCATCGCCATGCCGGTGGGCGAGAGCTCCGGGGTCAGCGTCACCGGCACTCCCCGCTACATGGCGCCCGAGCAGTGGACGGGCGCCCCGGCGAGCCCGGCCTGCGACATCTACGCGGCGACCGCCACCTTCTACGAGTGCCTCACCGGCCGGCCGCCCTTCGACGGGCGGGACCTGATCACCCTGCGCCAGCAGCACGCCCGCGCGCCGATCCCCACCGAACCCGCTCCCGTGCCGGTGCACGACCTGCTGCGGCACGGCATGGCCAAGCAACCGGCCGAGCGACCGCAACCCGCCCAGGTCTTCCTCGCCCTGCTGGAGCGGATGGCGGCCGACGCGTACGGGCAGCGGTGGGAGGAGCGCGGCCTGCGCGAGCTGGCCCGGCGGGCGGCCCTGCTCGCCGCCCTCTTCCCGTTCCCCGACGGCACCGGCGGGGCCACCAGCCTGGCCAGCACCGCGTTCGGCGAGGGGTCGGGCCGGTGGACGTGGCGGCGATCCGGCCGGGCCCGCGCGGCGCTGGTCGGCGGCGGGCTGGCGGCGGCGCTGCTGCTCGGCGGCGCCGGGCTCGCCTACGCCGGCCGCGACGAGCCGCTGCCCGCCGCCGGGCCGGCCGCACCCGAGGCGCCGACGGAGCCGACGGGCACGCCGTCCGCGTCGGCCGTCGCGCCGCCCACCCCGGCGGCCGGGACGACGCCCACGCCGACCCCTCCCGTCGCCCCGGCCGCCACGACGGCGGCACCGGAGCCGGCCGGCACGCCGACCACGACCACGACCACGTCCGCGCCCGCCTCGCCGAGCGCGCCGCCCAGCACCAGCGCCGCGCCGGCGGACACCGTCGCGCCCTCCGTCGGGCGGGTCGCGGCCGACCCGACCGGACTCGATCCCCGGGGCTGCCCGTACGGGCCCACGTCCAGCACGATCTCCGCGGTCGTCTCCGACGACCGTACGGCGGCTGGGAAGCTGAGGGTGAGCTTCCGGTACACGCTGGACGGCCGCACCACCGAGGTGGCCATGGCGTCCGGTGGGCGCGGGTCGTTCCGGGGCGTGCTCGGCGACCTGCCCCGGCCGGCCACCAGCACCCGGATCCCGGTCCGGGTCGTCGCCGTGGACGAGGCCGGCAACGCCTCGCCCGAGGGCTCGCCGGTCCACGTGACGCTGTACCCGTCCTGCACCCCGGGCTGAGCCCGGACACCCGGATGCCGACCACGACGACGGAGGGCGGGCCGCCGTGACCCAGCCGAACGACCCGACCGAGGCCCTGCCCACCCACCGGCAGCCGGGCGAGCCGACCGAGGCGCTGCCCACCTACCGGCAGTCGGACGACGACGCGGCGACCGCCCGCTTCGACGTCCGCCGGCCGCAGCCACCGGCCGGCCCGACCACGCACCTGCCCTTGCGGGACGCGACCGTGTACCTGGCCGCCGGGGAGCCGACGGCGCGTCTGGCCTCGGGTGACGCGACCGTGTACCCGGCCGCGGGGCAGCCGACCGTCCACCGCGTGACCGGGCAGCCCACGGCGCGCCCGACCCGCGACGAGGCGACGGTGCACCTGACCCGCGACGAGCCCACGGCGCGCCTGACCCGCGACGAGGCGACCGTGCACCCGGCCCAGGGCGAGGCGACCGTGCACCTGGCCTACGGCGAGCCGACGACGCCGCAGCGCGCCCCGGGCGGGCGGACCGGGCCGTGGCCGGCGGCGCACCCCGCTCCGGGGCAGCGGAGCCCGGGGGCGACGGCCGCGGGAGCCGGGCACGAGACCGCGACCGGGCGTACCACCGGGTTCGGCCCGGGGACGCTCTTCGGCGGGCCCACCGGGGCCGCCGGTACCGCACCCGGCGGGCCCACCGGTGCTGCCGGCGCCGTGCCCGGCGGGGAGGTGCGGTTCGGGCCGGGCGTGCCGGCCACCCCGCCCTCGGCGCCCGCGTGGCCGGCGCCCGCGCCGCCACGGCGGCGCCCGGTGTGGCGGACGGTGACCTCGGTGCTGTCGACCCTGCTGACCGTCGCGCTGCTCGCGGTCGTCGGCCTCTACCTCTGGCAGCGGATCAGCCCGTTGGAGGTGACGGGTGTGACGGTGGCGGTGCCCCAGCCGGCGGGTGACCGGTGCGACGTCACCGTCGACGTGGTCGCCACCGTGTCGACCAACGGCCGGGCGGGGGAGATCCGCTACCAGTGGCTGCGTACCGGCAGCGCGCCCGGCAGCCTGCTGACCGAGCGGGTCGGGCGCGGCCAGCGCACCGTCGAGCTGACGCTGCGTTGGGCCTTCAGCGGCGTGGGCAGCACGACCGAGACGGCCACGGTCAACATCACCTCACCGGCTCCGGTGCAGGCCGAGACCCCGGTGTCCTACGACTGCCGGCGCCGCTGACGGGGCGTTTCCCCGGCCGCCGCCGGGGGTAGGTCGGGCCGGACGAACCCGGATGCCGTGTGGAGGAATTCCGATGAGAGAGAACTTCGGCGACGCGGTGGGGGACGCCCTCCGGTCGGTGATGCTGTTCCTGCCCAAGGCCGTCGCCTTCGTGGCGATCCTGGTGGCCGGCTGGCTGATCGCCAAGGCCGTGCTGAAGATCGTGGACAAGGTGCTGGAGCGGGTGGGCTTCGACCGTGCCGTGGAACGCGGCGGGATCCGGCGGGCCCTGGCCCGCTCCCGGTACGACGCCAGCGACATCGTCGCCAAGCTCGCCTACTACGGGGTGCTGCTGGTGACCCTCCAGCTGGCCTTCGGCATCTGGGGCCCGAACCCGATCTCCGACCTGATCGCGGGCGTGATCGCCTGGCTGCCCCGCGCCTTCGTCGCGATCGTCATCGTCGTGGTCGCCGCGGCCATCGCCAACGCGGTGAAGGACATCATCAGCGGCGCCCTGGGCGGGCTGTCGTACGGCCGGATCCTGGCCACCGTCGCCTCCGTGTTCATCCTCGGCCTGGGCGTCATCGCCGCGCTCAACCAGATCGGCGTGGCCACCGCGGTCACCACTCCGGTGCTGATCGCGGTGCTGGCCACCGTCGGTGGCATCCTCGTCGTCGGGGTGGGCGGCGGGCTGGTCCGTCCCATGCAGAGCCGCTGGGAGTCGTGGCTGAGCCGGGCCGAGCGGGAGTCGCAGCTGATCGCCGAGCACGCGCGCGCCTACCAGGCCGGACGCCGCGACAGCGAGGCTCACCTCGCCGCGGCGGCCACGGACGGCGGCCCGGTGGGTGGCGACCCGGACGCCACGCAGGTGGTTGCCGGGCCGCGCCTCGACACGGACCCGGAGGCCACCCAGGTGGTTCCCGGCCCGCGCGTCGTGGCGGACCCGGATGCCACGCAGGTGGTCTCCGGTCCCCGCGTCGACACCGACCCGACCGTGCCGGTGCCGCGGCAGGGCGAACCGGCCGCCACCCAGGTCACCTCGGGCGAGGCCACCGTCCCGTCCCGCCCGGCGGGCGAGGACAGCGAGGCCACCATGGTGATCCCGCCGCTGGACGGCGAGCAGCGCCGCCGCTGACCGCGTACCGCCGCCGGGGCGGGATCCTCATCGGATCCCGCCCCGGCGGGTGTCCGGCGAAGGGCGTGACGACCCGGGCCGGCGCCGCTACCATCGCGGGCATGACGTGGCGATGTTGATGCACTGCTAGGGGCCACTGCCGTGGGCCGCCGCGGTCGCCGTACGTCCGGCGTCCGCTTCGTCCCCACGGGAAGGTCCCATGACTGTCCACCCTCCGCGCGTGTCCGACGCGCGCGTCCGCCGGCTGGCGGCCACCCTCTACGGGTACGCGTTCCTCAGCGAACTCGTCCTGCTCTATCCGCTGTACGCGCTGCTGTTCAGCGACACCGGCCTGTCGGTGTGGCAGATCTCGTCGCTGTTCGTGATCTGGTCGGCCGCCAGCATCATGCTGGAGGTGCCCTCCGGCGCCTTCGCCGACGCGGTCTCCCGGCGGCTGCTGCTCAGCCTCGCGCCGGTGGTCACCGCCGCCGGCTTCGCCCTCTGGGTGCTCGTGCCCTCGTACCCGGCCTTCGCCGTCGGCTTCGTGCTCTGGGGCGCCGGCGGGGCGCTCGCCTCCGGCACGCTGGAGGCGCTGGTCTTCACCGAACTCGACCGCCTGGGCGCCGCCGGCCGCTACGCCCGCGTCATCGGCCGGGCGAAGACGGCCGGGACAATCGGGGTGCTCGCCTCGATCCTGCTGGCCGGCCCCGTGTTCGCCGTCGGCGGCTACCCGGCCGTCGGTGTGGCGAGCGTGCTCGCCTGCCTGCTCGCCGCCGCCGTCGCCACCCGCCTCCCGGAACACCGCCCGCCCGCGCCCGCCGACGTCGACGCCGCACCCGGCAGGGCCGACGCCCCGGCCGCCGGTGTCGGCTCCGCGCCCGCCGGTGTCGGCTCCGCGCCCGCCCCGGCCGCCGTAGTGGCGGCCGACGGGGGACCGGACCGGACCGGGCGCGACGGCGGGGCGGACGACGACGAGGACCTCGGCTGGTGGGCGAGCCTGCGCGCCGGGATCGCCGAGGTCCACGCCGACCGGGCCGTGCGCGCGGCGGTGCTGCTGGTCGCGGTCGTCGCGGCGGTCTGGGGCGCCCTCGACGAGTACACCCCGCTGCTGGCCCGGGACACCGGCGTCGGCGAGGCGACCGTGCCGCTGCTGCTCCTGCTCACCTGGCTCGGGGTGGCCGCGGGCGGTCTGCTGGCCCCGGCGGGGGAGC
The DNA here is from genome assembly GCF_003664255.1 of Micromonospora sp. M71_S20. Taxonomy (NCBI): domain Bacteria; kingdom Bacillati; phylum Actinomycetota; class Actinomycetes; order Micromonosporales; family Micromonosporaceae; genus Micromonospora; species Micromonospora sp. M71_S20. Next base: position 4,289,944 of record NZ_RCCV01000001.1, on the reverse strand, counting down.
GGCTGACCGCCCGCGGGTACGCCGGCCTGCTGGCGCTGTCGGCCCTGGCCCTGGTCGCGGGGGCGCTGTCCGTCCGGCCGGTCGGCTTCGCGCTGGTCGCGGCCGCGTTCTGCGGCTTCCAGCTCGCCACCGTGCTCGCCGACGCCCGGTTGCAGGCCCGGATCGGCGGGGGCAGCCGCGCCACCGTGACCTCGCTGGCCGGGATGGCCACCGACGTGACGGTCATCGCGGTCTACGGCGGCTACGGCCTGCTCGCCACCGGGGCCGGCAACGGGGTCGCGTTCGCGGTGGCCGCCGTGCCGTACCTGATCGTGGCGCTGCTGCTGGTGACCCGCTCCGGCCACTCGGCCCGCCGCCGGCCGGCGCGGCTCACCGGCTGACCAGGGCCCGGCGGCGGTCCAGTGCGACCGCCGCCGGGCCCGTCGCCCGTCAGCCGGAAGGGAAGGTGCGGGAACGACCACTGGTGGTCGCCGAGGCTGCGGGACTGCTCAGCGGTCCTCCAGCAACTCCTTGAGCGCGGCGAGTCGGTCGCGCCAGTACGCCTTCAGCTCGGCCGCCTGCTCCGCCCCGGTCAGTTTCTCGTGCTGCACGGACACCCGGGACTTCGCCGCGTCGACGGCCGCGAAGCCCACCACGATCCGGGTCGGCCCGTCGCCCCAGTCGGCCCGGAACGTCCGCGCCGGGGTGGACGTGCGGACGCGGACCGCCGCGTCGGGCAGCCACCGCCGGCGCAGCGCGTCGTCGGCGAAGGCGTCGAAGAGCCGCTGCACCGGTACGCCGACCGTCCGACTGCCGGCGGCGGAGAAGTCGCCCCCGCGCCGCTGACCGGGGGCGCGCAGGCCGCGCGTCTGCTCGTACCCGACGGTGACGCTCTGCGCCCACCAGCCGGACACTTCGTGCGTGGTGACCAGCCAGCGGGCGATCTCGGTGTGCGTACGCCCGGTGGCGCCCCAGGCGTCGAGGAGGGCGAACCACTCGTCCCAGCCGCGGCCGGTGCGGTCCCGGACCAGCGCGTCGGAGATCCGTGCGGTCTGCCCCGTCGCGCCCGTCGCGGGCGACGGCTGCGCCGGCGCGGGCCGCGTGGCCGACGGCTCGGACCCGGCGGCGTTCGCCCGGACGGTCAACTGCCGGCGGGCGGTGGTGTAGCTCTCGCCGGTCTTTTCCATCCGGGCCCGGATCCGGTTCTTGAACGATTTGTGGCGCGTCATCACATGCTCCCTGTCGACGGCACGGGTCGCAGGGACCCACGCTCCCGTCGACCGCGCCGGAGAAGGGCATGTGGCACGGCGTCCCGAGAGCACGGGGCTCCCTTTGCCTCCGCGGGCCGGTGGCGTGGGCACCGGGAAGGAGGTGGGGCGCGGGACGGCGCCGCCACCAGCATAGGCCGGGACGGCAGGACCGTGGGGGTGGGGCGGGAGTCGGTGGGTCGCGGTCAGGCGCCAGCGGTCTCGCCGGTCTGCTCCCAGATCGAGCTCATCTCGTCGAAGGCCTGCTCCATGAGCTGCACCATGGCTCGCCGGGCGCGCTCGCCGTCGCGCCGCTGGATCGCCTGGGCCACCTCGGCGTGCAGCTGGAGGGCCTGCTCGTGCGGGTGGTGCGGCATCAGGTGGTGCTGGTGCCGGCCGGTGAGCACCTCCGCGATGAGGTCCTGCAACCGGACGAACATCTCGTTGCCGGAGGCGACGAGGATCCGGCGGTGGAATTCTATGTCGAGCTGGAGGAAGCGCTCCTCGTCGCCGGCCTTGCCGGCGGCCCACATCTTCGCCGCGAGACCGACCAGGTCGCTTGCCTCGTCGTGGCCGACGCGGCCGGCGGCCAGCCAGGCGGCGTGCGGCTCGATGGCGGTCCGCAGCTCGGTGATCGAACGAAGCTGGACGATGCGGCCGGCCGAGGCCAGCCGCCAGCGGATCACCTGCGGATCGAAGACGTTCCAGTCCTCCGACGGGCGGATCATGACCCCGACGCGGCGACGGGTCTCGATGAACCCGATCGAGGCGAGCACCCGCAGCACCTCGCGGACGACCGAGCGGGACACGGCGTAGCGGTCGACCAGGTCGTCGATGTTGAGCACCGACCCGGGAGCCAGCTCACCGTCACAGATGGCCGTGCCGAGGCGATCGAGGACGCGTGCGTGCAGGCCAGCCTCGACAGGGGCGAGCTGGGCGGCCACAGCCCCCGGGGAGGACGATTTCACGTCACGGAGCATATCAGTTGGGTCTACCCCTTGTATAAATCTGTTTTTTCGGCCTAGCATCCGGTTGTTAAGCGGATGTAAACCGCGAGGTGGCGGCCCACCCGTCAGGGCGGCGGCCACGGCCACGGCATAAGGAGAGATGGACGTGAGACGTCGATCAGTTATTGGGACTTCCCTGGCGATGGTCGTCGCCCTCGGCCTGTCCGCCTGCGGTGGCGGCGGGGACGACGCCGGCGGCTCGAACACCGTTCGCGTGACGCTGGTGAACCACGTCTGGACGGAGAACATCAAGAAGGCCCTGCCGGAGTTCGAGAAGCAGTCGGGCCTGAAGGTGGAGGTCACCCAGCTCGGTGAGGACCAGCTCTCCGACCAGTACAACGTCAAGCTGAACGCCGGGTCCACCGACCTGGACGTGATGATGTACCGGCCGCTGCAGGAGGGGAAGCTGTTCGCCAAGAACAAGTACCTCGCCGACCTGACCGAGAAGAGCAAGTCGGACAGCGCGTTCGAGATCGCCGACTTCCAGTCCGGGCCGGTGCAGGCCACCACGTACGAGGACAAGGTGGTCGGCGTGCCGATCATCACCGAGCAGGAGGTCCTCTACTACCGCAAGGACCTGCTGGAGAAGTCCGGCTTCACCGCCCCGCCGAAGACTCTCGACGAGCTCAAGGCGCAGGCGGCGAAGGTCGAGGCGGACAACCCGGGCGTGGCGGGCTTCGTGTCCCGTACCGGCAAGGCCGCCGCCGTGACCCAGTTCTCCAGCTTCCTCTACAGCTTCGGCGGCGACTTCGTCGACGCCAACGGCAAGGCCTCGATCAACAGCGAGCAGGCCAAGCAGGCGTACGCCTACTACGGCGGGCTGCTGCGTGAGCACGGCCCGGAGAACATCAGCACCGACATGAGCTGGTCCGAGGCGATGGCGATCTTCACCCAGGGCAAGGCGGCCTTCTACACCGAGGCCAACTCGCTCTACAAGAACGCCACCGACCCGGCCAAGTCGAAGGTCTCCGAGACCGTCGGGTTCGCGGCCTTCCCGGCCGGCCCGGCCGGCTCGAAGCCGTACAACATCCCGTCCTGGGCGCTCGGCGTCAACGAGGCCTCGAAGAACCAGGACAACGCCTGGAAGTTCATCCAGTGGGCGGCCGGCAAGGAGCAGGCGCTGGCGCAGCAGAAGGCCGGCGTGCCCAGCGCCCGTACCTCCGTCTGGGAGAACCCGGAGGGCGCGGCGACCTACCCGAAGGACCTCGCCGAGGCCACCACGGTCAGCACCGCCAACGGCGTGGGCCACGACCGGCCGCTGGTCGAGAAGGTCGCCCAGGCCCGGGAGATCGTCGGCCAGCCGATCGTCGACGCGATCACCGGCAAGGACGCGGCCGCCTCGGCGGACGCGGCGAACGAGGCGTTCCAGAAGTTCCTCGACGACGAGGCGAAGTAGCCCGAAGCGCAGGTGGCGGAGCCGACCGGCTCCGCCACCCGCGTCGGGCCGCTGCCCTGACCCACCCGGAGACCTGATGTCAGCCGTCACCACACCAGTCAAAAGAGCGCCCGAGGCGCGTCCGGCGTCCCCGGAGACCTCGGCCTGGTCGCGCTGGGCCAACGAGCACCGCAAGTGGCTCTTCGCGGCACCCGCCATGTTGTTCGTCGCCGTGCTGATCGTCTTTCCGGTGGCGTGGACCGGGTACCTCAGCCTGACCGACGCCGAGGGCTCGGTCCGCGCCGAGAGCGAGTTCATCGGCATCCAGAACTACCTCGACGTGCTCGGCGACACCGACCGGTTCTGGCCGGCCGTGTGGCGCACCGCGCTCTTCACCGGCGTCGTGCTCTTCTTCGAGGTCGTCCTCGGCATGGCGATCGCCCTGCTGCTGTGGCGGCCGTTCCGCGGTGAGAAGTGGGTCCGGGTCGCGATCCTCCTGCCGCTGGTGGCCACCCCGGTCGCGGTCGGCATGATGTGGCGGCTGATCTTCGATCCCAACATCGGCATGGCGAACCAGGTGCTCGGCTGGGTCGGCATCGGCCCCCAGCCCTGGCTCTCCGGGCAGAGTTCGGCCCTGCCGACGACGATGTTCATCGACATCTGGCAGTGGACGCCGATGGTCGTGCTGATCCTGCTCGCCGGCCTGACGTCGCTGTCCGACGAGCCGCAGGAGGCGGCGCTGATCGACGGCGCCAGCACCTGGCAGCGGTTCCGGCACGTCACCCTGCCGCTGCTGATGCCCACCGTGATCGTCGCGATCCTGCTGCGCGGCATCGACGCCCTGAAGACCTTCGACATCCTGTACGCCACCAAGGGGCGCGGCGGCGGGTCGTTCCACGAGGTGGAGACCCTGAACGTGTACGCCTACGGCCTCAGCTTCGACTACAACGACTACGGCGTCTCATCGACCGTCCTCATCATCTTCTTCCTGATCATCATCGGGGTGATGTGGGCCCTGACCTACCGCAAGAAGGGCATGGACCGATGAAGCTGCGCAGGCCTTACAAGATCTTCCGGACGGTCGCCCTCGTCCTCGTGGTGCTGGCGCTGATCGCGCCGCTGGTCTGGATGGTCGCCGCGTCGTTGAAGACGAACGTCGACATCTACGACACCGACAAGGCGTTCGTCTTCTCCCCGACGCTGGACAACTACTCCAACGTCCTCCAGCAGGCCAACTACGTCCAGTTCATCGGCAACAGCCTCTGGGTGGCGCTCGCGGCCACCGTGCTGTCGCTGCTGCTCGGCGTGCCCGCCGCGTACTCGATGAGCCGCTTCAACATGAAGAAGTCCGCGCTCGTCGTGCTCATGGCGCGGGTCATCCCCGGCGTCTCGCTGCTGGTGCCCTGGTACTACGTCTTCTCGAACCTGCAGATGGTCGGCGGGTTCACCGTGCTGATCCTCAGCCACATGTTCGTGTCGCTGCCGTTGATCGTCTACATCATGATGGGCTACTTCGACGGCCTGCCGGCCGAACTCGAGGAGGCGGCGCTCGTCGACGGGCTGACCCACATCGGCGCGTTCCGGCGGATCACCCTGCCGCTGTCGGTGCCCGGCATCGCCACCGCCGGCATCCTGTCGTTCATCTTCTCCTGGAACAACTTCATGTTCGCCCTCGTGCTCTCCGGGGCCGACACCAAGACGCTCCCGGTGGCGATCTTCGACTTCGTCGGCTACGCCAGCATCGACTGGGGCGGCCTGATGGCGGCGGCCACGGTGGTCACCCTGCCGATCATGCTGATCGCCCTGTTCGTGCAGAAGTACGTCGTCTCCGGCCTCACCGCCGGCGCCACGAAGGGCTGAGGACACCGTGACCACGATCGAACGGGTGGAGACCTTCCTCGTCGCGCCGCGCTGGCTGTTCGTCCGGGTCGAGACGTCCTCCGGGATCGTCGGCTGGGGCGAGGCGACCTGCGAGGGTCGGTCCGAGACCGTCCGCACCGCCGTCGAGCAGCTCAGCGAGCTGCTCGACGGCCGGGACGCGCTGCGGATCGAGGACCACTGGCAGGTCATGACCAAGGGCTCGTTCTACCGGGGCGGGCCGATCCTGGCCAGCGCCGTCGCCGGGCTCGACCAGGCGCTGTGGGACATCGCCGGCAAGCACTTCGGCGCGCCGGTGCACCAGCTGCTCGGCGGCCCGGTCCGGGACCGGATCCGGGTCTACGGCTGGGTCGGCGGCGACGAGCCGAGCGAGGTACGCGACCAGATCGCCGCCGCCGTCGCCACCGGCCTGACCGCCGTGAAGATGAACGCCTCCGGCCGGATGAGCGCCGTCGCGTCCGTCGCCGAGATCGACGGCGTGGTGCAGCGGGTGGCCGCCGCCCGCGAGGTGCTCGGCGACGAGCGGGACGTGGCGGTCGACTTCCACGGCCGGTTCACCCTCGCCACCGCCCGCCGGGTCGCCCCGCTGCTCGAGCCGTACCGGCCGTTCTTCCTGGAGGAGCCGGTGGTGCCGGAAAACTCGCACCTCATCGGCGAGTTCGTCCGTTCCACCACCACGCCGGTGTCGACGGGGGAGCGGCTCTACAACCGGCAGGAGTTCCTGCCGGTGCTCCAGGCCGGCATCGCGGTGGCCCAGCCGGACCTCTCGCACGCCGGCGGCATCACCGAGGTCCGCAAGATCGCCGCGCTGGCCGAGGTGTACGACGTGCAGCTCGCCCCGCACTGCCCGCTCGGGCCGATCGCGCTCGCCGCCTGCCTCCAGGTCGGCTTCGCCACGCCGAACTACCTGATCCAGGAACAGAGCATCGGCATCCACTACAACCTCGGCGCCGAGGTGCTCGACTACTGCCTCGACAAGACCCCGCTGACGTTCGTCGACGGGTACGTCGAGCGGCTCACGGCACCCGGCCTCGGCATCGAGATCGACGAAGACGCCGTACGGGCGGCGGACAAGCGCGGGCACGCGTGGCGCAGCCCCACGTGGCGGCACCGCGACGGCTCCTACGCGGAATGGTGATCACATGACCGTCAACCTCACCGCCGAACTCACCGCCGCCCGCATCCTCGCGATCATCCGCGGCACCGACACCGCCGCCGCGATCGCCGCCGGCACCGCGCTGCTCCAGGAGGGCGTACGCGTCGTCGAGGTGGCCCTCACCACGCCGGACGCCCCGGGGGCGATCGAGGCGCTGCGCGCGGCGGCCCCCGCCGGGTCGCTGGTCGGGGCCGGCACGGTGCTGACCACCGCCGACGTCGCCGACGTGGCCGCCGCAGGCGCGCAGTTCGTGGTGACGCCGGCCGTGGTCGAGTCGATCGCCGAGGCGGCGCGCCGCGGCCTCCCGGTCGCCGCCGGGGCGCTCACCCCGACCGAGGCGTACACCGCGGTGCGGATGGGGGCGTCGGCGGTCAAGCTGTTCCCGGCGTCGGTCGGCGGCCCGGCGTACCTCAGGGCGGTGCGCGACCCCTTCCCGGACATCCCGTTCGTCGCCGTCGGCGGCGTCGGCCTGGACGACGTGCCCGGCTACTTCCGGGCCGGCGCGATCGCGGTCGGCCTCGGCGGCCCGCTGGTCGGCGACGCCGCCTCCGGCGGCGACCTGGACGCGCTGCGGGCGCGGGCGCGCACCTACCTCGCCGCCGTGCGGGAGCCGGCCGCGTCATGACCGCACCGGACCTGCTCACCGTCGGCGAGGCCCTCGTGTCGCTGCGCTCGGCCGGCCCGCTCGCCGCCGGGGGACCGCTGACGATGCACCTGGCCGGCGCCGAGTCCAACGTGGCCGTCGCGGTGGCCCGGCTGGGCCACCGCGCCGCCTGGATCGGCCGCCTCGGCGCCGACGAGTTCGGCGAGTACGTCCTGCGGCAACTGCGCGCCGAGGGCGTCGCCGTCGACGGCGTGACCCGCGACCCGGACCGGCCGACCGGACTGATGTTCCTGGAGCGGCGCACCGCCGACCTGACCCGGGTGCAGTACCACCGGGCCGGGTCGGCCGGCTCCGCCCTCGGCGTCGACGACCTGCGGGCGCCGCTGGCGGCCGGCGCGCGGATGCTGCACCTGAGCGGCATCACCCCGGCGCTGTCCGACGCCGCCCGCGCGGCCACCCGGTGGGCGGCCGAGGCCGCCGTCGCCGCCGGCATCCCGGTCTGCCTCGACGTCAACCACCGCGAGCGCCTCTGGTCCCGCGACACCGCCCGCGAGGTGCTCACCCCGCTGGCCGGGTACGCCTCGACCGTCGTCGCCTCCGCCGACGAGCTGGACCTCGTCGGCGACCCCGGCGCCGACGAGCCCACCGTCGTGGCGGACCTGCTGCGCCGCGGCGTGGACACGGTCCTGGTCAAGCTGGGCGCCGACGGCGCCCGCGCGCACACCCGCGACGGGGTGCGGCACGCCGAGGCGCTGACCGTGACCGCCGTCGACGCCGTCGGCGCCGGGGACGCGTTCACCGCCGGCTACCTGTCCGGCTGGTTCGACGGTCTCGACCTGGCCGGCCGGCTGCGTCGCGCGGCCACCCTCGGCGCCTTCGCGGTCTCCAGCCCCGGCGACTGGGAAGGGCTGCCACGCCGCGCCGAACTGTCCCTCCTCGACGGCCGCGAGGCCGGAGACGTCCTCCGCTAGCCGCCGAGCACCCCGAAGAAGAAAGGCACCCCGTGAAGATCGTCGCCGCTGACGTCATCGTCTCCAGCCCCGACCGCAACTTCGTCACCCTGAAGATCACCACGGAGGACGGCGTCACCGGCCTGGGCGACGGCACCCTCAACGGACGGGAACTCTCGGTCGCCTCGTACCTGCGCGACCACGTCGTCCCGCTGCTGATCGGCCGGGACGCGCACCGCATCGAGGACGCCTGGCAGTTCCTCTACCGCTCGGCGTACTGGCGTCGCGGGCCGGTCACCATGGCCGCCATCGCGGCGGTCGACGTGGCCCTGTGGGACATCAAGGCCAAGGCCGCCGGCATGCCGCTGTACCAGCTGCTGGGCGGGGCGTCGCGCACCGGCATCATGGCCTACGGGCACGCCTCCGGCCGGGACCTGCCGGAGCTGTTCGACTCGATCCGCCGGCACCTCGAACAGGGCTACCGCTCGATCCGGGTGCAGACCTCGGTGCCGGGCATCAACGCCGTGTACGGGGTCGCCACCCAGCCCAGCGCCGACGGCAAGCGCTACGACTACGAGCCGGCGCAGCGCACCCCGCTGCCGGCCGAGGAGGACTGGGACACCCGCTCCTACCTGCGTCACCTGCCCGGCGTGTTCGAGGCGGTCCGCAACGAGTTCGGCCCCGAGCTGCCGCTGCTGCACGACGGCCACCACCGGATGACCCCCATCCAGGCGGCGAAGCTCGGCAAGGCGCTGGAGCCGTACGACCTGTTCTGGCTGGAGGACTGCACGCCGGCGGAGAACCAGGAGGCGCTGCGGCTGGTGCGCCAGCACACCACCACGCCGCTGGCGATCGGCGAGGTCTTCAACACCGTCTGGGACTACCAGACGCTCATCCGCGAGCAGCTCATCGACTACGTGCGCTCCGCCGTCACCCACACCGGCGGCATCACGGCCATGCGCAAGCTGCTCGACTTCGCGGCCCAGTACCAGATCAAGTCCGGCATCCACGGGCCGACCGACATCTCGCCCGTCGGCATGGCCGCCGCCCTGCACCTGGACCTGGCCATCCACAACTTCGGCATCCAGGAGTACATGCAGCACGGGGCGCTCACCAACGAGGTGTTCCGGCAGTCGTTCACCTTCACCGACGGCTACCTGCACCCCGGGGAGCAGCCCGGGCTCGGCGTCGAGCTGGACGAGGAGGCGGCCGCGAAGTTCCCGTACGTGCCGGCCTACCTGCCGTTCAACCGGCTCCAGGACGGCACCGTCCATGACTGGTGAGGGCGCGTCCCCGACGCGGCACGTCGTCGTGATGGGGGTGTCCGGGGCCGGCAAGACCACGGTGGCCCTGGGCATCGCCGCCGCGACCGGCCTGACCTTCGCCGAGGCGGACGAGTTCCACACGCCGCAGCACGTGGCGCAGATGCGTGCCGGCGTACCGCTGGACGACGCCGCCCGCCTGCCCTGGCTGCGCGAGCTGGCCGGCTGGATGGCCGCCCGCGCCGCCGAGGGCGTGTCGACGGTGCTGGCCTGCTCGGCGCTGCGGCGCACCTACCGCGACGTGCTGCGCCAGGGGCCGCCGAGCGTCGAGTTCGTCCACCTGGACGGTGCGGCCGAGGTGATCCGGGAGCGGATGGCCGGGCGTGCCGGGCACTACATGCCGGCGAGCCTGCTTCAGTCGCAGCTGGCCACCCTGGAACGGCCCCACCCAGACGAGTCGGTGCTGGTGCTCGACGTGTCGCTGACGCCGGACGCGCTCGTCTCGGCGGCGGTGCGGCGGCTCGGCCTGTCGAAGGGCATCACCGCGAACGGCTGACCGTGTGCCGGTCGCGGTGCCCCGGCGCCGCGACCGGGGTCAGTCGGGCAGCGCGTCGAGGTAGACCCAGCGGCCGTCCTCACGGACGAACCGGCTGCGCTCGGTCTGCGTACCCGGCCGGCCGCCGGCGCGGTGGTGGGCCCGGAACTCGACGGTGCCGGTGGCGTCGAACAGCCCGCCCCGGTCGGTGTCGACGATCTCCAGGCCCGTCCAGCGCTGGCCGGCGTCGAGGTCGAGCCGGCCCGGCCGGGTCGAGGAGTGCCAGCTGCGCAGCAGGTACGCGGTGTCGCCGACGGCGAAGGCGCTGTACCGCGAGCGCATCAGCGCCTCGGCGGTCGCCGCGTCCGCCTCGCCCCGGTGCAGCCGCCCGCAGCATCCGGCGTACGGCTGGCCGGAGCCGCACGGGCAGGGCCGGTCAGGGTCGTCGGCCGCCCGCCGGCGGGGTCGCTTCGCCACCGGCCCATTCTGGCCGACGGCCCGGCGCGGCCGGCGTCCGGACCCCGGCCGGGCGGCACGCGGGGGTCGGGTCCGACGCCGGTGACGGGCGCGCCGCGACCGGGCCCGGCGTGCCCCAGCCCTCCCGGGTCAGCCGGCGCTCGTCCGGGGCGCCCGTCGGGTGCCGAACGACTCCATGGTCGTGGCCTTGCGGGCCGAGGTCTTCGAGGCCGCGCCGGCGCGGGTCGCCGCGGCCTTCACCGCCTTCTTCGCGGGCGCCTTCTTCGCCGGCGCGGCCGTGGCGGGCGCCTTGCGGGCGCGGGCCGGGGTCGCCGTGGCCGAGGTGTCCTTCTTCCGGGCCACGCGGGCGGTCGTCGCGGTCGGCTTCTCACCCGGAGACTTGGCCGCGGTCGCCCCGGTGGCCCGCTTCGTGGCCGTCGCCACCTTCTTCGCCGCCGCCGCCCGCTTCATCGGGGCCTTGCGCGCCCCGGTGGCCTTCCTGGCCCGTCCTGCGTCCGCCATCGTCGCTCCTCGGGAATCGGCCCTGGGCGCACGGTCTTCCCCCGGCCCCGGCGGTCAAACGCCGGGGCCGCCGCGGCGCGGGAGCCGGCCCGGCCCCCGCGCGCGCTTCACCCCCCGGTCCCCGGCTTGTACGCGCAGACCAGCTCCCAGCCGCCGGGCAGCACCGCCACCCGTTCGAAGCCGACCTCCTTGAGCAGGCCGGTGTAGAAGTCGACCTCCCGCAGCCGGCTCACGCAGCTGTCGACCCCGATGAGGAAGTAGCTCCAGAAGAACTGCATCGCCAGCCGGTCCGGGGTGCGGAACTCCTCGCAGATCAGCAGCATCCCGCCCGGCTCCAGGGCCGCGTACGCCTTCTCGACCAGCCGGCGGGCGACCTCGTTCGGCCAGTCGTGCAGCACCCGGACGAACGCCAGCGCGTCGTAGCCCGACGGCAGCGGCTCGGCGAGGAAGTCGCCGCCGACGAACCCCAGCCGGTCCGCGTGCCCCCTGCGGGCCCGGGTGGCCTCCACCAGCGGCGCCACCGCCGGCAGGTTGTACACGTCGACCCGCAGCCCCGGGGCGTCGTCGAGGACGTGCGCGGCGAGCGTGCCGTCCCCGCCGCCGACGTCCAGCAGTCGCGTCCGCCCCGGCCACAGCCGGTCGGCGTTGCGGTGCACCGCCTCGATCACCGGGCCGAGACCGACGGCCATGCTGCGCTCGAAGTCGGCGGTCTGCTCGTCGGTCTTCGGCGGCCAGGCGAAGTCGTCGTCGCCCATGCTGACCTCGCCGCGCAGGCTCTCGCCCAGCCGGCCGTGCAGCCGCCGCCAGGGATAGCGGTCCCGGTCCCGCTCGATGGCGTCCGGGCCGACCACCGCCGCGACGGCGTCGCGCAGGCCGGGTGCCGTCCGGTACGTGGCCGAGGCGATGTCGTCGCCGGGCTCGCTGCGCGCGACGAAGCCGAGGCTCTCCAGGCAGTCGAGGAACTTGTAGAGCCGCAGGGGCCGCACGCCGAACCGCTCGGCGAGCTCGCCGAGGCGGGCCGGGCCCGGCTCCAGGGCGTCGAGCAGCCCCATGCCGAGCGCGGTCTCCAGCACGTCCATGGCCTTGGGCCCGTTGGCGAGCAGGCTCATCAGTGCCCGCGGTGACAGGGTGACGTTCACCGGCCCAGCTCCTCTTCCAGTGCGTCCATGAACGCGTCGATCTCCTCGATGGTGTTGTAGACGTGCGGTCCGACCCGCAGGTAGCCACGCCAGCTGCAGACCATGTCCCGCGCGGCCAGCCGCCGCTTGACCGCCTCGCCGTCGGCGACATCGAGGCACACCACGCCGCCGCGCCGGTGCGGCTCGGTCGGGCTGACCACGTCGATGCCGGCCGCCGCGGCCCGGTCCAGGACCCGTTGGGTGCAGGCGAGCGAGTGCCGGCGGATCGCGGGAATGCCGACGCCGGCCAGCAGGTCCAGGCCGACCTGGGAGACCAACGAGGTGAGGGGGAACGGTGTCCCGCCGGCGAATCGCCGGGCCCCGTCGGCCCAGCCGGTCGACGGTTGGAACGTGAACGCCCGGTCGCCGGCCTGCCAGCCGGTCGCCGCCGGCTCCAGCTGCGGCACCAGGCCCGGGCGGACGTAGAGAAAGGCGGTGCCGACGCCGCAGAGCCACTTGTGCGCGCCGCCGAGGACGACGTCGACGCCGAGCGCCGTCACGTCCAGCGGCATGACCCCGACGCTCTGGAAGGCGTCGACGACCACCAGGGCACCGACGTCGTGGGCCCGGCGCACCAGTCGGGGCAGGTCGACGGTGGCGCCGGAGGAGAAGCTGGCGTGCGGGACGCACACCAGCAGCGTCCGCTCGTCGATCCGCGCCTCGAGGGCGTCCTCGTCGAACCACGGGCCGCCCGAGCCGACCACGTCGAGTCGGGCGCCGTAGCGGCGGAACGCGTTCCAGATGAACGGCACGGTCGGGTACTCGAGGTCGGTGGTGACGATCCGGTCGCGCGGCGGGCGGTAGTCGAAACAGGACGCCACCCGGGCGAGCAGCGTGCTGAGGTTCGCGTCCGTGACGACGCTGCCCGCCGGCGCGCCGATGAGGTCGGCGACCGAGTCGGCGTACCGGTCGAGGCCGACGTGCCAGCCCTGCCAGACCTCGTCGCGCCAGCTCCGCAGCGTCTCCCAGTAGCCGGTGAGGACGTGTTCCGCCCCTCTGGGCACCGCGCCGGTGGAGTTGTTGTTGAGATAGACGGCGCTCTGGAGCAGGGGGAACTCGGCGCGCAGGGCGGCGTGCGCGGTGGCGTCGAGGCACTCGGGCACGTGCGCGTCGGGGTGCGGTTCGGGCGGGCTCACTCGGGGCTGCCTCCGGTCGGTCCGGTCGGGGACGCCGATCGGGAGTCGTCGGCGACGGAGGTGAAGACCGGGATGGACCGGACGGCGGCCAGGTAGGGCGTGCCCTCCGTGTAGCCGGTGCCGGGGCGGGGGCCGAGCATCCGGGTCGCCAGCCGGTGGTGCGTACGCCGCCACTGGACGACCGCGGCGGCGAACGACCGCATCTCCTCCTCGACCCGCTCGCCGCCAGGCGCGGCGAGCAGGCCGTCGCGTACGGCGGCCCGGAACGCGTCGTCGACCGACGGCCGCCCGGCGTGCACCCGGTCGCGGACCTCCGGCACCTGGTGGTAGGCGGCCGAGTCCAACCGCGACCCCTCCGGGGTACGGCACAGCGACTCCACCAGCTTGTAGGAGCGCGACTGGATGGCGCTCGCCCCCTCGGTGAACTCCCGGAACGTCCGGAACGCCTCCGGATGCATGGTGGCCAGCAGCGAGAACAGCGGTCCGGCGCTGGTGAGCTGCTCGCGGGCGTACGCCAGCCGCTCGACCGCCGGCCCCGCCTGGCCGGCGGTCAGGGCGGCGACGGTGGCGCGCAGCTCGTCGGCGATCCCGGCGAAGAGGCACTCGTACGCCTGGAGCACCCGGATGAACAAGTACTCGTCGTGTGTCACGTGGACCGGCAGCATGCTCAGCCGCAGCACCAGCTCCCCGCTGGGATCCGGGTCGGCGGCGAGGGCCCGCAGCTCGTCCGGGGTCGCCACCGCCTCCCGGTGGGGGACCGTGCCGGCCAGGCCCATCCGGACGAGGGCGGGGGACGCGGCCCGTACGCCGAGCCGGTAGCGCTTGGCCACCACGTCCCGGCTCGGGCGCCGCTCGGGCAGCAGGTCGGTGGTGCCGGAGGCGGCGGTCAGCTCGAAGGCCAGCGCGTCGGCGACCAGGCGGACGAGGAGCCGGTCCCGTTCCCGCCGGGCACCGAGCGGGTCGGCGGCCGGCCCGTCGTCGACGTCGTCCCCGCAGGGCAGCCGGAGCAGCCGCAGCGCCAGGTAACTGCGGTAGTCGTACCGGCCGTCCCACTTGTCGAGCGCGGTGTCGAGGAAGTCACCCAGCAACCGGGCGTGGGCGTCCCGCGCGGCCGCCGGCACCGTCGACTGCGCACGGGCCTGGTCGAGCAGGGCCAGCAGCTCCTTCTCGACGAAGTGTTTGCCGACCCGGTGAAACTCCGCCAGCACGGCGGAGTATGGGAAACTGTCGGGCTCACCGGCACCGGACAGCCAGCTCGTCAGTTCACGCACGAAACCGCACCTCGACATTTCGGTCGCCACGCAGACAGGTGGGGAGGGATTGACAATTTCTGGTGGACGAGGATTGTCAGGGACGACCGACCTGTGATTCGTTACCGGATTCATCGGTGGGCTTCAGGCGGGCCCGCCACAGTTCGGGGAAGAACCGGTATCCGACGAGCTTGGCGAGCATCGTCGCCTCGGCACCGTCCGGGGCGTGGCCCCCGACACGCAGGGCGAGCTGATAGTGCCGCGTCCGCCACAGCGACACCCGCTCGTCCCACTCGACGAGCGCCTCGGCGAGCCGCTGGACGGGGTCCGCCGGATCCGGCCGGCCCAGTGTGGCCGGGTCGATTCCCTGGGCTTCCAGATGCTCGGCGAACGCCCGGCCTAGCTGTCGGCTCGTGGCCTGGACCTGCCGCCAGCCGGGCGACTCCGCGCCGGATCCCTTGCCCAACGCCGGTTGCATGGCCTGGAAGTCGGCCGGGGACAGGTGCCGGAACATCTCCAGCTGGTCGGTGACCAGCTGGATTCCGAGCGTCGCCCGGGCCAGCAGCGACTCGGTCACCGCCAGCTCGCCGGCGCGCAGCCGGGTGACCGCCTCGGCCAGCTCGGCGGCGGCGAGTTTCAGCCACAACTCGGTGGACTGGTGCACCACCTGGAAGAGCAGCTCGTCGCGGTGGAGCATCTCCTCCGGACGCCGTTGCAGGTCGAGCAGCGCGTCCAGCCGCATGTAGCGCGCATAGTCCGTGGCGCCGTCGCCAGGCAGCACAGGTGAGTGGTCCCGCTTCACGGAATTGTGTCCCCTTCGGTCGGCGTCGCCGCATCGGAAACCGACGGTGCGACAGCGCGTGCGGCGGCCATTATGCAACGACGAAAGGCAATGTGTCACGCCTCTGTCGCGTCCCGTGTCAGTTTCCGGAAAGAGGAGGGTTTCCGCCATTTTCGACGACATTCACAAGGCGGTTTGTTAGCACATTTGGTCGACATTCGTCAATCGTGGTGAACGGCTGACCCGTCACACGGCCGGCGGGTGGGTGCGGGGTTGGGTCGACGGTTCCCGTTCAGGGGGTACGAGAAAGCCGCCGCCGTGCCGGGGTGTCCCGGTACGGCGGCGGCTGGCGGTGGCGCGGCGGAGGCGGCCGCGCATACGATCGCCTCTCCGACCTGGCGCTGGACACCCGCCGGACAGGACTGGCCGGTGCGGTGGGCGGCGGAGTCCACCGCCCACCGCGAGGGGCTCACCAGGCCGACGGTGGCGGCGGCGGCACGACCGGCGGGCGGTCGTCGCAGGTGATGGTGTTCGGCAACTGCCACGGGGCCAGCCAGCCGCCGTCGTTGCCGCCGAGATCGGTGAGGGCGAACTCCGAGCCGGTCGCCGGGAAGTTGAACGACCCGCAGTTGTTGACGCCGACGGCGCCGACGTTGCGGGCGTCGACGTTGCGCAACGAGGCCGAGCCCGCCGCGCGGGCGCTCAGCACGGAGGTGCCCGTGCCGTCGACCCGGATGTCCTGGAACCGGACGCCGGTGATCGAGTGGAGGTCCTTCACCGGCCAGTCGCTGACCAGCATGATGGCGTTGTACGTGTTGTCGAGGTAGCTGTCCCCGATCACGTCGACGGTCGCGTCGATGTCCCGGTCGAGGGCGTAGAACCAGATGGCCCCCAGCCCGATCTTCCAGTTCAGCTCGTACGTGCCGGCGCGGGCGGTGGTGTTGCCGGTGATCAGCAGCCGCCCGGTGAAGGGCTCCGCGCCGAAGCGGGACCCTACCTGGATCGCGCTGCCCTCGCGCACCGGATCGGCGACCAGGTTGTGCGACACGGTGAGGTCGGTGCCGCCGTAGAGGGCGATGCCGTTGGCCAGCACCGGCGACTGCACGGTGTTGTGGTCGAACCGGTTGCGGGCGTTGCCGACCTTCTCCGACCACATGGCGAGCCCGTCGTCGCCGGTGTTGCGGACGAAGGTGTGGGTGACCAGCGAGTCGGTGACGCCGGTGTGGAAGTTGAGCCCGTCCGCGATCTGGTCCACGATGATCGTGTCGGTGACCCGCACGTTGGTCATCGGCCCGTCGAACCAGATGCCCACCTTCGTGTGGCGCAGGTGCAGCCCGTCGATGGTGGAGTCGCTCATCGCGCCGCCGATCGCGTTGACCTGGTCGGTGTCGATGCGCTCGCGCACGTCGCCCTCGATGGCGAAGCCGGAGAGGTGCACGTCGCGGCTGCCGCCGTCGGCGGCGCTGCGGCCGTAGAAGCCGACGCCGGTGTGCACCGAGCCGTCCGGCGCGGGCGTGGGCAGCGCGACCTCGCGCCCCTTGACGATCGTGTACCAGTTGCCGGCGCCCTCGATCGTCACGTCGTCGACGATGATGTGCCGGTTGACCTGGTACGTGCCGGGCGGCAGGTAGACCGGCACGTCCGCCCGTCGGGCGAAGGCGATGGCCCGGTCCAGGGCGTCGGCGGAGTCGCGGCGGCCGGTCGGATCGGCGCCGAAGGCCAGGACGTTCGCGGCGCGCAGCCGGACGCGCGGGGGACCGACGAGTTCGGAGTCGAGCAGGTCGATCACCGTCCACGCCGCGTTGCTGCCCGCCGGGGCGGTGAGCCGGATCCGGTCGCCCGCCCGGTACGTCCGGCCGAGCAGCAGCCGCTGCTCGTCGTAGAAGTGGCTGGGGCGGAACGGCGTGGGGATGCTCGGGTACGGCGTGGTGGCCGCCGGCACGCACGAGCACTCGGTGATCCACCAGTCCGGGTGCAGCAGCCCGGCGGTCGGGTCGTTGGAGAACGGGTACTGGTTGTAGAGCCAGGCGTACTGCGAGGTGAGGGTCATCGTCCGGACCCGCCGGTCGTTGACCGCCACGTCCAGCGGGGCGGTGATGCCGCCGCCCCGCGGGGCGTCGGGGATGCTGTAGCGCACGGTGATCGCGTTGGCGGCGCGGGGCAGGACGAACTCGACGTACCGGCCAGGGGTCAGCCGGACCGCGCTGCGCCCGGAGGCCTCGGCCGGCAGCGTGTAGGCGGTGCGGTCGGGGCCGATGACCTCGCCGTTCGTGGTGGCGTTCTCCGCCTCCTGCTCGACGAAGTCGACGTCGGCGCCGCGTCCCGCGACCAGGCGCGGGTCGAGGCCGGCCCTGGTCACGACCGGCCCGGTGCCGGCGGGTGGGGTGGCGGTGGCCGGGCCGGGCGCGCCGGCCAGGACGCCGAGGGCGGTGGCGAGCGCGACGGTGGCGGCGACCGCCGCCCGGGGCCGCCGCCGCGACGACGGTCCGGGCGGCGAGTATCTGCTCAGGGGCATGACGGGACTCTTCTCGTGGTGGGACGGGTCCGGCCGCGCGGCACAGCCGCGCGGCCGGCAGTGACCGCCGCTATGCGGCGTACACCTCAAGCTGGGACAGCTGCGCCGCCGGCCAGCCGGTGTTGCCGGTGACGCGGATGCGCACGTACCGGCCGGGCGTCGCCGGGACGGCGAGCGTCACCCGGTTGCCGGTGGCCGGATCGAAGACCCGGCCGGCCGGCGCGACGGGCGTGCTCCACGCGGCGCCGTCCGGGCTCACCTCGACCGCGACCGTCTGGGTGCGTCGCTGCCAGGCGGCGGCGGGCGGGAGCCGGAGCACGACCTGTCCGACTTCGACGACCGTGCCGAGGTCGACCCGCACCCACTGCGGGAAGGCGTTGCCGGCGCTCTCCCAGTAGCTGTCGGCGTCACCGTCGACGGTGTTGGCGCAGCCGTAGTTCTGGACGTGGCTGCTCTCCGTCACCGGCCGGCCCCGAGCGAGGTCGGTCCCGGGTGCCGGGTCGGTGGTCACCGACACCGCGCTGGACGGCGCCGACAGGGTGCCGCCCCCGTCCACGGCGACGACGGTGAAGGTGTACGCGGTGCTGGGCGTCAGCCCGCCCACGGTGGCGGAGGTGCCCGGGACGGACGCGACGGTCTGCCCGTCGCGGCGCACCTGGTAGCCGGTCACGCCGTCGGCGTCGGTCGACGCCGTCCAGGCCAGCGACACGCTTGTCGAGGTGCGGCCGGTCACGGTGAGGCCGCCCGGCGGCGTGGGCGGGGTGGGCGTCCCGGTCGCCGCGTACACCCCGACGCGGGCGAGTTGGGCCGCCGGCCAGGCGGTGTTGGCGGTGACGGTCACCCGCACGTGCCGGGCGGTGGCCGACGGCACGGTGAGGGTCGCGGTGTTGCCGGTGGCCGGGTCGAACCGGACCCCGGCCGGCCCGGCGAGCGTGCGGAAGGTCGCGCCGTCGGTGCTGCCCTGCACCGTCAGCGTCTGGGTGCGCGCCTCCCAGCCGGCCGGCACGGCCAGCACGATCCGGGTCACCGCGTGCGCCGCGCCGAGGTCGACCTGCCACCACTGCGGGAAGGCGCCGTTGGTGGACTCCCAGTAGCTGTTCGGATCGGCGTCGACGGCGTTGCCGGCGGCGAACGAGCCGTTCCGGCTGCTCGCCGACGTCGGCCGGCCGGCGGCCAGGTCGCCCCCGGGCGCCGGGCCGCCGCCGACGACGGGCGGCGTCGGCCGTACGGGGGTCAGGGCGAGCTGGCCCTTGAACATCCGGCAGCCGTCGGCGGTGATCCGCAGGTAGTAGTCGGCGGAGCAGGCGACGCCGTCCTCGTCCAGCGCGCGGATGCCCGCCCCCGCCGGGGTGGTCGCCTGCGTCTCGCTGGTCTTGGCGATCTGGTTGCCCTCGTTGAACTCGTCGAACATCGACACGTAGAGGCCCTGGGCGCCGAGCCGGGTCATGTTGTAGAGGTGCCGCCAGTAGAAGTCGCCGTGGCGGCGGTGCCCGGCCGACAGGTCGCCCGGCATCACGCAGGGCTGGTAGTCGATGCCGTGCGCGGCGCAGTCGGCCAGGTCGGGGACGTTGACGTTGGTGTGGAACCAGTCGAGCCCGTCGAGGGTGCCGGTGCGCCCGACCATCCACGGCGAGAGCATGTGGAACGCACGGTAGACCTCGGAGAAGCCCGGCCGGGAGTCGTTGACGCCCTGTCGCCAGTACGTCGGCACGCCGCCGATGACGTAGCAGCCCTGGGCCTTGAACCAGTTGACGACGTCGAGGCAGGCGGCGGGGGCGAAGGGGCGGCCGTCGTCGTTGAAGCCGAAGCCCCAGACGCAGACCACCGGCCGGCCGTTCTGCCGCGCGTACGCCGGGGAGGCGGTGTGCGCGGACATCCGGTTCAGCCAGTCCTCCTTGATCTGGGACTGCATCGCCGTCCAGCCGGTGACGTCGTACATGACGTAGAACTTGCGGCCGTGGCGTTCGGCCGCGCCCCGGACCTTGACCGTCATGGCGTCGCGCGTCGGCCCCTCGTCGCCGAACGGGTTGAACCGTTGCAGGGCGGCGGTGTCGCAGCCGTGCTCGCGCATCCAGCGGAAGTGGGTGTCGACAGTCTGCTCGTCGTAGGAGGAGAAGAGCTGCGCCGGCTGGCCGTTGCCGAGCGGCGGGTAGGCGGTGGTGTAGCCGCGGGCGTACTCCCGCATGTCGGGCCAGGAGACGATGGTGGTGTTGGCCGGGGAGGGAGACTGGAACCGGTCGCGGCTCCAGTGCCACCAGCCGCCGATGGGCGCGCCGTCACCGGGGCAGCTGAACCAGCCCTGGTAGCCGACCGAGACCTTGCCGACGACGTCGCCCGGCGGGCTGGCCGCGTACGCGGTGCCGCGCAGGGCCGCCACCAGGTCGGTCGGCGCGACAGCGGCGAGGGCCGAGCCCGCGGCGAGTGATCCGATCAGTCTCCGGCGCGACACCGCCATGGCCCTGCTCCCTCCGATACGGAAAGGTATCGATGGGTATGGTGTCAGTACTGGACTTGCCAGCGCAAGAGTTGGATCTCAGAACGAAAGAATTCGACTGCCCGTGCAAGCGGGGCGGGACGGCGGGCCCGTGGCGGGGGCGGGCCGGTGCACGCCCGCCCCCGCCACGGCGTCATTGCCGCAGCAGCGGCAGCACCCGGCGGCCGAGCAGGTCGACGCCGCCAGCCGGGGTCAACCCGTGCGGGGTGCCGAACTCCACCCGGGTCGCCCCGGCGTCGAACACCGCCGCGGCCTGCGCCGCGACGTGTTCGGGGGTGCCGGAGAAGGCGAACAGGTCGAGCAGGTCCCCGCCGATCAGCGCGCCGGCGAGGTCGTGCTCCTGGCGGGCGACGTGCTGCTGGATGCGCGCCAGCAGCTCCGGGTCGATGTCGACGTTCGGGTCGAGGGCGGCGACCACGGCGAGGTACATGGCCACCTCCGTACGGGCCACCCGCCGGGCCAGGGCGCCGTCCTCGTCCACCACGGTCACGGCGCCGAGCACCACGCCGACCCGGGCCTCGGGCGCGGCGTCGTCCAGCCAGGCGCGCATGGTCTTGGCCATCGCCGGGTTGGCCGACCCGCCGACCTTGATCTCCGAGGCGAACGCGGCGGCCGTCCGGGCGGTCTGCTGACCCCACGTCCCCACCAGGACGGGCACGTCGGCGCGGACCGGGGCGTAGCGCAGCGCCGTGCCGGGCGCCACGGTGAACTCCCGGCCCTGGAAGCCCCGGTCGTCACGGGACAGCAGCAGCCGGACCACGTCGACGGTCTCGGCGATCCGCCGCAGCGGCCGGGCCTGGGGCACCCCGACCTGGTCCAGCCAGGTGCCCCGGGCCAGCCCGAGGTAGGCCCGCCCGTTCGACGCCAGGTCCAGGGCCGCGACCTGTCCGGCGATCTCCACCGGATGCATGGTGAACGGGTTCAGGCAGGCCGACCCGAGGCGGATCCGCCGGGTGTGCCGCGCGGCCACCAGCAGCGGGAAGAACGGCGGCTGGTACATCAGGTCACCGAAGACCGACAGCACGTCGAAGCCGTGCCCCTCGGCGAGCTCGGCCAGCGCGGCGTACTCGTCGGCACTCTTGTCGGACTGCAGTCCGATGCCGACCAGTCGGCGTCCGTCGTCGGTGCTCACGTCAGTTCTCCAGTCGGGATCTGGCGCCGGCCGGTCCGCTCGATGCGCAGGATGACCCGCTCGTCGGGATCGGGGCAGGCCACGTGGCAGTCCCGGGCCAGCCAGTCCCCCGGCGGCAACGGGCGCTGCTTGGCCGGCAGCAGCGGCAGGCACGCGGCGAGGGCGTAGAGGCAGAAGTGCTTGCCCGTCGGGATGCGGAGCCGGTTCGACTCGGTCAGGTCGATGTGGTCCCCCGGCTGGAGGCCGCAGACGGAGCGGCCCTCGATCCGTTCCACCACGACCCGCAGGTCGTACAGGTCGGTGACCGGTTCCTCGGCGCTCATCGCAGGGCCTCCGCGTGGTGGTGCACGATCCGCCAGCCCCGCTCGTCGCGGCGCAGCACGTCCGTCACCCGGAAGCAGTCGTCCGGCTGCCCGGCCGCGTACCGGGCCCGCAGGACGTAGCGGACCAGGCCGGTGTCGTCCCACGACTCGACCCGGAACTGCTCGGGGGCGACCGAGGCCGGCGGCGCGGCCGGTCCCCGGTCCGCCGCCCGGCGGTCCCGCAGGTCGTCGAGGGCGGCCAGACCGTCCAGCAGGTCGGGCGCGTCGGACTCCCAGATCGTCAGTTCGGGGTGCAGCCGGGCGTCGAACGCCGCCCGGTCGCCCAACGACCGGTACATGTCGGTGATGGCGGCGGTGAGATCGTCAACGGTCATCGGGGCTCGCTTCCGGTCGGGCGGACGGGGGTGTCGGTGGGTCAGGAGAGTTCGGCGAGGCGGGCGCGCAGCGGGTCGAGCCCCATCGGGCCGAGCCGCAGGGCGCGGTGGTGGAACCGCTTGCGGTCGAACCCGGCGCCCTCGCGCCGTTCGACCTCCCGGCGGGCCTGCTGCCAGAGCCGCGCCCCGGCCTTGAAGGCCAACGCCTGCGCCGGCCAGCCGAGGTAGCGGTCGACCTCGAAGCGCGCGGTCGCCGGGTCCAGCCCGGCGACGCGGATCAGGAAGTCCACGGCCAGTTCGGGGGTCCACCGGCGCGCGTCGGTGAGACCGGTCCCGGCCGGGATCGGCACGTCCAGGTGCAGGCCGAGGTCGATGACCACCCGGGCGGCCCGCCACATCTGCCCGTCGAGCATCCCGAGCCGCTCGGCGGGGCCGGCGTAGAGGCCCAGCTCGTCGGCGAGGCGCTCGGCGTAGTGCGCCCAGCCCTCGGCGTACCCGTGCACCTGGCACAGCGACCGCTGCCACGGGTGCAGCTCGGCGGTGGTCAGGGTGATCGCGTGCTGGAGGTGGTGCCCGGGCAGCCCCTCGTGGCAGAGCGTCCCGACGTGCCGCCACACCGGCACCGTCGACTCGCCCGGGGGCGTCGACCACCAGATCCCGCCCGGGCGCGTCAACCCGGCGTCGGGCGGGGTGTAGTACATGACGCCGGAGGCGGCGGGGCTGATCCGGCACACCACGCGGCGGGTGGCGGCCGGGATGTCGAAGTGCGGGCCGTCCAGGGCGTCGGTGAGCCGCTCGGTGCGCTCCCGCAGCCACCGCTCCAGGTCGGGCCCGACCGGCACCCGGCCGGCGGGGTCGGCGTCCAGCGCGGCCCGCGCCCGCGCCACGTTCGGGTGGCCCAGCTCGGCGGCGACGGCGCGCTGCTCGGCGGCGGTGCGGGCCAGCTCCTCCCAGCCGTACGCGTACAGCTCGTCCAGGTCGACGCTCGCGCCGAGGAAGCTGCGCGCGGTGACGGCGTACAGGTCGCGGCCCACGCCGTCGACGTCGGTGGCCCGGGGCGCCAGCTCGGTGCGCAGGAACGCGGCGAAGTCCGCCGTCGCGGCGGCGGCCGACCGCGCCCCGGCGGCCAGCTCCCCGGCCAGCGGCCCGCCCGGGTGAGCGGCCACCAGCCGGCCGTAGAAGTCGTCGGCGGTGACCCAGGCGGTGCACTGGTCGGCGACCGCCAGCACCTGCCGGCGGGCGACCAGGTGTCCCCGCTGTGCCGACCAGCGCAGCGTGTCGGCGTACTGGCCGAGCGCCGCGGGCACCCGGCGCAGGTGCGCGGCGACGACCGCCCAGTCCTCCGCGCTGCTGCGGGGCAGGTTGTCGAAGACCTGCCGGACCAGGTGCACCGGCGTCGCCAGCGGGGCGAGCAGCCGGGTGGTGAAGCCCGCGTCGTACAGGTCGACCTCGCTGGCCAGCCGGTCGGTCAGCGCGCCGGCGAGGGCCCGCTGCGCGGTCCCGTCGGCGCTGGCGCCGGCCGCCGCCGTGGCGGTGCGGCGGGCCAGCTCCGCGCGGGCGGCGAAGCCGTCGGGGGAGAGGTCCGCGAAGTGCGATCCGGGGGTACGACCCGCCGCCTCGGCGGCCTCCGGGTCCAGCTCGGCGAGCGCGTCGAGGTACCCGTCGGCGACCTCGGTGATCGTCGTCATCGGGCGACGCCGAGGCGGCCGTGGTCGTCGCGGTAGGCGACGCCACCCTTGAGCACCGCGTGCAGGGTGCGCAGCGCGGACACCGAGCGGGTGGGATCGTCGCGCAGGACCAGCAGGTCGGCGTGCTTGCCGACCTCGACGCTGCCGAGCGCGTCGGCCTGGCCGAGCCACTGCGCGGGGCGGATGGTGGCGGACCTCAGCGCGTCGGCGACGGGCATCCCGGCGTCCACCATGAACTCCAGCTCCCGCACGGTCGCGGTCGTCTCGTCGTAGCCGGCGTGCGGCGGCATGTCGCTGCCCAGCGCGATCGGCACCCCGTTGCGGATGGCGTGCTGGAGGCTCTCCCAGTGCCGGGGCCCGGCGGCCAGGGCGCGGTCCATCAGCCAGCCCGGCACGCCGGAGTCGCGGAAGAACTGCTCGCAGCGGCTGACCACGATGGTCGGGACGTACCAGACACCCCGGTCGGCCATCAGCCGGGTCACCTCGTCGGTCAGCTCGTAGCCGTGCTCGACGCAGTCCAGCCCCAGTTCCACGGCGCGGCGCACCGAGTCGGCCGGGCCGGCGTGCGCGGTGACCTTGCGTCCCCAGTCGTGCGCCACCCGGATCACCGCCGCCAGCTCGTCGTCGAGCAGCTGAGGGGTGTCGATCGACTCGAACTCGCCGGCGATGCCGCCGGAGATGCACACCTTGATCAGGTCGGCGCCGGCCCGGATCTGCTGCCGGGTGAGCCGGCGGAACCCGTCCGCCCCGTCGGCCTCCAGAGCGTCGGCCTCCCAGCCGTGCCCCCCGGTGCAGCAGAGGGCGTGCCCGGCGGTGAAGATCCGCGGGCCGTCGACCGCGCCGCGCTCGATGCCCTTGCGCAGGGCGAAGTCGGCGTACCGGCTCTCGCCGACGAGCCGGGCGGTGGTGACCCCGGAGTGCAGGGTGCGCCGCGCCGAGTCGGCCATCAGCAGCACCAGCTCGGCGAGGTTCGACCGGTGCACCTCGTCGCCGAAGTGGCCGGGCAGCCCGAGCGAGAGGTGCACGTGCATGTTGGTCAGGCCGGGCATGACGTGGTCGCCGTGCAGGTCGACCACCCGGGCGCCGCCGGCCTCGGCGAGGACGTCGTCGACCGGCCCGACCGCGCGGATCGTGCCGTCGGCGCCGATCCAGACGCCGCTGTCGCGCTGGACGTCGTCCCGTACGCCGTCGTAGAGCGCGAGGTTGACCAGGACCTGTTCGGTGGGGATGTGCATGCGGAGTCCTCTACGCGGCGGGCACGGTGGTCGGCGCCACCGTGGGGTCGTTGAGCCAGCAGGCGGCGCTGCGGCCGCCGAGGTCGAGCGTGGGCGGCTGTTGCCCGCACGGCGCGAAGGCGTGCGGGCAGCGCGGCCGGAACCGGCACCCGGTCGGCGCGTGCGCCGGGTCGGGCACCTCGCCGGCGAGCGTCCTGGGCAGCTGCGGGTGCGGGCCGATCTGCGGCACCGCGTCGATCAACGCCCGGCTGTACGGGTGCCGGGGCGAGCGCCACAGCTGACGGGTGGGTGCGGTCTCCACGATCCGGCCCAGGTACATCACCGCCGTGACGTCGGCGATCTCGTGCACCAGGGACAGGTCGTGCGAGATGAACAGCATGCCCATGTCCAGGTCCCGGACCAGCCCGACGAGCAGGTTGACCACCTGCGCCTGGGACGAGGCGTCCAGCGCGGTGACCGGCTCGTCCGCGATGATCATCCGGGGTTTTGGCGCGAGCGCCCGCGCGATGGCGAGCCGCTGCCGCTGGCCGCCGGAGAACTGGTGCGGGTACCGCTCCGCGGCCCCGGCCGGCATGCCGACCCGGTCCAGCAGGTCGGCGACCCGCGCCCGGCGGGCGGCGCCGGTCACCGTGTCCGGCACCCCGTCGAGGAGCTGGGCGCCGATGGTGCGCCGGGGGTTCAGTGACGCGTACGGGTTCTGGAAGACCATCTGGAGCCCGACCTGTGGCACGGGCCGGCGGCGCCAGCCGAGCGGGGTGACCGGGCGGCCGGCGAAGCGGATCGTCCCGGCGCTCGGCGCGGCCAGCCCGACCGCCACCCGGGCCAGCGACGACTTGCCGCAGCCGGACTCGCCGACCAGGCCGACGATCTGGCCGGGCGCCACCTCGAGGCTCACCCCGGCCACCGCCCGCACCGGCCCCCGGCCGCGCGCCCTGTACTCCACCTCGACGTCGCTGATCTCGAGCAGGTTGCCCGAGCCGACCGGTTCGTTCATGCCGCCACCTCCAGGTGCGGACGGACCACGCAGGCCACCGACCGGTCGGCGCCGGCGGGGGCGAGCGGGGGCGGCGCGGTGCCGCAGGACGGCTCGGCGAACCCGCACCGGGGCTGGAACGGACACCCGGGCGGCGCCTGTCCCGGCGCCGGCGGCCCGCCCGGGATGGGGCGCAGCGTGCCGACGGCCTGGGTGCCGTGCGGGCGGGCGCCGAGCAGCGCCGCCGTGTACGGGTGGCGCGGCGCGGTGAGCAGCGCCCCGGTGGGCCCGGTCTCCACCACCCGCCCGGCGTAG
Organism: Micromonospora sp. M71_S20; assembly: GCF_003664255.1. Taxonomy (NCBI): domain Bacteria; kingdom Bacillati; phylum Actinomycetota; class Actinomycetes; order Micromonosporales; family Micromonosporaceae; genus Micromonospora; species Micromonospora sp. M71_S20. The sequence goes on along the minus strand of NZ_RCCV01000001.1, from coordinate 4,263,579 downwards.
AAGACGTACCCGCGGGTGGTGAGCGCGCTGAGCACCCCGAGGTCGTGGGTGATGAAGGCGACGGCCAGCCCGGTCTCGGCGCGCAGCTGGTCCAGCAGCGCCAGGATGCCGGCCTGCACCGTCACGTCCAGCGCGGTGGTCGGCTCGTCGGCGATCAGCAGCCGGGGGCGGGCGGCGAGGGCGATAGCGATGGCCGCCCGCTGCCGCATGCCGCCGGAGAACTGGTGCGGGTAGGCCCGCACCGCCCGCTGCGGGTCGGGGATGCGGACCTGCTCGAGCAGCTCCACGGCCCGCCGGTCGGCCGCCCGCCGGTCCAGGCCCAGGTGGACCTGCATGTGTTCGGTGAGCTGCCGGCCGATCGTGAGCATCGGGTGCAGCGCGGCGGTGGGGTCCTGGAAGACCATCGCGATGCCGGCGCCGCGCACCTTCTGCCAGCGCCTGGTGTCCAGGCCGAGCAGTTCGGTGCCGGCGAAGCGGGCCGACCCGGTGACCTTGGCGCCGGCGGGCAGCAGCCCGAGCAGGGTCTGCGCGGTGAGGCTCTTGCCGCACCCGCTCTCCCCGGCGATGCCGACCATCTCGCCCTCGTCGACGGTGAACGACACGTCGTGCAGGATCGGCAGCGGCCCCGTGGGGCCGGGCAGGGTGACGGCCAGGGAGTCGACCTCGAGCAGGGGTGCCATTTCTCAACGTCCCTTCGCGTAGCGGGGGTCGATCCGGTCGCGCAGCGCGTCGCCGAGCACGTTGAAGGCCATCACCACGGTGAGGATGGCCAGACCGGGGAAGACGCTGACCCACCACATGGAGAGGTCCTGCGAGCCGAGCGCGACCATCGAGCCCCACTCGGCGGCCGGCGGGCGGGGGCCGAGGCCGAGGAAGGACAGCGCGGAGAGCAGCAGCACGGCGTTGCCCAGCTCCAGGGTGGCCAGCACGATCGCCGGACCCACGCTGTTGGGCAGGACGTCGCGGCGCAGCGCGCGCATCGGCCCGATGCCGAGCAGCCGGGCGGCGCTCAGGTAGTCCTCGCCGCGCATCGTCAGCACGGCGCTGCGGATGACCCGGGCGTAGACCGGCCAGGAGACGATGACCAGCGCGAGGACGGCGTTGCGGGTGCTGGGCCCGAACGCGGCCGTGACCGCCATCGCCAGGATGATCTGCGGGAACGCGAAGACCAGGTCCGTCAGACGCATCAGCGCCTCGTCGACGAACCGGCCCACGTAGCCGGCGACCAGGCCGAGCAGGCCGCCGATCAGCAGGGCGAGCGAGACGATGGCGAGCGCGAGCGGGATCGACAGGCGGGCGCCGTGGATCACCCGGCTGAACACGTCCCGGCCGAGGGAGTCGGTGCCGAACCAGTGCGTGCCGGACGGCGGCGCGTAGGCGTCGGGGCTCTGCGCCAGCGGGTCGTACGGCGCGACGAGCGGGGCGAACAGCGCGGCCAGCAGCCACCCGCCGAGGATGACCAGGGCCGCCACGGCGATCGGCTGCCGCCAGATGGGCCGCCCGGTCGAGCGACCGCGCAGCCGACCCGGCCACCGGCGCCGGGCCAGCGCCCCGGTCGCCTTCGGGTCGGGCGCCACGGGATCGGGTGCGAGTGTGGTCATGACAGGCGGATCCTCGGGTCGATTAGTCCGTACAGCAGGTCGACGGTGAGGTTGACGAGCGTGTAGACCAGCGCCACGAAGAGGCTGACGCCGAGGATCGCGGGCAGGTCCAGCGCCGTCGCGCTGCGGTACGCGTACTGGCCGAGGCCCGGCCAGCCGAAGATGTTCTCCACCAGCACCGTGCCGGAGAGCAGCGAGGCGAAGGCCAGACCGGAGACGGTGATGACCGGGACCAGGCCGGCGCGCAGCAGGTGCCGGCGGAACACCACCCGGGCGGGCAGGCCCTTGGCGTACGCGGCCCGGATGTAGTCCTGCTGGAGCACCTCCAGCATGGACGAGCGGACGAACCGGACCAGCATCGCCACCGTCAGGCTGGTCAGCACGAGCACCGGCAGGACCAGGTGCTGGGCGGCGTCCCAGGCGACGTCCCACTGGCCGGCGAGGGCGGCGTCGACCGTGTACATGCCCGTCACCGTCGGCGGCGGGCTGAAGTCGGTCGAGAGCCGGCCGCCGCTGGGCGCCAGGCCGAGCTGGTAGAAGAAGACGTAGAGCACGACGAGCGACAGCCAGAACGGCGGCGTGGACAGGCCGAGCAGCGCGCCGACGCGGATCAGCTGGTCGGTGACCCGACCGTTGCGGACGGCGGCGAGCATGCCGATCCCGGTGCCGATGAGCAGCGCCAGCACCATGGTGGGGATGGCCAGTTCCATGGTCGCCGGCACGTACTGCAACAGGTCGTCGGCCACCGTACGGCCGGTCTGCTGGGAGATGCCGAGGTCGCCCTGGAACAGGTTGCCCAGGTACTGCAGGTACTGCACGTACAGCGGCTGGTCCAGGCCCCACTTCTCGCGGAACGCGGCCACCGTCGCGGGGTCGTTGAGCGCCTGGTCGGAGAGGTTGGCCGTGACCGGGTCGCCGGGCACCACGGTGACCAGGCCGAACGTCACGATCGTGACGCCCAGCAGCAGCCCGGCCGTGATGGCCACCCGCTTGAGCAGGAAGAACAGCAGTGCCCGGTGCGGCCGGGGCCGGGACACGGTCGTGGTGACCGCGCCCGGCTCGGCGTCGTCGACTGTCGTCGTCATGGAGTTGCTACCCCCGGCCCACCGCGGCGAGGTCGACCTGCCAACCGGCGGCGGTGTAGTCCGTGCCGGTCAGGTCGCCGCTCGCCACCACGGTGGAGGAGTTGCTGGCCAGGACGACGTACGGCGAGGCGGCGTTCATCGCCCGCTGCCACTGCTGCATGGCGGCGGCCCGGGCGGCCAGGTCGAGGGTCTCGGTGACCTTCTTGCCGGCGGTCACGACGGCCGGGTCGGCCCGCTCCACCGTCCAGCCCGAGCGCAGCGCGGTGGCCTGGCCGGGGGACATGTTGTTGATCAGCGAGTCGGCGACCGGGTAGTTCAGGCTCTGCGGGGTGAATCCGAGGGCCATCTTGCCCGTACGCATCTCGTCGAGGAAGGTGGTCAGCGGCTGCGGGGTCAGCTCCAGCTTGATGCCGGCCTCGGCGGCGTCGCCCTGCACCTTCGTCGCGACCGTGCCCAGGTCGACCCCCTTGTAGGTGATGGCCGGGTAGTTGAACTTGACCGTGGGGTTGGTCAGCCCCGCCTCGGTGAGCAACGCCTTGGCCTTCGCCACGTCACGCTTCGACTGCTCCTCGGCGGGCAGCGCGCCCGGGTAGGCCGGGGCCACCAGGCCGGCGCCGGGGGCGGCGCCCTTGCCGTACAGCCCGGCGATGCCCTCGTAGTCGATGGCGGCCCGCAGCGCCTGGTTGAACTTCGCGTTCGAGGTCACCGGCGACACGGCCGGGTCGGCGTTGAGGAAGAGGAAGTAGACGGTGTCCTGCATGGCGGAGGTCTTCAGGCTGCCCGGCAGCCCCTCCAGCAGCTTGCCGGAGATGTCCAGCGCGATCTCGGAGCCGCCGGCCCGCTGCATGGTCAGCTTCTGGGTCTGCACGTCCATGTTGCGCAGCACGACGCGGCTGAACTCGGGCTTGTCGCCCCAGTAGTTGGGGTTGGCCTCCAGCACCACCTGCGCCGACGGGTCGTACGACTTGAGCACGTACGGGCCGCTGCCGACGGAGTTCGTGTCGAGGTACTGCTGCGCGGTGTCGTTCTTGGCGGCGTCGGCGGCGTCCGTCGCGCCGTGCTCCTTGGCGACCTTGGAGTTCACGACGCCCGTGGAGGGCATCGCGAGCACCACGGGGATGTTCGGGTCGGCGGTCGCCGAGGTGACCACCACGGTCCGCTCGTCGGTCTTGGCGAACGTGAGGCCGCTGACCATGACGGCCGGGCTGGCCTTGACGTTCTTCAGCCGGTTGAGGGAGAAGACGACGTCGTCGGCGGTCAGCGCGGTGCCGTCGGAGAACTTCACGCCCTCGCGCAGCTTGAAGGTGAAGGTCTTGGCGTCGGGCGACGCCTCGTACGACTCGGCCAGCGCCGGGACCGGCTTGCTCACGTCCGAGCCCTCGAAGGTCAGCAGGGTGTCGTAGAGCGAGTGCACGGCGGTGAGGCCGGTCGCCTCGTAGATCCGGCCGGGGTCGAGGGTCTTGAGGACGAACGAGGTGTTGACGGTGAGGGTCTTGGCCGAACCGCCGTCTCCACTTCCTCCGCTGCCGCCCGCGCTGCACGCGGTGCTGGAGGCTATGGCCAGCGCCGCCAGAGCGATCGCTCCGACGCGGAGCCGGCGAGGGGACACCGACATGCTGTTCCTACCTTCGTATGGGCCGGCCCGCGCGGGACGGGCTCTGGGGCTGTCACACCCGGCGACGTCGGTGGCGCCGCGGCCGGGCCGTTGGTGCCAACCGTGGCGGCTTCGCGGGTCTGCGCCGTTGTGCCGTCATGGGGTTGGATGTACCCGGACAGAACTCGTGTCCGGTTCGTGCCTCGACGCCGCTTGTCTAGTAGCGCCAAACACGTTCACCTTGTGTTTGACCACCCTAGACAGCGGCGTATAGTCACGTCAAACATTTCTAGCCACACTGTTTTCGGAACGAGGAAAGACGCATGCTCGGTGACCAGCTCCGCGACCTGCGCCAGCAGCACTCCCTCACGCTGCGCCAGCTCGCGGCCGCGGCCGACGTGTCGCCCGCCCTGCTCAGCCAGATCGAGAACGGCGCCACGGACCCCAGCCTGGCCACCCTGCGTAAGCTCGCCAAGGTCTTCGACACCTCCATAGCGGCGCTGTTCTCCGAGCCGGACGCCCCGCTGGTGCACATCAGCCGGCCCGGCTCGCGGTCCCGGCTCGCCGCGCCTCCCGGGCAGATCGCCTACGACCGCCTCACGCCGGGGCGGGGCGACCTGGAGGTGCTCGAAGCCGAGCTGGCGCCCGGCGACGCCAGCTCCACCGAGCCGTGGGCGCACCCCTCCACCGAGTGCGCGATCGCCGTCACCGGTGAGGTCGTCGCCGAGATCGGCGGCGAGAAGTACGTGCTGAAGACCGGCGAGGCGATCACCTTCGACTCCCGGCTGCCCCACCTCTACCGCAACGCCAGCGACCAGCGGGCCCGGCTCATCATCGCGGTCACCCCGCCGACCCCCTGACCCACCCGGCACGTCACCCGGCCCACGTCGCGCACGTGGGCGGTACGACGCCGCCCGTCGAAAGGACCCGCAGTGGACCGTGACAGCGTCGACTGGTTCGGCTACCTGCCGGCCGTCACCACCCCGTTCACCGCCACGGGTGAGCTGGACCTCGCCGCCTGGCGCGGGCAACTGGACTGGCTCGCCGCCGAGCGGCTGCACGGGGTGATCGTCGGCGGGACCACCGGCGAGTGGTTCAGTCTCAGCGAACACGAACGGGCCGAGCTGTTCCGGACGGCCGCCGAGCGGGTCGGCGACCGGCTCACCGTCCTCGGCGGCTGCAACGCGTACACGCCGGCGGAGGCGATCCGGCACGCCGAGGCCGCCCGGGACGCCGGCCTGCACGGCATCCTGCTCACCCCGCCGCCGTACGTGGTGCCCACCCGGGCCGAGGTCGTGGCCTTCTACCGGGCCGTCTCCGAGGCGGTGGACCTGCCGCTCTGCGTCTACAACTGGCCGCGCGGCACGGGCGTCGACCTGGACGCTGACCTGCTGCTGGAGCTGAGCGCGCTGGACACCGTGGTGGCGGTCAAGAACTCCACTCCGGACTTCGGCGGCTTCGTCCGGAGCCTGGTGGCCCTGCGGCACCGGGTGCGCTACTTCGGCATCCCCACCAACGAGGTGGGCATCGAGCTGATGACCACGATCGGTGGCGACGGGCTGATGGGCGCCGGCGCCGTGCTCGGCGCCGACCACCCCGACTTCTTCCGCGCCCTGCGCGCCGGGGACCTTGACCGGGCCCGGATGCTCGGCGCCCGCGACCGGGTGATCATGGAGGACTGGTTCGGGCCCGACTACGGCGCCCGGTTCGGCAACGCGCAGGCGATCATGAAGTACGCGCTCACGCTGCGCGGCGTGCCGGCCGGCCACGTGCGCGCGCCGCTGCTCCCGCTGACCCCCGCCGAACAGGACCGCGTCCGGGCCACCATGACCCAGCTCGACCTGCTGCCGTGACCGTGTACGACACGGCGGTCGTCGGCGGCGGCCTGCTCGGCTGCGCGACCGCCTGGCACCTGGCCCGCGCCGGCAATCGGGTCCTGCTCGTCGAGAAGGACCAGGTCAACCGGCACGCCTCCGGGCAGAACGCGGGCAGCCTGCACTTCCAGCTGGAGTTCCGGATGGTCGAGCACGGCGACGACGCGGCCCGGGCGGCGGCCCGCGCGCTGCCGCTGCACCTGGACGCCGTGCGGGCCTGGGCGACCATCGAGGACGAGCTCGGCGAGCGCTGCGGAGTGTCCCGCACCGGCGGGCTGATGCTCGCCGAGACCCCGGCGGAGATCGCCGTGCTGGATCGCAAGGCGGCCCTGGAACGCGAGTACGGGCTCGACGTCGCCGTGCTCTCCGGCCCGGAGCTGCGCCGGTTCGCGCCGTACCTGGCGGACACCGTGCTCGCCGCCGGTCACGTGCCCGGCGAAGGAAAGGCCAACCCCCGGCTGGTCACCCCGGCGCTGGCCCGGGCCGCCGGCCGCCACGGTGCCGTGCTGCGCACCGGCTGCCGGGTCACCGGGCTGCACCGGCGCGGCCGGCACTGGGAACTGCGCACCGGGGCCGGCCCGGGGGACACCGCCGGGGAGACCCACCTGGCCGACACGGTCGTGCTCGCCGGGGGCGTCTGGACCGCCGAGCTGGCCGCGATGGCCGACGTCCGGTTGCCGGTCTTCCCGGTCGGGCTGACGATGAGCGCCACCGCCCGCAGCCGGCCGTTCCTGCCGCACCTGATCCAGCACGTCGGCCGGCGGCTGTCGATGAAGCAGACCGAGGACGGCAACGTGCTGATCGGTGGCGGATGGCCGGCCAAGCTGGTCAGCCGCGCCGGGCGGGTCGACCTGGAGACCAACCCGGAGCTGCGGTACGAGTCGCTGGTGGGCAACGCCGACGCCGCCCGGGTGGTGCCGGCGGTGTTCGACCTGCCGGTGATCCGGACGTGGACGGGCATGACCACGCTCACCCCGGACCATCTGCCGCTGCTCGGCGCGGTGCCGCGCCGGCCGGGACTGTACGTCGCCACCGGCGGCTCGGCCTTCACCCTCGGTCTCACCTACGCCCGGCTGCTCGCCGCCATGGTCGTCACCGGCGAGCCCGACCGGTCGATCGAGGACTACTCACCCTCCCGCTTCGGAGCGCTGAACTTTGTCTGAACACCGTCCGCCGGAGCCCGCGCAGGCGCCGAGGCGCACCGCGATGCACCGGCCCGCGCCGGTCACCATCGAGGTGGACGGGCGGCCGGTGTCCGCCCACCCGGGCGAGTCGCTGGCCACCGCGCTGCTCGCCGCCGGGCAGCGGGCCGTCGGCACCACGCGCGGCGGCGCCCGCCGGGGGCCCTACTGCAACATGGGCGTCTGCTTCGAGTGCGTCGTCACCGTGGATGACGTGCCCTGCCAGCGGTCCTGCCTGATCCGGGTGCGGGCCGACATGCGGGTCCGCACGGCGGTGCCCCGGTGAGCGCGCCCGACGTGGTGGTGGTCGGCGCCGGCCCGGCCGGGCTGGCCGCCGCCGCCACCCTCGGCCGGCACGGCGCCGCCGTCACCGTCGTCGACGAGCAGGAGCAGCCGGGCGGGCAGATCCACCGCCGGCCGCCGGCCGGCTTCGCCCCGCCGGCCGCACCGTCCTCCGCCGGTCGGGCGCTGCTCGCCGAGGCCACCGCCGCTCCCGGCGTCCGGTGGCTCGCCGACACCACGGTGTGGGGCGTCCTCGGCACCCGGGCCGGCCTCGACGGGTACGCGGGCGAGCAGCCACCGCCGGGCCGCTACCGGGTCGCCACGCACGGCCCGGCCGGGGTCCGCCTGCTCGAACCCCGGGCGGTGCTGCTCACCGCCGGCGCGTACGACCTGCCGGTGCCGTTTCCCGGCTGGACCCTGCCGGGAGTGCTCACGGCGGGCGGCGTGCAGACGTTCGTCAAGGCGCAGGGCCTGCTGCCGGGCGGCCGGTTCGTGCTGGCCGGGGGGCATCCGCTGCTGCTGGTGGTCGCCGCCCAACTGGTGCGCGCCGGTGCCCGGGTGGTCGAGGTCGCGCTGGTCCAACGCCGCCGCGACCTGTTGCCCGGACCGGCCGGGCTGGCCGCCGCGGCGGGCGCGGGCGGCAAGATCGCTGAGGGCGTCGGGGCGCTGCGCGTGCTGCGCCGGGCGGGGGTGCCGGTCCGGTTCGCCACGGTGGTCCGCCGCGCCGACGGCGATCCGGACCTGAGCAGGGTGACCCTCGCCGAGGTCGGCGCCACGGGGCAGCCGGTGCCCGGGACCGACCGGGACGTGCCCTGCGACGTGCTGGCGCTGGGGTACGGCTTCGTCCCCTCCGTCGAGCTGGCCCGCCAGGCCGGTTGCGCGGTGACCTGGGACTCGCCCGCGGGCGGCTGGGTGGTCCGGCACGACGAGTGGTTGCGCACCTCGGTGCCCCGGATCGCGGTGGCCGGCGAGCTGACCGGCGTCGCGGGTGCCGAGCAGGCGGTGGTCGAGGGCCGGTTGGCCGCCCTCGGCGTGCTGCGCGACCTGGGGCTGCTCGACGAGCGCCGGGCCGCCGCGCTGGCCGGCCCGGTGCGCCGGGAACTGCGGCGCCGGCGACGTTTCGTCACCCAGGTGCTCGACCGGTTCGCGCCGGACCGGGCGGCCCTGGGCAGCCTGGTCACCGACGACACCGTGCTCTGCCGCTGCGAGGAGGTGCGGGCCGGTGACGTGCGCCGCGCGCTGCGGGCCAACCCGCACCTGGGCACCGCGAACGCGGTGAAGCTGGTGACCCGCGTCGGGATGGGCCTGTGCCAGGGCCGGTCCTGCCAGCCGGGCCTCTGTCAGCTCATCTGCACGCTGACCGGCCGGGGGCCGGAGGAGGTCGGGGCGTTCACCGCGCAGGCGCCGGTCAAGCCGGTCCCGCTGCGCGCCCTCGCGGCCGGCGACACGCAGGCCCCGCCCTGCGCGCCCTGACCGGAGCGCCCGCCGCCCGCCGCTGATCGGGCCGCCCGCAGCCCGGCCGTACCGACCTTGGGCCGTCGATCGACAACTATCAATTGCATTCCGTCAATCCCTTGATCGGCGGGACCGGCGCGGGCCGGCCGGTCGCAGGTGCTCGCGGATCATCCGAATTCCCGCCGCGGGCGCTCGACGGGGTCACGCCGTCGCCCTTGGTTCCGTAGGTTGCCCAGCACATCCGCCTCGCCGGAGAGGGGTCGCCATGGGGAACATGCCGGACCTGGGGGGCGTATCACGCCGACGGTTGCTGCGCGACGGTGCCGTCATCGCCGCCTCCGTGCCGCCGCTGCTGCTGGCGGGCCCGTCCGGCGCGTCGGCCGCCGCGCCCCGCCACGACCCGCAGCAACGGTTCATCCGCCTGGTCGGCGGCGGATACGGCGTCATCTTCGCCATCCAGGCCGACGGCGCGCTGCACTGGTACCGGCACACGGGCTGGCAGACCGGCGCGTTCAGGTGGGCGAGCGGTTCGGGCCGCCGCATCGGCTCCGGGTGGCACCAGTTCCGGGCGGTCTTCGGTGGGCTCGACGGCTCGCTCTACGCCGTACGCGGCGACGGCACCGTCCACTACTACCGCTACCGGCTGACCAACGCGACGACCGGCGCCGGCACCTGGATCAGCGGCGGGCAGATCGGCGCCGGATTCGAGCGCTACCCCCGGCTGTGCGGGTTCCACGGCGCGTTCTACGGGCAGAACGCCGCGGGCGAGCTGTTCCTGCACCAGTACGACCTGGTCAGCAGGACGTGGACGGTCCAGGGGGCGCGGATCGGTGGTGGCTTCACCGGCGCGGTGTTGCAGGCGGACACCTCCGGGGTCCTCTACGCCTACCACTACGGCGACATCCGCTGGCACCGGCACCTCGGCGGCGGCACCTGGGCGTCGGGTTCGGGCCTGCGGATCGGCTCCGGGTTTCGCAACTTCTTCCTCAACGACGGGGTGTGGTTCACCGGCCAGGGGGCGCTGTACGCGATCCCGCCGGACGCGGCCACCGCCCGGCAGACCGGCGCGCTCGCGCAGTACCGGTTGACCAACCACACCACCGCCGGCCCCGACCGGCGGGCCGTCTGGATGAACAGCGGCACCGGCAAGAGGGTCGGTTCCGGCTGGACGGTGCAGACCCAGGCCGCCCTCCAGGGCTACGCCAACACGCCGAGCGTGGCGCAGGGCGAGGTGGCGCGGATCGCGGTGTCGACCGGATTCCCGTCGCTCACCGCGTCGATGGTGCGGCTGGCGCCCAACCCCGGCGCCCCCGTGGTCGTCTCGGCACCGCTGCCCGTGACCGGCGGGGTGCAGTCGCTGCCGGTGGGGTTCCTCGGCGTCGGCTGCGGGTGGTCGGACCGGTTGCAGTTCCGGGTTCCCGCCGACTGGCAGCCCGGCCTCTACGCCGCCCGGCTGGAGGGCCCGAACGGGCTGCACCGGTACGTGCCGTTCCTCGTGCGCCCGACCCGCCCCACCAACAAGATCGCGGTGCTGCTGCCCACCTTCACCTACAACGCCTACAACAGCTGGGGCGGGCACAGCCAGTACTGCCCGGACACGACCGGCCGGCGCCCCCTCTTCCTGCGTCGGCCGTCGACGGAGCTGAACGTCGACGATCCCGGGATCCGCGACCACACCCTCTTCTCGGACCTGCTGCTGACCCGCTGGATGTCCCGACAGGGGCTCGCCTTCGACGTCTACGAGGACGCCGACCTGCACGGCTCCAACGGCTGGCTCACCGACTACCGGGTGCTCGTGCTGGGCAGCCATCCCGAGTACTGGTCCGACACGATGCGCCAGCGCCTGGTCAACTTCCAGGCCGGCGGCGGCCGGCTGATCTATCCGGGCGGCAACGGCCTGTACGAGCGGGTGCAGGTCAACTCCGGCCGTACGGTGGTCACCTACCGCCGCGCGGACGGCAGGCGGGACATCTACACGGAGCTGGGCCTGCCCGCCTCGCAGCTGCTCGGCACCAACTACACCGACGCCGGCACGTACGCGCCGTACCAGGTGCTGCGTGAGCACCCGTTGCTGGCCGGCACGGGCCTGGTGGTCGGCAGCAGGTTCGGCCGCACGGGTTACAACGGCGCCGCCAGCGGCTGGGAGACCGACGGGCTGCGCGGGCTGGCCGGCGAGGCGTCCCCGGCGCAGGTCATCGCCCGGGGGGAGAACCCCGGGGGCCGCGGCGCCGCGCTGGTCCTCCTGGAGCGGCCCAGCGGCGCCCTGGTCTTCAGCGCGTCCTCGATCTCGTTCGTCGGCGCCCTGGCGGACGATCCGGCGATGTCGACGCTGTTCCGCAACGTCTTCGACCGGATGCTGGCGTCGGCGCCGGCGGTCCGGGCCACCGAGGTCCCGATGCCGCGCACCAGCCCCGCGCCCGCGATCCCGGAGCCGTCCACGATGGAGTGACGGCGCTCAGAGCCAGCCCGAGCGGCGGAAGAGGCGGTGCAGGGTGAACGCGGTCAGCGCCATCAGGCCGAGCACGGCGGGGTAGCCGTAGCGCCATTGCAGCTCCGGCATGTTGGCGAAGTTCATGCCGTAGATCCCGGCGATGCCGGTCTGGGTCGCGGCGATGGCGGCCCACGCGGCGATCTTGCGCATGTCGTTGTTCTGCTCCACCGCGAGCTGCGCCAACCGGGACTGCACGATCGAGTTCAGCAGGTCGTCGTAGGCGGCGACCCGGTCCACCGCCCGGGTCAGCCGGGCGTCCACGTCGACGAACCACCGGTGCAGGCCGCGCGGCGGGTTGTCGGGCCGCTGGTCGAGCAGGGAGCGCAGCGGCGCCTGCAGGGGCTGCACCGCCCGCCTGAACTCGACCACCTCCCGCTTGAGCTGGTAGACGTGCTGGATGTCGGCCGAGCGGTCGCGGGCGAACACCGCCTCCTCGATGCGTTCCAGGTCCCGCTCGACGTGCCCGGCGACCTCCAGGTAGAGGTCGACCATCCGGTCGCAGACCGCGTACGCGACCGCCCACGGCCCCTGCGCGAGCACCGCCGGGCGCTGCTCGACGTCGGCGCGCACGCAGGTGAGCGCGCCCGCGGCGCCGTGCCGCACCGTGACGGCGAAGCGGTCGCCGAGCAGCACCATCACGTCGCCGGTGTCGACCACCTCGGAGGTGTCGGTCAGCTCGGCGTGCTCGACGTAACGGGCGGTGCGCAGCACCAGCAGGGTCACGTCGCCGTCGCGGCGCACCGTGGGGCGGTGGCCGTCGGCGAGGGCCTGCTCGACGGTCAGGTCGTCGAGCCCGAAGGTGCGGCCGACGGCCGCCATCACCGCGGCGTCGGGCTCGTGCAGGCCCAGCCAGACGAAGGCGTCGCGGCCGCGACGGCTGCGGGCGTAGGCGTCGGCGTAGTGGGGACGGCCGGGCTCGCGCCGCCCGTCGACGTAGACGGCGCAGTCGACCACGGCGTCGGGATTGGAGCGTGGGGGTTCTGGCGCGCGCTGCCCGGGCAGCGGTCGGCCGAGCAGCCGGTCGAACACGGCCGACAGCCTCACCCGTTCTCCCACCCGACGAGCCACCCGTCCCCCTCCGTCGCGCCCGCATCCGCGCGGCCACCGTACTCGGCTGTGGCGGATCCGGGGGTCACGGCACCCGGGTGGCGAAGACGACGACGTTGTCGACGTAGTTGCCGGTGTCCCGGTCGAACCGGCCGCCGCAGGTGATCAGGCGCAGGCCGGTCGCGTCGCTGGGCCCGTAGACCAGGTCGGTGGGGAAGCGGTCCTTCGGGTACGACCCGACGCCGTCGACGGCGAAGGTGGCGACGCTGGCGTCGGCGCGGGTGATCCGCACGGTGTCGCCGGGCCGCAGCCGGCCGAGGTCGAAGAATACGGCGGGGCCGGCGGCGGAGTCGACGTGCCCGACGATCACGGCGTTGCCGGTCTCGCCGGGGCTGGCACCATGCCGGTACCAGCCGGCCAGGGTGGGCCGGTCCAGCGGCGGCACCTCCAGGTGCCCGTCGGCGTCGGCGCCCACCGGGACGATCCGCGCCCGTACGTCGATGGCCGGGATCCGCACGTCGACCGGCTCGGCCCGGTGCAGCGGCGGCAGCGCGGGGCGGGTCGGTACGGGGGCGGCGGCGGCCCCCGGCCGGGGCGGGCGGGGCGGGGTCGTCGCCAGTCCGGCGGCGACCAGGCCGAGCCCGGACGTGGCGAGCAGGACGATGACCGTCACCGCCCAGCCGGGCCTGCGCCAGGACACGATCCCACCTCCGTACGCGTTCGCCCGGGTGCCCGCTCCGGTGGTTCACCGGTGCGGGCACCCGTTGCAGGGATGGACGGCTTTCAGGAGTGGACGGCGCGGGGCCGTCGGTCAGAGCGTGGCCGCTGCCATGTGGCGTCGGCGGCGGGCCAGGATCAGTGCGCCGCCCGCGGCGGAGCCGAGCAGGGCGCCGCCGGCGGCCAGTTCCCCGGTCCCGTCGTCGGTGCCGCGGCCGCCGGCCTGGGCCCCGCCGATCGGGGTGACGGTGAACGTGGCGCTGCCGGCCGCGCTGCCGTCCCCGCAGGTCGCGGTCACGGTGTAGGTGCCCAGGGTGAAGCCGGCGGTGAAGAGTTCGGCGCTCAGGCCGCCGCCGGCCGCCGCGGTGGTGGACCGGACGTTCTGGTCGCGGTCGGGGCCGGTGACGCGGAAGATCGCGTCGCCGGACTTCGGGTTGCAGGTCGTCGCGGTGAGCACGACCGTGCCGCCGACCGGCGTGGTGGCCGGTGACACGACGGTGTCGGCCAGCGCCGCGCCGGGGAGCAGGAGCGTGCCGAGACCCACGCCGAGCGCCGCCGATACGAGAACTGTCTTTGCCTTCATACGCGTCTTCCCTCACTTTTCGTCCGCTGACTGCGTGGGACGTCGTTCGGGTGGCCAACTCCGTGACTAGCACCGGTGTGACCAACCCTAGGAGGGTTGGGGCCCCGATCCGGTGAAAATGAGAAATCTTCGTTGCCGTCACGTGTCCACCCGCGAGGCGGAGGGAGCTGCGGAAATGCCGGCACGGCCCACCCGCGAGGGTTGGCCGTGCCGATGTCAGCGGGGGTCGTGCTGTCGCGGCTGGGCCGTCCCGGCCCCACTCGGGAACGGTGCCCCGCGGCGGGCCGTACGCGTCCGGCCCGCCGCCTTGACCCGGTCCTGGCCGGTTTGCTCGGGGCGGGACGCGCCGCCGTGCCGGTCGCCCGGCAGCGGGGTCCGCCGGTGTCGCCCGCGTGCCGGGACGGGGTCAGCCCTGCGCGGTGGCGCTCTCGGGGCGCGGCTCGGGCAGTGGCTCCCCGGTCTCCAGCAGCGACTTGAGGCTGGCCAGCAGCTCCGGCCAGCCGCCACTGCCGTCGAGTTGGCCGCTGACGGCCCGGTACATCTCGCTGCCGGGGGAGAAGTCCTCGTGGGTGACCGTCAACTTGACGAACCCGCCGTACGGGGCGATGTCGAAGGTGACCCGGGACCTCCGCTCGCCGAGTCGGGCCGCCAACTCCTCGTCGGACCAGCCGAAGTGTGCGGCGTGCTCCGGCTGGAAGCCGTGCCAGCTGTAGGAGAGCCGGCGGAACGGCTCGGCGACCAGGACGCGCTGGCCGAGGTCGCGGAACTCGCCGCCCGGCTCGTCCTGCCACAGCACGGGTGAGCCGACCCGCCAGTCGGAGCGCAGCGCGACGCCGCCCCAGTAGCGGCGGGTGAATGCCGGCTCGGTCAGCGCGGCCCAGAGCCTCTCGGGGTTGGTGTTGACGTAGGTGGTGTAGACGAAGGTGGGACTGTCCATCGGCTCCCGCTCCAGAGCTGTCCGTAGGTCGGCGAGTGCGCGCACCCGCTCGCGGTCGTAATGGTCGATCCATCGGTCGGCGACGGCGTTGATCGGGACGGGGTTGAGGTAGTGGAGCTTCTCCCGGCCGCGTCGCACGGTGGTCACCAGGTTGGCCGCCGCCAGCACCGCCAGGTGCTTGCTGACCGACTGCCGGGTCATGTCGAGCCCGGCGCACAGCTCGCGCAGGCTCTGCCCGTCGCGCCGGTTGAGGTCGTCGAGGAGCCGACGCCGACTCGCGTCGGCCAGCGCCCGGAACACGTCGTCCACCCTGCCCACCTCACACATGCAGCCGCCCGGCTGCCTGTCAGATTAGGCAACCGGACGACTGCATGTCCAGCGTGTCGCCGCATCCACCCGGCAGAGGGCGGCGGGAGCGGTCAGGCCGGGCGGCCGGCGTCGTCGTGCAGCAGCCCCACCAGCGCGGAGAGGCCCTCCTCGCCGTGGCCCCGGGCGACCGCCTCGTCCAGCAGGTCACGCACCGGGCGCATCAGCCCGGCGTCGACCCCCAGGTCCCGGCAGGCCGCGAGCAGGTTGCCGAAGCTGGCGGCCTGCATCCGCAGGGAGGACCCGTCGGCGTCGTGCTCGCCCGAGTCGACGGCCGCCGCCAGGGCGGGCAGCTCCCCGAGCATGGCGGTCAGCCACCCGGTCACCATCGGCGCGAACTGGCCCGCCGGCGTGCCGGCCGCGCGGACCATCGCCGTGGCGTGCAGGAATCCACCGAACATGCCGTACATGGCGGCGAGCAGGGCCAGGTCGTGCACGGCCGCCCGACCGGGGTCGGCACCGAGCCAGTGGACGTCGCCGAACGCCGCGAGGGTGTCCCGCCAGTCGAGGAAGGCGTCCTCCGCGCCGCTGTAGAGCACGAACGCGCCGGGCTGGCCGATCATGAACGGCACGGCCATGATGCCGCCGTCGACGTACCTGGCGTCCCGCGCGGTCACCCACTCCGCGAGCCGGTGGGCCTGCGCGGGGGTGCCGTTGGTCAGGTTCACCACCGTCCGTCCGGCCAGGGCCGGCGCTGCCTGCTCGAGCACCCGACGGGTGACGTCGTCGTCGAGCAGGCATACCACGACCAGATCGCCCGCCGCGACCGCCTCGGCGGCGGATCCGGCCACGTCCGCTCCCGCCCCGGCCAGCGCGGCGGAGCGCTCCGGCGACCGGTTCCACACGGTCGTGGGGTGGCCGGCGGCGAGCAGCGCGCCGGCCAGGGCCCTGCCCATCGCGCCGAGCCCGAGCACGGTGACGGGCCGATGGCGCGGGGCGCTCACGCGGCCGCCTCCGCGTACACCCGGGCCAGGCGGGAGAAGTCGTCGTCACCGTGCCCGGCGTCCACCGCCCGGGCGACGACGGCGTTGGCCGCCCGCAGCGTGCCGGTGTCGATGCCGTGTCCCTCGGCCGCCTCGACGATGTGTGTCATCGTGGCAGCGGCGGAGGTGATGGTGGAGACGTCGGCGGTGTGGTTCCCGACGTCGATCCGCCCGGCCAGGTCGTCGACGAGGTCGGGCAGCAGACCCGAGACGCCCCTGGCGTACGGCGCGAGCTCCGCCGCCGTGATCCCCTCCGCCCGGGCCAGGGCGAAGGCGTGCGCGATACCGCTCATTCCGGTCCAGAAGATGTCGAGCAGCGCCACGTCGTATGCGGCGGCGCGAGCCGGGTCCGCGCCGAGCCAGTCGGCCGAGCCGCCGAGGTGCGCCAGGCTGTCCCGGTGGGCGCGCCAGAGGTGCTCCGGCCCGCTGTAGAGCACCAGCGCCTCCGGGCCGCCGATGGTGGGGGCCGGGGTCATGATCGCGCCGTCGAGGTAGTCGACGCCCTGCCCGCGGGCCCAGGCGGCCATCGCCCGGGCCCGCCGCGGGGTGTCGGCGGTGAGGTTCACCAGGGTGCGCCCGGCGAGGGCGTCGGCCGCGGGCTCGACGATGGCGCGGACGGCGGCGTAGTCGATGACGCAGGCGAGCACCAGCGGGCTCGCGCGGACGGCCTGCGTCACCGTCGGCGCCCGGCGTGCGCCGCGTGCCACGAGGGGGTCCGCCCGGGCGGCCGTGCGGTTCCAGACGGTGGTCGGGTGCCCGGCGGCGAGCAGCGCGCCGGCGAGGGCCTGGCCCATCGGTCCGAGGCCCAGCACGGTCACCGGGGGCAGGTCGCGGTCGGTCATGGGAGTGCTCCTTCGTGGACGGATCGCCCGGCCTTGCGCGTGCCGCCGGGCCGGTCCCATCCTGTTTCCGTACGCACGGAGCAGCAAGTACCGACTATTTTCTCAGGTACTTACCTTTTGGTAAGTGAGGGGAGCGACGTGAAGAAGCGGACCTACACGTGCGGGCTCGACGCCGCGATCGACGTCGTGGGCGGCAAGTGGAAGGCGCTGATCCTGTGGGAGCTGGACAACGGCCCTCGCCGCTTCGCCGAGGTGCGCCGGGGGATCGACGGGATCAGCGAGAAGATGCTGATCCAGCAGCTGCGCGAGATGGAGGCGTACGGCCTCGTGCACCGCGAGGTCTACCGGCAGGTGCCGCCCAAGGTGGAATACTCGCTCACCGACTTCGGCCGGTCCCTGAACCAGGCGCTGATGCCGCTCGGCGACTGGGGCGAGCGGCACATGGCGACCATCGAGGCCATCGCCCGGGACTGACGGGCCGCCTTGAATCCCGCGTGCCCCGGCGCCCGCCCGGCGCTAGGGTCGCGCGGTGACGGAGATCAGGACCGAACGGCTGCTGCTGCGCGACTGGCGGGAGTCCGACCTCTCGCCGTGGGCCGCGATGAACGCCGACCCCGAGGTACGCGAGCACCTCGGCCCGCTGCTCACCGCCGAGCAGGCCGCCGCCTCGGCGCGCTCGTTCCAGGCGGACCTCGACCGGCTCGGCTACGGCTTCTGGGCCGTCGAGGTCCGCGACGGCGGCGCGTTCGTGGGCTTCGCCGGGCTGGACCGGGTCGACGACGGTGTGCCGGTCACCGGCGTGGAGGCAGGCTGGCGGCTCGCCCGCTCCGCCTGGGGGCACGGCTACGCCACCGAGGCGGCCCGCGCCGTCCTGCGCCACGGCTTCGACACCGTCGGGCTGCCGGAGATCCTCGCCATCACCACCGCGACCAACGTGCGTTCGCAGGCGGTGATGCGCCGCCTGGGCATGACCACCGATCCGGCCGACGACTTCGACGACCCGGACGTCGAGTCCGGGCCGCTGCGCCGCCAGGTCGTCTACCGCAGGCGGGCCGGGGACCGCTGAGCGTCGGGCGTCGCGGCGTCGGGGTCGGTCACCCAGCCGGCGAGCAGCACCAGCCCGGAGGGCCGGTGCACGGCGAGGAAGCCGAAGGGGCGGTCGACGTCGAGGCGTACCCGCCGTCTGCGCGCGGTGACCGGCCGCCGTGCCGAGCCCGCCCGCGTGGAGACGGCGGTCACCACCCCCGCGCGGAAACCCGTCGCGCCGAACGTCGCCGTCGCGCTCTGCCGCGCCTGCGAGACGGCCAGGAGCCGGGCGATGCCGGGGAAGTGGTCGCCGTCGCCGACGGCGGTGGCGAGGCCGAACGTCGCGGCCCGCTCCAGCAGGTCGTGGTCGGCCGAGACGGTGAAGCCCACCGTGGAGACGAGCAGCTCGGGCCGGTCGTCGTACGCGTCCACGACCTGCTCGACGACGCCGGGGCCGGCGTCGACCGGCAGCGCGGACGGTGCGCCGAGCGCGCCGATCGCGGCCGGCAGCACCGCCGCCGCCCCGCGCCCCGGCGCGCCCAGGGCGAGGACCACGTCGACGTCCTCGGCGCCGCGTACGGTCAGCAGGCTCAGCGGACCGGCGGCGGTGTCGACGGCCCGTAGCGCGTCGAGGTCGTGCCCGAGCCGGCTCAGCCCGGCCAGCCGGCGGCCGCCCCACGGCCCGGCGGCCGGCTGGCACCACGCGTCGCGGAACGGCTCGGCCCACCCGGTCCGCAGCGACAGCGCGCTGGCCAGGACCATCGCCGTCGTCGGGGTGACCCGCACCGGCATCCGGGGGACCAGGCCGTCGGTGTGGGCGGCGGCCCACTCGTCGAGGGCCGCCCCGTCGCGCGCCGGATCACCGGTCAGCTCCCCGCGCATTGCCGCCGGCACCTCCCGCGACCAGCGGTCGGTCAGCGGCAGGTCCCGCCGCGCCCAGGCGGCGAGCGCGAGCCGGGTGGTGGGGGAGCGGTCCAGGTCGGACCGGGCCGGCTCCGGCGCGACCGCCAGCAGCTCGTCGCGGGCCGGACCGGCGGCGTAGCGGGCGAGCAGCGCCAGCAGCGGGTAGACGCCGGCGCCGGAGAGGACCGTCTGGCCGTCGTCCAGGCCGGACGCCCACCGGGCGGTGAGGGCGTTGGTGGCGTCGGTGCTCATGGGGCGGGCGTCCTCCGGGGTGACGTGACCGTCGCCCGGGGGGCGACCGCTGGCACCCTACCGCCGTACCGCCGCCGGCCGGATGTGCGCGGGCGGGGCCGGTCGGTGGCCGGACGGCCCGGTCGGTGTGGCAGCGTGGGCGGCGTGAACACCTCCGCGCCGCTGGACGTCGACCTGGCGCTGGTCGGCGGCGGCGGCGCCGCGTCGCTGGTCCTCGCGGCCCTGGACCGGCACGGGGTGCGGGACCTCCGGGTCGCCGTCATCGACCCGGTCCACCGGCGCGGCCAGGACCGGACCTGGGCGTTCTGGGACCGTCCCGGCAGCGACCTGGACCCGCTGCTGGCTGCGAGCTGGCCCCAGGTCGAGGTGGCGACACCCGACGGCCGCCGCGTCCTCGATCTCGCCCCCCTGCGGTACGCCATGCTGCGCTCGGGCCCGGTCTACGACCGGGCTGCCGAGGCCGAGCGGCGGCTCGGGGTACGGCGGATCGTCGCGCCCGTCGACGCCCTGCACGACGACGGCGGGCACGTCACGGTACGCGCCGGCGGCGCCGGGCCGGCCGTCCGCGCGTCCTGGGTGCTGGACTCCCGGCCCCGGCCGCCCCGGCGACCCGGGCGCACCAACTGGCTCCAGCACTTCCGGGGCTGGTGGCTGGAGTCCGACGTGCCGGTCTTCGACCCGGCACGGGCCGTCCTGATGGACTTCCGCACCCCGCAGCCCGCCCGGGGCGTGTCGTTCGGCTACGTCCTGCCGGTGAGCGACCGGTACGCCCTGGTGGAGTACACGGAGTTCGGCCCCGACCTGCTCACCGACGCCGGGTACGACGCGGCGCTGGCCGGCTACCGGGACCTGCTCGGCCTCGACCCGACCCGGTTGACCGTCCGCGAGGTGGAGAACGGGGTGATTCCGATGACCGACGGCCCGTTCGAGGCCCGGCCCTCGCCCCGGGTGGTCCGCCTCGGCACGGCCGGCGGCGCCACCCGACCCTCCACCGGCTTCACCTTCTCCGCCATGCACCGCCAGGCCGAGCAGGTCGCCCGCGCCCTCGCCGCCGGCCGCCCGCCGGTGCCCGATCCCGCGTACCCCCGTCGGCACCGCTGGATGGACGCGGTCGCGCTGCGGGCGCTGGACGCCGGCGGCGTCGGCGGGCCGGAATTCTTCGGTCGGATCTTCGACCGCAACCCCGCCGAGCGGGTGCTGCGGTTCCTCGACGGCGCGACCACCCCGGCGGAGGAGGTGGCGCTGATGAGCTCCACCCGGCTGCGGCCGATGGTCGCCGCCACCGCCGGTGACGCCGTGGCCCGGCTCCGCGACCGCCTCGACCCGACCCGCCGGGCGGCGACCTGGACGGTCCCGCGGCCGGTGGTGGGCGACCGGGCCGACGCCGACGACTGAGCCGCCTCAGCCGGCGGCGTCGGCCCGCAGGCCGTCCCGGCTTCCCGTCACGGGAGGCCATCCTGCCAGCGGCGGGGGAACCGGGACACGGCCTTTTCCGTCGCCCACGCCCGGCCGGTGGCGGCGACCCTCCGGCCGTCGGGCGCGTACGCGCGGGAGGTGACCCGCGCCGCGCCGCCGCCCGACGGCGGGGGAGGCGGTGCGGATTCGGTAGGTTGCCGGCATGGTGGACGAGACGACCGGCAGGGTCGTGCAGATCTGGACCGACGGGGCGTGCAGCGGCAACCCCGGCCCCGGCGGGTGGGGTGTCGTGCTGCGCTACGGCGCGCACGAGCGGGAACTGTGCGGCGGCGAGGCGACCCCGACCACCAACAACCGGATGGAGCTGATGGCGGCCATCCAGGCCCTGGAGAGCCTGACCCGGGCGGTCACGGTCGAACTGCACACCGACAGCACGTACGTGCGCAACGGCATCACCAGCTGGCTGGCCTCGTGGAAGCGCAACGGCTGGCGGACGGCCGCGAAGCAGCCGGTCAAGAACGCCGACCTGTGGCAGCGGTTGGAGGCCGCGTGCGCCCGGCACGAGGTCACCTGGCTGTGGGTGAAGGGGCACAACGGCCACCCGGAGAACGAGCGCGCCGACGCGCTGGCCAACCGGGGCATGACCGAGGCCCGCGCGTCGGCGGTGCCCGCCGGTCGCTGACCGGACCGGCGGTCAGGTCACTCGGTGCGGCTCGGGTCGGTGGTGCCGGACACGGCGTCCACGTCGTAGCCGGCGCGGCTGACCTCCCGGGCCGACCTCCGGTCCTCGGCCGGCAGGTCGGCGAAGTCGTCGCCGGTGTCGTCGGTGCTGCGCAGGGACTCGCCCGGCGGACGCAGCGACGCCTGCATGGCGGTGGCGCCGTCCGGCTCGTCGGTGGCGGCCCGGTCGGTACGGTTCTGATCGGTCATGCCGCTCTCCTGCCCCCGTGGCCTGCCCGCAAACGTGCCTCGCGGTGCTCAGCGCGCCGCGTCCGGGTGGCCCGGCATGCCCGACCCGCCGCTGGAGGTGCCCGACGCGCCGCCCGCCATGCCCGACCCGTCGTCCTCGGTGACGATGTCGGGCTTCGTCGTCGTGTCGTCCGGCGCCGGGACGTCGGTGTCCGCCTCGACCTGGACCAGCCGGGCCTGGCCGGCCTCGTCCTCGGCGTGTGCCGGGTCGACCGGCAGCTCACCGTCGCGCGCCCGATACCCCACCGCTGCCTCCCCTGCCGTCCGCCGCTGCCGTTCCGCCCCCGGCTACCCGCAACCCCCCACCCGAAACCCGCCCCACCCCGCCCCCGCCCGGGCGGGGTGCCGTGGCGATCATGCAGTTGTGGTGCCCGCCGTGATGGGGTGAAGACCGTTTTGTCCAGCACCACAACTGCATGATCGCGAAGAGCGGGCGCGAGGGCGAGGGTGGGGCGCACGGGGGCGAGGGCGGGGCGGTGGGGCGGGAGAGGGGGTCAGCGGCGGCGGGGTGGGCGGGTGGGGGAGCGGGGTGGGCGGCGCAGGGGGGTGAGGGACAACGGGGACCAGTGGCCGGGGCGCGTCCGCCCGGGCGGTAGGGCGGTGTGCTGGTCGCCCCGGGCCGCGTCGAGCTGCGACTGGTGCAGGAACAGGGCGCCGGAGAGATCCGCGCCGCGCAGGTCCGCGCCGCGCAGGTCGGCGCCGGTGAGGTCGGCCAGACCGAGGTCGACGCCGCGCAGGTCGGCGCCGATCAGCAGCGCCCCGCGCAGGTTCGCCCGGCGCAGGTCGGCCCGGCGCAGGTCGACGCCGAACAGTTGGGCGCCCCGCCGGTCCACGCCGGGACGGCCACCCCGGGCCCGGGCCGCGTCCCCGGCGCGGGCCAGCAGCGGGTTGACCCGTCCCCGGTACGCGTCCACGTCGAGCCCCAGCAGCGTCCCGGCGGGCTCCCGGGCCAGCCGCTCGGTCTCGTCGAGCGCGGCGGACAAATGGTCGCGCAGCGGCTGCGGTGGGCGTGTCGCGAGCGCCTCGGTCAGGTACCAGAGCAGCTCGTGCAGCGGCCGCATCACCGCGAACGTGTCGAACATGCGCGCCGCGGTCTCCGGCGCGTCGCGCCAGTCCCGCCCGCCGAAGGTGACCTGGGCCACCCGCTGGCCGGCGCCGAAGCAGTCGAAGACGGTGCAGCCGGGGAAACCCCGGTCGCGCAGGTTGGCGTGGATGCCGCAGCGCGAGTCGGCCCGCAGGTTCGGGCAGGGCCGCCCGGCGGGCTTGTCGATGGCGAAGTCGGCGGACGCGGAGAAGGCGGGCGCGACGCAGCAGAGCCCGAAGCACCGGGCGCAGTCGGCGCGCAGTCCGTCCGCAGGCGAGGTCGCCCCGGGAGTCTCCGACACGCTGACCGTTCTCCTGCCGATCGGGGCCTTCCCGCCGGCGGTCTCGCAGGCGGAGGCTCCCATTGTCCCGCCCCCGGGGGGCCACCGGGCCGCCGGGTGCGCGGCCCACGCCCCGGGCGCGGGGAGCCGCGGCGGCACCGTCCGCGCGGCCCACGTCCGGGGGCCGGTGGAGCCGTGACGCCCGTCTGCGCAGCTCTCGCGTCCGGGTGCGGTGGGGCCGCGGCGCACCGTCCGCGCGGCCCACGCCGGGCGCGGTGGAGCCGGCACACCGGCTGCGCTGCCAGGTAGCGGGTGCAGGGGGCGGAGCCGCAGGCAGCGCGGGCCACGCCTGCGCTCAGCCCTGCACCGAACGCCAGTCGTGCGACTCCAGCGCGTTGGCCTGCGGGCCCATCATCAGCATGCCGCCGTCCACCGGCCAGGACGCGCCGGTGACGTACGCGGCGGCGGGCGAGGCGAGCAGCGTGACCACGGCGGCCACCTCCCGCGCGTCGCCGGGCCGCCCGACCGGCACCCCGGGGCGCTCCTGGGTGAACGGGTCGACGTCCTCCTGGCCGGTCATCGGGGTGGCGATCTCGCCCGGGGCGACCGCGTTGACGGTGATCCCGTCCGGGGCCAGCTCCTGCGCCATCACCTTGGTCAGCAGGCCGAGCCCGCCCTTGGCGGCGCAGTACGCGGCCGAGCCGACCCGGGGCGCGTGCTCGTGCACGCTGGTGATGTTGACGATCCGCCCGCCCAGCCCCGCGGCCCGCATCCGCCGGGCGGCCCGTTGCCCGCACAGGAACGGCCCGTCGAGGTCGACGGAGAGCACCTCGCGCCACTGCTCCCAGCCGGTGTCGACGAACGGTGTGGACGCCCCGGTGCCGGCGTTGTTGACGAGCACGCCGAGGCCGCCGAGCCGGTCGGCCAGCCCGTCGACGACCGCGTCGGCGCCCGGCAGCCGGGTCAGGTCCAGCTCGGCGACCTCGCAGCGCCGGCCGGCGGCGCGTACCTCGGCGGCGGTCCGCTCGGCGCCCTCGACGTCGCGGTGCCAGGTGACGCCGACGTCGAAGCCGGCCTCGGCGAGGGCGACGGCGCAGGCCCGGCCGATGCCGGAGTCCGCGCCGGTGACGATGGCGATTCTCGGGTAGTCCTCGTAACGCGATGGCATGCTGGCGCACTACCCGTTCCCTGCGAATGCAACCACGCGTCGATCCCCGTCCATGCAGGGGATTGTCTGCGTCGATGCGCTCTGTCATTCTCCACCGTGGACGCTGCCAGCGGCGGTCGGCAATCCGGATGGTCGCGCTGAGGTGGCGCCGTCATCTGCCGGAGGGACCTCGTGAAGCGCAGACGTCGCCATCTGCTCGCAGGACTGGCGGTCGGTGCCCTGGTGGCATCGACCGGGCTCATCGGAATCCACTTCGCCGGCGCCGAGGTGCCGGCCCCCGTCGCCGCGGCCGGCGACGGGGAGATGCCGGGCGCGTTGGGCGCCCACATGGAGCGGCTGCGCCAGGCCGTGCCGGGCAGCGACGGCATGTCGCCGGACGGGCCCGGCAACGCCGCGCAGCAGGAGTTCCTGGAGCGCGCGTACCCGGCCAGCACGATCAGCATCGCCCAGGTCGACCGGTCCAAGTCGGCGTACGCCGCCGCCGAGCGGCGCGCCGGCGGCACCCGGGGCTGGACGAACATCGGCCCCAGCGAGGCCCTCTATCCGTTCACCGAGTTCCGCAACGCCTCCAACTACGTGCCGAACGCGTACGTCGCGGGTGGCCGGGTCACCTCCATCGACATCGCCCCCGACTGCAACGCGCTGCTCTGCCGGGCGTACGTCACGCCGGCCGGCGGGGGCGTCTGGGGCACCCTGAACGTCCTCGCCGCCGAACCGAAGTGGTTCTACCTGGGCGGGCCGCTCGGCATCAACGCGGCCGGCTCGGTCAAGATCGACCGCAACGACAGGACCGGGCTGACCATCTACGTCGGCACCGGCGAGGCGAACACCTGCGCCTCCGGCTGCGTCGCCGGCGTCGGGCTCTACAAGTCGACCAACGGCGGCGTCACCTGGAAGGGCCCGCTGGGCAAGGACGCCCTCGCCGGCAAGGGCATCGGCGAGATCACCATCAAGCCCGGCGACCCGAAGACGCTCTACGTCGCCACCACCACCGCCCTGCGCGGCATGTCCGGCTCCTGCTGCACCGGCGTCACCCGGCCCGTGCCCGACGCCGAGAAGTGGGGCCTCTACAAGTCGTCCGACGGCGGCGCGAACTGGAAGTTCATCCACAACGGCTCGGCCGACGCGACGCAGTGCACGGGCAGCGCCGCCGAATACAACAACACCGCCGCCTGCTCGCCGCGCGGCGTGCGCTACGTCAAGCTCGACCCGCGCGACGCGAACACCGTCTACGCCTCCTCGTACGCCCGGGGGGTCTGGCGCTCCGCGGACGCCGGCGCCACCTGGACGCAGATCAAGCCCTCGCTGAACCCGGCGGTCTTCCAGACCCGGGCCGCGATCGACGTGACCGCCCTGCCGAACGGCAAGACCCGCATGTACGTCTACGAGGGCAACCTCGGCAACCCGTACTCGCGGCTGTTCCGCAGCGACGACGTGGCCGGCGCCGCCCCCGCGTTCACCGACCTGAGCAGCGCCAACCCGGCCGACCCGGGCTACGCCACCTACAACCAGTGCACCGGCCAGTGCTGGTACGACGTGTTCGTGCACACCCCGGCCGGGCACCCGGACATCGTCTACACCGGCGGCTCGTACGTCTACGGCGAGACCGTCGCCCACAAGCGGGCCGTGGTGCTGTCCACCGACGCCGGCGTCAGCGGCACCGACATGACCTACGACGGCACCGACGAGCTGCACCCCAACGGCCTGCACCCCGACCAGCACGCCCTGGTCACCAACCCGCGCAACCCGTACCAGTTCTTCGAGGCCAACGACGGCGGCGTGATGCGCTCCAGCGGCCAGTTCGTGGACCGCTCGGCCTGGTGCGACAACCCGGACCGCAACCTGACCACGCAGGCGCAGAAGGACCGCTGCCGGCAGATGCTGTCGAAGATCCCGTCGAAGCTGGACGGCATCAACAAGGGCATGAACACCTTGCAGTTCATCAGCCTCTCGGCCAGCCCGCACGACCACCGGCTGCTGCAGGGCGGCACCCAGGACAACGGCACCTGGGAGAACAAGGGCGAGCGCCGGCGCTGGGTCAACACGATGATCGGTGACGGCGGCGCGTCCGGCTTCGACGTCGGCAGGCCGGAGTTCCGCTTCCACACCTTCTACGACGCCTCGCCCGAGGTGAACTTCGCCAATGGCGACGTGGGCAGCTGGATCTCGATCTCCGACCCGATCTTCGGGCAGCCGGGCACCCTGTTCTACGCCCCGGTGATCACCGATCCGAAGGTCAGCGGCACGATGTTCGCCGGCACCTCGCGCACCGTCTACCGGACGAAGACGTTCGGGCTGGGCGACCGGAGCCTGGCCGAGGCCGACCGGATCTGCAACACCTGGACCGGCACCTTCGAGGCGCAGTGCGGCGACTTCGCGCCGCTGGGCACGGTCAACCTGACCGACGCCGCGTGGGGCGACCGGGCCGGCGGCGCCGTCTCGGTCGTCGAGCGCGTCGCCTCCGACTCGTCCACGGCGTACGCGGCCACCAGCACCGGCCGGGTCTTCGTGTCCCGCAACGTCGACGCCGAGCCGGCGTCGGCGGTCACCTGGACGCGGATCGACACCGCCGCCACGCCGAACCGCTTCGTCACCGGCGTCCACGTCGACCCGGCCGACCCGGCGCGGGCGTGGGTCTCCTACAGCGGCTTCAACTCGAACACCCCGGCCACCCTGGGGCACGCGTTCGAGGTGCGGCTGGCCGGCGCCGGCGCGACCTGGACCGACCGGTCGTACGACTTCGGCGACCAGCCGATCACCGACCTGGTCCGCGACGACGTCACCGGCACCCTCTACGCGGCCACCGACTTCGGCGTGCTGCGGCTGGCCAAGGGCAGCACGACCTGGGTGAAGGCGGCCCGGGGCATGCCGAACGTGGAGGTCGCCGGGCTGACCATCGTGCCGGGCAAGCGGGTGCTCTACGCCGCCTCGCACGGCCTCGGCGCCTGGCAGCTCACGCTCTGAGCAGGCGACCATCGGCAACGACACGGTGAGGGGCCGCGCACGCGGCCCCTCACCGCTGCCCGAGGCGGCCGGCCGCGCCTGGCGCACGCTCGGCGCGGCCTTCGTCCTGCTCGTCTTCGTCCCGCCGCTGCTGCTGCTGGTCTCCGGTTCGCTCACCGAGCCGGGCCTGCCGCCGCCGCCCACCCCGCAGCTCGTGCCGGAGCCGGTGTCCACCACGGGCTACCGGGAGGCCGTCGAGCTGGGCGGGCTGCTGCGCGCCTCGCTCAACTCGGTCCTGGTCGCGGTCGTCGCCGTGCCGCTGAGCGTGCTCGTCGCCTCCCTGGCGGGCTTCGCGCTGACCCGGATCGCCCCGCGCGTCACCGGCGTCGTCGTGGCGGCCTCCCTGGTCGCGCTGATGGTGCCGGCCACGGCGCTGCTCGTGCCCCGCTTCGCGATCTTCCGGACGCTCGGCCTGACCGACACCCTGGTGCCGCTGGTGGCCCCGGCGTTGCTGGGCACCTCACCGCTCTACGTCCTGGTCTACCACCTGGCGTTCCGGGCGCTGCCGACCGACCTCTACGACGCCTGCCTGGTGGCGGACCTGTCGCCGCTGCGCACCTGGTGGCGGGTCGCCCTGCCGCTGGTGCGCCCGGTCACCGCTGGCCTCACCGCGCTGACCTTCGTGCTCACCTGGTCGAACTTCCTCGACCCGCTGGTCTACGTCTACGACCGCAACCTGTTCACCCTGCCGCTGGCGCTGCGCTCCCTGTCGGTGCTGGACCCGACGAACTTCCCGGTGTTCCTGGCCGGGGCGGTGCTGGCCACGGTGCCGGCGCTGGCCGTCTTCGTGCTCGCCCAGCGGCGCTTCCTCCACCACGACGACCCGACGGGACGGGACTGACGATGCGACCGGCAACGGAACCGACGATGCGACCGAAGGCGCTGCTCGCGCTGCTGCTCACCGCCGTGCTGGCCGCCGCCGGGTGCGGCGCCGGCTCCGGGTCGTCCGCCGACGGGCCGGTGCGGCTGCTGGTCTTCGGCGCCCCCGAGGAACTCGCCGCCTACCGCACCCTCGTCGAGGCGTACGAGAAGGCGCGTCCCGGCGCCGACGTGCAGCTCGTCGAGGCCAGCGACCGCAAGGACCTGCTGGCCCGGCTCGCCACCTCGGTGGCCGGCGGCGCCCCGCCGGATCTGTTCCTGATGAACTACCGCTTCTACGGCCAGTTCGCCGCCAAGGACGTCATCGAGCCGCTGGACGACCGGCTGGCCGCCTCCGAGGCCGTCGACCCGGCCGACTACTACCCGGTGGCCTGGAACGCGTTCCGCTGGCAGGGCCGGCAGCTCTGCCTGCCGCAGAACGTCTCCAGCCTGGCCGTCTACTACAACCGCACCCTGTTCACGAAGTACGGCGTGCCCGAGCCGAGGGCCGGCTGGACGTGGAACGACCTGGTCGCCACCGCGACCGCGATGACCCGCGACTCCCGTGGCGTGGTGGTCAAGGCCACCGAGAGCGAGGGCGCGGCGCTGCGGCCGGCCGTGCACGGCCTCGGCGTCGAGCCGTCGATCATCCGGCTCGCCCCGTTCGTCTGGTCGGGTGGCGCCGAGATCGTCGACGACCCGGCGAGGCCGACCCGGCTGACCCTGGACACCCCGGCCGCCCGGGAGGCGCTGAAGAACCTGGTCGACCTGCGGCTGGCGTACGGGGTGGTGCCCACCGACGAGGAGGTGGAGGCCGAGGACGACGAGTCCCGCTTCGCCAACGGCCGGCTCGCCATGCTGATGAGTTCCCGCCGCTCCACCACCACGTTCCGCTCGATCACCGGATTCGAGTGGGACGTCGCCCCGCTGCCCGTCTACAAGGAGCAGGTCGGGGTGCTGCACTCCGACGCGTACTGCATGACCCGGGGCGCGAAGCACAAGGACGCCGCGTGGCGGTTCCTGGAGTTCGCCATCGCCGAGGAGGGCCAGCGGATCATCGCCGCCACCGGACGTACCGTCCCGTCGCACATCGGGGTGTCGCGGTCGCCGGCGTTCCTCGGTCCCGCCCAGCCGCCACGCAGCGCGAAGGTCTTCCTCGACGCGATCCCCACCGTCCGGGCGCTGCCGACCGTCTCCACCTGGCCGGAGATCGAGGACGTCACCTACGGCATCCTGGAGAACGCCATGCACCGGGGCGACCGGCTCGACGACGTCGTCCGCGAGCTCGACCGGCAGACCCGGCCGATCTTCGCCCGCGGGGAGCACGGGTGAGCGATCCGGGCCTGGCCCTGGCCGGCGTCTCGGCCGCGTACCGGGGGTCGACGGTGCTGCACGAGGTGGACCTGACCGCCGCCCGGGGCGAGCTGCTGGTGGTGCTCGGCCCGTCGGGGGCGGGCAAGTCGACAGTGCTGCGGGTCGTCGCCGGCCTGGAGCCGGTCACCGCCGGCCGGATCCGCATCGCCGGCCGCGACGTCACCGCCGAGCGCCCGGGCCGGCGCAACGTGTCGATGGTCTTCCAGTCGTACGCGCTCTTCCCGCACCTGAGCGTCGCGGAGAACATCGCGTTCGGCCTGGAGGTACGCGACACACCCCGCGCGGTGGCCCGGGATCGGGCCCGCGCGGCGGCCGAGACCGTCGGCTGCGCCGCCCTGCTGGACCGCCGGCCCGGCCAGCTCTCCGGCGGCGAACGGCAGCGGGTGGCGCTGGCCCGGGCTCTGGTGCGCGAGCCGGACGTGTTCCTGCTCGACGAGCCGCTGTCCAACCTCGACCAGGCGCTGCGGGTGCAGATGCGCGCCGAGCTGCGGGCCCTGCACGACCGGCTGGGCGCGACGATGGTGCACGTCACCCACGACCAGACCGAGGCGCTGGTGCTCGCCGACCGGATCGCCGTGCTGCGCGACGGGCGCATCGAGCAGGTCGGCACCCCCGACGAGATCTGGCGCACCCCGGCCACCACCTTCGTCGCCCGCTTCGTCGGCTCCCCGGCGATGAACCTGCTGCCCGCCGGGGGGCCGCTCACGCCCGGCGGCACCGCGCCCGTCGACCCGGCCGGGGCGGGCGAGCTGGAGATCGGATTCCGGCCCGAGGCGGTCGTCCTGGACGCGGTCGACGGCGCGGCGGCCACCGTCGACCGGGTCGAGGTGGTCGGCGAGGACGCGTACGCGTACCTGAGGCTCGCCGGCGGGCACCCCGTCGTCGCCCGGGTGCCCGCCGCCCGCCGGCCCGGAAGGGGCGCGGCGGTACGCGTCGGCGTGCGCTGGGCCGAGGTGCACGTCTTCCACGCCGGCTCCGGGCGCCGGTACGCCCCGTGACGGGCACGGACCGCCGCTCGCGCCGGCAGTTGGCGCTGATGCTGACGCCGTACCTGGTCGGGCTGGTCGGGCTGGTGCTGCTGCCCGCCGCAGTCACCCTGGCGCTGGCCTTCACCGAGTACGACCTGCTGCGCCCGCCGCGCTGGGTGGGGCTGGACAACTTCGCGGCGCTGCTGGCCGACCCGGTGTTCCGGGTGTCGCTGACCAACTCGCTGGTCTTCGCGCTGGTGGCCGTACCGCTGCGGGTGCTCTTCGCGCTCGGCCTGGCGCTGCTGCTGCACCGCCGCGCGGTCGGCGTCGGCGGCGCCCGCACCGCGGCGGTGCTGCCGACCGCGGTGCCGGAGATCGCCTACGGGCTGCTCTGGCTCTGGCTGCTCAACCCGCTCTACGGCCCGATCAACCAGCTGCTGCGCACGGGCGGGGAGAACGGGCTGACCGCGCTGGGACGCACCCCGCCGCAGTGGCTCACCGACCCGACCGACGCCCGCGCGGCGATCATTCTGATGAGCCTGTTCACCGTCGGGGAGACCTTCGTGGTGCTGCTGGCCGCCCGCCGCGCGCTGCCCCGCGACGTCTACGAGATGGCGGCGATCGAGGACGCCACCGGCTGGGACGTGTTCCGCCGGGTCACGCTGCCGCTGATGGCGCCCGTGCTCGGGCTGCTGGCGGTGCGCGACGCCATCCAGAGCCTGCACTTCTCCTTCGTGCCGGCCTTCGTGGTGACCGACGGCGGCCCACCCCCGTACGCCACCACCTACCTGTCGCTGTTCGTCTACCGCACCGGCTTCGAGTACCTGCGCTACGGCTACGCCGCCGCCGCGACCCTGGTGATGATCCTGCTGACCGTGGCGGCGGTGGTGGTGCAGTGGCGGCTCATCCGTCGCTACCGGGGCTTCTACCGGGTGTGACCTCGCCCGGGACCGTAGCCGTCGACGGGGGCCGTCCGCCCTGACGCCGCCCCGGTGGAACCGGGATGCTCCCGGTCGCTGCCACCTTGACGACATCACCACCACGGCCGGCGGTCGCGGCGGCCGTGCTGCGGACGATCGCCGGCGTCGCATCCTCCCCGCGGGTTAGACCATCACGTCCCGTCGCCGGTAACCGAACGTGCCGACGGCCAGGGCCGCGCCCGCGAGACCGACCATGACGGCCGTGGCGGGCCAGTCCGGCGTCGCCTGGGGCACGTCCGCGAGGTGGGTGTACGGCGAGAGCCAACTCACCCAGCTCGCGGCCCCGGTGCTGTCGGCGATGACCTTGAGGAGGAAACCTCCGGCCGCCGGCACCATGCCCACGACCGCCACCCCGTGTGGCGTCCGGCCGAGGACGAGGACCGCGACCCCGAGGTTGAGCAGCGCCACCGGAAGGACGTTCCAGGTGCCGGCAAACGCCGCGCCCAGCGGCAGATCCGCGCCGACCACGACCGCGCCGAGCCACGTCGCCGCGCCGGCGACGGTGACCAGCACCGCCGCGCCGACCGCGGTGGTGCCGACCTCCGCGCTGAGCAGCCGGGCGCGCGGGACCATGCCGGCGTTGAGAAGGGTCAGACGCCCGTCGGTCTCCGCGGCGGCGAAGGCGGCGACGCGGACGGCGGCGAAGGCGCCGACCGGCACGGCGAGCAGCGCGAACAGGGTGGCGGCGTACCCGCGGGCGGAGTCGAGACCGGCGAAGCCCGCCCGTGCGGCGAGATCGGCGAAGCGGGGGTTGTCGCCGAGGAAGTCGGTCAGGGACACCGTGAGCACGCCGATCAACAGAAAGTACGCGCCCACGCCCGCCGACCAGCCGGCGAGCGGCCGCAGCATCCGCCGGACGGCGAAGGCCTCCACCGAGCCGAGCAGCCGCAGACGGGGCGGCCGGCCAGCGGCGGGGGAGAGCAGTCCGTCGCGGACGTCCCGCCGGCGCGCCAGGGTGAGCGCGGCGGCGGAGAGGACGACCGTGGCGAACGCCAGCACGATCAGGGGGGACACCCGGTCGTCCCGGTAGGGGCGGGTCAGGGCCAGTGGCCCGTACGGAGGCAGCCAGCGCAGCCAGCCGAGCGAGGCGACGCCGTCACCGACCATTCGGGCGAGCAGCCCGACGCCGAGAAACGCCAGCGTGGCCCCGGTCGCCGTGGCCCGGGTGGGGAAGACCTGGGCGGCGAGGGCGGCCGCCGCGACGGCCACCGTGACGACCAGCGCCAGCCCGGCGGCGTGCAGGGCCGCTCCGCGGGCGGGGGTGCCGACCGCGACGAGCGCCGCGGTGAGCGTGGCCGCGGTCAGGGCCGCCGCGACCGCCAGCACCGCGAGGTGCCGGCCGAGCACCGCGGCCGGGCCCAGCCGGCCGGCGAGCAGGAGGTCCCACCGGCCCGCCGCCTCCTCGCCGCGGGTGATGCGGGTGGTCGCGAGCAGCCCCCACACCGACAGCAGGACGGCGAGTATGGTGCCGGTCCGCCAGACGGTGAAACCGCCGGCGGTCTCGAGGGCGACCGGCTCGCCGAACAGGGTCCGGATCGCCGGGTTGCGGGCCAGGACGGCGAGCGCGCCCGCGTCGAGAGCGTCCCCGACGGTCCTGGCGTGGGTGGCGGCGACCAGCGTCGACATGCCGACGGTCACGGCGAGCACGACGAGTGCGCCCCGGCGTACCTGGCGTACGGCCAGGCGGGTGACCGCCCGCCGGGCGGCGGTGTCCGCGGTGCGGCCGGCCATTGGCAGGGCGGCGGTCATCGGGCGGTCTCGCCGTAGTAGTCGAGGAAGATCTCCTCCAGGCTCGGCTCCCGGACGGTGAGGGCGGTGACGTCGGCGGCGGCGAGGGCGCGTAGCGCCGGTGCGGGTGGCCCGGTCAGGGAGAAGCTGAGCGTCCCGCCGTCCTGCGCGACGATGTCGACTCCGGCCGCACCGGACAGGTCGGGTACGGGGCCGGTGAACCGGGCGGTCACCTCGGTACGGTGCAGGCGGCGCAGCTCGTCGACGGTGGCGACGTCGACGAGCCGGCCGGCGCGCAGGATCGCCACCCGGTCGCAGATCGCTTCGACCTCCGCCAGTTGGTGCGAGCAGAGGAACGTGGTCTGGCCGCGGTCGCGGGCGACCGCGACGGCACGGCGGAACTCCCGCTCCATCAACGGGTCCAGCCCGCTCGTCGGCTCGTCGAGGACCAGCAACGGCGCGCGCGTGGCGAACGCGGCGACGAGCGCGATCTTCTGCCGGTTGCCGGTCGAGTAGGTGCGGGCCGGTTTGGACAGGTCGAGGGCGAACCGCTCCACGAGTTCGTCGCGGTAGGCGCGGTCGACGCCGGGTCCCGTGGCGGCGAGCAGCTCGAGGGTCTCCGCGCCGGTGAGCTGCGGCCACAGCGCCACGTCGGCCGGGACGTAGGCCAGCAGGCGATGGGCGGCGACGTCGCCGGCGTCGGTGTCGAAGATCCACGCCCGGCCGGTGGTGGGCCGGGCCAGGCCCAGCAGCAGCCGGATCGTGGTGGACTTCCCGGCGCCGTTCGGGCCAAGGAACCCGAACACCTCGCCGGCCGGCACGGTCAGCTCCAGCCCGTCGAGGGCGAGCACCTTCCCGTAGCGCTTGCTCAGGTGCTGCGTGCGAACCGCGGGTGTGGCCACAGGATTCCTCCGGTCGACGACGTGTCACGACTGCCGACCAGGCTTCCCGGCGCACCGTCCTCACCGTACTGCGCCGCGTCACGCCGGGGAAGTGCCCGTTCGCCCGGCGCCGGCGAAGCGGCCGGTGCGTCGCCGCGCCGGCTGTCGGTATGATCGCCGGGATCTGTGGAGCGCCGGGAAGTCTGGTCGGCACCGTGATGGTCCGCGCCCCGGAAGGTCTCCCTGTGCTGCTGCTGTGCTTCGCCGCTGTCCTGCTGGCTGCCGTGCTCGTGTCGGCGCTGGCCCACCGCACCATCCTCTCCACGGCGGCGCTGTTCCTGGTCGCCGGCTTCCTGTTGGGCGAGGACACCGGGGGTGTGCTGCATCTGCGGGCCGACTCGCCGATCGTGGCCCAGTTGGCGGAGCTGGCGTTGTTCGCGGTGCTGTTCACCGACGGGATGCGGGTGGGCTGGGCCGACCTGCGCTCGGCGTGGCGGTTGCCCGGTCGGGCGTTGGGTTGGGGTCTGCCGCTGACCCTGCTGGTGACGGCGGTGCTGGCGCACTACGTGGCCGGTCTGGACTGGCCGGAGGCGCTGCTGGTCGGGGCCATCCTCGCCCCGACCGATCCGGTCTTCGCCGCCGCACTGGTCGGCAACGACAAGGTCCCGGCGCGGCTGCGGCACCTGCTGAACGTGGAGTCCGGCGTCAACGACGGCCTGGCCCTGCCGTTCGTGGTGGTCCTCCTGGCGGTCGCGGCCGGCTCGGACGACCTGCACCTGTGGGAGTTGGGCACCGAACTGGCGGTAGGTCTGCTGATCGGGGTGCTGGTGCCGCTGTTGGCGATCGCGTTGGAGCGGACCCGCTGGTTCGCCGCGTCGACGGCGTACGCCCCGTTGAACGGGATGGCGATCGGCCTGCTGGTGCTGGCGCTGGGCAAGGCCACCCACGGCAACCTGTTCCTGGCGGCGTTCGCCGCCGGGATCACCGTGGCCACCTTCGGGCCGCGGCAGCGGGCGGCGTTCGAGCACTTCGGGGAGAACGTGGCGGAGCTGCTGAAGCTGGCCGCACTGCTGGTGTTCGGGGCGCTGATCTCGGTGGAGTTCCTCGGCGAGATCTCCTGGACCGGCTGGGTCTTCGCCGTGCTGGCAATCGTGGTGGCTCGGCCGGTCGCGTTGTGGATCTCGTTCCTGCGCTCGGGACTGGGCCTGCGGGAGCAGGCCGCCGCCATGTGGTTCGGGCCGAAGGGCTTCGCCTCCGTGGTCTACGGGCTGCTGGTGCTCGAGTCCGGCATCGCGGCCGGCGACGAGGTGTTCCACCTGGTCGCCCTGACGATCGTCATCTCGATCCTGGCGCACTCCTCCACCGACGTCGTGATCGCCCGGGCCTTCGACGACGCCCGCGAGGCGCCGGCCTGGCACGGGGTGCTGCACCGGATCCACCGGGCCCGGCGATCGGTGGCTCCGCCTTCACGTCGGGCCGACCGCCCGGCAGCCGCCAGCCGGTCCACGCCCGCGGAGCGGCCGGGGACCGAGGACGGGTCGGGAGCAGATCCGGCGAGGACCGGACAGGAGTAGTGACCGTGCCCGCCGCGCCGCCACCCGGTTCGCCGCCTGCGGCGACACCGGTCCGGCCCAGACCGTGGCCGTCGACCGGGTGGGCCGGCCCGACCCGATATTCCGGGGACGCCGGCGCGGGTACCGTGGCATGATCACGCACCGCGTGCCGGGTCGCCGGCCGAGGAGCGTGGGGAGGGACGGCATGGAGTTCGAGGTACGCCGGATCGGGCCGGAGTCGACCGCCGAGGCGGCCGACGTGCTCGCCGACGCCTTCAACGGGTACCCCTGGATGGCCTGGACGGTGGCGGCCGACCGGCACCGGGAGCGGTTGGGGGCGATGTTCGCCGGCACCGTCGCCGCCGTCGGGCTGCCCTACGGCGACGTCTGGGCGGCGGTGGACGCCGACGGCCGGCCGGCGGCGGTGGCGGTCTGGCTGCGCCCGGACCGGCCGGTGCCGGATGAGGCCTGGGCCGGTGTCGCGGCGCGCAACGCCGAGTTGGCCGGCGACCGGCAGTCGGCGCTGCACGCCGCCGACGCGGCCTGCGCCTCGCTGCGGTCGGCCGAGCCGGCGTTCCTGCTCGCCACCGTCGGCGTGCGCCGGACCGACCAGGGCCGGGGGCTGGGCGCCCGGGTGCTGCGGCCCGGCCTGGCCGAGGCCGACCGCGCCGGCCTGCCCGCCGTGTTGGAGACCTCGTCGGAGCCGAACGTGCGGTTCTACCGGCGGCTGGGCTTCGCGGTCACCGGCCAGGCCCGGGTGCCCGACGGCGGACCCGACGTCTGGGCGATGCGGCGGCCGGCCGCCGGCGAGCGGGTGTAAGGGCGGCCCGCCCGGGTAGCCGCCGGGAATGGAGCTGGTCGAGGAGTCGCCGTACCGCTTCCGGATCGACCGGCACGACCCGATGCGGGTGCCGGGGGTGGTCTTCGCGTCCCGGTCCCTGCTGCCCGACGCCGGGGAGGACAGGTCGCTGGAGCAGGTCGCGAACGTCGCCACGCTGCCCGGCATCGTCGACGCCTCGTACGCCATGCCCGACGTGCACTGGGGCTACGGGTTCCCGATCGGCGGGGTGGCCGCCACCGACGTCGCGAACGGCGGCGTGGTCTCGCCCGGCGGGGTGGGCTTCGACATCTCCTGCGGCGTCCGGCTGCTCGCCGCCGACCTCGACCGCGACGGGCTGCGGCCCCGACTGGACGCGCTGATGGACGGGCTGGGCGAGGCGACCCCGCGCGGCATGGGCAAGGGCGCGGTGTGGCAGCTGTCGACGCGCGCGGAACTCGACGCGGTGCTGCGCGGCGGCTCCCGCTACGCGGTGGAGCGCGGCTTCGGCGTCGAGCGGGACCTGTACCGCTGCGAGGACGCCGGCGCCGTCGGTGACGCCGATCCGGCGCGGGTCAGCGAGCGGGCGATCGAGCGCGGCGCGCGCCAGGTCGGCAGCCTCGGCTCCGGCAACCACTTCCTGGAGGTGCAGGCCGTCGAGGAGGTGTACGACGACACCGCCGCCACCGCCTTCGGGCTGCGCCCCGGCCAGGTCTGCGTGATGATCCACTGCGGCTCCCGGGGGCTGGGCCACCAGATCTGCACCGACTACGTGCGGAAGATGGAGAAGGTGATGGCCCGCCACGGCATCGAGGTGCCGGACCGCCAGCTCGCCTGCGCCCCGGTCACCTCCGAC
This sequence comes from Micromonospora sp. M71_S20, assembly GCF_003664255.1. Taxonomy (NCBI): domain Bacteria; kingdom Bacillati; phylum Actinomycetota; class Actinomycetes; order Micromonosporales; family Micromonosporaceae; genus Micromonospora; species Micromonospora sp. M71_S20. Next base: position 4,226,425 of record NZ_RCCV01000001.1, on the reverse strand, counting down.
GAGGGCCGCGCCTACCTGGGCGCGATGGCCGCCGCCGCCAACTACGCCCGGGCCAACCGGCAACTGCTGACCGACGCCGCCCGGAAGGTCTTCGCCCGGGTCACCGGCAGCCGGCTCGACCTGGTCTACGACATCTCGCACAACCTCGCGAAGATCGAGACGCACGGCGTCGACGGCGCGCGGCGCGCGCTGTGCGTACACCGCAAGGGGGCCACGCGCGCGCTGCCGCCCGGCCACGACGACCTGCCCGGCGACCTGCGGGACGTGGGCCAGCCGGTGCTGATCCCCGGCTCCATGGGCACCGGCTCGTACGTGCTCACCGGCGTGCCGGGGTCGCCGGCCTTCGCGTCCACCTGCCACGGGGCCGGCCGGGTGCAGAGCCGCAAGCAGGCCGTGAGGTCGGAGCGCGGGCTGGACCCGCGTGCCCAGTTGGAGGCGCAGGAGATCGCGGTGCGCGGGGCGTCCCGGCGCGGTCTGGCCGAGGAGATGCCGACGGCGTACAAGGACGTCTCGGCGGTGGTGGCGGCCGCCGAGGGCGCCGGGCTCTGCCGGAAGGTGGCCCGGCTGGTCCCGCTCGGCGTGGTGAAGGGCTGAGCGGCACGCGGCGTGGTGCAGGGCTGAGCGGCAGGCGGCGTGGTGCGGGGCCGAGCGGGCGGCTCACACGTCCAGCGTCACCGCGCAGCACCAGCCCTCGACGTCGGGGCCGAAGCGCAGCGCGTGCAGGGAGACGGCCTTCGGCACCGCGCCGACCAGCTCGACGGCGTCGGTGTCCGCCGTGCGCCAGCGCACCACCAGGCCGCCGGCGCCGTCGTCGGCCACGTCGGTGCGCAGCGGCAGCTCACCCGCCGTCTCCATCCGGAAGATCACCTCGTCGAGTACGCCCACCAGCAGGTCCGCGTCGTCGTCGCCGGGCGGCGCGCGGAACTCCCGCTGCGGACCCGGCCGCGCCCCGGCGGGGTCGACGAACGTGTCGACCAGCGCGGCGACCGCCTCGGCGACGCACTCCTCCCGGCTCGGCGCCCACGCCTCGATGCGGACGTCGGCGGTGTGCGGCAGGCGGCGGTGCCCCCGCCCGGGTCGTCGCTGCATGCCCCGATCCTCCGCCACGCGGGCGCCGCGCGACGGCCGGTTCAGTTCAGCCCGAGCCGGGCGATCGGCTCGACGAGCTCGCGTTCCTCGTACGCGAGGTGGGACAGCAGCGTGTCGCTGAGCAGGTCGACCGCCGCGCGGAGCTCGGCCATCCCGTCGGCGACGGAGACGAACGCGACCAGCGCCCGGTCCACCCGCTCCAGCACGTCGTGGATCGCGTGGTGCTCCTGCTCCAGCCGGTCCAGCACCGGGGCGAGGCGGGCGTCGCCCCCGCGCAGGTGCGGGAAGATGCCCCGGTCCTCCAGCGTGTGGTGGGTGGTGACCACCCGGCAGTACGACTCGCAGTACGTGCCCAGGGTCCACTTGTTCTGCCGGATGGTCATCGTGTTGATGTGCGAGCGGGCCGTGCCCGCGTCGAGCAGCCCGGCGCCCACCTGCTCCACCAGGTCGTACAGCCGGGTCAGCTCGGCGCGCAACCCGTCGTGCACGTCGATCAGGTGCTGGGCGCCGGCCTGGTCGTGCGGGGTGTAGGTGCGTGCCGGGTCCGGCGTGGGGCCGGTGGGCCGCGTGGTCTCGTCCCAGACCCGGATCGCGCTGCGGCGCACGCCGTCGTCGGGCGTCGGGACGACGGCGAAGGATCCGGCGCCGGCGGGCGGGCGGGGAACGGCCGGCGCCTCCGCCGGGGCCGGCCCGGGCGCCGCCGGGGCCGCGGCGGGCGGGGTGCCGGCCGCGCGCTCGCCGGCCACGAGTTCGCGTACGGCGGGGGCGACCTCGGCGGCGAAGCGCCGCAGGTCCTCGGGATCGTCGCTGCCCAGGATGAAGGTGCTGATCCCGTCGCTGAGCGCCAGGTCCGCCAGCTCCTCGGCCCACTGCTCGGCGGGGCCGTCGAGCGGTCCCCGGCCGACGGGGGCGAAGCGGCCGGTGACGTTGAGCAGGCGGCGCACGTCGGCCGGGTCGCGGCCGGCCTCCCGGGCGGAGTCGTCGATGATCGTGTTGCCCCTGCCGAGGTCGCCGGGTTGCAGGTAGCCCAGCGACGGCAGCCACCCGTCGGCCCGACTGCCGGTCAAGGCCAGCATCCGCGGCTTGTACGCGCCGAGCCAGATGCCCACGTCGTGGGCGGGGGCGGGGCCCCGCTTCGCGCCGAGCACCCGGTGGAACTCGCCGTCGACCCGGACGCCGCCGCGCGCCTCGACGTCCCAGACCTGGCGGACGACGTCGATCGCCTCGGCGAGGGCCCGCACGCCCTGCCCGGGGGAGAGCCGGCGCCCGCCCATCGCCTCGATGGCCTCCCAGAACGCGCCGGCGCCCAGGCCGAGCTCCACCCGGCCACCGCTGAGCAGGTCGAGACTCGCCACACTGCGGGCCAGGACGGCCGGCGGGCGCAGCGGCAGGTTGGTCACGTTGGCGGCCAGCCGCACCGTGCCGGTCCGGGCGGCCACGAAGCTCATCAGCGTCCACGTGTCGAGGAACGCGGGCTGGTACGGGTGGTCCTGGAAGGTGACCAGGTCGAACCCGACCTGCTCGGCCAGCACGGCGAGGCCCACCACCCGCCCCGGCTCGGCGTTGCCGGGTGTCAGGAACGCCCCGAAGGCCAGCGGATGGCCGTAGTCGCCCATGTCGGTACTCCCTTCCGCCCCGCAGCCTCTCACGCGGCTCGGGGCGGTCCCTGAGCCGTCCGGCGAATCGGGCCGGGAACGCCGGCCGGCACCGCGCTCCGCGCGGCCCGTGCCGCCCGCCGCCGGGCACTCCGGGCGCCACCACCCGGCGTACGGTCGGCGGATGCGGATCGTGAAGTTCACCCACTCCTGCGTCCGGCTGGAGCACGACGGCGGCGTGCTGGTCATCGACCCCGGCACCTGGAGCGAGTCACGGGCCCTGGCCGGCGCGGACGCCGTGCTGGTCACCCACGAGCACACCGACCACGTCGACGTGCTCCGGCTGGCGGGTCTCGGCGTGCCGGTCTTCGCGCCGGAGGGCGCCGTCCTGCCCGACCTGGCGCCGCTGTCCGTGACCAGGGTCGGCGCCGGTCAGCGGTTCGCCGCCGCCGGCCTCACCGTGACCGCGCTCGGCGGTCGGCACGCCACCATCCACGGCGGCCAGCCCGACTGCGCCAACCTGGGCTACCTCGTCGGCGACGCGGTCTACCACCCGGGCGACTCCCTGCACCGGCCGGACCGGCCGGTCGAGACGCTGCTGGTCCCGGCACAGGCATCCTGGCTGAAGCTCACCGAGGCGATCGACTTCGCCACCGCCGTCGGGGCCGAGCGGGTGTTCCCGATCCACGACGCGCAGCTCAACGAGCGCGGCCTGACCAGCGTGAACGGCTAATTCGCCGAGACCGTGCCCGGCTACCGCCACCTGGCGCCGGGGGAGTCCGCCTGACCGGTGATCCCACCCAGGGGTGGTCTCCACCGAGACCGGCCGTGTCGTCCACGGACGAACTGCTATACGGTCGCGGGGTGAGGGTCGAAGAACACTGGTGGAACGGCGACACGTCGCAGCGTGGGCGTCGGGACGTGTACATCCGTACCGACGGGCAGCGATGGGACGTACAGGTACGGATCGGCGGCGAGTCAGGCCGCTCCCGGGTGCAGGAGTGCCCCGGTCGGACGTCGGCGGTCATTCTGGCCGGGGCGTGGCGCGGCAATCATCCCGCCTGGCGCGAGGTGTCCGACTGACGGCGACCGCCGGCCTCGGGCGGTGACAACCGGTCGCGGCCGGCGTTGACCGGGCTGCTCCCTCCGACGTTGGTTACGCTCGGGTGACCACGGCGGGGGGAGCAGCATGAGCGGCGGAACCGTTCCGGCGGTGATGCCGGCCGCGTTCATCGGTCACGGCAGCCCGATGAACGCGCTGGAACTCAACCGCTACACGCAGGCGTGG